>JBOIDC010000016.1:0-55886 GCA_050740315.1 Gammaproteobacteria bacterium | reverse complement strand
AAACAATGCCGCACCGGCGATTACGAACGGTGCATCCTATATTTAACATAATCTTCCGGCATGTTGGCAATCGGTACGTGGTTAGTTCAGTTGGCTTCGCGAGACGCATCCAGGGCGCCCTATTCTTGCGCTCGATCATCTTCTGAGTGTTATATACCTCCTGGTCGTGCATCATCTTGCGCCGCCACGACCCGGGTGGGAGAGGTCAACTGTCACGCCAGCAAAAGAAGGCGTATAGGGCGAGACACTTCGCCCTCCCAAGCCCACGAGTGGCTCCGCGATCCGCTCGTTTGGGGTCTACGCAGGGGCGACGCCGGTAATGCTCAGCGCCCGAGGTTCTTCAGCCGCCCCGGCTCCAAAATCTCGATCCAGTAGCCGTCCGGGTCCTTGATGAAGGCGACATCCCTCATCTTGCCCTGCTCGGGCCGCTTCACATACGGCACGCTGTTCTCGTCGAACCACTTGACCGCCGCTTTTAGGTCGGGCACGGAGAAGCAGATGTGGCCGAAGCCTTACGGCTGCGCGTTTCCGTCGTGGTATTTAGCGTCGGCGTCGCTTTCGGTGCCCCAGTTGTGCGTCAGCTCGAGAATGCTGCGCTGGCCGAACGTCCATGCGGTGCGCTCGCCGATGTCGTCAGGCGGTGCGGCCTCGCCTTCGGCCGGCTGGTGCAGGAAGTACAGCGAGAACTTCATCTCTGGGAAGTCGAGCTTGCGCAGCACGCGCATGCCCATCACACGCGTGTAGAAGTCGAGCGAGAGGGTCGGGTCCTTGACGCGCAGCATGGTGTGATTGAGTACGAAGCCGCGCGACTGAAGCGGCGCATCGGCGCGCACGCCGGGATGCGTTTCGGTGTCGAAGGGCATGGCGCGAGTCTCCCATGGTAGTGCGGAAAGGTAAGCGTACAGGGCGGCGCGGCTTCTCGGCAAGAGGGTTGCTTCTCTTGGCGGCAAGCCTCGGTTTAACGCAAGAATGGGTGTCGGCCCTAGACGTATCCTTGTCCTCCTCTTGAGACAGAATGTGGCGCGTGTCCATTTCCATGTTCTCGATCGGCCCAATGAAGATCATCGTTTGCGATAAAGTCAATGTCTGCACAGGGAGTAGGGACGCAGGTGATAAGGGGGTACGCTTTAGCAGGTGGGGACGGATACGGCGGGAGCAGGTCTGAACGGCTGTTATTCGAGATCAGCTATGGAGTACAACATACTCCTAGCTCCGAACTTCGCCCTTGCCTACTACGCTCGTTACGGACTTTTGGCAACGCCTTCGGGCGTCGTTGCAAAGGGCTATATGCTGGGGTTGCCGCCTTAGGCAAGTTTGCCGGAAGCGAGGCCATGATGGCGTATAGGGCTCGCCGTCAAGACAAGGGATGGCAGCACCTCTCGCAACGCCGCTCGGCTGCGAGAATTGCTATCAGGAACACGGCTGCAAGCGGGCTGAATCTGTTAGCTGCCGTGCTAGAGAATCCCCGCGAGATGGGTCCGCACCTAGTTTTGGGTGCGCTGAGCTTCTATCTGGGCTCTGGCGGGCTTGACGGCGATGGTGGGATTCCTGACCAGGATCTCGCTTTCGGCCTCGGGGCCCATCGCTCAATTTTTACGCATTCAATAATTGCCGGCGCAGCAGTCGAAACAATCGCAGTATTGGCGCTTGGCCTTATCCAGGTGATCCATGCCAATCTGCCCGCTGATCACGACAAGGTGTGGGACGCGCTTGCGACTGGGAGTAGCGGCGTTGCCGATACATTCACGCGGTATGTGTCAGCGGGTATCGCGTGGCACCTAGCTGTCGATGCCACTATCGACGGTGATGGCACTTACAAGGACCTTCCATTCTCAAAGCCAATCGAAGGTCACCAGGCTATAGTAGGGCTCAACGCTGCGGCTGAGGGTATCGACGCAGCCAGCGCCGACCCCCGGATCATTGCGCGAGATACTTCATACGCGTCAACCATATATCACTCAAGAGCGGCAGCAAAAGCCGCGGCCGGCAACCATCCTGGGTGGGTCGTTGAGTTTCATCGTGAGTATGATGGGTACAGGCTGGTGCGAGCTGAGCCACGTGAATAATTGAGCGACCTATCGACTCGCCTCCATTAGCGGCCCCGGCACCTGCTGGCCTTAGTGTCTCATTGGTGAAAGGAAAGAACCTGCGATCCCAATTGGCGGCAATGCTCACAATGTTCCCTCCACCTTTTTATCAAGGGTTCTGGCGACACGCCAGCCAGAACAGGCCGTCGTAGAATGCGCAATCGATAATGGTATTTCTTCTGCATGGCTGGTAAAACTTCATTAACATCCAACGTCAACGGAGGCTATCGACGTGCCCCGCGGCCATCCGCCAGCGGCCACTTACTGGGCTGAGCGGCCAAAGGCAGGTGTACACGTACGCGCGAGCACGGAGGAAAGCAAAATGCGTTACAGACCACTTTTATCATCTGTCGCCCAATGGCTGGCACGCGCCCGCGGCCTTACGAAGACGTGGCGCCCTTGGTACGCGTGGCGTCCGGTGGAAGTGCGCGCGCAAGACGGGGACGAAGCCCGCTACATGCGGGTGTGGCTGGAGCCGGTGGAACGGCGCGACTACTGGCTCGAACACTCGGTTATCAGCACGCTATTCCATCCCATCGAGTACCGCCTGCTAGACACCGAGGCGCGGCAGCATGATAAGCGAAGTGCTCAAGAGAATTGAGGATTACTGTCCTCACAATGACGGCGGGGCGGAATAGCAGCAATCGCCCACAACGGCAGGCGGACTGCTGGCTCTAGTGCAGCAAGTTATCGCTGATTCTCTGTCCGCTCGACTTGTTCGCGGTCCGTTTGACTTTTTGAGGGCCCCCGATCCTTCGAAAGCTGTCTATCCAGCGCAGCGCGGGCTTCCTCAGTCGCTTGGGGTTCAGTCTGCTTTTTCAACGCCCACAGCTCGCCGCGAGTGATGCGGCCGTCCTCGGCAAGATACGCTGATACTTGATCCCGGATCTCGGGCTGTGACTTCACCTGCGCGGTGACCCACGCGTATTGCTCAGCACTTATTTCCTCGACGGACAATGAAGCCACGAGTACAGCCACAATGATCCCGCCGAAGCCCAAGCCGGTTATCGCGCCTTTGAGCATCGGATAGGGGTCCGGGTTGAGGGGAGACCACTTGCTGGTCCATATGGCCGACAACATCGCTGCACACCTTCGACGGCTTGGTACGAGTTGCAGCTTACCGCTCAGCGAGCATAACAAACAATCATGTGGGGGCGTGGTGCGGGAAAACCGTAATGGCGTAGCCATGGCGTGCACCGGCACTGAAAGACTACGCTCCCCGTAACCGCTAATAAGCGGATTTTTGAAAATTTTTTAATAAAATTTTCCGGGCCCAGCCATGTAACGAAGCGCGGTTTCGCCGTGCCTGCGGGGACGCATGTAACAGCATTCCTATCAGGAGCCTAGTGGGTTACACGGATAGACAGCAAAGCCTTTACCTCTTTACGTCGGACGGCTTCCGTGATGCCTGCAGCGGGTGTGATCATAAGGTAGTGGCGCAAGAGTTAAATGCTCTTGGCCTCGTGTTCAAGAACGATGGTAGCCGCCTCACATCCAAGCACATGGTCGCCATCGACGGGCAGAACAAGCGTATGCGCCTGTACGCGGTTAGAAGCGCTATTCTGGAGCACGACTTCGCGGAAGGATCTTTTTTGAACAGGAACTGTTGGGACAGCGGGACAGCTGGGACACTAGCAAGCCGATCAACCACTTGAGAGCCTTCTAGGTGTCCCGCTGTGTCCCAGCGAGTTATTCAGTGGGACACGCTGTCCCAGTCGATAAATCGATGGTCCAGTCGTGGGACGGCGGATGCGCCATAAGTCGTTGAATAACTCGAAGGTGTCCCAGCTGTCCCAGGTGTCCCGCAGTTTTTCTTTGGAGTTCTGTCAATAACTGTACGGAGTCGCGCGACCCATCACGCCACCCATCACTTGAACATCCCCACAGCCCGTATGGCTCGCTCATCAGAACTTTTACATGAAGCATTTGGCGAATTACTCTGAGAGAAATTTTGTGGAAGCGTGAAGTATTAGCCGTCCCGCTCTCCTCAATAATGAGCGATTGCATAGCCGCTTCTGCGCGCCACTCAATAATCTGCATAAGCTGAATCTTCTTTCCTCCCGCGGGCGGTACCGTCAAACGCGGGCTGTGTCCGTCGGGCGCGGGGTGTTATATTCATACTTCGTGTGCGGCGTGTTCACGCCGGTCGATCTGACTTTACGATATGGGAGGAGACGTGACAAAAGTTGTGACCGTTGATACAGCCGAGGCCTTTACCCACGCTACGCCGCTCGGGGATATTTTGGTGATCTCTGCAACTGGAACTGTGGATACAAGTGGGTGGACCGACATAAGGTTTTCTCCTCATTTCTACGCTACTCCACCATCTGATGGGATTTGGGATTTCGATCTAATAGGGGATCCACCGTCAGGCATAGTCGCGGAGGTCGTCCTTCCTGTAGCAGCAATGGGGGTTTTCCCCAAGCAGGAATGGGTTAGGGGCGTAAGGATTCGCGCAGAAACAAATCAAATTGAGTCGGGTCTCGCCTCTAAACCGTCTAAAACTATTCCCTTCCATGCTGTGATTAAGCGCGTGCAACCTCTCACTAGGACAAATGTAATAGTTGAACGAGAGCTGGTGACTTACGACGACAGTATTCAACCGACTGGAGGTACAAGAGGAAGGGGCTGGCCCCCTCGTATCAGTTTCGAGATGAAAAAGCTCCGCCACACGCTCGTTTTAACGGTGGAGGGCCCGGATCAAGAAGAAATCCATCGATGCCTGAACGAGTCAGCAATCGTCGCGTTGCTAGCAGCCCTCGTTGCTGCCGCAGGAACAGGTGGAGCCGCCTTGCCCGCTGCCATATCGGCTTTCCTAAGCGCTCTCACGAACTGCCTCGGATATAAAACTGCCCGAGTGGATGACCGTTCGCACTGGATAAAGTGGTGGACTTGAGGGGGCGCTAGTGGTTTGGTCGGCCTAGAAAACCGCGGCAATGCTCTATGGACGCGCGGCCCGAGATCCATAGAGTGCCGTTTTGCTAGGCGCGCACCTCGTACTGCTGACTGGCACGCGCCAGGATAGCGCCATAATCCAGCAGGGTCGCTCTTTCGTTCGTCCAGGAGAAGGTAAAGGGCGGCTCGTTGAGCGCTTCGAAGCGCAGCACCAAGAACTCATCGAAGGCAGGGCTGGCAAGCTGCAACAGCCGCGCCTCGGCATCCTGAGCCTCGTCGATGGGGTGCTTATACCTTTTGCCGTCAGTTCGGAAAGCACGGTCTCCCTCATATGACGTACAGTAGGGTGCACGCTTGAGCCGGTGAATTTCTTCGAAACCAACGATCCGCCACCCGGGCGGCGGGTAGCACCACCGTAGCACCAGAAGCCAGTTGATTTTAAAGTGCATGCAACTCTTTGATTTATGCTGCCGGCGAGAGGAATCGAACCTCCGACCTACTGATTACGAAGCAGGGCTACGGCTTCTCTGCTTGGTCGTCCCTGTCCTCGACTGATAATCTTCCGGCCGCGAGCAGAATCTTCTCCACCGAGCTCCGATCGTCATAAAAATCTTCTAAAATCCTTTGCGCATAATGCCTCGCCGCTTCAACGTCTTCTTCAGGTATCTCGCGCCAGTCGTCATGAAGCACATCGTCGTTGCCTAACACGCGTATCTCCTCATGGGCGCGGCGCTGGCGAGCCGCCGTTATTATTCCATCCTGTGCGGATTCATCGATCTGCTGCGAGAGAGATGCGCAGCGGTTTGTCTTATAACCGTTGGTGCGAAGCGTTTTGTCCAAGACAGACCTTAACATGCCTGCTGCGGCACGGATCGCTCCGCTCTCCAGACATAGTTCAGCCTCGCGAAATTCCTTCTTAATCCCCTCTGGTACCTCATCGGGCAGCGACAGGCGCTGCTTCGCTTCCGGCATGAACCAGCCAAGCTTGTCAATATCGGCAGGATAGTTGGCCCGCAATTTAGACATCCGGATGTATGCCAGGCCACCCATTCCACAGCCGGCGCATCGAAAGAGTCTGAATTGGGCATCGACTTCCTCATCGTAGCGCCGGTACGGTGCCGGGACCTGAACGGTTATCGCTCCTAGGCCCGCGCCCTGATGCGAATATTCATAAGTGCTGGTGGAGCCGTCACAGCCTCGGCACGAGGCAATCACGCTCCCTAGACGATTTATTCTGGCCATCGTTGGTTTTTCGCCCGCGTGTTTAATTCCGATTAGAAGAGTCATTGTGACTACGCCGGCCCCTCGTTCGCAGGCGTCTACATAGTGTCTACATCAATCTGTGACCGCAATGCATATTTTTATAACTTATTGATTGAATGGAGCTGGCGACAGGATTCGAACCCGCGACCGGGTGATTGCAAATTCTCTTACCGGCGAAGATCTATCTCGCCGAGAACGTAGTACCTGGGTAGCACCAGCTCCGACTAATTTCTTACCTGTTTGACAACTTGTTGATTTTTGGTGCCGGCGAGGAATCTAACCTCCGACCTACTGATTACGAACTAGTGACGCTTCAGAGATCTGAATGGTTACTTGTTGCTTCCATATCTTGGCATGAGCAATAGATTATTAGCTAAGTTGTTGATTTTTGGTGGCCAGGGACAGAATCGAACTGCCGACACGCGGATTTTCAGTCCGCTGCTCTACCAACTGAGCTACCTGGCCTTTGTAAGGCTGGCTCTGCCATCCGTGGCGGAACAACAATGCCTGGCTACACTCCAGCCACGCCGTCCTTGGCGTGCCGCTCGCCGGGAAAATGACATGTTAAATGTCATTCTTCTTTATCCGGCTCGCCCAACTGAGCTACCTGGCCTTGTTTGTATCTAATGCATGCCTTCCATGGAGATGCGACCGCGCCTTGCTAAGGCCCAGTCGAAACATCCCTAGATTCTTCGGCCTTCGGCCTCAGAATGACACCTTCGGAGTGCGGGACTTACCACCTGTTGCTCGCCGAGGTATTAAAGCGACTGGCCGGCATTGCGTCAAGCGAACACCATGGGTGCGCGGGGGACGGGACTGGCTGGCAGCTTATTCTTCATCTTTGGGCTTGTAGCCCTCCGGCGCGCGCGAGCCCTCACCGAAGAAGAACTTTTGCATTTCCTCCTCCAGAAATTTGCGGGAGGCGGGGTCCATGGGTGTCAGTCGATACTCGTTGATCAGCGTGGTCTGATGGCCAAGCCACTGCTGCCACGCCTGCTTCGAAACCTGCTCGTAGATTCGCTTGCCGAGCTCGCCGGGATAGGTCTGATAATCCAGACCTTCCGCCTCTTTACCCAGCTTTGCGCACTGCACTGTGCGGGCCATCGGTAACTCCTTCGTGTGTTGTGATCAAACGTTCGATCAGTTGCTTTACCGGCGCGGCCAGACCGCCTTGCGGAGAAGCGGCATTGTACCAAACCCAGCGCGTATCATCGCTGATGATTCTCCCGCCGTGATCGATTATGACTTCCACAGGCGTGATGTCCAAACGGAAATGGGTGAACGTCTGACGCACCACGGGCCAGCGGATCATTTTCTCGGGCGCCGCGCCGAACACGCGCTCGCACAGCGCCGCGCATGCCTGTTCGTCGCGCACCTCCGGAAAGCTCAATAGACCGCCCCACACGCCGACCGGCGGCCGACGCTCCAGCAACACGTCGCCATTCGATGTACGCGCCATGACCATCATGGTTTCGCGCACTGGTAATGCTTTGCGCGCGCGCGGCGCGGGTAGTGCGTGCTGGCGACCCGACCGATACGCCACGCAGTCGGTTCGAACTGGACACTCGGCGCAGCGCGGATGACGCCGCACGCACACCAGCGCACCCAGATCCATCATCGCCTGCGTGTGGTCGGCACAGCGCCGCGTGGGCATCAGCTGCTCCGCGATCCGCCACAGATGCCTGGTATTGTGCGATGTACCCGGCCAGCCTTCCACGCCGCGATGGCGGGCCAGTACGCGCTTGACGTTGCCGTCCAGAATCGCGTGCGGCCGATCGCGCGACAGCGCCAGAATTGCGCCCGCGGTCGAGCGGCCGATGCCGGGCAAACTGGCGATCGCCTCGATGTCGCTCGGGAACTCTCCCGCGTGCGAATCGCGCAGGATACACGCGGCGAGATGCAGATTCCGGGCGCGCGCGTAATAACCCAGGCCAGCCCAGTGCTGCAGAACGTCGTCGAGCCTCGCGCTTGCCAGTGCGCGGACGCCCGGGAAGTGCGCCACGAAGCGCTCGAAATACGGGATGACCGTGGCGACCTGCGTCTGCTGCAGCATGATCTCGGACACCCACACGCGGTACGGCGTGGCCGGGCGCTGCCAGGGCAGGGATTTGCGCCCGTGACGGTCGTACCAGGCGAGCACGCGCTCGCTGAAGCTCGCGGCCGTCAATGGCTCGCCGCCAGCCGTTCGAGGTTGACGGCGGTTTCCTGCAGATGCGCGCGCAACCGGTACTTGATCAGCGCGGGCCCGATCAACGGCGGTATCCAGAAATCCGGCTCCATGCGCGCCTCGAACGCGATGCGCGTGGTGTCCTGCCGCGACTGGAGCCGCCAGCGGGCGAGGCCGGATTTCATGTCGCTCAAACGCGGCACGATGGTCGCGCGAAAGCCGCCGTCGGCGTCGCGCGTGACGTCGTCCACGCGGGTGATGTCGGCGCAGAGAAACAGGATGCAGTCTTTGGTGCGCGTGAGCACGCGCGTTGCATTTTCGTTCGGGGCGGGCAGCACGTCGCTCTCAACGATGGCCGCACTGAGCGCAGACAGATGCGTGTAATCGGTCAACACCGCGCGCACCCGCGCGACGGACGCCGCGACGTTGAAGATCATGATGACGTGATAAATGTCGCCTTCGTGGTCAACGTCGAGTGCTTCGACCTCACCCGCGTACAGCGGCGGCGCCAGACCGAACAGCGCCAGTACGCCAAGCAACCCGATCATCCGCACCGACGGTCACGCCCGCTTTGGCTAAAAACTGAACCGGTCCTGCAGTTCCTGCTGAAGCTTTTCCTGGAGATCTTTCTTGAGATCCTGCTGCTTGCCTTCGAGCTCCTTTTTGAGTTCCTGCTCCTTTTCTTGCAGCTCCTGCTTGACGGCCTGGCGGGCCTGTTCCTTCACGGCGTCGGTCAAGGCCAGCGAGTAATTCAAATCCGAAAACGCGCCGCTTATATCCAGCGGGACAAAGCGGTTGTCGCGCGGCTTGCCATCGTCGTTCAGCGCGATATTCAAGGTGTAATCGACCACGGACGCCGGCACGTTAACGGTGCCCTGACCCTTGGCCAGAATCTGCGGCGACACCAGCGACAGATTATTGTTGGAGAGCACGCCGCGCACGATATTGGCGCTGCCGGTGAGGCTGGTGAAGCGCGTTTCCGTCGCTGTCGCGGCACCCGGCTGCCCCTTGAAAAACGCGATAACCTTAGCGACGCGCCCGGCGATCTCGGAGTTCGAGATGCTGCCTTCCTTGAAGTCGAACGACAGATTGCCGTTCAGCGCCTGCTCCAGGATGGATATGCGCCGGCCGCGGGTTTCCACGTTCATCGTGAAGCGCGTGGTGCCGGACAGGTATTCGTCGCCCGCCAGGGCCGTCACCAGCCCACCCGCCTGCAAGCCGTCCAGCACGCTTTCAAATGCGAACTTCGGGATGTCCTCGCGCACGTCCATCGTGGCGCTGCCTTTGAGACCGCCTTCGTACAGATCCATGCCCAACGGTGTGATCTTGATCAGGCCGTCGCGCGCGGTGATCGTGGCCTGCAGCTTCGTGAAATTGAGATTCGACGCCTTGAGCTTGTCCGCGGTGAGACGGCCGTCCATGTGCAGATCGCGCAGTGCCTCGACCGGCAAGTTGAGGTCATCGCTTTCGGCCGGCGGTTTAGGCTCGCCTTGCGGCGCCGGCTCTTCGCCGGCGGGCGCCATGTAGCGATCCAGATCGATCGCATCCAGCGCCGCCGTGAAACTGATCTTGGGATCGGTGAACGACTCGACCGCGCCCTGGCCGGTCAGGTGCGTGTCGTCCAGCTGCGCGTCCAGGGTCGATACCTTGGCGCTGTCGTCCGTGCCGCTGAACGCCAGTTTTAGCCGCGCGTTTTCCAGTACCTTGGGGTCCTGCGTGGACGGGAGTTGCTGCCCCAGCGACGTCATCAACCGGCGCGGGCTGAACGGATCGCTGTTGAGTTCGCCCTGAAACTGCGGCTTGGTGTTCAACCCGCTGGCGCTGACTTGTCCCGCCAGGCGCAGGCCGGCGACCTCCAGGGTCAACGGTTGCACCTGGGCCGTGCCGGCGCCGAGATCGGCGCCGAACGCCAGCTTCAGCTTCGCGTTCTCCAAAGCCTCGGGGTCTTGCGTCGCCGGCAGTTGCTGCTCCAAGGTCGTCATCAACTGGCGCGAGTCGATGACATCAGCCGTCAGTTCACCTTCAAACTGCTGCTTCGCATTCAGCCCGCTCGCGCTGACCTGGCCCGCCACGCGCAGACCGGCGACGTCCAAGGTCAGCGGTTTTACCGTGGCCGTGCCGGCTTCGAGATCGGCGTCGAGCGCGGTCTCCAGCGTAGCCTCCACGCCGTCTTCGGACAGTCCTTCGCCAGTGGCGCCGACGTTCAGCTGCAGATTGGCCAGCGCATAACGCTGCGTGTCCGGATTGACGGTGGCCTCACCCGTTAAATTCACGTTGGCGGTGACAGCGGGTTTGGCATTGTTGAGCCTGAGATCGAGGTCGATGTCGAACGGCTCGCCGAACACCAGCGCACCGGTGGTGAGATTGATCGGCGCGATCCGCGCATCCGTGCCGGCCTGTGCATCCCGCCAGCGCACCGCGGCATCCTTGAGCACCACGCCGCCCAGCTCCAGCGCCACACCGCCACCAGGCTGACCGGGTTCCTTCCGCGGCGCTTCGGGCTTGCCCGGCTTCATCAGGTCTTCCCAGTTGCCCACACCTTTCGCGTTACGGCTAAGATTGGCCTCCAGTCCTTCCAGCCGCACCGTATCCGCGCGCACCTCGCCGCGCAGCAGCGGCAGCAACGCCACGCGCACGTCCACGTTGTCCACCTGCGCGAAAGGCTCGTCGCCGAAGCCTTCGGCGTTGCCGATCTTGGCTGCGCCCAGCTTCAACCCCAGCCACGGGAAAAACGACAGCTCGATGTCGCCCTGCAAGCTCAGCTCGCGACCGGTGGCCTGCTTCGCGGCGCTCTCGATGCGCTGCTTGTAATCATTGGGATCGACCGTCGCGACCAGCGCCACCGCGCCGATCACGAACACCAGCACCAGCACGACGACGCCGATCAAAATACGTTTGAGCCACTTCATCTAATTCTCCCCCGTTGATGACGGTCGCGTCACGTGCCGCGGGCGGTCACCGGCTACTCGCGCGACCAGTCGCCGGATCTGCCGCCGGATTTGCGCAACAGCCGGATATTCTGAAAGGTCATCTCGCGGTCCACGGCCTTGCACATATCGTACACGGTCAACAACGCCACCTGCACCGCGGTCAGCGCTTCCATTTCCACACCCGTGCGGCCGCGCGTCTCCACCCGCGCCCGGCAATGCACCGCCGCAGGGCTGAGCACCGGCTTGAGGTCGACTTCCACGGCGGTCAGGCTCAAGGGATGACACAAGGGCACCAGCTCGGCGGTGCGCTTGGCGCCCATGATGCCCGCCACCCGCGCGATGGCCAGCACATCGCCCTTCTTGTGTCCGCCGGCCTGGATCAGCTCCAGGGTCTCCGGCCGCATCACGATGCTGCCCTCGGCCACCGCGATGCGGTGTGTACTCTCCTTGGCGCCCACGTCCACCATGCGCGCTTCGCCGCGGCGGTTGAAATGCGTCAGTTCACTCATGCCCAGTTTTCCCCTCGTCATTAGCGCGCCCCCAAGTGTTAAGATTGCCCATATCAAGATTGCTCGCGGAGCCTAACAGAACCCGACTCTCTAAGTTAAGATGATCACCATACGATATTTTGCAAGCCTGCGCGAAACCTTGGGCCGTGACCACGACACCGTGGATGCCGACTCGGTCGCGACCGTGGGTGACTGCTGGACATCGGTCGCGGATCGTCCGGACTCGGCGCCCAATCTGCTGGCGGCGGTGAATATGGAATATGCCGGTTTCGAGCATCCGGTCAAGGACGGCGACGAGGTCGCTTTTTTCCCGCCGGTAACCGGTGGTTAGGAAGCGCCGCGATACGCGCGCCGCCTCCAGCGGGCCACACATGGCGCGCCAGGAGCCCGGGCCGGGCTGCTCCAGCTTTCGGGCTGATGCTGGACCCCGCTTCGTGCTAGCGTAAGCGCGGCCTCGGATCAAACGGCAGTTCTTCGGCCATGCGCCGGTAAAACTCGCGCGCCCGCTCGGTATCGGCCGGCGGCGTGTGAATCTGGACAATCACCAACTGATCGCCGGGCGTGCGGCCCGGCAGCCCGCGCCCTTTAAGCCTTAACTTGCGCCCGGGGCGCGAACCCGCGGGCACCTTGATGTCCACGCGCCCGCCCAAAGTCGGCACCGTAACCGTCGCGCCCAGCGCTGCCTCCCACGGGGTCACCGGCAGGTCCAGCAGCACATCGCGTCCGTTCAGCCGGAAATATTCATGCGGCGCGATGTGCACGTCCAGATACAAATCGCCCGGCGGCCCGCCGCCCATCCCTGAACTCCCTTGCCCGGCCAGGCGGATGCGTTGTCCGGGCAAAGCTCCGGCCGGTAACCTGACGTCCAGCGATTTGCCGTTTTCGAAGCGCAGGCTCTTGCGCCCGCCGCGGTAGGCTTCTTCGAGCGTGATTTCCAGGCTGGCCTGCTGATCCGCACCCGCGGCCTCGAAACCGCGGGTCTCGAAACCGCGCGACCGCGTGGCCGGACCAAACCCGCCGCCGCCAAACAGGGACTCGAAAAACTCGCTGAACCCGCCGCCGGACGGGCCGGACCGGAAGCCGCCGGTGGTATAGCCGCGCGCGGAATCCTCCCAGCCCGGCGGCGGCCGGAAGTCCTGCCCGGCCCGCCAGTTGGCGCCGAGTTGATCGTAGGCACTGCGCTTTTCCGGATCGCGCAGCACCTCGTAGGCCTCGCCAATCTCCTTGAAGCGCGCCTCCGCATTGGCCTCCTTGCTGACATCGGGATGGTATTTGCGCGCGAGACGCCGGTAGCTCTTCTTGATTTGATCGGCATCGGCGGCGCGACCCACACCGAGGATCTTGTAATAATCTTTGTACTGCATAGGCCGCGGGTCCGCGTAAAAGGGCTCTCAAAAAACAGCGCCGCGATGAACGCGGCGCCTCAACATCAGTTCACAGGCTTGACTCGAATCGTCAGCCGGCCACCGCTCAACTGCTCACCGTGATGCGGCGCGGCAATACCTTTGCCTGTTTGGGAATGCGAACTTCCAGCACACCGTTCACGGACTTGGCCGAGATATTGTCGGCATCGGCCGTATCCGGCAGCAGGAACCGGCGGTAAAAACGGCCGGTCACACGCTCGACGCGGCGGTAATTGTCCTTGTCTTCAGTGGTCTCGGACTTGCGCTCGCCGCGCAGGGTAAGTACGCCGTTTTCCATGTCGAGCTCGATGTCCTTGGGGTCGACACCCGGCACGTCCGCGTGCAGGACATACGCGCCATCCTCTTCCTTGATATCAACCGCTGGCGCCCACGCCGCCGCGGTCACCTCGCCGGACGGCGTTACGCTGTCGTCCAACGCGCCAAATACGCGGTCGATGTCGCGCCGCCACTGACTGACCAGATTCCACGGGTCACGATTGATTGTCGCTAACATAGTGCACCTCCATCGATGCAATGATCTGTTTACATGCCGCTGATATGTGGCCGCCTGGATCAATTTCAAGCGCCTGTCAGCATGATCAGCAAAGTGGTGGCGGAACGGGGAAATTCAAGATGGATATAGCTACCACAATCCGGAAACACTGATTGTCCGTACCCTGCTTGAATAGCCTTGTAAGTGCTCAGCGCTCATGCGTCATATCCCCGAACAACAAGCCTTGTCCAGAATCGGGTTCGCGCCATTGATATCGCACTGGCCCGTTGAACTTCCGCACTTTGCTGTCTTCAGCGGCGCGCTTCAACCAAGCCCTGAGTTGCGCCTCCTTCACATCAAATTGGTCGCGCAATTCCTCTACCGTCATTGGGTTTTCCCAGGTGGCGTTCTTTAGACGTTCAAGAAAATAGTCGTAGAACGTTTGGGGAGGTTGTGTCGTGGCGTTAGCCTTTGAGATTCCGGGCCGCACCTGGTCATGGCCAAAAATGCCGGCTGGAGTGTCATCTACGGCCGCGCCCTCTTCGGGCTCAGCAATCGTCGTTGCAGCCGGTCCACTTATCATGGAGGTCATGTCAATTCTTCCCTCGGGAAACGAGCGGGCACCTTGCCGTACAAGCGCCGCGTTGCCGGAAGTCTGGTCGGGTTGTGGCTTCACCCAAAGCGGCACCCAGCTCTTCTTTAGGTTTTCCATCGCACCATTCCAGGTGCCACCTCTGCCATTGCCGCTCGCTACCACGATGGCCGCGTCTGACAGGCAATAGACATACTTGTTACGGGCCATCGCGTTGCCGACATGGAAACTGGCGTCGGGATTAAAGGGAGATACCAGCACCAGGTTATTTCTCACCAAGCCCTTGCGGTACTTAGCCGAGGTCGCGGCCCGCAGCAGACCATCAGCCAGCACGCCAATTGCCGTTCCGTTATGTTCCAGCGCGCCCAGCATCGCGGCCTCGTCCACACCACGAGCGCCGCCCGAGACGATGGAAACCCCTTGAACAACCACTTCCTTCGCAATCTCGTTGGTGAACGCGAGATCAGCCTCGCTCGCATCCCGCGAACCAATTACGGCGACGCCGCCTCGGTTCAGTAATTGGCGATTACCGCATCCGAAGAATACTGGCGGCGAGTCCGTTTTGAGTTGCTTTTTCAGGCGGGCGGGATACTCCGGGTCAGCGCGGGTAACCACCCATATGCCTGCACGTTCCCATCTCTCCATTGCGAGGCCAAGCGCTGCCGCGCGGCCCACTAGATACTGCAGGCGTTCCGCCGTGATCGAGCTGTCCGCGCAATGCACCGCGAGATCGGCGGGATCCTGTCGAAGTAGCGTCTCGGGCAGGACACCGCGCTCCTTAAGCCAGTGAGCGAAGCGCCCCCACTCGGTGGGTGACAGCGGCTTCGGCCCGCCTTTCATCGGCTTGCCGAGATGCGCGGTCAGCAGCAGTACGGCTTGGGTTTGATGACTTACGCTCATTTCAATCACCGGCGCTCGTGCTCGCCAGCGCCACCGGCCAGACCAGCCCGGCGCCGCTTCGCCTCAGCAGAGCCGCGACGACCGTCATGGTCCAGGCGGAATCAACGACGTCGTCCACCAGCAAGACCGGCCCATCGAGAACATCGTCCGTGACTTTGAAGACTCCATCGAGATTGACACACTGATGATAGCGGTTCTGTTGCAGCTTTTGCGGCTCGTTGGTCCGCACCTTGACAACGGCCGCCACGAAGGAAAGCTTCAAGCTGCGCGCCACTCGCTGCGCCAAATCCGGCACCGGAGCTGGCCGCCAACGGTCGCGAATCATCTCAGCCAATGCCTCGGCCAATTCATCGCGGAAATGGCCAGCGTGCTTATCGTCTCTTACTACTTGCCCCCATCCGGCATCGCCCCAGCGAGAAAGTATTCGGCCTGACTCCGCCTGAATCCTTTCAGGAAGATTGCCGCGGAAGCCGTACTCCTTGAACGCATTGGCTGCCACTTGCTTCTTGCACACTAGAGCTAACTCCGCGTGCTTTAAATATCGAGCAGCCGCGACCGCGCCGGCATGCGCATAGTCAACGCCTACAACCGGATGCCCGAGGCAATTCGCACACTTGCCGCATGGCCGCGCCTCTCTATCGTCCAGAGCCCTCGCCAGAAACGTCATGAGGCACTCCTGAGTATTGATATAACTCTGCACCTCCTGCCATTCTACTATTCGCTGCTGGGTCAGACGTTCGATACGTGCATGGTCCATGCGGTAGCTTACCGCGGTCCGCCGCCACTTGCTCCCATCCTTAATGATTGGCGCCGGACTATCAATCGAGAGGAATTTAAGCACCTTCTCGATCTGCCCCGCGCGCAGATTGACGGCCTCCTCAATTTGCCTCGCGGTCAGCCCATCACTCTCCGCTAGCGCATCTAAAATGGCACTGACGTGTCCCTCGGCGGGAAAAGCAACGGCCCGAAAATATTGCTGTATATCCTCGTCCTCGCGGCCTGCGAGTAGTACGCCTACCGCTCGATCGATCGCTCGTCCGGCGCGTCCCACTTGCTGGTAATACGCGACGATAGAACCCGGCGCCTGGTAGTGGACAACGAATCCCAGGTCCGGCTTGTCGTAGCCCATGCCAAGCGCAGTGGTCGCTACCAACGCCTTAATACGATTGTTGAGCAGCCTGTCTTCGAGATGTTGCCGGTACGTATTGGAGTCCGGGAAATTCGAATCCTTTGCATCCGCGTAATATGCTCTGGCTTCAATGCCGTTCCGATTGAGCCACTCCGCGACCTGCTCGGCATCGCGCACGGTGAGCGTGTAAATAATGCCTGTTCCTGGCAAGCCGGGAACCAGTTCCGCCAGCCAAGCGAGACGCGCAGACTGGTCGGGCACGCGCATAGTTTGCAGGGCGACGCTTTCTCGCATGAGCGGACCGCGTTGGACTTGGATGTCACCTAATTGCATGCGTATGTCGTCCAGCACCCGGTTGTTCGCGGTCGCCGTGGTGCCGAGAACCGGCATATTCGGTGGCATGTGTTGCAATACGCTGAGCAGACGACGGTAATCAGGGCGGAAGTCATGACCCCAGTCGGAGATGCAGTGCGCCTCGTCGACTACCACCAAGCCGATGCGATTAGCCACGGGCAGCATCACATCTGCGACAAACGCGTCGTTCGCAAGCCGTTCCGGGGAAATCAGCAGGGCATCGACTTCATCTTCACGTATCCGCGCGATTAAGTCTGGCCACTGTTCTCGGTTAGTTGAATTGATCGACAGCGCTCGGATCCCCAAGCGTTTAGCCGCGTCCATTTGGTTGCGCATCAGCGCTAACAGCGGAGAGATGATCAGAGTTGGCCCTGCGCCGCCATCACGGAAGATGCGGGTCGCCACGAAATATACGGAGCTTTTGCCCCAACCGGTGCGCTGGACAACTAGCAGTTTCTTCCGATCGTTGACCAATACATTGATGGCTTCCCACTGGCCGTCGCGGAAATCCGCAACTTTAGAACCGACGGCTTTGCGTAGAAGGTCGCGTGCGCTCTCGCGATCAGTTCTACTGCCATTCATGGCGCATCTTTGCCGATGATCTTCGCCAGAAACCCTTGGCCTCGTTTTCTAGTGCCAGCGCGCCCACCAAAAAATGTATGCCAATGTCATGGCAGGTATCACGGTACTTGCCGCGCACGTGCAGATCGCGCAGCACGTCGTCCGCGATCCCCCTGATAAAGTTGGCGATCCAGTTAAGTTGCGGCAGATCCACCGTATTTCTGTTGTGTCTTATTGTTGGAAGAGGCGATTTTGCCGAATCATTCTACGTTCTGAATGTGCTCGCGCATCTGCTCGATGAGCACCTTGAGTTCGACCGCCGCCTGCGTGGTGGCCAGGTCGGCGGACTTGGAGCTCAAGGTGTTGGCTTCGCGGTTGAACTCCTGCATGAGAAAATCCAGGCGCCGGCCGACCGGCTCGTCGCGCGCCAGGGCGTCGTCGACTTCCTGCAGATGGCCGTCCAGACGATCCAGTTCCTCATCGACGTCCAGCTTCTGCGCGGCGAACGCCAGCTCCTGCTCCAGGCGACCGGGATCGGCGTTGACATCGAGTTCGGCGATACGGGCTTGCAGCTTGGCGCGGATCGCGCTCAGCACCTGCGGGCGGCGCACCCGGACCTGCGCGACCAGCGCTCGGATCGCGGCGCAGCGCGTGCTGATGAGTTCCTTGATTCTGGCGCCCTCGCGCGCGCGGGACTCGACCAGTTCGGCCAGCGCAGCGTTGAACACTTCGATCACCCCGGCCCGGAGCGGTTGCAGATCGTATTCCGGCTCGGAGACCACACCGGGCCAGCGCAGCACGTCGATGGCCGTCATGCGGGCAGCATTGTTCATCAGCGACTCGACGCGGCGCGCGGCATCGACTACGGCCTGCGCCAGCGCTTCGTTGACATGCACCGCGTCGGCGGCCGTTGCCGCGCGCTGAAAACGCAGCTGACATTCGAGCCTGCCCCGGCGCAGCACGCGGCTCGCCTGCTCGCGCAACGCGTTTTCGAGCCCGCGCAGTTCATCGGGCAGGCGCAGGGTAATGTCGAGATAGCGATGATTGACGCCGCGCAGCTCGCAGGTCAACGTGCCCGATTCGCCTTGCCATTCGCCGCGGGCGAAGCCCGTCATGCTGCTGATCACGCGATAAATCCTCCTGTCATTGGAACCGGGCGCCAGAGCCGGACGCCCGAGCCGCGTGGCGGTTATAATGCCGGTTTGTTCAACCCAGAGCAGATTGTATGAGACCCAGCGGCCGCGCCTGCGATGAGCTTCGCCCCATCCATTTTCACCGGCACTACACCAAGCATGCCGAGGGCGCTGTTCTGGTCGAGACCGGTGACACCAAAGTGCTGTGCACCGCATCCTTGGAGGAGCGCGCCCCGGCCTTTCTCAAGGGCACGGGGCAAGGCTGGGTCACCGCCGAATATGGAATGTTACCGCGTTCCACCGGCGAGCGCATGGCGCGCGAGGCGGCGCGGGGGCGGCAGAGTGGGCGCACGCAGGAGATACAGCGCCTGATCGGGCGGGCGCTGCGCGCGGCGGTCGACCTCAAGGGCTTGAGCGAGCGCAGCATCGTGGTCGACTGCGACGTCATCCAGGCCGACGGCGGCACGCGCACAGCCGCCATCAGTGGCGCGTTCGTGGCCTTGTGCGATGCGATTACCGCTCTGACCGCGCGGCGGCGCATCGCGAAAAACCCGCTATACGGCATGGTGGCGGCAGTCTCGGTGGGCATCTTCGAGGGTCAGCCGGTGCTGGATCTGGATTACGCCGAGGACTCCGCCGCCGAAACCGATCTGAACGTGGTGATGAATGACGCGGGCGCGTTCATCGAGTTGCAGGGCACCGCCGAAGGCCACGCGTTCAGAACCGACGAGTTGCACGCGATGCTGGAACTGGCCAGCACGGGCATCGCCGCGATCATGGACGCGCAGCGCCAGGCGCTGGCGCAGGACTAGGGTCGCCATCCCCGTGCAGCGCATCGTGCTTGCCAGCAATAACAGCGCGAAACTCCAGGAGCTTGCGGCGCTGCTCGAAGGCCTGCCGTGCGAGATTGTCAACCAGTCGGCATTTGCTGTGCCCGCGGCAGATGAAACGGGGCTGACATTCGTCGAAAACGCGATCCTTAAAGCACGCCATGCTTGCGCCCATACCGAACTGGCTGCGATCGCCGACGACTCGGGACTTGAAGTCGACGCCCTGGGCGGCGCGCCGGGTGTGCACTCCGCGCGCTATGCCGGCCCCAACGCCAGCGACACGGACAACAATGCAAGCTTGCTCGCCGCACTTGAGGAAATTCCGGACGCGCGGCGTAGCGCGCGTTTCCGGTGCGTGGTGGTCTATCTGCGTCACGCGCGAGATCCCGCACCGATCATTGGCCAGGGCGTGTGGGAAGGAGAGATTCTCCACGCGCCGCGCGGCGCGCACGGCTTCGGCTACGATCCGCTTTTTTACGTGCCAAGCCACCAATGCCCATCCGCCGAGCTGCCATCCCAGACAAAAAACCGCATCAGCCATCGGGCGCGCGCGCTGCGCCGGCTTGCGCGCCTGATGCGGCGAAATACCCCTGTATAACCCCTGTTAGCCGTGCTGGACATCGTTTCGCAATCGCCGTTCCGGTTTACCATGCTGCCGCCGCTGAGCTTGTACGTGCACCTGCCCTGGTGTGCGCGCAAATGCCCGTATTGCGATTTCAATTCCCACGCGCTGCGCGAGGCGATCCCGGAAACGCGCTACCTCGAGGCGCTGCTCGCCGATCTGGACCACGAACGCCCGCGCGTGGGCAGGCGGCGCGTGGAGGCCATATTCATCGGCGGCGGCACACCCAGTTTATTCTCGGCAGAGACCATCGGGCGTCTGCTGACGGAGATCTCCGCGCGGCTTGCATTGCACCCCGATGCTGAGATTACGCTCGAGGCCAATCCGGGTTCGGTTGAAGGACAAAAATTTGCCGACTTCCGCGCCGCGGGTGTGAACCGGCTGTCGATAGGCGCGCAGAGCTTCGATGAAGGGCGCCTTAAGCAGCTGGGACGCATCCACGATGGACGCGACGCAATCCGCGCGGCCGAGACCGCGCATCGCGCCGGCTTCGATAATTTCAACATCGATCTGATGTTCGGCCTGCCGGGCCAGGATGTGGCGGCCTGTCTAAACGATTTGCGCATCGCGCTGGAGCTGGCGCCCGCGCACATCTCGTTCTACCAACTCACCATCGAGCCGAATACTTTTTTTCATCACCAGCCGCCGTCGTTGCCGGACGACGAAATCATTTGGCGCATGCAGACCCAAGGGCAAGGTTTTCTGGCCGATCGCGGCTATACTCAGTATGAAGTCTCGGCGTATGCAAAAAGGGGCAGGCGCTGCCGACATAATCTGAATTACTGGCGGTTTGGCGATTACTTGGGGATAGGCGCCGGCGCGCACGGCAAACTGTCGCTCTCGCGATCGATCGTGCGCACGCACAAGCATCGTCAACCACAACAGTACATGGCGTGTGCGCTTAACAACCAGGCTGTCGCGGGCGAGCGTTGCTTGTCAGCGGATGACGCGGTGTTCGAGTTCATGCTCAATGCGCTGCGTTTGACCGAGGGGTTCGATGCGAACTTGTTTGCCGATCACACGGGCTTGCCGGCAAACCAGCTGGCGCCAGGGGTGACCGACCTGGTCGCACGAGGATTACTGTGGCGACGCTCCGGCCGCATTGGGCCGACGGCGTTAGGCCAACGGTTTCTTAACGACGTAACGGAAGTCTTCTTGCCCGACCATGAGCGCTCTGATTGAAGATCTCTTGATGACCTGCCCGTACTGCGGACAGGTGATGGAGATAGACGTCGACTGCACCGGCGGCGACCAGTCGTACTACGAAGATTGTCAGACCTGTTGCATGCCCGTGCAGCTGCTGATCAGCGTGGACGATCGCGGAAACCTGTCTTCGGTCCAGGCCCGCCGGGACGATGAGTAAGCGTTACGTCCCCGTTACCTGCGAACTCTACAACCAGTACGAGCTCATGATTCTGCGCGGGCAGGCGCTGCGAATCGCCTGGTACGGCGCGCGCGGCATCGCACGCATCGAGATTCTGGAACCGCTCAATCTCCGTACGCGCTCCGGCGGCGAATACCTGATCGCCCGTGATCGTCGCGGACAACGGCGAGTGATGCGGCTCGACCGGATAAGTAATGCGAGGGTCTTGCGGGCTTCCCAATAAAAAAATTCGTGACTCGACGCTCTCATTCTGGCGCGCCAATTGCTATGGCAGCGGTTTTATACACAGTAAGCTTCATGCCCGGCGGGAAATTATGAAGCCACGCCAAGCCGCCACCAGAAAGTGGCCAGTTTTATTTAATATACGAATAAACAATAGCTTGCGCGATTGGTTAATATTTAAGCACTGTAACAGCCATGTCATATTGGCCTGCGGTTCCTGCAGTTTGCCCCACTCGTTCCACAGAGTTATCCACAGATTTTGTGGATAAAGGGCAAAAATCAGCCCGGACAGATACTTGGGCTATGCTGGCATAGCAAACGCCGACCCGTTGACCGCTATAACGCGCTGCGCCTTGCCGCAATGCCGCAATTTACGTATCATTCGCGACCTTGAGTCTTTGCATCCCGCGAAGGGGGCATCCATGAAAGCTGGCATCCATCCCGATTACCATGAAGTAACCGTCAACTGCAGTTGCGGCAACAGCTTCAAAACGCGTTCCACCTACGGCAGCGAAGAACTGCAGATTGAAGTATGTGCGCAATGCCACCCGTTTTTTACGGGCAAACAGAAGATCCTCGATACCGCCGGTCAGGTGGATAAGTTCCGGCGGCGCTTCGGCACCAAATAAGCTTTTCGCTTAACCGATTCTGGCGGTGGCGTGCGGCACGGACGTCACACGATCTTGTCGGGGAGTCCAGGTCTTTGGCATGTCATTTACCGTGCCAAAGCGGCGCGGACAACGCCGACTCCGAGACTGTCCCCGATTCACCGGCGCCACCGTCCGGAATACTTTTCAAACCAATATGCCGCCGAGCACGCGCAGCCGGACGGCAAGTTTATCCAAGCCTGCACATCAAGATAGCAACTTGATAAGCTATCGAGCATAAGCGTAAGCGACTTCGGCATCGGCGGGGTCTGCGCACACGACGACATGCACGGCGCCCCGTTTCGCTTTCATCACCGATCCAGCCAAGGCAGACTCGCATGGGACCCATCAGCCCTTATTTCGACATCAAAAAAGACGCGCAAGGCAATGAGTACATGGAGGTGTACCTCGAAGGGATCGCCTTGTTACGGCTGGTGTTGAGCAACAAAGGCACCTGTTTCACGCAGGACGAAAGAGTGGAACTGGGCCTCGACGGCTTGTTGCCGCCGCAGGTCAACACCTTGGAGCAGCAGGTCGACCGCGTTTATCGCGGCTATCTGCGCGTGTCCGATCCGCTGGGCAAATATCAGTATCTGCGCGCGGTGCAGGAGCGCTCCGAGATCCTGTTCTACGCCTTGTTGGAGCATCATCTGGAAGAGATGCTGCCCATCGTCTACACGCCCACTGTGGGGCAGGCCGTGCAGGAATACAGCTACATCTATCAGAATCCGCGCGGACTGTCCTTCTCGCCGCTCAATATCGACCGCGCAGACAAGGTGGTCAAGAGCTATCCCTGGTACGACGTGCGCATGATCGTAGCGACCGATTCGTCGGCGATCCTGGGATTGGGCGATCAGGGTTACGGCGGGCTCGCCATCGCCATCGGCAAGCTGGCGCTTTATACGGTCGGCGGCGGCGTGAGCCCGTATCACACCTGCCCGGTGAAACTGGATGTCGGCACCGATCGGCTGGACCTCATCAACGATCCCACGTATCTGGGGGTGCGACAGCGCCGCATGCGCGGTGAAAGTTATCTCGCCTTCGTCGACAAGTTCGTACAGGCGGCGCATGACCGCTGGCCGAACGCGATCATCCAATGGGAGGACCTGTCCAAGGAGGTCGCGTTCAAGGTGCTGGAGCGTTATCGTCACGAGATTCCCTGCTTCAATGACGACATTCAGGGCACCGGCGCCGTGGCGCTGGCCGGACTGATATCGGCCTGCCGGCTTAAAGGCGAACCGCTGGCCGAACAGAAGGTGGTCGTGTTCGGGGCCGGCGCGGGCGGCGTCGGCGTGGCCTGGGCCATTGTGGAAGGACTGGTGCGCGAGGGCCTGAGCCGCGAGGAGGCTCATGCGCGGGTATTCGTCATCGACTCGAAGGGCCTGCTGGTCGAGGGACGCGCGATGGAGCCTTACAAGCAACCGTTCGCGCAAAGCGAGGCGCGCGTTGCGAAGTGGCGGGTTGCCGGGCCGATCCCGACCATGCTCGAAGTGATACAGAACGCGTCCGCCACTGCGCTGCTGGGCTTGAGCGGCCAGACGGGTGCGTTCAATCAGCCGATCGTCACCGCGCTGTGCCAGAACACGGTGCGTCCCGTGGTGTTTGCGCTCTCGAATCCGACCTCGGTGTGCGAGGCGCTGCCGGAGGACGTGGTCAAATGGTGCGAGGGACGCGCGATCGTGGCCACTGGCAGCCCGTTTCCCGACGTCAGCTACAAGGGCTCGAATTATTCCATCGGTCAGGGGAACAATGCGTTCATCTTCCCCGGCCTGGGGTTTGCCTCGATCCTGAGCGAATCGCGCGAGATCACCGACAACATGGTGCTGGAGGCGGCGTACGCGCTTTCCGATTACACCGCGGCGACCCATCTGGACGATGGCCGGGTTTATCCACCGACGCGCGAGCTACAGGAAGTCGCGGTGCGGGTGGCGGTGCGAGTGATCCGTCGCGCGCTCAACGACGGCGTGGCCGGCAAGGCCGACCTGGAGGGCCGCGATCTGGATGCCTACGTGCGCTCGCGGTTCTGGAAACCGCGTTATCTGCCGTTCGTCAGAGGGCAGTAGTTCCCGCCAACGCAAGTTCACAACCGGGTCCGGCGCCGGCAATCGACAGCGGGGCCTGGCCTGCTGTCCCTCACCGCTTCGCGATTTCCTCGTTGTATGTGCGTGCGCTGTTGTCTTCAGGTCGCGCCGGCCGTCAGCACCACCGGCTCGCCCCGCTCGTCCAAGGTGCGCAGGATCACCGGGCGACGCCACACGCGGCGAATGTATTCCAGCACCTTGATGGTGCGCTGCGCGTGCAGCCCGCGCCCGTCGACCGCATGTTCGTGTTGCAGTTCCAGGGTGCCGTCAGTCTGTACCTTGATCGCGGCCACGGTGGGCGCGCCGAAATTGAATTTGGCGCCCAGCAGCGATTCGCGCAGGTCATTGATGTCGGCCTGATTCACCTTGACCTCGCCGTTCTTCTTGGCCGTGTAACCGAACAGACCCAGCTCTTCGGCCAGTTCCTCGCTCAGATGATTGCGCACGAAACTGAAATCGTCATCCTCGGTCATGATCTTGCGCGCGTCGGTCAGCCCTTGCGCCTCGATGATCTTGCTCCACATCGAAAACCCCAGGTGATACGGGTTCACCGATAGCGACACCTGCTGATCGCCGGCGTACGGGCGCACCACGTCGGAGTGCGTCTTGATGGCGTCGAGATAAACCTGCTGCGGCAGAAAATCCGCCTCGCTCAGCAGCCGGGCGTGCCAGTACGAAGCCCAGCCCTCGTTCATGATCTGGCAGGCGAACACCGGATAGAAATAAAAAGACTCTTCGCGCACCGCCAGGAAGATGTCCCGCTCCCAGTCTTCCATCTCGGGCGCGTAATGCGCAATAAACCAGAGCAGGTCGTATTCCGGATGCGCCGGCACCGGCGCGCGCCGTTTTTCCGTGTGGCCTTCCGGCGCCGACTCGGCATCCAGCGCGTCGAAGCGGGTATGGAACTCGTCGGATGGCGGCTTTTTGCCGTCCGGCAGATACTGCGGATACAAAGGCCGGCGCAGCGGCTTGTGCACATCGATGTGCTGTTCCAGCGCCAGCGCCGCGTCCAGCACCGCTTCCACGCGCTGCTCGCCGTGCTCCTCGACCGCCGACGCGATCTGGCGCGCATGGGCGGCAGCCTGCTCGACGATGTGATAACCCACCTGCTCCTGGCTGCGCCGGAACAGGATATTGTTCTTGGCGAAATCGGCGTGCCCCAGCACGTGCGCGGTGACCAGCGTGTTCTCTTCCAGGCTGTTGTTGTGCGCCAGATACGCGCGCCCCGGATTACCGGGAAACACCACCTCGAACAGCCGCGAGTGACCCATGCGGTGCTGTATGAGCTGATAGATGTAGCGCACGCCGAACGACCAGTGCGGCATGCGCACCGGCAACCCATATACCGCCACCTCCATCATGAAGCTGCTGGGCACCAGTTCGAAATCGACCGGAAAATAATCCAGGCCCGCGCGCCTGGCCAGCGCTTCGAGCTGATCGGCGTAGGAGCTTAGTTTGTCAGGCATGACCGAAATCCAAGCTTGCGTCAGTGGCGCACTGGCGGGCAGCAGGTGCGTAACAGCGCCTGATGGTCATGCCGTCTCCCGCGCCTGCTCCTGAAAGAAACCGCGGATAGCCTCCCACACGTCTTCCTCTTCGGTGAGCGCGTAGGCGCCGACGGGCAGGCCGGCCTCGGACAACTGCTGGAACAGCTCGCCGATTTCGGTATCCAGACCGGCGCGACTGGGCGGCGAGGTCTCCACGTAACCCATGTAGTTGGCCACCGCGGCGATGCGCCTTAAGCCCTCCAGCGCGGCTTCGCGGTCTTCGCGGAAATTGTCGCCGTCGGATGAATAGAACACGTAGATGTTATAGCGCGCCGGGTTGTAACGATCGGTGATAATGCTCGTCACCTTCTCGAAAGCGGTGGAAGCCACCGTACCGCCCTGCCCGCGCACCTGAAAGAATTCGTCTTCGTTGAATTCCCAGGCGTTGATGGTGTGTGCGACAAACACCGGCTCGATGCGGCGGTACTGGCGACGCAGGCCCTGGATGACCCAGAAGAAGAACGATTTGGCGAGCTTGCGGTCACGCTCGGTCATGCTGGAGGACACGTCCAAGGCGAAGAACACCACGGCCTGCGTGGTCGGGCGCTGGCGTCTGACCAGCTGACGATAACGCAGGTCTTCGTTGGTGAACACCGGGCCGTGGCTTTGCACGGCGCGCCGTTTGATCGATTCCTTGAGGGAACGCCGCTTGTCAAGACGAGAGCGGGCACCGCGCCGGTCCCAGCCCTCGCGGGTGTATTCGTCGTCTTCCAGAGACCCGGTCTTCGCCTGCAGGTGGGGCAGGTTGAGTTCTTCCCAGAGCCAGTCGATGATGTCGTCGACCTTGAGCTCCAGCACGAATTCCAAGCCGCCTTCGCCGCGGCCGCCGCTGCCCTTGTCTCGGCCGGGCACGCCGCGCCCCTGGCTTAGCACGTCACCGGGCTTGGCGGCGCCCTGACCCACACCGCTGCGGGTATTGGGATCGAGCAACCGGAACCGGTAATGCTCCAAGAAACGCACCGGCACCCGCACGGTGCGATTGCCATTGTGGCTCAGCACGTCCGCGCCGGACACGATCTCGGGCAGGCTCTTGCGCACGGCGTGGCGGACCTTCTCGTTGTGGCGCAGCCAGTCGCGCGCGCCACGCGAGAACAGATCGTACCAGCCGCTTTCCTCGCGGCGCTCGCCGCCGGTTTCTGTATCCGAGCTCATGCCGTTCAGACCTCGATTGAGGTTAGCCGCCGCACCCGCGCTTCCCGCGTCCACGGTTATCGAAACGTCGTCATTGTCCACGCGCGGTACTAAGATCAGCCTACTCCTGCGAAAGCAGCGTGGTAACGTAGTTGAGCGCCTCCTTGGCACTATGATCATCATACCCGTATTCCTTGACCAGCCGTTCCTGCACCGCGGAAATTTTCTGCTGCGCCTCCTCGTCGGGCCGCGCTGCCGAGGTCACCAGCCGCAGCACGTCGCGACGCTCCTCGAACAGGTATTGCTCGATCGCTTCGTGCAATCGGGAATGACTGTCCAGCGTGAATTTGTCGCCCGCCTTGTAAGCGACCATTGCCTTGCGCACGACCTCCTGACGGAACGACTGCTTGCCGGATTCCGACACCTTGATCTTTTCCTCCACCGAGCGCAGAAACCGCTCATCGGGCGGGCGCGATTCGCCGGTAATCGGATCATCGATCTCGCGCTGATCGAGCTTGGCCTCGACTTCATCCAGGTATTTATCCAGCAATTGTTGTGCCTCTTCCTCGAACGAGGCGAACAACGCCTTGTGGACGTCCTCCTTCACCCAGCGGTTGTAGAAGTCCTTGCGCGCCAGCACCAGAAAGTCCACCCACTGGCGCTTTTCCTTGGCGTCCATGCGCGCGTCATGCTCGATGGCGTCCTTGAGCGCGAGCAACACCTCCATGCTGGTGAGGCTCTTGGCCTCGCTGCGGGTGATGGCGTTGGAGATCGCGTTGATCACGAAGCGCGGACTCACGCCGGTCATGCCCTCGTCCGGCGCCTCGGCCCGGATCCGCGCCACTTCGCTCTCGGAAAAGCCTTCAACATCCTCGTGCGCGTACAAGCGCAGCTTCTTGGACAGATCCAGCTCCTCACGTTCCGGCGCACGCAGACGGGTAAGAATCGCGAAGGTGGCCGCCAACTTCAGCGCATGCGGATCCAGATGCACGGCCCGGAACGCGGCGGCGTTGGACACCAGCTTTTTGTAGATGCGCGCCTCGTCGGTGTAATTGAGCGTATACGGCACCTTGATGATCACCATGCGATCCAGCAGCGCTTCGTTTTCCTTCTCCTGCAGGAACTTGTGAAACTCCGCCATGTTGGTATGTGCGACGATGGTCTCGTCCAGATAGATCAGCGGGAAACGCGACACCTTGACGTTCTTCTCCTGCGTTAAAGTCAGCAGCAGGTACAGAAACTCGCGCTTGACTTTCAGGATTTCGATCATCTCCAGCACGCCGCGGCTGGCGGCATAGACGGCGCCGGACCAGGACCAGGCGCGCGGATCACCTTCGTCGCCGATCTCCGCGACCTTGGACAGATCCACCGAACCGACCAGGTCGGCGATGTCGGCGGTGCTGGGGTCGTGCGGCGCGTACGTGCCGACGCCGATCCGGTTCGACTCGGAGAGAAACACGCGTTCGACGGGATACCGCATGAAGTCGCCCTCGAACTCTTCTTCCAGCCGCATACGGCAGTAGGGGCTGATCTCACCCGTAATATCCACACCGTAGGTCTCGCGGAATTGCGCGCGCATGCTGGCGGGGATGAGGTTCAACGGCGACTCGTGCGTGGGCGAGCCCTTGAGCGCATAGATCGCGCCCTCGTCGGTGTGGCTGTACTCCTCCAGCGCGCGCTTGAGCAGTATCACCAGGGTGGACTTGCCGCCCGACGGCGGTCCCAGCAGCAACAGCAGCCGCCGGCCCACGTCGGAGCCGGCGCTGGCGGCCTTGAAGTATTCCACCACGCGGCTCAGCGGCTTCTCGATGCCGAACAGCTCGTGGGCAAACAGCTCGCTCCCCAACTCGCGGCTTGAACTGGAGTCACTGGCCTCGGCTTCGGCGCGCGCGATTTCGCGCTGGCCGTACCACTGAAACATGTCCCACACGTATTCATGACTGCAGCGCGAAACACGGCGCGGACCATCGGGCAGAATCGTTTCGAGAAACTCGCCGAATGACCCTTCCCAGTGACGCGCCCGGTGTTCTTTGGTGAATGCGGTGAGCGAATCGATAAATCGGGTCTGGTTGTCCTGGCTAGTCGTGTTCGTGGACTGGGGCATGACCAACCTCCCTGCTCATGGTTATATGGGCGAAACCACAACAACTGAATCTCGTTTGCGTACGCGCTGCACTTCAGAGTATAGACGGAGCGCGAAAACGTTTCGTTCCGTCTTGGTCTTTAATCTTGCCAACAGCGTGCGCCATTCCTGCGGGCCGCGCAAATACTGCGCTCTTGCGCCGCGCGGGCCGCGAATTTGTGCGCGTTTTTATAATTTTGTTGCACGTATTATAGGAAAGATATCGCGCTTTGCTGGCAGTAAAATTATCCATGGTGCAATACCGCCCGTCGATGGGTGAAGCCCATGACGATGCGAGAATCCAGGTTGAACGATGACGGTCTGGCGAAAAATCCTTCAGGCGATCGAAGCGGCGACCGGCGATAATTTTCATCCCGATGTGCGGCGTCGCGCAGGTGGCGGATGCACCAACCAAGCCTATGTCATAGAAGACGGTACCCGCCGCTATTTCGTAAAACTCAATGACGCCGACCGGCTGACGATGTTCGAGGCCGAAGGCGCCGGACTGCGCGAACTCGCCGCAGCGCACGCGGTGCGCGTACCGCGCCCGGTGTGCGTGGGCCGCGCGGGCGCGCACAGCTTCATCGTTATCGAGCATATCGAACTCGGAAGACGTGGCGACATGACCGCATTCGGCCGGCAACTGGCAATACTGCACCAAAAGCGCGCGCCGCAGTTTGGCTGGCATACAGACAACACGCTGGGCACCACGCCGCAGATAAATGGATATATGGCCGACTGGTGCGAATTCTGGCGCGACCGCCGTCTGGGTTGTCAGCTGGCGCTCGCGCACCGGGCCGGATACGGCGGCAGCTTGCAGGAAAAGGGCGCCAGGCTGCTGGCGCGTTTTCAGGGCTTGTTTGCGGATTACCAGCCACGGCCTGCGCTGCTGCACGGGGATCTATGGGGCGGCAATTACGGTTTCGACGCGGATGGGCGGGCGGTCATCTTCGATCCCGCGGTGTATTACGGCGATCGGGAAGCGGATCTGGCGATGACCGAATTGTTCGGCGGCTTCGGCGAAGCGTTTTACGCTGCCTACCGCGGGGTTTATCCGCTGGACGCTGGCTATCCGGTGCGTAAGGTCTTATACAACCTTTATCACGTTCTCAACCACCTCAATTTGTTCGGCGGCGGCTATGCGACGCAGGCGGAACGCATGCTGGATTTTCTGTTGAGCGAACTGGGCGAGTACGGCCGCGGATAACCGGCCGGAACATGATGGGCACCGTTAGGATTCCGGCTGGCGCACTGGCCTTACGCGCTCGCGCCCCTTTCGCGCGCACGTCGCAGACGGCTGGCGGCGTCACGCGCGGCCCGTGTCGGATCCCAATCCTGCGCGGCCTCCGGCCAGCCCTGAACATGTCGCATCACCACATCGCCCAGCGCATGGATGTGTTCCGGCATATCGTTGAGCGCCGGGATGTAACTCAAATTCGATCCGCCGGCCTCCATGAATTTCTCCCGGCTTTCCGTCGCGATCTCCTCCAGGGTCTCCAGGCAATCCGCCGCGAAACCCGGGCAGCACACGTCGATCTGCCTGACGCCCCGGCCGGCCAGCCCAGCGAGCACCTCGTCGGTATAAGGTGTAAGCCACTGCTCACGGCCAAAACGGGATTGAAACGCCACTTGCCAGGCGTCTTTATCCAGCTCCAGCCTTTGCGCCACCAGCCGCGCGGTCTTGTGGCACTGGCAGTGATACGGGTCGCCGTTCAACAGATAGCGCTTAGGAATGCCGTGAAACGAAAACAGCAGGCGTTGGCCGCGGCCGTGTGCCTGCCAGTGCGCGCGAATGCGCGCGGCCAGCGCCCCGACATAACCGGCGTCGTCGGCATAATGATTCACGAAGCGCAACTCCGGCAGCCAGCGCCAGGTTTTCAGCACATCGGCCACGGCGTCGAAAGTCGAGCCGGTGGTGGTGGCGGAATACTGTGGATACAACGGCAGCACCAACAATCGGCGCACCCCTTTCCTGCGCAGTTCATCGAGCCCGGCGGCTACAGAAGGATTGCCGTAGCGCATTGCCAGCGCCACCTCCACGGGCCCGCGGAAGCGCCTCGCCAACTCGGCGCGCAACGCATCTGCCTGCTGACTGGAGATGACCAGCAGCGGCGAGCCCTGCGCCGTCCACACTTTTTTATACAGCCTGGCGCTGCGGGCGGGCCTTATATTCAGAATAATGCCGTTGAGCACCAGCCACCACAACGGGCGCGGCCATTCGATTACGCGCGGATCGGACAAGAATTCCTTCAGATAACGGCGCAGCGCCTTGGGGGCAGGCGCGTCCGGCGTGCCCAGATTGACCAGCAGGACGCCGGCGCGGGGTTCGGCGTCATGTTGATAGTCGGGTTCGCCAATGTAAGTTGTCATGCAAGCATTCTTGAAGTCTGGAATGGCGGCCTGTCGGCTGGCAGGAAAAACAGCGGGCCGTTTCGCAACCAACGTACGCACGGTAACATGAGCGGGGAGACCGCCCGGCAGCGGCGCCTACGAAAGACGTTGCGCGTCGTCGAGCTTGCTCAGCCGCTCGTGCAGCGGGCTGGAGCGGGGAAAATGCGCCAGCAGGAATTCCATCTGGTCGGCCAGTACGCGGCGCCCCTGCAGGTAGATGTATTCGGCGTGCGTGGGCGTGAACGGAATCGCCAGCAACTGCAGCCCCGCCTGTTCGGGCGTGCGGCCGGCCTTGTGATTGTTGCAGCGCTTGCACGCGGTCACTACGTTCTTCCAGGCATCCTGGCCGCCCCGACTCATGGGACGCACGTGGTCTCGTGACAGATCCTTGTGGCTGAAGTGGGTACCGCAATAGAGACACAGGTTGGCGTCACGCTTGAACAGGGCGTGATTATTCAACGGCGGCACGTAAGCCTCGTACAATGATTTGTTGCTGCCGTGGGTGGCAATGATGGAATTGACCTCGATTACGCTGCGCAGGCCGGTGACCGCGTTGACGCCGCCGTGCACGGTGTACAAAGGAATGCCGCAAGCGTAGGCGACCTGCTCGGCATGATAAAGCCTTACCGCGTCTTGATAGTTGATCCACTCCAGGGGCATGCCCGCCACATCGGTACGCAGCACCTGTTGACTCAGATCGTACAAAATCTTCTCTCCAGCGCCGAGATGCGTAGCAATTTATATTCAAACCCTGGGTGATGCAACTTGAACGCCATCCCGCCGGCCGTCTTGACAAACGGCAAGCTGGCCTGTAAACGCATCAATATGCTCGGTTTTGCGCCAAGCGGTATACGCCCCGACAAGACTAAGACCGTGGCGGCAAGGCTTCGGCTTCGACTCTGCCCTCAACATTTCGATCGCCCGCGGGCTTGTACGCGCCGGCGCGCACAGGAGTTTGGCAATGGCGGTAAAAGCAGGCGTTGTTAAGGAGATCCAGCCCGGCGAGCGGCGGGTCGCGCTCAATCCCGATGTCGCGGAGCGTCTCGCCAAGCTGGGCGTGCAGGTGCTGCTGCAAAAAGGCGCGGGCGAGGCCGCGCAGATTCCGGATGGTGATTACGGCGACGCCGTGACCGTAGTCACCGACGCGAAAGACCTATTGCAGCAGGCGGATATCGTGCTCAAGGTGCAGCCGCCCACCGTCGATGAGATCGATCACATGCGCGAGGGCGCGGTGGTCATCGGCCATATGTCGCCGCACCTGGAGCCGGCGCGCATCGCCAAACTTCGCGACCGTAACATCACAGCGTTCGCCATGGAGCTGGTCCCGCGCATCTCGCGGGCACAGTCCATGGACGCCTTGTCCTCGCAGGCTTCGGTAGCGGGCTACAAGGCCGCCATCATGGGGGCCGATCTTTCCAACCGCTTCTTCCCCATGCTTACCACCGCCGCCGGCACCATCCGGCCCGCGCAGGTGCTCGTCATCGGCGCGGGTGTCGCAGGCTTGCAGGCGATCGCCACCACCCGCCGGCTGGGCGCGCTGGTGGAAGCCTACGACGTGCGCGCCGCGACCAAGGAGCAGGTGCAATCCCTGGGCGCCAAGTTTCTGGAAACCAAAGTCGCCGCCGAAGGCGAGGGCGGCTACGCGCGCGAACTGACTGACGAGGAGCGTGCCCAGCAACAGGAAATGCTCGCCAAGCATATCGCCAAGGCAAACGTGGTGATTACCACCGCGGCCATCCCCGGCAAACCGTCGCCCAGAATTATCCCCGCCGGCATGGTCGACGGCATGAAGGCAGGCAGCGTGATCATCGATCTGGCCGCCGAAGGCGGCGGCAACTGTGAGCTGAGCAAACCTGGCGAGACGATCAATCACCGCGGCGTGATCATCCACGCGCCGCTCAACGTGCCCAGTCAGGTGCCTTATCACGCGAGCGAGATGTACGCTAAAAATTTGCTCAGTTTCCTGCAACCGATGCTCACCGACGGCGAATGGAAGCCGGACTGGAACGACGAGGTCATCGCCAAGAGCGTGCTCACGCGCGACGGCCGCATCGAACATGAGCCGACCCGCCAACGGGTCGAAGCACAACAACACGGGGGTCAATCATGATCGAAGGATTTGTCGCGTTGTACATCTTCATGCTGGCCGCCTTCGTCGGCTACGAGGTCATCTCCAAGGTGCCGGTGATCCTGCATACGCCGCTGATGTCCGGCTCCAACTTCGTGCACGGCATCGTCGTGGTAGGCGCGATGGTGGCGCTTGGACACGCCGAGACGGGCTTGGAACAGCTCATCGGCTTTATCGCGGTATTGCTGGGCGCCGGCAACGCGGTCGGCGGCTGGGTGGTCACCGAGCGCATGCTGGAGATGTTCAAACCAAGCAAACCGGAGCATAAATAAGTGGCGACCATCATCCAGCTTGCTTACTTTTCCGCCGCGGTGCTGTTCATCGTCGGCCTAAAACGCATGAGCTCGCCGCGCACCGCGCGGGCCGGCGTCGTTTGGGCCGGCGTGGGCATGGCGCTGGCGGTGCTGGCGACCTTTTTCCACGCGGGCCTGAGCAATTATTTTTTGATGATTCTGGCGATCGCGGTGGCCGGCGGGGCGGCGTGGTGGTGGGCGCGGCACGTGGCCATGACGGACATGCCGCAGATGATCGCGATCTACAACGGTATGGGCGGCGGCTCGGCCGCCGCCATTGCGGCGGTCGAGCTGGTCAAGCACGAACCGCTTCCATTCAACGTGATGAGCCTCGCGGTACTGGGCGCGCTGATCGGCAGCATCGCGTTTTCCGGTTCCGCCATCGCCTTTGCCAAGCTGCAGGGTCTGATGGACAAGACCTTTTATTTTCCGAAACAGCAACTAGTGAATCTTTCGGTGTTCGCCGCGGCCGCGATTCTGGGGATCACACTGGTGGCCAGCAGCGCGCCCGGCGGGCTGCTGTTCCTGTTCTTCGTGCTAGCGCTCGCCTTCGGCGTGCTGATGACCTTGCCGATCGGCGGTGCCGACATGCCGGTGGTGATCTCGCTTTACAACGCGTTGACCGGGCTGGCGGTGGGCCTCGAAGGCTACGTGCTGGCCAATCCGGCGATGATGATCGCGGGCATCGTAGTCGGCGCGGCGGGCACCTTGCTCACGCAGTTGATGGCCAAGGCCATGAACCGTTCGCTCGCCAAGGTGCTGTTCAGCCAGTTCGGCGTCAAGCCTGGCGCCGCCGAGCAAAGCGCAGTCGAGGGCCGCCTGAAGCCTATCGATGCAAACGACGCCGCCTCGTTGATGGCCTACGCCGGCAAGGTGATCGTCGTTCCCGGTTACGGCATGGCGGTCGCGCAGGCACAGCACAAGATCTGGGAATTCTGCCGGGTGCTACAGGAAAAAGGCGTGGACGTGAAGTTCGCGATCCACCCGGTGGCGGGCCGCATGCCGGGCCATATGAACGTGCTGCTGGCAGAGGCCGGCGTGCCTTATGATCTGATCTACGATCTCGACGAGATCAACGGAGAGTTCGCCACCGCCGACGTTGCGCTGGTCATCGGCGCCAACGACGTGGTCAACCCCGTCGCGCGTACGGATTCGAACAGCCCGATCTACGGCATGCCCATCCTCAACGCCGACAGGGCCGACAACGTCATCGTGATCAAGCGCGGTCAGGGCGCCGGCTTCTCAGGCGTGGAAAATCACCTGTTCTACGCCGACAACACCCGCATGCTGTACGGTGATGGCCAGAAGATGGCGGCCGCGCTGATAACAGGCGCCAAGGCCATGTAAGAGCGCAGCGCCGCGCACCGATGTCACACGCCGCTCCCGCGGCCGATTCTGGCATGCCGCGGCGGTCAAGGTATGGCACGCGCCCCCGGAACGCCGGCGCCCGCCGTCCGATAGAAAAAGGTGTAATTTATGCACAGCCGTAATTTTTGCGACCAAGCGCCTGACTTGCGGTTTTATGTTGCGTTGCACAGAAATAACCTATTGTATTCATTGGAGTTTATTTTGGTTAATTTTTGCGCAAACAGATGAAAGTTGCGTGACGAGGCCATAATTTACGTATTTACTACAATTCATGCACAAAGTTATCCACAGAAATTGTGGATAACCCGATTTCGCATTTAATTCCGCAGGCTTACCCGCGGTTGCCAGAAACCATGTCACTAACTCCGCGTAAGCTGATCTGTCCATAAGCTTGGCCGAGATTCCCGTTCTTCATGTTGCCGTGCCAACGCCGGCCGCGGACAGCTTCGACTATCTGCCGCCGCCAGGGCTCACCGCCCCCGCCGGGCTCGCGGGCAGCCGGGCACAAGTCAGTTTTGGAGGCCGAATACTGGTCGGCATGATCGTTGGCCACAGCCGCCACACGCCCATCCCGGTCACGCGGCTGCGGCCCATTCTGCGCGTGCTGGATGCCGAACCGCTTCTGCGCCAGCAGGATTTGCAGTTACTGCGCTGGGCCAGCCGCTATTATCATCATCCGCTGGGTGAGGTGATCGGCGGCGCGCTCCCCAGGCATCTGCGTCAAGGCCGCGCGGCCGCGGTGTCTGCAGCGCCCGTATGGCGCCTGTCGCCCGGCGCCGGCGATCGGCACCTCGAGGCATTGCGGCGCGCGCCCCGTCAGGCCGCGCTGGTCACGCTGCTCACGGCGCATCCGGATGGCCTGGACGCCTCGCAGCTAAGTGCGCAGCTCGCGAACTGGCGGCAGCCGCTCAAGGAATTGGTTCGCAAAGGCCTGGTTATGGAGGCCACGCGGCGGGCGCCGGAGAATCAGGCCGCCACACCCGCGCCGAGCTTGAATGCGGACCAGGCCGCGGCCGTGGAAACCATCGCCGCTGCGCTGGCGCGCTACGCGCCGTTTCTCCTGGAGGGCGTGACCGGCAGTGGCAAGACGGAAGTTTATTTGTCACTCATCGAGAGAGTGGTCTCAACCGGCGGCCAGGTGCTGGTGATCGTGCCGGAGATCGCGCTCACGCCGCAACTGGTGGCGCGCTTTCGCGCGCGCCATAGCACGCCACCCGCGGTCATGCATTCCGGTTTATCGGACACGCAGCGGCATCACGCATGGGCGCAGGCCCGCAGCGGCGACGCACCCATCGTGATCGGCACCCGCTCGGCCATTTTCACGCCGCTCGCATCGCCGGGCCTGGTCATCGTCGATGAGGAACACGACGTCTCTCTCAAGCAACAGGAGGGGTTTCGTTACCACGCGCGCGACCTCGCGGTGTATCGAGCCAGTCTTGCGAGGATTCCGGTGGTGCTGGGCTCGGCGACACCGTCGCTGGAGACGCTGCACAACGTGGAGCGCTGCAGATACGGCCGCGTGCGTCTGCGCAAGCGCGCAGGACAGGCCAAGCTACCTGTCTTGGAGATCGTGGACGTGCGCCGCGTCAGGCTGGAAAACGGCCTTTCGCCTTACGTGCTCGATCAAATACGCGTGTGCCTGGAGGCCCAAGAACAGGCATTGGTGTTCCTCAACCGGCGCGGCTTCGCGCCCGTATTGCTCTGTCACGATTGCGGCTGGACGGCGGCCTGCGCGCGTTGCGACGCCAAGCTGACCTTGCACGCTGGGAGAGCGCGACTGTGTTGTCATTATTGCGGCGCGGAGCATCGCATCAGTGATCGCTGCCCCAGCTGCGGCGGCGCCCAGTTACTCCGCCTGGGCGAAGGCACCGAGCGCATCGAGCAGGCGCTCACGACCGCATTCCCGGGAACCTCGGTGGTGCGCGTGGATCGCGACACGACCCGCCGCAAGGGCGAACTGCAAACCAAGCTGGCGGCGATCGAGCAGGGCAGGCACCGGTTGCTGGTCGGCACCCAGATGCTGTCCAAAGGCCACGATTTCCCCAATGTCACCCTGGCGGTGATCCTGAACGTCGATCAACACCTCAACAGCAGCGATTTCCACGCGCCCGAGCGCGCCGCCCAGGCCATCGTGCAGGTTGCAGGGCGGGCCGGGCGCGGCGCGCGGCCCGGGCGGGTGATCCTGCAAACACACCAGCCGGATAACCTGTTATTGCGCAATCTGCTCGCGGGCGGTTACGCCGCCTTCAGCCAAATTGCGCTACGCGAGCGCTGCGCCGCCGGGCTACCGCCTTATCGCCACATGGCGCTGATCCGCGCCGAGGCCATAACCAAAGAGGCGCCGCTGGGGTTTCTTCGGGTTGTGCGCGACCGTCTCGATACCGGAACCTGGGCGGACATAAACATGCTTGGCCCGGCGCCGGCGCCCATGGAGCGCCGCGCGGGGCGCTATCGCGCGCACTTGTTATTCATTGCCAAGCACCGTACCCGGCTGCAGGCGCTGCTGGATGACGTTACTGCGAATATCAGCACCTACCCCGGCGCGCGCAAAGCGCGCTGGGCCATCGACGTGGATCCGGTCGAGCTGCTGTGACCCGCATTGATGCCTGATCAATCGTTCGTCAGCCATAACACGCTGCGTTCTTCTCGTGGACGGCGGCGCCCGTTACAATCGCGCTTTTGCCATAACCCCAGTAAGCGCTTGAAAGACACGTTAGAACAACTTCTTCGCCAGGCCATTGCGTCACTGCAGACTGACCGGCTGCTGCCGCCCGAATTGCCGGAGGCAGTCGCGGTCACGCGCACCAAGGACAAGCAGCACGGCGATTTCACCTCCAATATCGCGTTGACCGCCGCCAGGGCCGCCGGCAAACCGCCGCGCGAACTCGCCAAAATCATTCTTGAGCGGCTGGACGCCCACGACGGCGTCGAAAAGATACAGATTGCCGGCCCGGGTTTTATCAATTTTTACCTGAAACCTGCCGCCAACCATGCCGTTATCGCCAGCATTCTCGCAGCCGGTCAGCAGTTTGGACGCGGGCAGATCGGCGCCGGTCGCAAGATTCAGGTCGAATTCGTTTCAGCCAACCCTACCGGTCCGCTGCATGTCGGGCATGGGCGTGGGGCCGCTTACGGCGCGGCGGTCGCGAACTTGCTGGCGGCAGCCGGTTTCGACGTGCAGCGGGAATACTACATTAACGACGCCGGACGCCAGATGGACATTCTGTGTGTCAGCGTGTGGCTGCGCTATCTGGAGCAATGCGGTGAACGGCTGGCCTTTCCGGCCAATGGGTATCGGGGCGAATACGTGCGCGACATCGCCGCGACGGTGCGCGAGGCGCACGGCGATGCGTATCGGCGGTCGGCTGACCAGATATTTCTCGATCTCCCGTCCGACGCACCGGCGGGCGACAAGGAAGCGCACATTGATGCGCTCGTCGCTCGCGCCAGGCATCTGCTGGGCGACCGGGATTACAATGTGGTATTTGCCGCCGGATTGCATTCCATCCTCGCCGACATCCGCGATGACTTGGCGCAATTCGGGGTCACATACGATAACTGGTACTCCGAACGCAGCCTGGCGGAGCGGGGCGCGGTCGACCGGACCGTGCAAAACCTGCGCGAGACCGGCCATACGTTCGAGCGGGACGGCGCGTTGTGGTTTCGCGCAAGCCGTTTCGGCGACGAGAAAGACCGTGTGCTGATGAGGGAGAACGGTCAGAAGACCTACTTCGCCGCCGATATTGCCTATCACCAGGACAAGCTGGAGCGCGGCTTTGCGCAGATCATCGACGTGTGGGGCGCGGATCACCACGGCTACGCGCCGCGCGTCAAGGCCGCGCTCATGGCGCTGGGCTATGAGCCGTCGCGGCTGGAGGTACTGCTGGTGCAGTTCGCCAACCTTTATCGCGGCGGCCGCAAGGTGCAGATGTCCACGCGTTCCGGAGAGTTCGTCACTTTGCGCGAGCTGCGCGACGAGGTCGGCCGGGACGCGGCGCGGTTTTTCTACGTGATGCGCAAGTCCGACCAGCATCTGGACTTTGACCTCGATCTGGCGCGCTCGCAATCGCTGGATAATCCGGTCTTTTACATTCAGTATGCGCACGCGCGCATCTGTAGCGTATTTAGGCAGCTCGACGAGAAACGGCTGACGCATGACCAGGTCGCTGGACTGGCCGATCTCGAGCTGTTATCAGAGCCGCATGAATTGAGCTTGCTGGAGCGGCTCGCACGCTATTCGGAAATCGTGGAAGCCGCGGCCGTAAACCGGGAGCCGCATCAGCTGGTGCATTACCTGCGCGCGCTGGCCAACGATTTCCACACGTATTACAACGCGCACCAGTTTCTGGTCGATGACGCGACACTGCGCAATTCGCGGCTCAATCTGATCCTTGCCACGCGGCAGGTGATCGTCAACGGCCTTGCGCTGCTGGGCGTATCGGCGCCGGACAAGATGTGATTGGCCGATAAGCGTCAACACGATGACGCCGCGTCAGCGGCGCGCACATTAACTATCGGGCGTTCCATGAACCAAACGCTATAAATGACACGCGATTATAAACACACCATACGTCACGACCGCGACCGGCCTTTGCCGGGATGGATATGGCTGCTGACCGGGCTGGCGATGGGTTTGGCCGTCGCCCTGATCGTTTATCTGAACCAGCCGCGCCCGACACCGATGGCGCCACAGGCGGTATCCGAAGGTTCCGCGCGCGCCTCGAATGAGACCGCCAGTTCCGCGCCAAAAAAGACACCTGCCGAGCGACGTTTCGACTTTTACACCTTGCTGCCGGAGCTGGAAGTGGTGGTTCCCGAAGCAAAACCTCGAGCGTCACCCGCCGGCGGCAACACCCCTGCGCCCGCCCAGGTGACGTCTGCCACCGGGCCTTATGTGCTGCAAGCCGGCTCCTTCAGACGCGCGCAGGAGGCCGATAGCCTCAAGGCGAATCTTGCGCTGCTGGGTGTCGAGGCCGACATACAAACCGTCACTGTGGATGACAGCGTCTGGCATCGCGTGCGTATCGGGCCTTACGCGGAATTGGCCGAACTGAGCGAGGTGCGTGACCGGCTGCAGCGCAATCAGATCGATACGGTGTTGCTCAAAGAGCGGCAGTAAGCGCGGCTTTTCGGCGCGCGCTGACTCAATTGAGCTTGCAGGCAACCTCCGGCCCGCGCCTGTCGGCGTCGGCTCAGTACTACACGTCTCCCCCCAACCATGATCAACCCCGCGTTACGAACATGGAGACGGGGAACGGGAATATGCCGCGCGATCCTTAGACAACGGTGAAATCAATCTTCCGCCCAGCGCGGCACAACGCGCCAGGCCTCGCGCAGCGATGCCTCGAACCGGCGGTAATCCGGCATCTTGCGCGCCACCAGCGCCCAGTAGCGGGCGGAGTGATTGAGATGACGGGTGTGGCACAACTCGTGTACGAACAAGTATTGAACTTCCGCGCGAGTCAAAAACAACAACTTGCAGTTGAGGCTGATCACCCCGCGCGCGGAGCAGCTGCCCCAGCGGGTGCGCTGGCCGCGGATGGCGGTTTTCAGGTAAGGCATGCCCAGCTCACGGCTGGTCTGGCGCAACCAAGACGGCAGCGTCTGCAGCGCCTTTGCCCGCAGCCATGCCCGCAAGCCGTTGACACAGGCGTCGGCGTCGCCGGTCGGGATTGCAATGATGAGTGTCCGATCGGTCTCGGTGAACGTGACGCGGGCGCCGGCGCCGACGCGATAAATCACCGTATAGGTCTCGTCCAGCGCCCGCAGCCGCACGCGATGGGGCCGCTGCTCGAAATACTCCTCCGGCAGACTGCGTGTTTGTTCGCCCAGACGAGCGCGCGCCCGCCGCAGCCATGCCTGCTTGGCCGCAACTACGGCGGGGATTTTCAGCGGGTTATAGCCCCTGGGCACTACCACTTCGAGCTCGCCGCACCAGGACAGCTTGAGATGCACGTGCCTGGCGCGCGGGTGCTCGGTTACACGGTAAGGCTTTGAATCGTCCATGACATCACCTGTTCGAGGCAGCTTAACGCGTTGCAGCACGCGCGCGATACTAACAGCATGCGCGCCAATGGTGTCGATGTGCTGAGAACACGGCAAGCCATGACCGAGGCGTTGCAAAAGTGCATGCTCGCGCACCGGTCACGACTCGAGGCACGCCTGCGTAGACTCAATCGGGCGCCCGCCGAGGAATTGCCGCGGCTCAGGGCGCAGCTTGAAACCGACATTAAAGCCTCCGCGGCGTGTCTGTTGCGTCGGCGCCAGACGGCGCCACGGCCGAATTATGCGGCCGAGCTGCCTATCGTCCACGAAAAGTCACGCATCGCGGACACCATCCGGCAACACCAGACGGTGATCGTCTGCGGCGAGACCGGCTCCGGAAAGTCCACGCAACTGCCGAAGATCTGCCTTGGACTTGGCCGTGGCGCAGCGGGCCTGATCGGTCACACCCAGCCCCGGCGCATCGCCGCGCGCAGCATCGCCGCGCGTATCGCCGAGGAACTCGGATCCCCGCTTGGCGATACGGTCGGCTTCAAGGTGCGGTTCAGCGATAGAGTCGGCGACAACACTTACATCAAACTGATGACCGACGGCATCCTGCTGGCGGAAATGCGCCAGGATCGCTGGCTACGGCAATACGACACGCTGATCATCGACGAGGCGCACGAGCGCAGTCTGAATATCGATTTTCTGCTCGGATACCTCAAGGACTTGCTGCCGCGCCGACCGGAGTTGCGGCTGATCATCGCCTCGGCGACCATCGAACCGCACCGTTTCGCGCAGTATTTCAACGACGCGCCCATCATCGAGGTGTCCGGCCGCAGTTATCCGGTGGAAGTCCGTTATCGCCCGCCGCCGACGGCTGACAAGGAAAACCAGGGTGGCGGCGATACGCAGGCCATGCTCGACGCGGTGGACGAGATCCTGCGCATCGGTCCCGGCGACGTGCTGGTGTTCTTGCCCGGCGAGCGCGAGATCCACGAGACCGCGGATAATTTGCGAAAACATCGTGCGGATATCGAGATCGTACCGCTGTATGCGCGGCTGTCGCCGGCGGAGCAGAACCGCGTGTTCAAGCCGCACCACGGCCGCCGCATCGTGCTGGCCACCAACGTGGCGGAAACCTCGCTGACGGTGCCTGGCATCCACTACGTGATCGACACGGGCCTGGCGCGCATCAGCCGTTACAGCGTGCGCCGCAAGGTGCAGCGCCTGGCGACCGAGCCGGTCTCGCAGGCCTCGGCCAGGCAGCGGCTGGGACGCTGCGGCAGGCTCGCCGCCGGCGTGTGCATCCGGCTTTACGCGCAGGACGATCTGGAGGCGCGCCCGGCGTTTACCGATCCCGAGGTCAAGCGTACAAATCTGGCGTCGGTGATTCTGCAGATGGCACAGCTGGGATTGGGCTCCGCGGAGTCCTTCCCGTTTCTCGATCCACCCGACCGCCGTTATATCAACGACGGCTACAAACTGCTGGAAATGCTGGGCGCGGTGGACGTCCGGCGCGAACTGACGAAAACCGGCCGGCAGCTCGCGCGGCTGCCGATAGATCCCAGGCTGGGGCGCATCCTTCTGGCCGCGCGAGCGGAGGGTTGCCTCAGCGAGATATTGATCATTACCAGCCTGCTGGCCACCCAGGATCCGCGCCTGCGCCCGGCGGAAAAGCCGCAGCCTGCTGATGAAAAGCATCGTCAATTCATGGATCCGCGTTCCGATTTTCTGACGCTGCTGCGGCTATGGCGCTTCGTACAGCCGGAAACCACGTCATCTTCCCGGCTTCGCAAGCTGTGCGAGCGGAATTTTTTGTCGTACGTGCGGCTGCGCGAATGGCAGGACGTCCATCGCCAGCTGGGTTCGATCACGCGCGTGGCGACCGCGCACGCCAAGAATCGCGACACGCCGCGCCCTGCTGCGAAACCTGCGGATGATCCCGACTACGCGGCGATTCATAAAGCGCTGCTGGCGGGCTTTCCGGATCAGATCGGCTGCCGCGATGAGAACAAGGATTTTATCGGCGCGCGCGGCCTCAGGTTCTCGATCTTTCCAGGTTCGGGATTGCATCAGAAGCCGCCCAAATGGGTGGTCGCGGCGGAACTGGCCGAAACGGCGCGCCTTTACGCGCGCACGGTGGCAGAGATCAGGCCGCAATGGGCAGCGCATGCCGCGCCGCATCTGATTAAACGCGAATATTTCGATCCGCACTGGCAAACGAGCATGGCTCGCGTGAGCGCCTACGAGCGGGTGACCTTATACGGGCTGGTGCTGGAATCGTGCCGGCGAGTCGATTACGGCCGCATCGACCCATCTCTCGCGCATGAGATATTCGTGCGCGAGACGCTGGTCGAAGGACGCTATCAAACGCGGGCCGGGTTTTTTCGGCATAACCGAAAATTGATCGACGAAATCGAGAAGCTGGAGGCGCGGGCGCGCCGGCGCGATATGCTCATCCATCACGATGATCTTTATCGGTTTTACAGCGAGCGCATTCCACCGGAGATCCACACGGGCGCCGCGTTCGAGCAGTGGTTGAAGGCCGACGACCGTCACGCGCGGTGCCTTTACCTGACGCGCTCGCAGCTGACGCGGCATGCTGCGGAGCAGGTATCGGCGCGCGATTTCCCGCCTCACATGGAGGTCGGCGGCACGCGGCTGCCGTTAAGCTACCGCTTCGAACCCGGTCACGATGAGGACGGCGCGACACTAAAGGTTCCGCTCGCACTGCTCAACCAGCTCGACGCCGATCGGTGCGAGTGGTTGGTGCCAGGTCTGCTCAAAGAGAAAATCATTGCGCTTATCAAGGGCTTGCCAAAATCCCTGCGACGCAACTTCGTGCCTGCACCAGATTTTGCGCAGGCTTGCACGGAAGCACTACCGGCCGCGGACGGCAAGTTGATAGAGGCGCTCACCGCAACGCTGAAACGCATGACTGGCGTGGAAATACCGCGCGAGGCCTGGTCAGAATCCAGCCTGCCACCACACCTGCGGCTGCGCTTCGAGGTGCTCGACGGCGAAAAACAGGTGGATCAGGGCCGGGATCTGAAGGCCCTGCAGGCGCGCTGGGGAGACCGGGCCACAGCAGACTTCCGGTCCCTGCATACGTTCGAGCGCAGCGGTTTAACCCGCTGGGATTTCGGGTGGCTACCGGAATTCGTTGAAACGGAGCAAGCGGGGGCACGGGTCAAGGGCTACCCGGCGCTGGTGGACGACGGGGACAGCGTCTCGCTACAGCTGATGGACACGCCCGCGACCGCTCAGCGGCATGCGCGCGCGGGCGTGCGCAGACTGTACATGCTAAGCCTCGAGGAACAGGTTCGGTATCTGCATCGCAATCTGCGCGCGACGCCTGACTTATGTCTTTATTATCAGCCGATCGGCCACTGCGAGTCGCTGCTGACGGAACTGATCGAAACCGCCTTCGATCGCGCCTTCATCGATCGGGGGCCGCTACCTCGCGATCCCGGGGCGTTCGAGGCGCGACGGCAATCGGGGCGCGGCGCATTGATCGAGATCGCCGATGCGCTCGTCGCGGAAGTGAAACTTATACTGACGCTGCATCATCGCATCCGCCGCCAGCTCAACAGCAGTCGCGCCAGGTCATGGCCGGCCGCCGCCGCCGATATGGATTCACAGTTGAAACATCTGGTCTACGCGGGTTTTATCCGGCAAACGCCCGCGCATTGGCTGACGCAATTGCCGCGCTACCTGCAAGCCGTGCAGATGCGCGTCGAGAAGCTGGCGCAGGATCCGAGCAAAGACCGCCCGTTACAAGACCAGATCGACCCATTGTGGCAACGTTGCTTGGCGGCGTTTGCCCGCGACGATCACGCGCGGCGGGATGGCACGTTTCAGGACTATCGCTGGATGGTGGAGGAGCACCGCGTTTCGCTGTTTGCCCAGCGCCTTGGCACTGCCGTCAAAACATCGGCCAAACGCCTGGAAACGCAATGGGAGCAGGCGCGTCGCGCCTTGCCTTAAGCGAGCTTAGCCGGTCTATTTCCCGATGTGCAATCCTGACTGTCACCCTGAAACAGGCGGGTCTACTCGAAACGCCATTTGAACTGGGCGCTGAGGATGTCGCTCTCACCTTCGAACTGACCAGCGAGGTTGCGCTGTAACCCATTGTATAACTGGGGCTCCGTAAGAAACGGATAGGCATAACCGACATCGAATGACAGGCGTGGGGTGGGCGAGTAACCGACGCCAAGCGCTATCCAGACCAGGTCTTCTTTCGGTACAAGCCCGTTCCCGAGCTCGCTGCTTGGCAGCGGGCTCTGGTCGTAGGCCGCGCCCAGACGATACTTCCAGCGGTCACTTTGCCGGTAGTTCAGGCCCAGCGTGTAGCGGTAGGTATTCTCCCAGTTTTCGGTTGTCGCGCCGCCATAGTGTCTTGCGCCATCCGACAGGATGCGCAAATCATCAAACTGCCTCCAGTTCACCCACGTCACATCGCCCGCGACGCTCCAGCGATCGTTGAACTGATGCGAGGCGCCGACCGCGAATGAGCCCGGCAGGCCGAGGCCGGCGATGACCGCCTGGTCGGTCAAGCGCGCGAGATCGGTGGAAAGTAGCGGACCAGCGGTATGAAATACCGTTTCGTCTTCGGTACTTAGCTGCATGCCGGACTGGTAACGCATGCCCAAGCGAGTGCTATCGGTAACCAATAGGGTGGCGCCCAGGTTATAGCCATAGCCCAGGCCGTCCGCGTCCAGCGCGCCCGCCCGGCCACGCGCGAGATTGGCGGGCGTATACGCGATCGCATCCGAGCAAGTCAGCAAAGGCAGTTCGCCCCGTTCCTCCAGCGCCACGCAGTCCGTAAACTGGTTGAATTCGGCCGAACGCGCGCTATTGAAAAATGCCGTGTCAATTCCGATAGATACCGCCAGGCTCTCGTTTACCGAATAGCCGAGGCTGGGCGCAAGATTGAAGCTGCGCGGTCCGGGCAATGCGCTCGCGCCAAAGCCGCCAGCATCCATCCGAAAGCCCAGCTCAACTTTTTCGGAGAACGGAAACGCATAATGCAAGCCACCCGTGTCGGACGACGCGGCATAACCGCTGTCGCCGGATTCAGATTGGCCCTCTGGCGACGGCGGAGCCGCAAAAATCATTCTTGGCGTAATCGCGCGCGCGCCCGCCGCCCGTCGCTCCTGGTCCACGGCGTCTTCACCGGGGTTCTGCCAAGCAAGGAGTGGGCCCTCGAACTGCGAGTGAAGCCTGGTCGTTCCCGCGTCAGCCTGAGCGCTCGCCGGAACGGCCGCTATCAGCAGGTAAGTAAAAGTGGCGCCTAATACGGCTGCCGCCGAACAACCGACCGCGCGTGTGGTCATAATGTGCTCTCCCGTCCCTTCCGAAGACCGACGCTTTAGTATAGCACCTGGCCGACGTTTTGTTGCAATACAACCAACAAATGCTAAGTGGGCACCGCGCGAGGTCTGCCTTTGTTATCGATCGCCACATAGGTCAGCTTGGCATCGGAAATCTTCATGCATACCGGCTCGATCGGATTGCGCTGTGCGTAAACCTCAACGTTCACGCGCAGCGAACTGGTGCCCACCTCGGCCACTTCGGCGTACAGACTCAGTATGTCGCCGACCATGACCGGCTTTAAGAATGTCATGCTGTTGACCGCAACGGTGACGACACGCCCCTTGGCGCGCAGCACGGCTGGAATGCTGCCAGCGATATCGACCTGAGACATAATCCAGCCGCCAAATATATCGCCGCCCAGATTGGTGTGGGCGGGTGTCGCCGGAACCCTCAGCACCGGAATACGATCCGCCGGCAGCCCGGTTGTATGACTGGTCACGCTATAATCACTCGCGATACCAGGATTCAAGATAAACCCGCGGACATTAGGTGATCAAGGCCGTTGGTGAGACTGATGCAAGACTTGAATGACACCCTGCGGAACCAAATATGTTCATACGTTTACAAATGTACGCGGCCGGCTCCTTAGATTAACTGACGCAACATGGCCCTACTGACGAGGTATTCATGAATCCGTCACGCGCTTCAGCGGTCCCGCCCATGCGGGATATCCCCTCGACGGCGACAGTCGCCGCGGCGCGACCGCACTATACGGAGACCGAGCGGCTAGCCAAGATAAGCCGTATAAAGCGTATGCTCAAAGCCAAGGATGCGGTGCTCGTGGCGCATTATTACACCGATCCGGAGCTGCAGTTGATCGCCGACGAGACCGGCGGCTGCGTTTCCGATTCGCTGGACATGGCGCGTTTCGGGCATGAACATCCCGCCAGCACGCTGGTAGTCGCGGGTGTCCGTTTCATGGGCGAAACGGCCAAAATCCTGAGCCCCGAGAAGCGGGTGCTGATGCCGACCCTGGAAGCGGAGTGCTCGCTGGATCTGAGCTGTCCGCCGGCGGCGTTCAATAAATTCTGCGACGATCATCCCGATCGCACCGTTGTCGTTTACGCCAATACCAGCGCCGAGGTCAAGTCCCGTGCCGACTGGGTCGTGACGTCCAGTATCGCGGTTCGCGTCATCAGCCATCTAATGGACGAGGAACAAAAGATTCTGTGGGCCCCGGACCGCTACCTGGGCCGGTATCTTCAGCAAGTCACCGGCGCCGACATGGTGCTCTGGCAGGGCGCCTGCATCGTACACGAGGAGTTCAAGTCTCAGGGGCTGCGCCAGTTGAAACAAATGCATCCTGATGCGGCTGTGCTGGTACATCCGGAATCGCCCGCCGAAGTGATTGCGATGGCCGATGTTGTGGGCTCAACCACCGCGCTGATCAAAGCCGCTCGCGATTTGCCGAACCGGACGCTGATCGTCGCAACCGACCGCGGCATCTTCTACAAGATGCAACAGGCGGCGCCCGACAAGGCCTTGCTCGAAGCGCCCACGCACGGCGAAGGCGCGACCTGCAAAAGCTGCGCGCACTGTCCATGGATGGCCATGAATGGCCTGCATAATCTCGAGTTCGGGCTGGCAACCGGCGCTAATGAGATCCACCTCGATGAGGCCGTGCGCGTGCGCGCCCTGCGGGCGACGCAGCGCATGCTGGATTTCGCGCGTCAGGGCGTGGCTAAATAGCTTAAAATAGCTAACTTACGCTGTCCGCGCGCGAAGTTTCCCTGCGCATCGCCTGTGCGGCGACGAGTCTATCGCCCAATTGCGCCAAACTTTCGTCCAGTCCCAGCCCCAATTGTTGATTACCATAGGCAAGTAGCGGCAATAACCGTGATATTAACGCGGCAAGCTCGTTATCTAGGGCTTCGGATTGTCCGGCCGCCAACAATCCGATTGCCCCATCCAAACTCAGGCTGGCAGGCGGAGCGCGATTATCCACGCCCGCCGAAGCAGGATCGCTGCAAACCGGTTGATCGACCATCAGCCGATTGCCGCCCGCATCGATTGCGCGCCCCAGTGGCTGCTCGGCGCGCTTGATAATGTCCGCTATCTGTAGATCAGGGCTGCACGCGCCCGTGACCAAACCCGCGCTTGCGGTAACCCTGAACCGCTCGTCGCCCAGCCGGTAAAGCGACTCCCCGATCAGCGTATGGATTCGATTTGCCGCTTTCGAGGCGGACGCATGATCGGCGCCAGGCATGATGACGGCGAACTTCGCCAAGCCGATCCGCGCGGTCAGATCTTCCCGGCGCACGCTTGCGCCGATGATCCGCCCTACGTGAGCGAGAATTTTCTCTGCGATGTGCCGGCCCTTCTTTCTGAATACGACATCAAATTTGTCCAGCTCCACGCACAGCAAGGCCAGCTCCGCATTTTGACGCACGGCAAAAGCGAGCAACGAGGCGCCATGTTCATGAAGATAGCGTAAATTCGCCAGCCCTGTCAGCGGGTCAATGGTCGTTTTTTTCGCCAGCAGTTCATGGGCTTGCTCCAACTGCCGACTGGTGTGATCGGCCTTGGCGTGCACATTGGCGCGGGCTTTGAGCTGCACCGAATCAAACGGCTTGGAGATGAAGTCGCTGGCGCCCAGTGACATCACCTGGCGCCGTATTTTTTCGTCGTCTTCATGGCCCGTCATGATGATGACGGGCAACCGGTTGATGCGCGCGTAAACGGATTCCCGAATATCGCGGAGCAGCTCGAAGCCGTTCTTGTTGGGCATCATCAGGTCTGAGAAAACGACTTGAATGGCGTGTTCGCGGGCGAGGATATCCCAGGCGACTTTGCCGTCCTCGGCCTCGATAACGGCAAAATCCTGCCCCAGTATCCGCTGGATCGCACGGCGCATCACCTGGGAATCGTCCACTACCAGTACGCCCGGCTTCTCCAGCGCGACATCGTTTGTATGTAAAGCCGTGTTCATATCCCTATGTCCTCAATTGAAGCGCTAATCGCCGGGCGAATCCTCGCGCGACGGTACAGGCAGTGGCAGCGCGCCGGGCTCCGCATCCAACCGCGGCGGATAGGCCTCGTGCGTGCTCTCGGACGGCACTTCGTTCGGGGCCGGGCTGTTACGCTCGCCTAACGTAACCACTGTCAGCGTACTCACCAGCGCGATCGCCGCCGCGCTGGTGTGCCCGATCAACAAGAAAGGCCACGCGCGTCTGCGCAGTGGAAAATACAGCACGAGCCAGACGAATCCGTAGATCAGCAATGTGAACCAGTACATGGCTGCGAACTCGACATCCATTACGAGAAAACCAATTTGAAGTGGGGCGGCGATAGCCTGATACGCAATCCATACGCCGGCGCCCACTAACACCACGAAGCCGACGAAATGGAATATAAGACGACTCTTCATTGATGCAGGACCCCTGCCGGAGTGAGGTTGTGGTGCTTTGGCCCGAGTGCTGGCAGCCAGGGATCGGAATTGGGTTCTGGTCGCCCAACGTGCGGGTCGGTGCTCTCGGGCGCTGACCCCGAATCCGGCAACGCCTCCGGCGGCTCACGGTCGTAGACATAAATCGCGACCAGCTGGTCCACGGTGTACTCGAAAGCGACGCTACCGCCGAGCCGCGGGGTCTCGAGCAACAGCGAGCGCGCGTCGCCACCCGTCAGTGTGCCTTCTTCGATCTTTCCTTCGCGCGTTACGATCCTGAGCGTTTTGCCCACCTGCTGAGCCACTTGCGCTGGCGCCAGCGCATAATAGGCATACGCCTGCGCCGGGGCGACGGGCAGTACACGTTTGTCGTCCTGAGGCGATAGCGGTTTTGCGGGCGCCAGGTAACGCTCGTCAGCCAAAGGATCGAAGGTGGCTCCGGTCAGCGGCATAATCGCGTTCGCGGCAGCTGCGTTCGGCAACGGCTCATCGGGCGGCAAAGCGGTCGGCAATTTTTCGGCGATTTCACGCGCCCCGGTAAACGGGAGATCCTTGACCACGCCGCCGTAAACCGCCGCGATTACGATCAAGATGCCGGCAAGTGAAGTCAAAAAGCCGTTTCGAACATCCGCGTTCGACCAGTTGCGGAAGGCATACACCGGACAAGAAACCGGCACCAACATCACCGCAAGTCCCGCCAGCAAACGTCGTCTGAACGCAGCGCCGAACAGCATCGCCAGACCAACAATCAGAACCAACAATCCTGTGATGAAGATAGTTAACATCTCCAAATCCCTTTCAAGCCGCGGATTAAACCTCTAGGTAGGTGTAGCCGTGCAGACCGTGCTCAAGCTGGTCACACAACGCCTGCTGGCGCTCGGCGCTGAATCCCGCCGCTGCAATCTTCTCCCGATATGTCGTCATCAGACGTTCGGGCGAAAAGTGCACCACGCGCAGCAACTCCTCGATCGTATCACCGAATTCAGGCCCCTCCAGCCGATAGCCACCTTCGCGCAGCAGCTCGACGTTGATCGCGTGCGTGTCGCCGAACAGGTTATGCAAGTCCCCAAGGATTTCCTGATACGCGCCGACCAAACATATTCCCAATAGATAAGGCTCATCCGGGCGATAATCGTGCACCGGTAGTGTGGCTTCGATGCGCCCGCTGTCGACATAGGCGCGAATCTGGCCGTCCGAGTCGCAGGTCAGATCTTGCAGTATGGCGCGCCGGGTCGGCGCTTCGTGCAATCGATGCAACGGCACGACGGGGAAAATCTGATCGATCGCCCACACGTCGGGCACCGACTGGAAAACGGAGAAATTGCAGAAATATTTGTCGGCGAACTTCTCGTGGAGTTGCGCGGCCACTCCCTGCGGCGGCTCGGCCATCGCATCGAGTGTCTCCAGCAGCCGCCGGCAGACCGCGTGATAAAGCTGCTCGGCCTTCACCCGATCACGCAGATTCAACACCCCGTGCGTGTACATAGCCTGAGCCTCGCTCAGCCAGTATTGCGCTTCGTTAAAAATTTCGCCGACCGAAAGTTCGGCGTGATGGTCGTAAAGACGCCACAGCTCCCGCAACACGACCACCGTATCGATATTCGCGGGCTTAGAGGCTTCGCCCGTCGGCGCATATTCGGCGTCAATAACATTGGTAATCAACACCGCGTGGTGCGCGGTCATCGCGCGACCGGCCTCGGTCACGATATCGGGATGCGGAAGCCGCTGCTCGTTACAGATGTCGGCCAGCGCACGCACGATGGTGCCTGCGTATTCAGGCAAGGTGTAGTTCATCGAGCAATAGGCGCGCGATCCGGTGCCTTCATAGTCGACCCCCAGACCGCCGCCCACGTCGACCACGTCAATATTGGCGCCCAGCGCGCGAAGATCGGCATAGTAGCGCCCCGCTTCGCGCATCCCGCGATTGATATCCCCGATATTGGCAATCTGTGAGCCCATGTGAAAATGCAGCAGGCGGATACTGTCCAGTAACGATTCATCCCTTAAACGTTCAACGAGCGCCAGCACCTGCGCGGCCGACAGTCCGAATTTGGCCTTCTCGCCGCCCGTATTTTGCCACTTGCCCTCACCGATCGAGGCCAGGCGCGCGCGCAACCCCAGTAGCGGCGCGACCCCTAAAGCGCGCGATTCGCGAATGACAAGCTCCAACTCCGACGGCTTCTCCACCACGATATATACGCGATGGCCTAGAAGTCGTCCGATCAGCGCCAGCCGGATGTATTCCGAATCCTTATAGCCGTTGCATATAACGATGCCGCTGTCACCCTCGATCAGCGCCAGCACCGCCATCAGCTCCGGTTTGCTGCCGGCTTCCAGACCGACCTGGCCGCCACCGTGACGCAGGATCTGCTCGACGACGCTACGCTGCTGATTGACTTTTATCGGGTAAACCGCAGTGTAGCGTCCCGTGTAAGCGCACTCACGCATGGCGCGATCAACGGCGCCACATAACTGACTGACGCGGTCGCGCAGAATGTGATTGAAACGCACGAGCACTGGCAGACGCAGACCAACGTTGTGAAAATCCTGCGCAAGCGCGTACAACGCAACACCCGCATTGTCCGACTGCCCTTTGTGAAGCGCGACCAATCGTCCTTGCGGGTCGATATCAAAATAGCCTTCGGCCCAGTTGGCGAGGTTATAAACCTGCCGCGCGCGCGCCACTGACCAAAGCGGCTTCGCTTGCGTGTATTCGTCTAGCGATGACATGATTCCGCCTCCCAGCGGCTATACAATAATTAGGGCGGCCGCGCACATGAGCGGTGTCCAACGCGCGGCTGCCCAGGGATTTTAAGAACTTTCCGTTTCGGCTGGCGGTTGCGCATCAATGCGAGAACGCAATCGGGTCCATCAACAAACAACTTCATATTCAAACCCTACGGAGCGGCCTCATGGCATTGGACAACCGGTGGTTTAGCGAAATATTTGAGCAATGCGGTTCGGCCTTCTCCCTGCGGCTGAAAAGCAAGCTGCACGAGGAACAGTCCGATTATCAAAAAATAGAAATCTTCGATACCGAAGGCTTTGGCAAGCTCATGGTCATCGATGGCTGCGTAATGCTGACAGACCGTGACAATTTCATCTACCACGAAATGATGGCGCACACCGGGCTCTTCAGTCATCCGGCGCCGGCCCGCGTCGTTATCGTCGGCGGTGGCGACTGCGGCACATTGCGCGAGGTACTTAAACATCCCGAGGTGCACACCGTGTGGCAGGTGGAAATAGACGAACGCGTGACCCGGCTGGCCGAAAAATACTTTCCGCAGTTATGCGCGTCTAACGACGACCCCCGTGCGAACTTTTACTTCGGCGATGGCATCGACTGGATAAAACAGTGCAAACCTGCCTCGCAGGATATCATTATCATCGACAGCACCGACCCGGTAGGGCCGGCCGAAGGCCTGTTTTCGGAAGCGTTCTATCGCCATTGCCACAAAGCGCTGGCCGCGGATGGCCTGCTCGTGCAGCAAAGCGAATCCCCGCTGGCGCACACTAAGAGCATTATCCGGCCGATGGCCGATGCCCTGCGCGCGGCCGGGTTCGCAGATGTTGCCATTCATCACTTTCCCCAATGCAGTTACCCCACCGGCTGGTGGAGCGCGATCATGGCCTGCAAGAACGGTGCAATCGATTTTGCGCGCGCGCGCAGCGCGGAGAACATGCATTTCAGGACGGAGTATTACAACGCCGCGATCCATCGCGCCAGCACGGCGTCGCCGGAGTTTTTCCGGCGCGCGTTTGCCAGCGGAGACGCGAGTTAAAGATAGACAAGTCGAACCATACAACGCCTCAGCCAGCTGCTGCCCGTCGCAGTCTGTCCAGCCGCAGACGCTGGCGTTTGTCGAATAACCGGCGCGCGCCTAATATCACCGCAGCGAGAATGCCGAAGCCGGTGCCGGCGGTGACCAGGAAAAACACCAGAATCTGATATTTGACGGCCTCCATGGGCGGATTTCCGGCCAGAATCTGACCGGTCATCATGCCCGGCAGGCTGACCACCCCAGCAGCGCCCATCGCGTTGACGATGGGAATCAGCCCGTTGCGTACGCTGTGACGGCGTATGTTGGTAATCGCCGCAGACCAGTCGTGACCCAGCATCAACCGCGCCTCAATGATTGCGCGCTGCTGCCACGCGAGCTGCGTCAGATGGTCCAGGGTCAACGCCACACCGGTCATGGTGTTGCCCAGCAGCATCCCCAGCAGCGGTATGGCGTAGCGTGGCTCGTACCAGGGATCTGGCCCGACGATCACGATCAGCGCCAGCAGCGTAACGCTGAACGACGAAACAAACATGGCCAGGGTGCCGAGCGCGTACCCCCATGCGCCTTCGAAGCGGCGATCCTGCCTCGCCATCACCTCGTAACCGGCGATGATCAACATCACCATCGCCAGCAATGCGACCCACCACAGGCTGACGTTGGCAAACAGCGCGTCGAGCACCAGACCGATCAACAACAACTGCGCCGCGCAACGCACCGCGGCGACCGCCAGAGTGCGCGCCAGTCCGGCGCCGGCCACCCAGTTGGCCGCCGCCAATACGGCAATCAGCAGTGCGGCCAGACCGAGATCGAACGCGCTGAGCCGGATCATCTCCATCAGCCACAGCGCTTCTGCAGGCGGCCGCCTGCCATGCGGACGACCCGGCTGGCGATGCGTTCCGTCTGTGAAGCGTCGTGACTCACCCACAGGGCGCAGGCGTTGTTCGCCCTGAGATAATTGACCACCAGGGTTTCCACCCGGCCGCGATTGAGCTCGTCCAGATTGGCCGTAGGTTCATCCAGCAGCAGCACCTGCGGCCGATTGCACAATAATCGTGCAAGCGCCAGCCGCTGACGTTCGCCGCTGGACAGGCGCGCCACGGGCCAGTCGATGGTCTCGGGACTGAAGCCCAGCGCCGCGAGGGCTGCCGTGCCGTCATTCGCGAAGTGCATGCCCACGGTTTCCGCCCACCACTGGCTTTCCGCCGGCAGCAACCCCACGCGCCGCCGCCATGCAGGCGCGGACAGTTCCCGCCGACAGGTGCCGGCGATCCGAACCTCGCCGCAGGCGGGATCCATATCCGCGAGCGCGCGCAGGAACAGGGTCTTGCCTGCGCCCGATGCGCCCTGCACAAGCACACACTCACCAGCCGCAAGCGTCAGCGACACCGGGCCGAAGTGCGCGCCGCGCAACTCCTCAATCTCGAACATGCATTGCCGTCAGGCTATTGGGTTGCTGTTTGCACGATTGCTGCCTACCCAGCCGGCACGCTCCCGCGTTGACCCATCGGTGCCCGCCGCGCGACGCCGTGCATCTGAATCTGTTATCTTGAAAATATTCAAAAGGTAACCTTGAAGGAATCATCGCCGATGAGCACAGCCAACCCCGATCAACTGCCCGACATTAAACTGGATCGCGACAATCTTTATCACGAAGAAACCTTTTCCGACCGCAGCGCCGGCAGCATTATTCGTTTCACGCCGGTCAAGCCGGACGGCTCCAGAGATCATGGCCGCGAGGTTCAGTATCTCGGCCAGACGCAGATCATGTCGCCGGTCGGCGCGCTTCCGTTGAGTTTTTTGCTTGAAGCCGCAACTTTGGAGGAAGCGATCGGGCAATTTCCGCAAGCCGCCAAGGGTGCCATGCAGCGCGCCGCCGAGGAGATCAAGGAACTCCAGCGCGAAGCGGCGTCCTCGATCGTCGTTCCGCAGCGCGGTGCCGGAGGACCGGCTGGCCCGCAGGGTGGCGGCCGCCTGTTCAGGCCCTGAAATATCGCAAAAAGCCTCCGCTTCGGGCCGCGTTCAGAGGCAGATTATCATGCGGCGAGTCCAGCAGCGCCAGAGCATGACGCTAACCGCTCGCGCGGGTGGTCGCCAACATGCGGTGACAATGGTGTGCAGCCGGCAATTAGAACGGGCGCCGAAGCGCCCGTGATGGAATACAGTCGTGGGGGCG
>JBOIDC010000015.1:0-57741 GCA_050740315.1 Gammaproteobacteria bacterium | reverse complement strand
CCATTTCTGGCGCTCAATTGCGGCGCGGTGCCGCAGGAGCTGATCGGCAACGAACTGTTCGGCCACGACCGCGGCGGCTACACCGGCGCCAGCCACCAGCACAAGGGCTACTTCGAGCGCACACAGGGGGGCACGTTGCTGCTGGACGAGATCACCGAGATGCCGCTGGAGCTGCAGGTCAACCTGTTGCGGGTGCTGGAGACGTCAAAATTCACGCGCATCGGCGGCGACAAGGAGCTTGAGATCGACGTAAGACTGATAGCGGCCACCAATCGCGACGCGCGCCAGGCGGTCGCCGACGGCAGGCTGCGCGAGGATTTATTCTATCGCCTGCAGGTGTTCCCCATCGACGTGCCGCCACTGCGCGAACGCGCGGGCGACATTCCACTGCTGGCGGCGCATTTTCTCGATCGCCTGAATGCCAAGGCGCACTCAGACAAGCGGTTGACCGACGCGGCGCTGGCGTGCATGACCCGCTATGCCTGGCCGGGCAACGTGCGGGAACTCAAGAACATGCTGCATCGCGTTTTTATTCTGGCCGAAGGCGATATCGACGTCGAGCTGTTGCTGCAGATGCCGGAGTTCAGGCAGGTGCTCGAAAGCGCCGGTAGCCCCGATGCACCGGCCCCGATCAACGGTACTGGCGCGCTGGCGCTCACGCCGCTGGAGGACGCCGAGCGGCGCCTGATCCTGGACACGCTGGCCGAATGCAACGGCGACAAGAAACTTGCCGCCCGGTCATTGGGCATCAGCCTGAAAACCCTGTACAACAAGCTCAAGCGCTACGAGGCCCACTGATGGATGCCGGCACGGCGCGGTCGGTCAGGGTTCGTGATGCCGGCATGGCAACCGCCATGTGGCTTGCCGGCGCGTTGTGTCTGGCTATCGGCGCCGAGGCTTTTGCCGCCGGCAACGACCGCGCCGCGCGTGAAATGCCAGCCAAGCGCGCCACACCTGGCGACGCGCCTCGAACCAGTATCGTCAGGGCCAGCGACTACATCGGCAAACCGGTGCGAAATCTACAGGATGAAACCTTAGGAGAGATCGTCGATCTCGCCATCGACGGGCCGCAAGGCCGCGTTGTGTACGCCGTGATGGCCGCCGGCGGTTTTCTGGGTCTGGGGCAAACGCTGTACGCCATGCCGCTGCGCGAGCTTCGCAAACCGGCCGGTGATAACTACGTAGTGCTCGATCTGTCACCGGCCGCACTTGAGCGACAACCCGGCTTCGACGGCGATCACTGGCCTGAAGACGCCAACATGAAAGCCTTCAGCCAGGGCCGACGGGATGCACCCGCCGACACGGAAGTCCGCGACGACGCTGCCTCGCCGGGCGCGTCGGCGCCGCCGCGTTAGGCTCGCATCGGCGGCCGCCGGCGCAGTGATTTTGCAGATCGTTTAGCCTCTTGCGCGATAGCTTCGTCGTGCCGCGGCCGGACGACGGAGGATTGAGTAAGCCCGAACGCGATCACTTCGTCAGTTCCATGCGATCGTTCAAGGCGTGGCGCTGCGCGGACCGAAGATCAGCCAAGCGAGAAATCCCAGCAGCGGCAACAGCAGTATCACCACCACCCATATCACCTTGACGCCGGTGGCGCTGCTGCTTTGCGCGACGTTGATGATCGCCCACACATCGGCCACAAGTATTAGCAGGCCAAAGATACCGCCGACTTCAATTTCCATGCCTGGTTACCCTCTCTTTGCCGCGGGCGGAAAGCCGTCGTGTTGTTGCGCGAACACAATACCGTGCGATGGCGCTTCGCGAATGCGTCGTGATCGTGCGCTTCGGCAATCGCTTGAAAGGTTCGCCCGCCGGATCATGTCCGCCTCGTTTCAGCGCCTTCAAGCCCGCCGGCGCCATGACGGCGGCGATCGCTTGCAGCACTCGGATGATAGCGGGTGCCAGCGCGCGCTGACGAAATTCATCGAACGCCCGGCTGACCGCACCTTCGAAGCCTTGACGATCGGCCGCAGTTTGCCGGCGTCATTATAGCGGCGCGAGACGCGGAAGCGACCGCGCGGCGGGGCGTGAGCGCGGTGTCGATCGGTGCGCGGCGGAATAGGGACCGTGCAGACTCGGCGACAACGCGCGACCTGGATCGGTTGCGGCCGGCGACCTGGACTATAATAATTCGTCCTGGTCCGAAGGCTTTGCCCGCGACGGCCAGCGATAACGATCCATCCGCGATCAGGAGCGCTTGCGTGAAGAGATTCCGTCCGACATCCACCATCATCTTGATAGGCGGCCTGACCGTGGCGGCGGCCGGTTTAAGCGGTTGCGCGAGCACTCCGCCGCCGCTGGCGGAGATCGCGCGAGCCGATACGGCGATCGGTCTGGCCGAGCAGGCCGATGCGCGCACCTACGCGCCGGTCGAGCTGGACAGCGCCATCAAAAAGCTCAAGGAGGCGCGCGCGGCGATGGCCGCCGAAGACTTCAAGATCACCCGGCGGCTGGCGGAACAGGCGCAGGTCGAAGCCGAGCTTGCGCAGGCAAAGGCGCAGACCGGCCGGGCGCAGCAATCGGTGCAGCAGGTGCGCGAAAGCATACGGTTGCTGCGCGAGGAGGTCGGCAGCGGGTCACCTTGAGTCGCGCAAGGCAAGCACGCCTCGGTTCAGCATCGTGCGCTGGTAATGTCTCGACGCCGTCCCGCCCGCTGGCCGTTACCGCGTGATTCAGTCAATATTCGCAAAATCTGGTTTCAACTGTGCGGCGGCGGCGCCGATTGAAGGAGCAATAATGAACATTCGTCCAGGCGGCAGCCGGGCTTTCTCACTGATTGCCGCCGCGCTGGCGGCCGGCTGCATGATGATGCCGACCACCGAGAACCCGTCGGTGAGCCGGGCGCGAAACGCTTACAACGGCGCCGCCAACGATCCTCAGATCGTCGAGTCCGCGCCGTTCGCGCTGCGCCAGGCCGAGGATGCGCTGCGTACCGCCGAACGGCTGGCCGCCGCCGGCGCTGAACAGGACGACGTCGACCACCACAGCTATCTTACCGAGCAGCGCGTCGCCATCGCGCGCGAACTTGCGCAACTGGAAGCGGCGGAGGCGGACATCATGCAGGCGGAGGCCGAACGCCAGCAGATCATGCTGGAATCGCGCGCGCAGGAGGTCCGTCGCGCCACCGAGCTGGCCGAGCAGCAGCGTGAGCGCGCCGAAGAGCAGGCGCGCGCGGCGGAAATGGCGCGACTGGAGGCCGAGCAGGCCCGCGAACAGGCGCGCGAACTGGCGCGCAGGGCCGAGGCGCTGTCCCAGCAGGTGCGGGAACTGGAGGCGCGCGAGACCGAGCGCGGCCTGGTCATGACCCTGGGGGATCTACTGTTCGACACCGGTCAGGCCCAGTTGAGCGGCGGCGGGGCGGCCGCCGTCGACAAGCTGGCGAAGTTCCTGGACAGATACCCGGAGCGCAACGTGCTGATCGAGGGCTTTACCGACAGCACCGGCGACGAAAGCTTCAATCAGGATCTGTCCGAGCGCCGCGCGAACGCCGTGCGCGATGAGTTGATCGGGGACGGCATCGATCCCGATCGCATGCGCACCGTCGGATATGGCGAGCAGTTCCCTGTGGCCAGTAACGACACCGCCGACGGGCGCCAGCACAACCGCCGCGTGGAGGTCATTATCTCGGACCCCGATGGCAGCATTCCCGAACGCACGGAGTGAACCGGCAGACGTAAAGCGGCCGTGCGTTAACCCTATACCGCCGTCCCGCGCGTGAGGCGCCAATGAATCGTGGTCAAGTCCGCCGCGCCAGGCGCATGGATGTAATGTGGCGCGTGACGTCGCCGGCGCCCAGATGTTTGAGCTGACCGGTGTGGCCAAACGTTACGGCGATTCGGTGGCGCTGGAGCGCATCGACCTCACGGTGGAAAAAGGCCGCACGACGGTGCTGGTCGGTCCCAGCGGCTCGGGCAAATCAACCCTGTTGCGCCTGCTGGTGCGGCTCATCGCGCCGGACACCGGCACGGTGCGTTTCGAGGGTCAGCCGCTGACCGATGACAACGCCGGCCGCCTGCGCCGGCGCATGGGCTTCGTGGTGCAGGAGGGCGGCCTGTTTCCGCACCTGACCGCGCGCGACAACATCGCGCTGATGGCGCGTTACCTGCGCTGGGACGCGGCGCGCATCGCCGCCCGTATCGGCGAACTCGCGGCGCTCACCCATTTTCCCGCCGACGGGCTGCAGCGCTTTCCGGCCGAGCTTTCCGGCGGTCAGCGTCAGCGGGTGAGCCTGATGCGCGCGCTGATGCTCGACCCGGATGTACTGCTGCTGGACGAGCCGCTGGGCGCGCTGGACCCGATGATCCGCTTCGATCTGCAAAACGAGCTGCGGGAGATATTCAAGGCGTTGCGCAAGACGGTGGTGATGGTCACGCACGATCTCAGCGAAGCCGGATTTTTCGCCGAGACCATCGTGTTGATGCGGGCGGGCAACATCGTGCAGCGCGGCTCGCTGGGCCACCTCCTGCACGCGCCGGCCAATGGGTTCGTGGAGCAATTCATCCGCGCACAGCGGTCTTCGATTGCATGAGCGTAATGCCGACATGGAACCGCGCCGCCGTTATCGCGTTGTTCGTCTGCGTCGTATTTTCGCCGGCGCCCGCGGGCGCTGAGGTTCGCGTCGGTTCCAAGCAGTTCACCGAGTCGGTCATCCTGGGCGAGATGGCGACGCAGATCATCCGTCACGCGCAGATCCCGGTCAGGCACCGCGCCGAGCTGGGCGGCACGCGCACGTTGTGGCGCGCATTGCTGGCGGGCGATATCGATATCTACCCGGAGTACACCGGCACCATCGTGCAGGAGATCCTGACCGGTCGCTCGCTGGCCGGCGCCCGCGCGATACGCGCGGCCTTGGCCGCGCACAACGTGCGCATGAGCGCGCCGCTGGGTTTCAACAATACGTATGCCGTCGGCATGCGTCGCGAGCGCGCGAGGCAACTGGGTATCCGCACGCTTGCGGAGCTTGTCGCGCACCCGGACCTGCGGTTCGGTTTCAGCAGCGAGTTCATGGATCGCGCCGACGGCTGGCCCGGCCTGCGCAGGCATTACGATTTGCCGCAGACGGACGTGCGGGGCCTGGATCACGATCTTGCGTACCGTGGTCTGGCGACGGGCGAAATCGACGCCACCGATCTTTACGCCACCGACGCGGAGATCCGCTACTACGACCTGGTCGTGCTCGAAGACGAGCGCCATTACTTTCCGGCTTATGAGGCCGTATGGCTGTACCGCGCGCAATTGACAGAACAGGCGCCGGCTGCGTTGCGCGCGCTGCGGCGGCTGGGGGGGCGCGTGTCGCAGGCCCGGATGAGGGCCATGAATGCGCGGGCGAAGCTGGACGGCGTGCCGGCCGCCACGGTCGCCGCGGATTTTCTCAAGCGTGAGCTCGGATTCGAACCGCGCGTGAAACTGCCCAGCGCGGTTGACGATTTTTTTCGCTATACCGCAGAGCATCTGCTGCTGGTGCTGAGCTCGCTGTCAGCGGCCGTGATCGTCGCCATTCCGCTGGGCATCGTCGCCGCGCGCCGGCCGCGATTCGGCCAGCTTATCCTGAGCGCCACCGGTATTATCCAGACCATCCCGGCGCTCGCGCTGCTGGTGTTCATGATTCCCCTGCTCGGCATCGGCGGCGCGCCGGCGATCGTGGCGCTGTTTCTCTACAGTCTGCTGCCGATCGTGCGCAACACGCATGCCGGGATTCGCGGCATCTCGCCGCAGCTCACGGAGTCGGCGGTGGCGCTGGGGCTGCCCGCCACCAGCCGGCTGCGTCTGGTGGAACTGCCGCTGGCGATGCCGACCATCCTGGCCGGCATCAAAACCTCGGCGGTGATCAACATCGGCACCGCCACCCTGGGCGCGCTGATCGGCGCCGGCGGTTACGGCCAGCCCATATTGACCGGCATCCGCTTAGACGACATCGGTCTGATTCTGCAGGGCGCGGTGCCGGCCGCGGTGCTGGCGCTGCTGGTGCAAGGCGGCTTCGAACTGGGCGAGCGCTGGCTGGCGCCGAAAGGATTGCGGTTGCCCGCCCAGCGCTGACGCACCCTCAATGCCCGCGTTTGACCGAGGGCGTGTTGGCGGCATTGAAGTCTTTGACAATTGGATGAATGATGACAACACTTGAACTAGCGGATTCATAACCGGAGGAGTAGCGCGATGTCAGATTCCAAGGTCTACCAAGTTTCGCCCGAGGTCGCGCGACGCGCCCATATTGACAAGCAAAAATACCAGCAGCTGTATAAGCGCTCGGTGGACGATCCCGAAGGCTTCTGGGCGGAGCAGGCGGAGGCGTTTTTGGACTGGTTCAAGCCGTGGGACACGGTGCTGAAGTCGGATTTCAAGCAGGCCGTCATCAGGTGGTTCGAAGGCGGCAAACTCAACGTCGCGCACAACTGCCTGGATCGACATCTGGAAAAGCGCGGCGATCAGACCGCCATCATCTGGGAGGGCGACGACCCCAAGGAGGACAGGAAAATCACTTACCGTGAACTGCACGCGCAGGTGTGCAAGTTCGCCAATGTGCTTAAAGCTCAGGGCGTCAACAAAGGGGACCGGGTGTGCATTTACCTGCCCATGATCCCGGAAGTGGCGGTCGCCATGCTGGCCTGCGCGCGCATCGGCGCCATCCACTCGATCGTGTTCGGCGGTTTCTCGCCCGCGGCGCTGAAAGACCGCATTCAGGACTCCGATTGCCAGGTGGTCGTGACCGCCGACGAAGGCTTGCGCGGCGGCAAGACTGTGCCGCTCAAGGCGAATGCGGACAAGGCGCTGACGGAATGCCCCAACGTCGCGCGCGTGATCGTGGTCAAGCGCACCGGCGGCAGGATCGACTGGAACGATCACCGCGACCGCTGGTGGGACGATCTCATGCGCGACGCCGCGGCCGACTGCAAGGCAGAGGCAATGGACGCCGAAGACCCGCTGTTCATTCTCTACACCTCCGGCTCCACCGGCAAGCCCAAGGGCGTGCTGCACACCACCGGCGGTTATCTGCTCTACACCGCCATCACCCACAAGTACATCTTCGATTACCACGACGGCGACATCTACTGGTGCACCGCCGACGTGGGCTGGGTAACGGGGCATTCGTACATCGTCTACGGGCCGCTGGCCAATGGCGCCACCACCCTGATGTTCGAGGGTCTGCCGACCTACCCGGACGCCAGCCGTCACTGGCAGGTGGTCGACAAGCACCAGGTCAACATCTACTACACTGCGCCGACCGCCATCCGCGCGCTGAGCGGGCAGGGCGACGACTTTGTCAAGAAAAGCTCGCGCAAGAGCCTGCGCATCCTCGGCACGGTGGGCGAGCCCATCAATCCCGAATCCTGGGAATGGTATTACCGTGTGGTTGGCGAGGGGCGCTGCCCCATCGTCGACACCTGGTGGCAGACTGAAACCGGCGGGATTCTGATCACGCCGCTGCCGGGCGCCATCGATCTGAAGCCGGGCTCGGCGACCAAGCCCTTCTTCGGCGTGGTGCCGGCGCTGATGGACGACAAGGGTAAAGAGATCGAAGGCGCAGGCAGCGGCAATCTGGTCATCAAGCGGTCGTGGCCCGGGCAGATGCGCACCGTGTATGGCGACCATCAGCGCTTTATCGACACCTATTTCAGGCTTTATCCCGGCGTTTACACCACCGGCGACGGCGCGCGGCGCGACGAGGACGGCTATTACTGGATCACCGGCCGCGTGGACGACGTGATCAACATCTCGGGCCACCGTATCGGTACGGCCGAAGTCGAAAGCGCACTGGTGCTGCACCCGCGCGTCGCCGAGGCGGCGGTGGTCGGTTTCCCACACGACCTGAAGGGTCAGGGCATCTATTGCTATGTGACCCTGAAACAGGGAGAAGGGGGCTCGGAGGATCTTAAAAAGGAACTGGTGCAACTGGTGCGCGAGGAGATCGGCGCGATCGCCAAGCCCGACGTGATCCAGTGGGCGCCGGGCCTGCCCAAAACCCGCTCGGGCAAGATCATGCGCCGGATTCTGCGCAAGGTCGCGGCCAACGAAGTCGACGCACTGGGCGATACGTCGACGCTGGCCGATCCCGCCGTGGTGGATGATCTGGTTGAGCATCGGGCGAATAAATAGGTGCTTGCGGGGTTCCGCCCCCGCAGGCGGGTTACTTTCTCTTGCGCGGCCAAGAGAAAGTGACCAAAGAGAAAGCCGCCCGGCCGTCGCTTGATCGCTGCGCTGCGCGCCTTTGACTCGGCGGTCGCCCGACGGCACATCCCTGTGCCGCAGGCGACGCGCGTGATCCTTCACGCGCCCTTCGGCGCTCGGCCAAAGCCTTGCGCTGCTCGCTAGCGCCAGACGGGAGTAAAGGAAATTCATAGATTCGGGGGACTGGACTACGCAGTTCATAGGGGGCACCGCACGGTGGGTTTAACATGTGCAAACGCGCCCAACGATTTCTGCACAGTGTCGCGCCAGCGGGCACCCCCAGCGACACCTCCACCTCAGCCGAGACGGTGGTGGTGGATCATTTGATTGAGAATCGGACGAATAAACAGGTTATGACGCCTCGGATGGAGTCGGGGCGTCTACTTTCAACGTTAGACGACTCCATGACAATGCTGATCACATCATCCATCGCAAAGAAACTCATCGCCATCGTCAATGAACACAAGTCGAGCGTGTCCGTCCCGCCACTAGGCAACTGGAAGGCGAAGGGCGACAGTGAACTTTGGTCGTCGGTACTTGTTCAGATATCGGTCGCGGGGAGCGCATCGTCCGGCATGGCAGTGCAGCAAGCGGTGCGGGCAAGAGGCGACTGGTACCGCAGCTTGGTTACCAGTACGCCTCGACGGCGACTCCGCGAGATCCATCAGTTGCTCCGGAGCGCGGGCGTCCGCTGGGCCTCCGCCGAACTTAACAAATGCAAGAAGACTAGGGCCGCCGCCAACAACGTGGCCGTACTTGCCTCATATGACGGGCCAAAGGCCTACTTCAAAGGGATCGCCAACATTCCACAAGAGTCCTGGCGAATTGCGGCAGTAGCAGATGACCTAACTTACCTGAAGCACAAGGGCGCCCGGGACCTACTCATTGGCCTCGGACTCATCGAGCGTGCAATCGCTTTTGACACACGGCTTGCAGGAATTTTGGAACGCTGCGGAGCACGGCTCCCGGATGATCTTGGGAGCAACAAGTCAAAGTACAAGGCGCTCGAGTCGGAGCTGATAACCAAAGTCTGCGAACCTTGCGGCGTTACCGGTGGGCACTTTGACCGGATTCTGTTCAATCGCTTCAAGACGATCGTCGTCTAACCCTTCGCACGTAGGGCTAGAGCGCGTTGTGCTTGTCACCCGTTTGGCGCGAGCGAGCAGCGCAAGCCTTTGGCCGAGCGCCGGAGGGCGCGTGATGGATCACGCGCGTCGCCTGCGGTACATGGACGTGCCGTCGGGCGACCGCCGAGTCAAAGGCGCGCAGCGCAGCGATCAAGCGCCGGCCGGGCGCATTTCTTTGGTTCCTTTCTTTGGGCGAGCAAAGAAAGGAACTCGCCCGCGGGTGCGAGAACCCGCATGCCGTTCTCGCTAGCGGCAAACCGGATTGTTACTATGCCGCGCGGCTGGGTATGACATCAGCAGCTGAGGTAGCATCGGAAGGGGAGTCGTTACCGGACTACCTCCGCGAAAACCTGCGCGTCGTATCCATCGGCCTGAATCCGTCGATCATCTCGGCGCGGGCGGGGTTTTATTTCGCCAATCCGCGCAACCGATTCTGGCGGGCGTTGAATGCGTCGGGGCTGGTGCCGGAGCCGCTGACGCCGGGTGTCGCCGCGCAGGAGACGTTGTTTCGGCGCTATGGCATCGGCTTCACGGACTTGGTCAAGGGGGCGACGCGGGGTGGTGCCGAGCTTCGGACTGCGGATTACCGCGAGGGCGCGCCGCTGCTGGCGGAAAAATTACACCGTCATCGGCCGCGGATAGCGTGGTTTCACGGCAAAATCGCTTACGGTGAATTCCTGAAGTACACCACGGGCTCGACGCCGCCACGTATTGACTGGGGCATGCAGCCGGCGCGCATCGGCGCTGCGCGTGCGTTCGTGACGCCCAATCCCAGTCCCGCGAATGCGTCGTTCTCGCTGGCCGTGTTGACCGAGTGGTATCGCGCGCTCGCGCAAGCGATCCCGCCTTGTGACTTTTAAGTACCTTTCTAACCTGCGTTCCGGAGAGGATCGCGCGTACCTGCGGCGGCGCCGCGTGTGGCGCGCTGGTCGGCTTGCAAAGTTCTGTCGATTGAGGCGGCGCACACAAGCACAGGCACAAGCTACCTCTTCAGACCATCCAGAAAGGTGGTGTTTGCGCTCTCGCCTGCACCATTGAGCAACCGCACATTTTCCATCGCCACCTGCTGGAATGTATGCGCATCGATTATCTGGCCAGGCATGAGCTTGTATTTGTTGAAGATGGCACCCGCCAGCGCTACTCTGTTTTCCGGTTTGATCGCGTCTGCATCACCAGGGCTCCCGCAACAGAATACATAGGGTTGCCAACCAGAATCCATGGCATTGTGTAAACGATCAAGGGCATTTCTCTCTTCGACCGTAAACTCCATGTCTTCACGGAATCGATAACCCGGCTTCTCGGCGGGTTGAGGCATTTTGCTTATCACTTCGTTGTTACCCGTTACCGTTACCTGTGCCGGTTCAGGGTAATCTTCGATAGTGGCCCGCTTGTAGGTTTGCGCGCCAATCAACGGCGCATAAAAGCAGGCCGCGACGATAGCGATTCCGGTGAGTTTCATGGGTTTTCCTCCTTCTTGGGTATAAGCGGGTCATAATACCCGGATATTGGTCGATCATATTCGGCTGACAGATCATATTTGTTCTTCACTAGGAACTCGCTTCAAACTGGAGGTTCATACGAATCTTGAAACTTCCTCTGCCAGGTAATTGATGGCCGTCTCCCCTGCCGCAGTGCCCCGCATCCTTCCCGCGACGCGATTTGTCGATCTGTCCCGGCCGTTTACCATGCGGCGTGGCGGGGTTCTCTCTGGCGTGCGCGTTGCTTACGAGACCTGGGGACGCTTGAGCGCCGCGCGCGATAACGTCGTGTTGCTGTTCACGGGGCTTTCGCCCAGCGCGCATGCGGCGTCGAGCCCAGATGATCCCGCGCCCGGCTGGTGGGAATACATGGTGGGCCCAGGCAAGCCGATCGACACCGACCGGCTCTTCGTGGTATGCGTCAACTCGCTGGGCAGTTGCTTCGGTTCGACCGGACCGGCGTCGGTCGATCCGGCGACGGCCAGGCCTTATGGCCTGGATTTTCCGGAACTCACCGTCGAGGATATCGCCGCCGCAGCCCATGAAGTGATGCGCGCGGTGGCGATCGAACGGCCCGTTGCCGTGGTCGGCGCGTCGCTGGGTGGCATGACGGCGCTGGCGTATGCCATCTCGCATGCGCCCGAGGTTGAACGGCTGGTGATCATCTCGGCCGCCGCGCGCGCCAGCGCGTTCGCCATCGCGATCCGCTCGCTGCAACGGGAAATCATCCGTTCGGATCCGGCATGGCGGGGCGGCCATTATGCGCCCGACCAGCAGCCGCTGACGGGCATGTGTTTGGCGCGCAAGCTCGGCCTGATTTCATACCGCTCCGCGCAGGAATGGCAACAGCGCTTCGGCCACCATGAGGTCGCCAAACGCGGCGAGCAGCCCTTCGGCATTCTGTACGAGATCGAATCGTACTTGGACTACAACGCGCGCAAGTTCGTCGGCGGCTTCGACGCCAACTGTTATCTGTATCTGTCGCGCAGCATGGACCTGTTCGACGCCGCCGCCCACGGCGGTACCCTGGAGGCGGCGATAGGCAGGCTCCACGCTGGCCGCACCTTGATCATCGGCGTCGTGTCCGATGTGCTGTTTCCTCTGTATCAGCAGCAGGAGCTCGCCGATGCGCTGCGCGACGCCGGCCGCGACGTGCGCCTGACCCGGCTCGATTCCATCAACGGCCACGATTCGTTTCTGATCGACCGCGAGCGCTTCGCACCGGTGATGCGGGATTTTTTTCGGGACCGATAATACAAGGCTGGGTTAGCGCAGCGTAACCCAGCAGAGGGCCGGGATTCGCACCGCTCATCCCAGCCCACAATTCTAATTGCTTTCCCGTTCGCCGATAGGCACGTAATCGCGCTGCTGATGGCCGGTGTATAGCTGTCTGGGACGGCCGATGCGCGACTGCGGATCGCCCATCATCTCCATCCAGTGCGACAGCCAGCCGACCGTGCGCGCCAGCGCGAAGATGACCGTGAACATGTTCATCGGAATGCCCATCGCGCGCAGGATGATGCCGGAGTAGAAGTCCACGTTGGGATACAGCTTGCGCTCGACGAAATAGTCATCCTCCAGCGCGATGCGCTCCAGCTCCATGGCGATGTCGAACAGCTTCTGATTGGGGTTATTGGCCCCCATTTCGGCCAGGATATCATGACAGCTTTTGCGGATAATCTTGGCGCGCGGGTCGTAGTTTTTGTATACGCGGTGGCCGAAGCCCATCAGCCGGAAGCGATCGTCCTTGTCCTTGGCGCGCGCCACGTAATGCTTCACGTCGCGATCGGACTTGGCGATGCGCTCCAGCATGCGGATCACGGCCTCGTTGGCCCCGCCGTGCGCCGGCCCCCACAACGTCCCGATGCCGGCCGACAGCGCGGCGAACGGGCTGGCCTCGGCGCTGCCGGTCAGACGCACCGTCGAGGTCGAGGCATTCTGCTCATGATCGGCATGCAGGATCAGGATCAGGTCCAGCGCGCGCACCACCACCGGATTCGGCTCATAGGCCTGTCTGGGCAACGCATACATCATGTGCAGGAAGTTGCGCGTGTAATCCAGGCTCCTGATCGGATACATGAACGGTTGGCCGATGAAATACTTGTAGCACCACGCGGCGATGGTCGGCATCTTCGCGATCAATCGGTGTGCCGACTGCTCCCGCACCTCCGGGTCGTGGACATCCATGGTGCTGTGATAGAAGGCCGCCAGCGCGCCGACGGTGCCGACCATGATTGCCATCGGATGGGCGTCGTGGCGAAAGCCGCGGAAAAACTCGCGGATGGCCTCGTCCAGCAGCGTATGGCTGCTGATACTGTCGTTGTATCGCTGTAGCTGCTCGCCGGTCGGGAGATCGCCGTACAGCAGCAGGTAGCAGACCTCCTGATAGCTGCTGTGCTCGGCAAGCTGCTCGATGGGATAGCCGCGATAGCGCAGGATGCCCTTGCCGCCGTCGATAAACGTGATCTGGCTTTCGCAGCTGGCGGTGGACATGAACCCGGGATCGAACGTGAAATATCCGAGCTCCCTGTACAGTTTGCGGATATCGATCCCTGCCGGCCCGTCGGTCCCTTTCAGGACGGGCAGCTTCACCTGCTTGCCGGTCGCATCATCGGTTATGGTTACAGTATCTTCGGCCATAGTTGCCCCCTTTGGCACACAAGTGATATCTCAGGGATTCAAAGGTCAGATTGCGCTCCCAGATGCCCGCGCTGCGTGTTCCCTGCCGGGCTCGGGGTGTGGCGGGCGGTGCGCCTGCCAGTGCGGATGGCGTAGTCTAACATTACCGGCCGCCGCATAAACACCTCTGCGGCGCGCGACTCGGATCACGACCGCAAATCAAAGTCAAGCCTTATGTCGCCAATCGCGCCTCGAGCGCCGCTCGTTCCTCTGGTGTATTGACGTTCAGAAACGCATCCGGGCAATCGGCGAAATCGGCGATCGCCACTCGGTGCAGGGCGTACCAGCGATCGATCTTGCGCTCGCCCTGTTGAAGATAATCCGTGAGGCTGGACAGCAATTCACGCTTGAGCATCGAAAATACCGGCTGCATGCGGTCCGCGCTGCTGGCCACGGCAATCTCGGCATGTTCGCGCGTTAGCGCCGACCACAGGCGCTCGCCCAGATCGTGCGGTAGTAACGGGCTGTCGCAGGGCGCGGTGACGATATACGCCGTGTCGGCCCGCGACATGACGCTGGCGATGCCCGCCAGCGGGCCCTGGTAATCTTCAATCGCGTCCGGTATCACCGGCCAGCCGTAGCTGTGGTAGCGCGCCAGGTTGCGATTGGCGTTGATGACGATGGCGCCGCACTGCGGCGCCAGGCTTGCCAGCGCGTATTCCACCATCGGCCTGCCGCCGATCTCGATCAGTCCCTTGTCCTGTCCGCCCATGCGGCTGGCGCGCCCGCCAGCCAGGATCACGCCGGTGATGTCGCTGCGGGGATAGACCGTCACAACGTGGCGTATCGCATGCCGGGGCGGCGCAAAAATTCAACAGACGCAAGCCGCTTCAATGCAGCTTCAATTGCGGTTTGCCGGCCCGGATCAGCCAGTGGCCGATGGTCGAAAGCACCACCCAGCCCGGCCCGTGCAGCGCCCACAGGTGCATCTTGTAGAGCATCAGATAGGCCATGCGCGCCAGCCAGCCCTCGATCATGACGTTGCCCGCCTGCTTGCCCATGAGGTTGCCCATGAGCGTGCCGACCGTCTCGAAGCGGCTTAAGGTCACCAGCGAGCCGTAATCCTTGTAGACGTATTCGGGCAGCGGTTTGCCGGCCAGGCGGCGCTTGATCGATTCAACCAGCAGCGAGGCCTGCTGATGCGCCGCCTGCGCGCGCGGCGGCACGGTTTCCTCGGTTCCCGGTCGCGGGCAGCTCGCGCAATCGCCGAACGCGAAGATGGCATCATCGCGCGTGGTTTGCAAGCTTGGCCTGACCTTCAGCTGGTTGATGTTGTTGACTTCAAGGCCGTCCAGATTGGCGAGAAATTGTGGCGCCCGGATGCCCGCGGCCCACACCTTGGTCCTGGCGCGCACGTATTTGCCGCTGTCCATGTGAAACCCGGTTTCATCGGCCCGCACGATGCGTTCGTTGAGCAGCACCTCAATGCCGATCTTGTTCAGGAGCTCCACCACGTTGACCGATATCTTTGGCGGCAGGGCGGGCAGCACGCGGTCGGCGGCCTCGATCAGGGTGAACTTTATCTCGTCGTCGGCCGGCGGCCGCTCCAGTCCGTGTGTGCCCATGATCGTCAACGCCCGGCGCAGCTCGGCGGCCAGCTCCACGCCGGTGGCGCCGGCGCCGGCGATGGCGATGTTGATATGATCTTCGACCGACGCTTCGAGCCGACTGGTGAGGCGAAAATAGCGGATCAGCAGCTTGCGGTGAAACCGGTCGGCCTGCTCGGGCGTATCCAGAAACATGCAATGCTCGCGCACGCCGGGAATGCCGAAGTCGTTGGTGATGCTGCCCACCGCGAAGACCAGCGTGTCGTATTTCAACAGGCGTTGGGGCACGATCTCCTTGCCGTGTTCGTCCAGGATCGGCGCCAGGTAAAGTTCGCGCCGTGCGCGGTTCAGGCCGTTGACCGTGCCCAGCCGAAAGCGAAAGTGGTGATTGCGGGCGTGCGAGAGATAGTTGAGCTCGTCTTCGCTGGAATTCAGCGTGCCGGCCGCGACCTCGTGCAGCAGCGGCTTCCACAGGTGAGCGGGCGCGATATCGATCAAGGTGATCGCCGCGCGGCCCCGCTTGCCCAGCTTGTCGCCCAGCTTGGTGGCGAGTTGTAGCCCGCCGGCGCCGCCGCCTACGATGACGATGTGATGCGGGTCGGATGTCATGTTCACGCGCGCTTCCGGTTCAAACCCGCGGATTATACGTGGCATGCTGCGCTACTCAACCTATAATGCCGGATCATAAGCCGTTTTACGGAGGCCCTTATGAAAGCTAGCCCGAAGATCGACGATCGAGATCGCACCGAAATCGAGGCGGCGGTCTACCGCCGGCTGATCGATCACTTGCGCGCGCATCCGGACGTGCAGAACATCGATCTCATGAATCTGGCGGATTTCTGCCGCAATTGTCTCTCCAAGTGGTATCGCGCGGCGGCCGAGGAAAAAGGCATAGCGATCGATTACGAACAGGCGCGCGAGATCGTCTACGGCATGCCTTATGCCGAATACAAGGACAAGTACCAGCGCGAAGCCTCGCCGGCGCAGCAGGCGGCGTTCGAGGCGAACCGGCAAGACAGGTCTTGAACACCGTAGCCACGCCAGCGCTCGCGCGGTAGTCCGGTTCATGCGGCGGATCGGCAATCGCGCCAGGCCCCTCGTGCCCGCCGTCGGCAGGAGGTTCGGCGCGTGATCGACACCGAGCGGCTGGTCGCGAATTATCAGCGGCTGGTATGGGGCACCGACACCGACGAGATACCGTGGTGGCGGGCCCTGGCGGTGAAGGCCGCGCGGCTGGTGCACGTGCTGGTGCGGGACATGCTAGATGGCCAGCTGAACCTGCGCGCGATGAGCCTGGTATTCACCACCTTGCTGTCCATCGTGCCGCTGCTGGCGGTCAGTTTTTCGGTGCTCAAGGCGTTTGGCATGCACAACCAGCTGGAGCCGTTGCTGCTGAATTTTTTGACCCCGCTGGGCGCGCAGGGCCGCGCCATCAGCGACCAGATCATCGGCTTCGTGGACAACATCAAGGTCGGGGTGCTGGGCGCGCTGGGTATCGCGTTTCTGTTTTATACGACGATCACGCTGGTGCAGAAGGTCGAGGAGGCGTTCAATTACATCTGGCACATCGAGCGCGCGCGCACCTTTACGCAGCAGTTCAGCAGCTACCTGAGCGTCATCATGGTGGTGCCGGTGCTGGTGATCGCGGCGCTGGGCGTGACCGCTTCGCTGACCAGCAGTACCATCGTGCAGGCCATCGTGGCCATCGAGCCGTTCGGCAGCGTGTTCGAATTTTCCGGCCGGCTGGTGCCGTACCTGCTCATCATCGCCGCGTTCGTATTCATCTACATATTCATCCCCAACACGCGTGTGCGGCCCGGCGCCGCGATCACCGGCGGCGTGGTGGCGGGCGTGCTGTGGCAGACCACCGGCTGGATCTTCGCGCTGTTCATCGCCAATTCGGCCAGCTACGCCGCGATCTATTCGGGTTTCGCCATCCTCGTGGTGCTGATGATCTGGATCTACTGGAACTGGCTGATCCTGCTGGTCGGCGCCAGCATCGTGTTTTATCAGCAACACGCCGAGTATCTGGTGGCCGGACGCAAGGAAAGCCGGCTCAGCAACCGCACGCAGGAGGAACTGGCGCTGATGGTGATGGCGCTGGTGGGCCTGCGCTGGTATCAGCAGCGCCCCGGCTGGAGCGCGGACGAACTGGTCGAGCACCTGCACATACCGTTTCCCGCCATACGGGAGACCCTTAACGTGCTGGAGCAGGGCGGTCTGTTGGCCCGCACGGTCGATACGCCGTCCGTATGGCAGCCGGCGCGCCCGCTGGAGACAACGCCAATCAAAGAGGTGCTGGACGTCGTGCGCAACGCCAGCGAGGGCGATCTGTCGCCCCGGGGCGCGCCCGACGTACGCGCCACGCGGGAACTGGTGGCTGATGTCGAACACGCGATCGCCCAGACGCTGCATGGACGCACGCTCAAGGATCTGGTCATGGCCAGCGAATTGCCGGTCCGTGGCGATGCGTCTCAACCTGCCGAACGCGCGGCCGACGAACGCTTGCGGATACGCGCGGATTCCAACCCTTGACGGATTTTTGCGTCCAGGTGGTGCTGATCGCGCTTGTTTCTTTCCCGCAGCAGTAAAATGGGGTAACGGCCTATGTCGCGAACGTTGAAGTCCACGCTGGTGATCGGAATGTCGGTGCTTGCGGCCGCGGTCGTGTTTCAATGCGGCTACATCGGGCTGCGGCTGAACGAGGCGCTTGCCCGGGCAGAGGATTCCTCGGCTTTCCAGCTGTTGCAGCCCGACGCCGCGGCGCAAATTCTGGTCGTGGGCGACGATACCGGCGTAGGCACCGGCGCGGCGCTGCCGTCCGCGTCCGTGGCGGGCCAGATCGCGCAGCGCTATCCGTGCGTCAACGTCGTCAATCGCGCGCGGGACGGCGCTGTGATGCGAGACCTCGCCGCGCAGATCGACGGCACCGGCAACACCCATTTCGACCTGCTGCTGGTGCAGGCCGGCGCCAACGACACGCTGCGTTTTACCGGCGCTGATGCGTTAGGTGATGCCGCCGCGGCGGTGTTGGCCCGCGCCAGGACCCGCGCCGACCACGTCGTGTTCATGAACTCCATCCGGCCGGGCAACGGCTGGCTGCTGCCGCCGGTACGCGGCTGGTATCAGCGCCAGGCGCGCGCAACGGCGCGGATACTGGGTCGCGCCGCGCAGGCGGCCGGCGTCGAATACGTGGATGCGCAGGGCGCGGAAACCGCCGATCCGGCCGCAAGCCGGTCGGCAAAGCGTCTGCACCCCGATGACGAAACCTACGCCCGCTGGTTCCGGTTGCTCATGCGTCAGTCGCAGATCGGGTCCGTCCTGCAGTGCTGACGTAGCGTGCCGTCAGCCGCAGTTGGGCGTGTCGCCGCGCGCCTGCGCCTGCTGGTAGAGTTTCATGGCGTCCGGCATGCGCCCGGTCAGATTCTCGATGCGCGTCTCGTGCGCCGGGTGCGTGGACAGGAACTCCGGCGGTTGATCGCCGCCCGACTTGGCCATGTTCTGCCACAGCGGGACGCTCTGGCGCGGATCGAAACCCGCGCTGGCCATCAGGTCCAGCCCCAGCAGATCGGCCTCGCTCTCCTGCGATCGGCCGTAGGGCAACAGGATGCCCACCTGCGCGCCCAGCCCCAGTAAACCGAGTATTTGCTGCTTCTCTCCGCCGGAGCTGGCGGCGTAAATCTGCGCGGCGGTCAGCCCCGCCTGGGTCACCACGGCGGCGGACATGCGCGCGTTGCCGTGCTCCGCCAGCACGTGCGCCACCTCGTGGCCGATCACGGTGGCGAGCTGATCCTGGTTCTGCGCGACCTCCAGCAGGCCGGTGTAGACGCCGATCTTGCCGCCCGGCAGCGCGAAGGCGTTGACGGCCTCGTCCTCGAACACCTCCACCTCCCAGGTCTGATCCGAGTCCAGCGCGCCCGTGATCGTATCGGCGACGCATTCCACGTAACGATTGACCGTGGGATCGCTTTCCTGCGGAGTTTCCTGCTTCATCTGCTGGAACGCGCTGGCGCCCATTTCACTCATCTGCTCGTCCGGAAACAGTTTCAACTGTTTGTGGCCCAGCGGCGACGTGGCGCAGGCCACCAGCCCGATCATCATTGATGCCATCAAAGATTGCCGTATCATCATGCTTCTCCTCGAATCACGCACGCAGTAACACTCAGCGCTCCAGCAGCCGCGGCATCAGTTCCACCAGATTGCAGGGCCGCGTGCGGTAGTCCAGCTGGTGACTGATCAATTGGTCCCAGGCATCCGCGCAAGCGCCGGATGAGCCCGGCAGGCAGAAGATATAAGTGCCGTTGGCCACACCCGCGACCGCTCGCGACTGCAACGTCGAGGCGCCAATCTTGTCGAACGACAGCACCCGGAACATCTCGCCGAAACCGCCGATTTCTTTGTCTAGCAAAGGTCGTACCGCTTCCGGTGTGCCGTCGCGCCCGGTGATGCCGGTGCCGCCGGTGGTGAGGATCACCTGCGGGTCGTCTTCGGCGATCCAGCGCGACAGCACCGCGCGGATGCGATATTTATCATCCGGCACGATGGCGTTCTCGTGCAGCCGGTGGCCGGCATCGGTCAGGCGCGCCGCCAGCAATTTACCCGAGGTGTCCGTGGCTTTGCTGCGGCTGTCCGAGACGGTCAGCACCGCAATGTTCAAGGCCATGAAAGACCTGTCCGGCATCGCGATCAGCCTTGCGTTGAAAACCGGTTTGCGTGGGTCATGCCAATGAGCATAGCATTATCACCGGCGCCTGCATAAACGCGCATTGCGCTCAAATCGAACGACTCATGCACATAGAGATACGCGAAAAATCCTTCGATCCCTGGCGAGAACTCGCGCGCCATGAGCGCGAAGCGCTGCAGCAGACCGGTAAACGCGGGGCCACGTCGGTGTTCGTGGGCAGCATGCGGGATTTCAACGAAGGCGTGCCGGTAACCGCGATGAGGTTAGAGCATTACGCGGCCATGGCCGAGAAGCATCTGCGCGGCATCGCCCAGCAGGCCATGGCGCGCTGGGAGATTCTCGACGTGCTCATCGTCCATCGGGTCGGTGAGGTGTATCCCAACGACCCCATCGTGCTGGTCGCCGTATGGTCCGCGCACCGCGCCGCGGCCTATGAGGCCAACCGCTTCATCATGGAAGACCTGAAATCCACGGCGCCGTTCTGGAAAAAGGAGACACTGCGCGAGGGCAGTCGCTGGGTGGAGAAGAATACGCCGGCTTAAGGACCCCTGTGTCGTTGCCGGACGACGGGATCGCATGGTAGGTGAAACCTTGTCAGTCCGGCAATTCGCTTAAGCGTCGCGCGAGAAACCGCCGCTCCGGTTCCTGCCGCACGAGCGCCAGCGCCCGTTGGTAGGCGGCCCGGGCTTCCGCCGTTCTGTCAAGCCGTCGACACAGATCCGCCCGCGCCGCGTGCGCCAGGTGATAATCAGAGAGATCGCCGCGCGCCAGGATAGCGTCGATGAGCACCAGACCCGCCGCAGGGCCATCGCGCATTGCCACGGCTGCGGCGCGGTTCAGTTCGACCACGGGCGACGGATCGACCCGCGCCAGCACGTCGTACAGTGCGACGATCTGCGCCCAGTCCGTCGCAGCGGCGCTGGGCGCCTCGGCGTGCACCGCCGCTATCGCCGCCTGCAAGGTGTAAGGGCCGAAGCGGCGCGACGCCAGCGCTTGCGCCACCAGTGCCACCCCTTCCGTGATCTGCTCGCGGTTCCAGAGCGCGCGGTCCTGGTCGTCCAGCAGAATCAGCTCGCCCGCCGGCGTTGCGCGCGCGGCGCGGCGCGATTCGTGCAACAGCATCAGCGCCAGCAGTCCCAGCGCCTCGGGCTCCGGCAACAACTCGACCAGCAGCCTGCCCAAGCGGATCGCCTCGCCCGACAAATCGTGTCGCGTCAGCAACTCGCCCGCGGACGCGGAGTAGCCTTCGTTGAACACCAGATAGACCACCCGGAACACGCTGTCCAGCCGCTCCGGCAGTTCGGCGCGCGACGGCAGCTCGTAGGGAATGCGCGCGTCGCGGATCTTGGTCTTGGCGCGCACGATGCGCTGGGCCACCGTGGGCGTCGCGGTGAGAAACGCGTGCGCAATCTCCTCGGTCGTGAGGCCGCAGACCTCGCGCAAGGTCAGCGCCACCTGGGCGTCGGGCGGCAGGGCGGGGTGGCAGCAGGTGAAGATCAGCCGCAGCCGATCGTCCTCAATGCTTGCATCGCCCAGCTCCGCTGGATTGTTGGTATCGGCGTCCAACTGGTTAGCGAGCTCCGTGAGCGAAGCGTCGAAACGGGCGCGCCGGCGCATGCCGTCGATGGCTTTGAAGCGGCCGGCCGAAACGAGCCAGGCCCGGGGGTTGGCGGGCGCGCCATCCCGCGGCCATTGCTCCAGGGCTGCTCTAAAGGCATCGTGCAGGGCCTCCTCGGCGAGATCGAAATCGCCGAGCAGGCGGATCAGGGTGGCCAGCACCCGGCGCGACTCGGCCCGGTAGACGGCGTCGACCATCTCGCGCGCTTGTTTGGCCGCGTCCTCACTCATCGGCGGCGCGTCTGCGGGCACGAGTTTGGTCTCCATTTTTCATTGGGCTTAAGCACGGTCGGTACCATCCGGACACATCGGTAACAGTCCAATTCATGGTACAGGCTGGCGATACTCGTGGGCACCAAGGAGGTGCCCGTGCCTTTAGCGCCCGTCGATGAATGGATCAAGATCGCCCCATATTGCCCCATTTTATTACCCTTACCAGAGGGTCGTTACCCTCTTTTCCGCCAGCGAGCCCCTGGCCCGCGTCCTTCGCATTCGATTAGGCCTGCGGACTGCTGTTCGCGCAGTACCCGCCGCACCATATCCCGGCTGACGCCAGGGCAGGCTTGTTCCAGTTCGCTGATGGTGAACTCATAACCCGGCCGCGCAGTCAGTCGTTCGATACCGGCAAGGATCTGCTCGCGCTTGGTGCCGCGTGGCGTCTTGATCTCGCCGACACGCTCGGCAAACTCTCGGTACGCTGTCTTCATGATAAACAGCACGTAGTTGATGTGCGGCCAGGGATCTTGTTTGCCTGCGTGCCAGCCTTGGGAGCTTTGCTCGAGCGTCTCGTAGTAACGATCCTTGTTCTGCTCGACCAGGCGCTCCAGGCTGATGTATCGACCCACTTGGTAACCCAACTGATAACTCTGCAGCAGCCAGAGCAGGCGGGAGACTCGCCCGTTGCCATCGCGGAAAGGGTGAATGCAGAGGAAATCGAGGTGGAACGCGCCCAGCGCGATTAATGGCGGCACCCAGCGCTCATCGAGGCACGCCTGCCAGTCGGCCACAAGTTCTGATATGGCCGCAGGTGTTGACGCGGCAGGTACGGTATGAAAGCGCACCCGGTCGGCTCCGTCGGGATAACGTTCGACGATATCGGCGTCCTTCTCTTTGTACCGGCCCGCGTCCCAGATCTGGCCGCGGTTCACGGCATGCAAGCGCTTGATCGTTTGCTCGTCGATTGGGATTTCGCTGGCGTCCTGATGTATCCACGCCAGCGCGTCGCGGTAGCCGCGTACCTCTTCCTCATCCCGATCACGAAACAAGGGGCGCGGCGACACCAGCACATCCTTGATACGCGAAGGCTCAACTGAGACACCTTCGATGCGGTTGCTTGATACCGCGCTTTCGATCAGCGCATGCTCCCGCAGCGCTTTAAGCCGCTGAGGCGACTGCCCAGTATAGAGCTCCTGCTTGCCGCGGAACTCGCCGAGGTCGGAAAGGTACCAGGCGGCCAACGTATTAATAGGTACGGTTCCGCTATGGAAGAGACGCAGGGTGTTCATGGCGTAGACCTCAGCACCGCGCGACAGCGAAATGATGGGTCATTCGCGCGCAATTAAGCCTGTGCACGCGCTAGTCTCTCTCTGAACCGCATGTTCCACCAAACTTCGTGAGGGTCGCGCCGAAGTCGAGATCGTTGCGCAGCAGTATCTCGTGCTCCAGACCTAGCCCGTGCTTTTGCAGAAGCTCCGCAATTCGGCGCACGACGCCTATCTCGCAATTACGTAGCCGCGGCATCTTGTCGAGGTTTTTTGTCAACAGCTGCGCCTTGCCGTAACGCACGAGCAGTGCCTCGAAATCGCGAGGGACGACTAATTCGATTTGTGCGCCCAACGCTTGATGGAGATTTAGAAAGTTCGAAAGACCCACTGGGTCGAAATCGGCGTAATAGAGTATTCGTGGGGCACGGTGATGGTTTGCCAGCCAATCGATGATCGCGTGCGAGGTCCAGCCCGCGTAATAAATGGCCGAGTCGAAATCGGTATTGCGATAAAGGCGATCAAGGTACAAAAACGGTTCGCTGTTCTCGATCAACGCCAACGGTTGCTCAGTGCGCCAGTTGTCGTCGGGCGTCAGCAGTAGCGCGGACACGCCAAAGCGGCGCGTATGCTCAAACACATCGAGCAGCGCGTGACCATTCGACCATACGGCCTTTCTGATCGCTCGCAAATAGATCAGTAAGCGGCGCCCTGCAACTCCCCGCTTGGCATCGCGATACATGCTGATTGCTGTGGCGCGTGCAGGCGCATTGACATCGGCCCCAAGATCCGGAAAGTGCCGCGCGAGCACACCCCGTACAGCCTCATGATCCACTATGCGATAGCGCATACCGTTACCCACACGCACGCGGGTTATCGCACCCGTCTCCAAGAGCGCCTTAAGATCGTGGCGGGTATTCTTTCCGGCCGTCGACGCGGTCAGACTGGTTTCTGCCAGCAATCGCTGTAGCCACACCGCGGTGCTAGGATGCACGTCGCTTCGTCACCGCTGCTTGCTTAGCCTCGATCTCTGTCCAGTCTCGCTGGTCGATATAATGGCGGCCATTGGGCTGAGCGTGGGCGAGACTGATGCAATATCGCGCGTTGATCTGAGGTTTGACACTGGCCAGGATCGGCACGAAGCCTTGATCCAAGCCCTGTGCGATGAGGTTCTGCTGATTGTCCGGATCGATCTCCGCAGCCTCGTCGATGTAATAGGGGATGTTAACTATGGTCTTGGGGCTGCGATCGAGCAACTGATCCATCATATGCATGTTGACCAGCGCTTTGATGGTAATTGTCGTGCCGTGGCTTTCGATCTGTTCCAGATCCTTGTAAACGGTCTCCCGCTCATCTTGAGCGAATACCACAAAGTTGAGATCGAATAAATCAACTAGCCCCAGCTCGCTGCCCCGTTCACCTACCAGACGGTTAAGATATCGGGCAGCCTCGCTAGCAGTCTGTTCGTCGATACTCAGCAGGTCCATCTCGCTGGAGGAGACCAGTGCCTCGATAGCCTCAAGAGTGTGCTTGTGGGGCGCGGGTCGCACAACGACACGAGTGAGATTAGAGATCGCACGCTTGTTGATGTTGCGGTTGAATGTGTCCATCTCGATCTCAAAGCGCCGGTAGTTGTCGCGCAGCGTCTTGAGGGTGCTGCCAAGATCCGTAATTGCGCTTCTGCGCTGGCGCTCGAGCAGTTCGCGCTTCTGCGGCAAAGCTCCCACGGCTTCGACCAGCGCGGCGGTGCTAGATTCCTCGCTGTCGCGCAGATAACGCGCGCCAGCCGTCTGCTCGATGAATCTTAAGCGCTCGGTGATGTTGCCATCCAGCCCATCCTTGGTATGCAGATCGTCTACGTATTCAGCGAGCAACACATCCAGCGTTTCCGGCAGGGCCGCCAAAAATGACTCACCCTGCGGCTCGTCCGGCGCCAGGGGCCTGGCCTTGGCGCTGAGCGTCTTGATCAGATCGTTGCGGCGCTCGGCGTCCTCGCGTGCCGACTGCGCCACCAAGCGTTGCTTGTAGGCGTCGCCCCGGCTCTTCTCCAGCTCCGTCGACCGTGCTTCCAGGGCTGTGCGCTGCTGCTGCGCCGCCTTCAGCCCGGCTTCAAACGTAGCCTGTTGCAACTGGCGCGCGCCGAAACCATCGTAATCCTCAAGGTATCGTCGCGCATCGTCCCGGCCGCGTGCAAGCACCTGTCGTTCCGCTCGCTTGCGGCCCAGATCGCGCGCGGCTTCGAGCTGCTCAGGCAGCCGTGCCAATAGGCTGGTAAGCTCGTGTAGCCGCTCTTGCTGTTGCTCGCGGCTCATGAGTTTGTTTATCGCGGGTGGCTCAAGCGGCGCAAGCGCCAGGGTGAAACCCGCACCCTGGCAGTGAGCTTCATCTATTCGCGACAAGAGATCATCGAACCAGCGGCGTGCCATGTCCGAATCATCGACCAGCAAACCGTCGCTGTTGGCCGGTAGTTCCAAGATTTGATCGTTGAATAGACGAAACACATACGCAATCTCATCCTTGTCGTAATACTTAAGCAACAGGGAGTACACGTTCGCATCGAGATAACGCAGCCCCACTTCGATGCGCCGTCGTTCGGTTTGCGTCCGCTCGATATCGTCTTCGATCTGCTTTGGCGTGCGACTCTGCGCTTCTCCAAGCAACTGCACGGCATGCTCGTAGGCATTGTTTGCACAGTCAAGGTCTGCAACCAGTGCATCGCGCCCGGTAACCAGAGCAAATCTACGCGCAAGGTCGTCTTGCTCCTTCAACCATCGAGTAGCGTCTCCGATGGTTTCCAGAGCCGCATCCCGTTGCCCTCGCACCGCCTGCTGTTCCTTGGCGATAACCTCTAACTTGTTGTTCATCTCACTTTCGGCTTGTGCCGCTTGCTCGCGAGTCTGTTCATACTCCACCTGCCAGCGCTCCAGCGCCGCCCGTACACATGGAAAGGCCGCGCGCAGCTTGCCGCGAAGCCCTTGCCGTTGCGTGTGCTGCTGACCAAGCTCGTTTACAGATGGCGCGATGCGCTCTAATGTCTTGATCTCTTCCTCCACGAGCTTGACCTGCGCATAGGCGCGCTCGTAGTCGGCGGCGAAGTCTACCTTGGCCGCCGCCAAGCGCGTATCGAAGACACTGAGCAATAACCGCTTCATGCTATCGCTCTTGACGTCGCGCATATGAATGAGGTTCTTGAACACCTCGATAAAAGTCTTGTAATCCAGATCGCGTTTTCGCTTGAGCGGGATCATGCACAGATTGAGGTCGTGACCGGTGGGGATGCCCATCAACAGCTTGCGAAGCTCTTCGGGTTCGGCCCGGTGCGGCGTAATCCCGTCCGCTTGCAGCGCCAGCATGACCGACCTTAAGTCACGCACCAGGCCTTCCTCGACATAGTGCGCCAAATTAAACCCTCCCTGGTAAACGACGTGCTGATAGGCATAGCCCGCGCCCACCCCCTTACCGGCAGCAGCGATGACATAGGTGCCATGCTCCAGGAGAATCTCGGCAAGCACATAACTGCGGTCATCCGGAAAATAATACTTGCGGGTCGTAGGACTATCGTACTTACCGAAGCGCATTTCCCGCATGTCAGTCAAGAACAAGAATTGCAGCGCGTTTACCGCAGTGGTCTTGCCGCTGTTGTTTGGTCCAAACAAGGACAGCGGCCGGTCGACCGGAAACAGTCCTAATTCGTAATTGGCGCTGTTAAGCAGCAGCAACCGGCTGATACCAAACTCGCTCAAGCCGATGTTTCCTGAGTTTTGTCAGTATCGCTCGTTGGCGCCAGTTCCAGACACACGTCGAGAAACCGCGCTATGGGTGTGCGAAAACGGGTCTGCCCACCGCTTTGCGACAACAATCCTTTGCTTTCCATCCAGCGCAATAGACGATCCACGGCGTCGCGATCGTTCAGCTCGGCCTGCCTCAAAAGATCACCATGGCGCTGCATAACCTGCTCAAACATGGATTCTGGCAAGGGCTCGCCGCGCAGCAGCGTGTCTGGGTCCAAACCCTGATCTGCTAGTGTCTCTACCAGCACGAACACCAGCACAGCGGCGCGCTGCGAGCTATCCGAGATTTTGCCGACTCTGGGCTTCGACGGTACAAAATAATAATAGCCTCGCACGTCGGCCTTGAGCGTATAGCCTAGGGCAGCGAACAGCTTTCCGTATTCGGACTCCTGCTCGGAGATCTCCCGGTACAGCGCGAAGTCTTCATGACAGATATGGTAGCCGTCGAGGAGCTTCTGGAAAATCTCCTCCAAACGCGGGAGCTGCGCCAGATCGAGCGCCTTGCTCATGTCAGCACTTCGCGGCGCGCTGTGTAGAGGTAATGCGCGGCCGTCTCGTATCGCCGACGTTCCCCGCGATGGATGGATCGCGCCTGAACAGCGAGTACGTAATCGTGCACGTCAAGCAACTCATCTGACGGGGCGTCCGGGTAGCGCAAGATAAGCCAAGCCATCAAATCAGCAATGGGAACGGCGGTTTTCACGTCCGACAGGACTGCCTCGCTATTGAGCGGCGGTAGCGCAGGTATCTGATCCTCCGATCGCTCTGAGAGCTTAACGATCCTCGGTCGGAAACCAGTTAAGTTCGCTACGAATTGCTCGATTGCGTGATTGCTTGAGATCGATCCGGTTCTGCTACGTCTGCTAATAGACGGTGGCGATGGTAGTTCACGCATACCGCGCTTGCGTAGAATGTCCAGCGCCAACGATGCCCCGCGCGCGATGGCGCTGTTGCGCCGAACCTCTTGCACGAGTGGCAGTAACAGCTCACGGGCCTCGGCGAAGTGGCGTTTCAACAATGACCTCATCTGCAACAGCCGAAACTCGATGCGTTCCAGCAACTCACGCCGTGAAATCAGCGAGCCACCTGTAATTAGCTTCCGCTGATGATCACGCAACTGCTGTTCCAGTTTTTCCAGCCGTTGCTCGAAGGGCTGATTAATGTCGACCATTTGCCGCAGCGGCTCGACGTAATGATCCCACGCCTCCAGAACCTCCGCATAACGCGCCCGTACGCTGCGCGCTGCATGATCGGTTTTGGCGCGCGTAGCCAATTCAGCAATCGCTTCGCCGTTGGTATTGACTTGTCGGATGATGTCACGAATCTGCTGCTCGAGTGCGCGGCCGAACCGCACCAACGAAGCATCGTCGTAGGCGTCCACCGCCCGCGCGAGTTGGTTTCCCAGGCGCTGGATCTCGTTCAGGTAGGCGAGCACACCCTCGGCTAGACCCAGCCGCTGCTCGCGCAGTAGATGCTCAATGAGCACCTGCACAAATTCGCCGAGTTCCAGGCGATGCTCGGTTCCTGGTACGGCTACTACGATCTCATTTTTTTGCAGCCGCTCTAATAGCGCTTGCGCCTCGGCCGCAGAGCGCTCGGCAGGATAACTGCGCAGGCGATCCCAAACAGCAGTCTGAGTTATAGTTCCCTCCTGGCAAGCGTGATGCAGCGATTCGACTAGCGGCCATTCCTCGACGAGTAATCGCAGAAAGGCGCGGGGTTCGATGCCGAGCATAGAATGTACCTTAGCAAGGACGACACCGGCATCCTATGTTATCCGCGGCTACAAAGCACCGTACGAAGTAAGACTCGCCGCTCGATTTGCCGGCCTTGCTGGCGAAGTTGCGGATCAGGTACTCGTAGGCGTTGTTGAAATGTGTGAGGGTCAGGTTTTATAGTTTTGTAGCATCCTATCGCGGGGCAAGGACAACGCCCCGTGAGTATCTCGATACACATCCATTCAAGACGCGATCCCATTGCCGGCGCGATTCTGGAAGCCTACGCCATGAGGCGTTTTGCGGGCAAGAAAAGGTGGCGTTACTTATTCCCGCGCACAGCTTAGAGCTACAGACCCAGGGTTTCTGTCGAGGTCAATACCAGCGGCCGAAGCGCATGGGCCACTTATAGCCGAGACAGGAGTGGCACTGATCGCATCCAGGCCAGACTCCGGCAGCGCTTGACCTTATGCGCCGCAGTGTCGGCCTCCCGCCTACTGCGGCGGGCTCGGAGCGACAAGCCCGAGCGCGCGCAGCGTCCGTGAGTCCTCCGCGACGGGCCGCACCTCGACGCACCCGAACCGTGCGCCCGGGATCCTCGCGGCCACCCGGACCGCCTCGTTCAGATCCTCAGCCTCGATGAGGTAATAGCCGCCCAGCTGTTCCTTGGTCTCCGCGAAGGGCCCGTCGGTGGCCGAGATCTTGCCGTTGCGCACCCGCACCGTGGTCGCGGCGTGAGGCGGCTGCAGCCGATTGGCTCCGATAAAATGGCCGCTCTTTCTGATAGCTTTGGTGAACTCCGCGTACTCTTCGAAGTGCTTGGCGCCTTCGGCCTCCGGCATCTGCTCCATCAGGGTCTCGGCGCAGATCAGGCACAGGTATTTCATGGCTCCCTCCATTTGTAATGGACCGGGAGGACACTATAGTCTATCAAGCGTCGGCTGAAGACCTTGACTCAACCGCGGTTAACCTATCTCTTCTGCGGTCAATCGACGATACTTCACCGGGCGTTTTTACTGCGTACCTGCAAACGACGTTCATAACGCGGCAAGACCTGGCGTTGGCTTGGTCATTGAATGCGCGTCACGCTATAGTTCGATAACAATAATCCTATAAGCATCACATTGGTGTTTCATCGATTCGCATGATCGCCCTGCTGGAAGCGCGCCGCGTCGGCCTGTTGCGGCGGCAACACTGGCTGCCCAACATCATCTCTGGCGTCATCGTCGGCGTGGTTGCTCTGCCGCTGGCGATGGCCTTCGCCATCGCCTCGGGTGCTCAGCCGGAACAAGGGCTGTACACGGCGATCGTCGCGGGCCTTCTGGTCTCGGCGCTGGGCGGCAGTCGCGTGCAGATCGCCGGGCCCACCGGCGCGTTCATTGTCATCCTTGCCGGGATCACCGCCAAGCATGGCATCGATGGACTGCAGATCGCGACCATGATGGCAGGCTTGATGCTGCTCCTGCTGGGCGTGGCGCGCATGGGCGCGATCATCAAATTCATTCCCGATCCCGTGATCCTGGGCTTTACCGCCGGCATCGGCGTGATCATCTGGGTCGGGCAGTGGAAGGACTTCTTCGGGCTGCCGGCGATCGCGGGCAGACACTTCCATGAAAAGCTCTGGCACCTGTTGCAGGTGCTGCCGCAACTGCACCCGACCACCACGACGCTCGCCATGCTGTCTTTGGCGCTGGTGATCTTCACGCCCAAGCTGCCGGGGATGAAGCGCGTACCCGGACCGCTGGTCGCTTTGGTGGCGGCGACCGTGCTGCAAGCGGTGTTTCATTTCGACGGAGTGGCCACGATCGGCAGCGCGTTTGGCGGCATTCCGCAGGAACTGCCTTCCCTGCATTGGCCCGAGATCACGGCCGCGCGCGTCATCTCACTGATCGGGCCGGCTTTCACCATCGCGATGCTGGGCGCCATCGAATCGCTGCTGTCGGCCGTGGTGGCCGACGGTATGGCGGGCACGCGGCACGACTCCAATCAGGAACTGGTCGGCCAGGGCATCGCGAACATCGCCGCGCCACTGTTCGGCGGCTTTGCGGCGACCGGCGCGATCGCCCGCACCGCCACCAACGTCCGCAACGGCGGCACCAGCCCGCTGGCCGGCATCGTGCATGCGGGCACGCTGGTGCTCATCATCCTGTTCCTGGCACCACTGGCAGTGCATGTGCCGCTGGCCGCGCTGGCCGCCATCCTGTTCGTGGTGGCGTGGAACATGAGCGAGGTCAGGCACTTCGTGAAGATGGTGAGGCGGGCGCCGCTCGCCGACACGGTCATCCTGCTGGTGACGTTCAGCCTGACGGTGTTCGCCGACCTGGTGGTGGCGGTCAATATCGGCGTTATCCTCGCCACCCTGCATTTTCTGCGTCGCATGGCCTCCAGTGTCGAGGTGCAGCAGGTCACCGAACAGGAACTGCACCAGGAGTTCGCCCATCAGGGCTTCACCACCCTGCCGCCGGGCGTGCTGGTCTATGCGGTGGAGGGGCCGTTCTTCTTTGGCGCGGTCGAGAATTTCGAGCGGGCGCTTGCCAGCACGCACACCGATCCCCGCGTGCTGATCATCCGACTACGCTGGGTGCCGTTCATCGACATCACCGGCCTGCAAACCCTGGAGGAGGTTATCAACGACCTGCACAGGCGCGGCGTGCGCGTGCTGCTGACCGGCGCCAATGCCCGCGTGAAAGGCAAGCTCAGAAAAGCGGGCATCATCGAGCTTGTCGGTCGTGAGAACGTCTTCAAGTCGTTTTCGAAGGCCATCGCGACCTGCCGTCAACTGGCGGAGACCGATCCGGAGATGGCAAAGGACAGAACGGTTGTCCTCAGTCAGAGCGCGGAATCGATGCCGCAGACCAGCCATGACCACCTCGCCCAGACCACCGATCAGCGCACGGACGGCGCCCGATAACGCGCGCGGTAACGCTCACTCCACGCTTGATTGGGACCCTTCGCACGGGTGCGACGCGCCGCGTCCCTTTAATCTTCGCGACGTCGCTGCTCGCAAAAAAAAGATGCGGGACCTGTCGATCCGGCTGCTCCTCGTTCGATTTGTAAATAGAGCCTGGCGTGAGAGCGTTTCGGCGATGCGCTGAGGCATCGCCGGCGGGACTTGGATAGGTCAAGCTTGGAACCAGCCGGTCGAGATCGTCCGGACCGGGCTCCCAAACGAAACAGGAGATACGACGATGAGATTCATGTTGATAGTCAAGGCCACCAAGGACTCGGAAGCGGGTGTTATGCCGAGCCAGGAATTGCTGACCGAGATGGGCAAGTACAACGAGGAGCTGGTGAAGGCCGGCGTGCTGCTTGCGGGCGAGGGGCTGCAACCGAGCTCGAAGGGCGCGAGAGTCAGGTTCTCGGGAGCCAAGCGCACCGTGGTCAACGGGCCCTTCGCCGAGACCAGGGAACTGATCGCCGGCTTCTGGCTGATCCAGGTGAAATCACTGGACGAGGCGATCGAATGGGTCAAGCGCTGCCCCAACCCGCATAATGAAGACTCCGAGATCGAGATCCGCCAGGTGTTCGAGGCCGAGGACTTCGGCGCCGAGCTTACGCCCGAGCTCAGAGAGCAGGAAGCGCGCCTGCGCGCGCAGTTAGCCGAGAAGCGCTAGACGCGGCGCCGCGCGGCTTGCGCCAAGAAAATCCGTCGATGCGTCGATTTCGCAGAGCCTCGTTCGACTACCAGGTAGAGGAACCTCTGATTAATTCAGAGCTTCCTGCGGCACAGGGGTGCGAAGCATGCTTCGCACGGGCACACATGGAAGTGTGCCCTGGGCTTGCAGGCGGAGCACGGAGAGCGCAGCCTGAAAGTGCCGCCATTTTCGACGGCCGCAGGCGGTTGAAAGTAAGGGAAAGCGCCAGGCCTGTTTCGTAGGCCGTTTTTCGCTTTCCGTGCTTTCTGAAGAATTCAGGATGCATTTATTCAGAGCTTCGTGGAGTTGGCTTGGGGCCGGTCGCAACGGACCGCAAGTCCGGCTCCGAACACGAACCATCACCTCAGTCCCGAGGAGTAGACACGATGCAAATCCAACCTTACCTGTTCTTCAACGGCCGCTGCGAGGAGGCGGTCGAGTTCTACCGCAGCGCGCTGGGCGCCGAGGTGACGACGCTCATGCGCTTCAAGGACAGCCCCGAGCCCGCCCAGCAAAATTGTCCTGGCGGGCCCCCGCCTCCCGGCGACAAAGTGATGCATGCGGAGTTTCGCATTGGCGATACCACGGTGATGGCGTCCGACGGCATGTGTCAGGGGCAGCCGAGCTTCCAGGGCTTCTCGCTGGCACTCACGGCGCCCAACGAGGCCGAAGCCGATCGGCTGTTTGGCTCCCTGGGCGACGATGGGCAAGTGCAGATGCCGTTGACGAAGACCTTCTTTTCACCGCGCTTCGGCATGGTCGCCGACCGCTTCGGCGTGTCATGGATGATTGTCGTGGCTTGAGGTCCGGTTGGGCTTGTCGCTCGCGCCGGCGTTCGTCGTACGCTCAGAGCGAGTTGCATGGTCGGCAAGGACTTCGAGACCGGCCTCGCCAACCTGAAGGCCGCCGCCGAGAAGTAAGCAGCGGACGTGTCACTGGCGTTCGACTGGTAAGCAGAGACTGGGCTGAGCCGGTCAGACTAGCCCGGTTTCAAACCCGAAACCAAAAGGAGAAATGACGATGATCAAGCCGCAAGTAAAACCCATTCCAGACGGGAAGCACACGGTGACGCCGCACCTGGTTTGCGCCGGCGCCGCCGAGGCCATCGAGTTCTACAAAAAGGCGTTCGATGCGGTGGAAATGTTCCGCATGCCGAACCCACAGGGCAAACTCATGCATGCCTGTATTCAAATCGGTGATTCAGCCGTTTTTCTGGTCGACGAAATGCCCGACTGGGGTTCATTCGGGCCGAAATCACTCAAAGGTACACCGGTCACCATCCACCTTTATGTGGAGGACGCCGACGCGACCTTCGAGCGTGCCGTCGGTGCGGGGGCGAAGGTTAAGATGCCAATCGATGACGCGTTCTGGGGCGATCGTTACGGCGTCCTCGAAGACCCGTTCGGCCATCAATGGTCGGTCGCCACGCACGTTCGCGATATGACGCCGGAAGAGATAAAAGAGGCAGCGCAGAAAATGTTTGGCTAGCAAGCGCAGCGCTCAACCGAAGCAGAAGGAGATACAAAGATGCGATTCATGATGCTGATGATCCCCAAGGGGTACGAGCACGCAGCGCCGGGCACCATGCCGGACGCCAAGGCCGTTGCCGCGATGATGAAGTACAACGAAGCCCTGCAGAAGGCCGGCGTGCTGCTCGCGCTCGACGGTCTGCACCCGCCCTCGATGGGCGCGCGCGTCTCGTTTTCCGGCGGCAAGCCCAAGGTGACCGACGGGCCCTTCATCGAGACGAAGGAGGTGCTCGGCGGCTACTGGATGATTCAGGTGAAGTCGAAGGCAGAGGCGGTCGAATGGGCCAAGCGCTGTCCCGCGTCGGACAACGAAGTGATCGAGGTTCGCCAGGTGCAGGAGATGTCGGACTTCCCGGCCGATGTCCAGGAGGCCGCGGCCGGGTTTCCCGAGATGCAGGCGCAGTCCGCGCGGCGCAAGAGGCCATGACGCCGTGTCGCACCGCGTGTCGGCTTGCATTGATGGATTCACGATGGCGTGATCGCTAGCCGTGACGGCTTCCGCTATCCGTCTCAAGTGTCCGCCAGGATGGTCGCCCCAGTCACGAACATTCTGCTTAACAACCGAGTGCGATGCTGAACGACGCCGCTGCGGCAAGCGCCGCGATCGTGCGAACATGATTCCAGGCCGTCCAGCCGGCGACGTAGTCGGTCCACCGGCTCGCGCCGTCGGGGTCGGCCGGCGCGACCGATGCGAGTGATTCATTTCTGGGCACGTTGAAGACCATTGTCACCAATACAGTCCCCACCAGATAGAGCACACTGCCGATGAATAAGTAAACGGCGCCCGGTTCCTGCCATCGCAGCAGTGAGAAGATCAACGCCAGGACGCAAGCCGCAGCCGTTCCAAAGAACGCGACCATGAACCATGAATTCAGGATGACGAGGTTGATGGATTGCATGGCCGCGATACCCTCGCCAGGGGAAAGGCGAGCCAGGGCCTTCATTATGAAGGCCGAAAAGGCAAAAAAGACGCCCGCTATCAGCCCGCTGCCGAGTGCCGCAAAAAGCGTCAAGGCGAAGAGCAATTGATCAACAGTTGTCAATGAATCCATCCAGCGACATCGACATGTCTGAAATGACTTTGGTCATTTCCCTTCCGAGAGACGAGGGAAGCTCTGCACAGGTACGAAGTCGTCATGCCGGCGAACGCCGGCATCCAGTGAACAGTTGTTTCAACTGGGTTCCGGCTTGCGCCGGAACGACCTGCCCTACAGTCACTTATGCAGAGGTTCCCTGGTGTTGTGTCCCATTAGTAACTGTCGTAACTTCGCCGTCATTCCGGCGAAAGCCGGAATCCAGAAGTCCCTCCCTGGCGCTGGATTCCGGCCAATCCCTGGCCGGAATGACGAGTCCGGACATGTATCGGTTATTTACGGACAGCACACTAGCGAATGTGCATGAGTTCCCATGCAGCACGTTCCGGCACCCGCAGGGCGCGCACGCTCAAGCCTCGACGAAAACCTTGAATCCGCCGTAGATCATGCGCTTGCCGTCGAAGGGCATGGCCTTCGGATCCATCATGTCGGCCATGCGGGGGTCTTTCATCAGCTTGGCGTTGACGCGGTCGCGGTGCGCGCGCGACTTGAACATGATCCACGAGAACACAACGGTCTCGTCCGGTTTGAGTTTGACGCTCTGCGGAAACGACGTGAGCTTTCCCGGCTGCACGTCGTCGGCGACGCATTCCAGGAACTCGAGCGCGCCGTACTCCTTCCAGATTTTTCCCGCCTTCTGCGCCACGCGGCGATAGGCGGGCAGGTTCTCCTTCGGTACCGGCAACAGGAAACCATCAACGTACGGGATAAGCGCTCCTCGCTGGTTCGTTACTGAGTGATTAAGGGGTCAGGTCCATTTACATGATGGCGTGAACGCCGATAGCGCTAATCGCTCTAATCCTGAGTCGTTCATCGCCTGATCCCTGGGTTTCGTTCTACTTCGGGAAGAGCGCAAAGTACGGTTGCGCTTCCGTGACCGCGCGGGCGAAGGACGGGCGTTTCATCAGGCGGCCCAGGTATGCCGCCGCGTTCTTGTGGGTGTCGCCGAAGGGCAGCACCAGGTTCGCGTAGAACAGCGCCGGCGCGGCGGCGCAGTCGGCCATGCTGAACGCATCTCCCATGGCCCAGGTCTTCGTTCGCATCTCCTGGTCGATTATGCCGTAGGCGGTCTGCAGCAGCGTCCTGGCTTGCGCCACGCCGTGCGGATCGGTTTTTCCCGCGGGACGCAGCCGGTCGGTGACGACCTTCTGCATGGGCTCGTCCACGTACAGGTCGTAGAAGCGATCCCACAAGCGCGTCTGCCACGCGAGGTCCGCGTCCGTGGGCACGAGCCGCATCTTGCCCGGGTAGTACAAGCCCAGGTACTCGATGATGATGCTCGACTCGGGGATCGTCCGGTCCCTCGCCTCGTCGCGCAGCACGGGAAACCGGCCGATGGGCCAGACCTTCTCGAAGTCCGCACGCGCGGTCTCGTTGGCGAGGTCGACGATGTGCGGCTCGAAGGGCGTGTCGTTTTCGTACAGCGCGACGAGGACTTTCTGGCAGAAGGATGCGAGGGGATGCAAATAGAGCCTGAGAGACATGGGAGGATTCACATTCGTTTCGGTGTCAGAGAGAGCGCGCTACGGCTGAAGGCCGAACAACGCCTTGCCGCTCTCCATATCGAAGGGCGCCGAAAAATGTTCATGCGCGACCTTCCACTTTCCGTCCGCCTTGCGGTAACCGGCGGTCATGCGCATCCATGACGCCTTTTGTTCGCCGTTTTCGTCTGTTCCGCCGCACCAGCACAGGCAGTGCGAAAAAGCCACGTCGTCGCCTGCCGTAATTTTCAGGTCGTGAATCTCGAAAGTCATCGGGCCGGGACACATGGCAAGGCACGCCTGCCAGTGCTTTTTATACGCGTCCACGCCTTTGAATTGCAGCTGGGCGATGGCATCGAACGCGAGGATGTCCGGCGCGTAGTGGGACGCGATGCCATCGACGTCGTTGGCGCGGACGGCGCTCAGCCACTTGTCAATGAGCGCGCGGACTTCGGTTTCGGACGTTGCGCTGCTGGTTCTATCATTCATGATGGTTCTCCTTTGCGAAAAGAGGTTAAGTGGGCTGGATGTCGCGCACGCGCGTCACCCGTACGTGGGTCTTTGCGGCCATCCCTCGGGCGAGTCTTCCCAGTCCTCCTGACGGCCGTACGGCGTGGTGTCGAGCAGGCTGTACGCGTCGGTGAGCCCCTCGCAGCCGCGGGCGTACGTCGAGTAAGTGTGAAACACGTCGTCGCCGGCGCGGAAGAAGACGCTCAGGCCATGCGTTTCCCCTTGCACGAAGTAGTTTTCGCCCCGGCTTTCGAGCTCGGCCTTGTCTCGATAGTTGTAGAGAATGGGCGCGACTTTCTCGTCCTGTGTGACGTTAAAATCGTAGTTGAAATCGCTGCCGAAAGACGAGACCCACCGGCGCGCCCAGCCTCGTTTGGCCTTATACGCCTCCAGCTTAGCCAGCGGCGCGCGGGAGACGAGCACGAAAGACGTGTCACGGTCGCTCAGCATCGTCAGGTCGCCCAGGGCGTCGACGAAGCCGGTACAGCCCGGGCAGCCCTCATCCCATGCCGGGTCGAACATGAAGTGATAGACGATGAGCTGGCGGCGGCCGTCGAACAGGTCGAGCAGGCTCAGTTTGCCGCCCGCGTCTTCGAAGACATAGTCCTTGTCGATTCTCACCATCGGCAATCTGCGACGTTCGGCGTTTACCGCGTCGCGCGCGTGAGTGGCTGCCTTCTCCTTGACGAGCAGCGCCTTGCGTGCGGCGAGCCATTCTTCGCGCGATGCGATCTTCGGATGTGGTTGTGTGCTCGTCGTCATGATGATCGCCCCTCTGACTGCGCGTATTTGTCGCTCAGTCTGTCGGGGAGCCCGATGTCTTCGGTCGGACGAATCTCGAAGCCGCCGCCTAAGCGGACGCCCGGGTGCTTGGCCATCAACCGGATGGCGTGGTCGAGGTCGTTGGCCTCGAGCACCATGATTCCGCCCAACTGCTCCTTTGTTTCGGCATAAGGGCCGTCGGTGATCGACACCTTGCCGTTGCGCCAACGCAAAGTGGCCGCGTTCCTGACGCTTTGCAACGCTTCGCCGCCGATAAAGTGGCCGTTCTTCCGCAGCACGTCGTCGTAGGCGAAACACTCCTTGATCATGGCGTCACGCTCGCCTTGGGACATCGCGTCCCACTTTCCCTCTTCCATGTAGCCAAGGCAGATGTATTTCATGGTTCCTCCTGTTTCAACGGGATTGCCTGTTCGGGCTCTATAACGGTTCAGTCCGAGAAGTGGGCACAGGCTTCCTCCTCGGTTATGCAACACATGGCAGCCTCTGATTGACTCACGGTTTGTCATCTCGACCGAAGGGAGAGATCCGGCCTGCCGTCCCGAACGAAAGTGAGGGATCTCATAAAGATCTCTCGCTGCGATCGAGACAAGGATTTCTCGTTACGCTTCGAAATGACACCTGTTTGAAACTTCACCAGATAGTCGCTCGGCGGAGACCAAAATCGACAGCCGGTTTAACGGGCGGGTTTTCTATTCCCGATCCAGCACGCCGCGGTCCCAATGCCGCAGCAGGAACAGCGCGATCAAGGCGCCCAGCACCGGCACGCCGGCGATGAACAGATGGTTCGCGGGATCGCCCCAGGGATCGAGCAGTTGGCGCCACGACACGATCATGCTGACCGCGTGCAGCGCGAGCGCCGCGCCGTAGGCCACGGTCCGGTAAGCGCCGAGCACCAGGCAGCCGGCGATGGCGACCTCCGCCGCGCCGAATACGTAACCGAGGATTGGCGAGACGTCGAGGCCGTAGAAATGACCCCAGATGGCGACGGTGTTCTGCGGCACGACGAACTTTTCGATGCCCCATTGCAGCAGAAACAGGGCGAGCGTGATCCGCAGCACCAGCAGCGCGCGGGGCAGGGTTTGCGCGAGCGTTTCATCTTTCATGAGCTTCTCCGATTGGACGGTGAGTGGCGCCGATGGGCGGGCGGTTGATCCGCCGGCAACCTCATGGTAGCGCGTCTTGAGATTCTCTCGTCGGCAGTTGTGGCACGACAATCACGACGTCGCTCAGCGCTGGTCGTACTCGTCGTGGCGGCGCCACCAGATGCCCGTCTCGTTGCGCCCCTTGGGTGCGCGGTCGAGCCACTGGTACATGCCCCAGAGGCCGTCCAGTCCGCGCGCATAGGTGGAATAGGCGTGGTAGACGACGCCGTCCTCGAGCACGAACGCGCTCATGCCCGGCCTCTCGCGCGTGTACGTGGCCACGTCGGTTCCGGTCATGGCCGCGTTCTCGGCGACAGGTCCCTCGCCGCGTTTCGTCAGGGAGTCGCCGATCCCGCCTGCCGTCCACGCCGCCTCGCGCCGGTAGTTGTATTCGACGCCCCCCTCGCGCTGTTGCTCCTCGGTGAACGAGACGTTGAAGTCGGCGTTGAAGTCGCCGCCGAGCGAGGACGCCCAGGGAAACGTCCACCCCATCCGCCGCTTGTACGCCTGCAGCTTCGCGAGCGGCGCCCGCGACACTGCCGATAGCGTGACGTCGTGATTCGCCAAGTGGACGACGAAGCCGTTGAACCCGTCGGCGATCGTCGAGCAGGTCGCACAGCCCGCCGTGTAGTCGGGCCCGAACATGAAGTGGTAGACGAGGAGCTGCGAGCGCCCTCGGAAGAGGTCTGCCAGCAAGACGCTCCCTTCATCGGTCTCGAATCGATACGCCTTGTCGATCCGCACCCACGGCAGCTCCTGCCGCCGCCGCGCCAGCTCGTCGCTACGCCGCGTGAGCTCCTTCTCCGCCTCGAGCAGCGCGAGCCGTGCTGCGAGCCACTCTTCACGTGTTCCGGTCATATGTGTCGTCATTGATCTTCTCTCCAGTGGTTCGTCGTATCGTTCTCGATACGACTTGGTGGTTGTTGGTCATGAGATAGTCTAAGCGCCGGGTATCGACAACGATCTTCTCGGTCATCCGTTTAACCGGTCATCTAATGCACTGAGCGGGGCGGGACCCCGTGCGTTCATCCGTCTCGTGGTTCCTTGCACCTTTCATGACCTCATCCACTGATGCTGGCGGGTTCGTCATTGCACGTTCGGCATGCTTACCGTTTCCGCCGGTAGTGCGCTTCCATGAACTGATGCCACTCGCCATCGTCGCCCAGCACGCGTGATGTCATCACCCGATGATCGTCGCTCTTGAATTCGATAATGTCCTGGTACTTCGCCATCTTTTCGCCGGTGAAGTCCGGGCCTTCGGAGTCCAGGGTCAGCACGCGCTCGGCCGCGTCCAGCGCGCCGTCGTAGGGCCACAGGTGCGTCATCATGGAGGCGATGAAGGTACCCACAAAGCGCTTCTTCTGCGGGTCATAACCCAAGGTCATCAGCGTGTTCGCGGGGCCGCCGTCGGGCATCTCGCCCTGTCCCTCCGCCAGCACCCAGAGACCGCCCAGCGTCCGTACAGTTTCCTTACCTTTCATGGTCGACGGCGGCTGATCCGGCCCCATCGAACAGGTCGCCTCGGACGTCCACTCGCCGACCATCCTCTGCAGCCAGCCATGTTCTTTTTGCGGTTCAGCATTCATCATTGCGTTTTCTCCTTCGGTTTGGAAACAGGTGTTGCCTTCGCGATCCGGCGCGCGACATGAATCGCCGTGTTGAGCACACATTTATCAATGATGCCGCACCAAGAATATGAATTCATGACCGACTCTCATGCGGCCCGCCTGCGATAGAGAACTCCGCCCAGCCACGCACAGGGCAAGGCAGTGACAACGAGCGCGATCGGGTACCAGGCCGGCCCCAGGTCCATCGGGATCGTGGCGATCGCACCGGCCAGGCTCAGTAGCAACCCGATAACCCCCAGGACCAGCGCGTGGCGCATCGGATTGCGAGGCGCGAACCGCGCGGCGATGTAGCTGCCAACGACGGCGTAAACGCACCGGTAGGCCAGCGCCAGAAGATTATCGCTCCAGTCGCGCATCGGCTGGCCCACGGCGGATAGACCTCGAGCACATGCAGCACCTGGTCGGTGCCGACCGAAAGAACAACGACCGTAAGAAACCCCAGGAGCACCGCGCCCGTGCTTTGCAACAGGCGACGGGGAGGCGTTTCTGTCATTTCAATTGCCATTTCATCTCCTTTCGCACAATGCCGTGCTGATGTGGGATTTGCGTGATTACAGGATAGTCGTTCGACGCAGCCCAGAATCGACAATACGGCTCCCTATCGCAATCAGCTTGGAGGCCGAGATGGGAAACACAGCTTTCCAAAGGCTGCATGCGCTTGCTATGCTTTACAACGGGTACAAAAGTAAAGCTGTGCTCAGGAGAATGCACTATGCCGCATCTGAAGCTGTCATCCAAGAACCAGATCGTCCTCCCCAAAGAAGCCCGTGAGGCCATGCATGTGAAAGGAGGAGACGAGTTGCTGGTGGTCGTCAAAGGAAAGACCACCGTTCTGATGCCCAAACCAAAGAGCTATGCTCAGGCCCTTGGCGGGGCGGGAAGAGGTCTCTACCCGAAAAATTACCTGAAAAAGGAACGCCGTTCGTGGTGAGCCCCGCCAAGCTGAGGGCGTTCTTGAAGAAACACAAGCGAGTTGGACTGGACTCGAACATTTTGATTTATTTCATCGAGGCGCACCCGCGGTATCAGGCTGCCGCGCAGATGATATTCGAGTCCATAGAGGCGGATCGCAACCGCGGAATCTGCTCCACGTTATCTCTCCTGGAGGTATTGGTGCAGCCTTATCGCAACGAGGACGACGATCTGACGAATCAATTCTATGGCCTTCTGACCAGCTATCCCAATCTGAGCTGGATTGCCGTATCGGTGGAAATCGCCGACCTGGGCGCCAGGCTGCGCGCGCAGTATAAGCTCAAGACACCGGACGCGATTCTGATCGCTACAGCGATGCACGCCGGCGCGAGCGGATTCATAGGAAATGACGCGCAGTTAGCGCGAGTGACTGAGCTGGATGTCCTGTTGCTAAACGCAGTCTCGCCGCGGCCGAAACCCTCGGCTTGACCAGGTGGACTAGCTGTCTGGCCTGCATAGTCGCTTGACGACGCCCCGAATCGACAGGGCGCAGATACCACGAGCTTGCCTCCGGCGGCAAATCCCGCTAGCTTTCCTCCAGGGCCGGGTTAAGCCGTGGGTTGGGGAGTCACGCGACCGCGACATGGCGGCGCGCGCAGTATCGACAAACTGCACAGCCGCAGGCTGGGATGCTCTGCGACATGGGCAAGTCAACATTCACACCGATCTTCGTATTGCCATCGGCGTTCGCTGATCGGCGGCCTCGGCCCAGAGTTACTCGCCCCAACGGGCGGCGGCGCAAAGGAACATGGGGTGTCGTAATCGACGCAGGTTGTGAATGGCGGTTCTGGGGCCGGGGGGGCCGGTAGAAAACGTTAGAGGGAGAAGACTCGCAATGGCAAAGAAGGGTGACAGCAAGCGCGCTAAGTCGGCACGGACCACAGATGGTGCCGTTACAGCCATTAAGCACGCGGCTAAACGCAAGAACATTCCACCGGCCGGGCTGGAGGCCCAAGGGCGCGTAGAAGAGGCACAGCGCATCCGATACGACTACAACCCGCATCTGCCGCCGGTGTTGCGATGGGCCCCGGACGCCGCTTCGACGGACCAACTGCCTGAACTGCTACAGACCGCCCGCCAGCGCCCGCTCTCGGACGCGGAGGCGGAAGTGCTCGCGGACGCACTGCGCAAACACGAGCCCTGGCTGGAGTGGAGCGGCAAGCGCGAGAAGCCATGGTTCGAGGTCGAGCCGGTGGCGCTGCACATGCACGAGCGCGTTTCCACGCAGGCGATCCTGCGCGTGCTGGCGCGCGAGGACGTGCAGCGCGAGCTCTTCGCCGATCCGCAGCACGATTACGCCAGGGCCGTGCAGTTCTACCAGCACGACGTGGACTGGGCCAACCGCATGATCCTCGGCGACTCGCTGCAGGTGATGGCGAGCCTCGCCCGGCGCGAAGACCTCGCGGGCAAGGTGCAGATGATCTACGTCGATCCGCCCTACGGCATCAAATTCGCCTCGAACTTCCAGCCGCAACTCGGCCAGCGCGACGTGAAGGATCGCGAGCAGGACCTCACCCGCGAGCCGGAGATGGTGAAAGCCTACCGAGACACCTGGACGCTTGGTATCCATTCCTACCTCGCCTACCTGCGCGACCGGCTGGCAATGGCGAAGGAACTCCTCGCCGACACCGGCAGCATCTTCGTGCAGATCAGCGATGAAAATCTGCATCGCGTGCGGTGTCTCCTCGATGAAGTTTTCGGCGCAAAGAACTTCATCAGCCAAATCACGGTAAAGAAAACTACCGGGAGCACAGCGGGCTTTATTCCCGGTTCCTGTGATTACGTTCTCTGGTATGGCCGAAACAGGGAAACGACAAGATTCAGGCCGATCTTCGACCAGAAGAAGCCGGGCGACGAAGGTGCAACTGGTTATTCCCGTGTGGAGTTACCAAACGGCGAGAGGCGAATGTTGCGAGAAGCGGAGACAAGCAGCCTAGATCTTCTGCCCGAGAAGTCGCTCGTCTTCGCGGGAGACAACATTACCAGTCAAAGCATGGGCCGCGAGAAGGGCGAAGGCGCGGCGAGTTGGTTCAAAGTTAAGGTCGATGGCTACGAGTTCACACCTGGACCGAAGGCGCGTTGGAAAACGAACGAGGAAGGAATGAAAAGGCTGCTCTTGTCAGAGCGCCTGATAGGTGGCGACCGCACGACGCTTTCATACAAGCGAACGCTGCTCGATTTCCCAGTCACTCCACTAGCAAATGTTTGGAGCGATACCGTCGGACAGAACCAGCTTGGCGGTGAGAAAATCTACATCGTTCAGACCGCGCTGAAGATTGTAGAACGCTGTCTCCTGATGACGACCGACCCCGGCGACCTGGTGCTGGACCCGACGTGCGGGAGCGGGACGACGGCGTATGTGGCCGAGCAGTGGGGTCGGCGCTGGATCACCTGCGATTCCAGCCGCGTCGCCCTGGCGCTGGCCAAGCACCGGCTGATGACGGCGAAGTTCGATTACTACCAGCTTCGTGAGTTGAGCGCCGAGGATGTGGATCGCAATCCGCACGGAACGTGGATCGCCGAGTTAGACAGCGATGGCAAGACGACGGGCAGGAAGCTCACATTCAAGTGCAAGACAGTGCCGCACATCACGCTCAAAAGTATCGCGCGGAACACGTCGCTCGATCCCATTTTCGCCAAGCACGAGTCGATCCTCGCGGAGAAGCTGGAGCGGCTGAATGGCGAATTGGCCAAAGTCGGCGCGCCGCTGAAGGAAAAGCTCGTCGAGAAATTGATCCAGAAGCATCGCGAGCAAGGCGCGAACGCCGTGACCGACGCTGACATCCGCCGCTGGCTGCTGCCGGGCACGCAGCCCGCGCTCATCAAATCCGTGCCCGCCAGCAAGCCGGTCAAGGGCATTACGTCCAAGCAGGCCGAGCGCTATCGCGCAGCAATCCCCAAGGGCGACTGGAAGGAATGGGAGGTGCCGTTCGATACTGATTCCGACTGGCCGGAAGCGTTGCGGGACGCGCTCACCGCCTACCGCGCGGCGTGGCGCGCGAAGATGGACGAGGTGAACGCCTGCATCGCGGCCAACGCAGAGATGGAGGAACTGGTGGACAAGCCCGAGCCGGCGAAAGGCGTGGTGCGGGTCAGCGGTCCGTTCACCATGGAAGGCGTCATCGCGGTCGAGGAGGGCCCGGATACGCCAATCGGCGGCGCGCCGGACGAACTGGAAACCTTCGACGGCGACGCAGCGGTGACAAACGCTGAGGCGCACCTGGACAAGATCATCCGCCTGCTCAAGGCCAGCGGCGTAGACTTCGCCGGCAACAGGAACATGAAATTCGGCCGGCTCGACGCCGTGACCGGCGCCTCGCTCATCCACGCCGAGGGCGAATGGGCGAACAGCGACCACAAAGAGCGACGTGCGGCCGTGAGCATCGGACCGGAAGTGGGCAACGTGACGGCGATGCAGGTGGAAGACGTGATCCGCGACGCGAACCGCAAAGGCTACGACGACGTGGTGTTTGCCGGCTTCGGTTTCGACGCCACGGCGCAGGACATCATCGAAAGCGAGAGCCATCCGAGGTTGCGCTTCCACATGGCGTTGATTCGTCCCGACGTGGCGATGGGCGATCTGCTCAAGACGCAGCCCGGCAGTCAGCTCTTCACCGTCTTCAGCGCGCCGCGTGTGAAAGGCCCGACGAAGCGATCGGACGGCGAATATGTCATCGAGGTCGAGGGCATGGATGTCTATGACCCGGTGAGCAACATGCTATTTCCCACGGACAAGGAGCGCATCGCCGCGTGGTTTCTGGATACGGATTACGACCGATGGACGTTCTGCATCTGCCAGGCGTTTTTCCCCGACAGGACCAAGTGGAAGAAGCTGGCGAAGGCGCTTGGCGACGCGAACGTGATCGAGGAGGGCGCCTTCGAAGCACTGAGTGGCCTCACGAGCCTGCCGTTTCCGCGACCCGCGCGATTGGCCAAAGCTGACGCGTGGCGCGTGGCGGTAAAGGTGATCGATCCGCGCGGCAACGAGGGGCTGCGCGTGATCCGGATGCCGGAGCGGGATTAGGGCCATGGCGCAGCAGCCTATTCCAATCCAGCCGGTCGAGAATCCGATCCTCTGCTTGCCGTACAAGGAGCCGGATCAGCATTGGCTGTATGACACCACGACCGGAATCCCGACCAGGACGCCGGGTCGGCGATCAGCGAGCTACTGGTTCAAAAGTGAGCGTACGGGAAGCGCGCAGCAGCAGATGGCGTTTCTGGCGGAAGAAGAGCGCGACGATCTTCCGTTGGTGAATGCTCTTCGCGATGACATTCGACGCTGGCGGGAGTCCGGGTGGGAAAGCGCAAGCGAGACGACAAAGAAGTTGCTGCGTCACTGGTGGCGCGAAGATCGCGCAAGGCGGTTGTTCTTCTGCCAGCTGGAGGCTGTCGAAACGATCATCTACCTGCGAGAGATCCTGGCGCAAGGCAAGAAGCCGCGCTGGAATCCACAGCTCTCGCTCGATGACTTCAGCGCGCTCTCGCAAGGGCGTAACCCGCGACCTCAGGAGTGGGTGGCCAAGGTTGCACAGCATCCGAAGCTGGTGGACATTCCGAACGAGGCGGGGCTTAGGGCGATCACGCGCTACGCCTGCAAGATGGCCACCGGCAGCGGCAAGACCGTGGTCATGTCGATGCTCATCGCATGGGCGTTCTGCAATCGCGGAACAAAGCCGGGTGACCCCCGCTTTTCCCGGCGTGCGCTGGTGGTTTGCCCGAATCTGACCATCAAAGAACGTTTGTCAGTGTTGCGAGCCGGTGACCCGGACAACTACTACGAGAAGTTCGACATCGTTCCAACATCGCTGCGGCCTGAACTTGCGAAGGGCAAGGTGCTGGTGACCAACTGGCACTGGTTCAGCCCGGAAGCGGAGGTCATCAAAGTCGGTGGCGTAACCGTCGGCCGGCTGGGTGCAGAAACGCCTGAGGCTTTCGCAAGGGCCCGGTTAGGCGACCTGTGGGACACCGAGCCGCTGATGGTGCTCAACGACGAGGGCCATCACGCGTATCGCCCAGCGCCGGTGCCAGAAGGGGAGACCCTGACTGCCGAAGAGAAGGCAGATCGGGAAGAAGCAACGGTCTGGGTCGCGGGACTCGACAAGATCAACGCGGCATGTGGCATCGGCTTCTGCATCGATCTGTCAGCGACGCCCTTCTACATCCACGGCAGCGGATATCCGGAGGGCTCACCGTTTCCGTGGATTGTCAGCGACTTCAGCCTGGTGGATGCAATCGAGAGCGGAATCACGAAGATCCCGCGGCTGCCGGCGATCGACAACACAGGACGGCCGGACCCGAAGTATTTCAAGCTCTGGGAACACATCACCCGTGATTTAAGACCCGGCGAGCGGCTGAACGGCGGCAAGCCAAAACCTGAGGTCGTATATCGCAAGGCAGAAGACGCGCTGCTGACGCTGGCCGGCGAGTGGAAGGAGCGCTTCCTCCAAATCCAGGCGGCCGCACCAGGCCAGGAGCGCACGCCGCCCGTGATGATTATCGTTGCCGACAACACGAACATCGCCGAGCACTTCCATCGAATGATTTCGGGCGAGGAACTCATCGCGGCGGACGTGATGGAGGACGACGAGGACGACGAGGCGCGAAAGCGCAAGAAGAAGCCGAAGCCGCAGAAACGTTACGGTAGCGGTTTGCCGGGATTTTCTGAGCTATGGAACAACAAGGGCGGCGAGGTCACGCTGAGGATCGACTCGAACCTGCTGGCCGCTGCGGAGAGCGAGGACCCCAGGGCAACCAGGAAAGAGGCGGCGGAGGAACTGCGCAAGATTGTCTCGACCGTGGGCAAACCCGGCGCATCTGGCGAGCGCATCCGTTGTGTGGTGAGCGTGAATATGCTCAGCGAAGGCTGGGACGCGAACAACGTTACTCACATCCTGGGACTACGGGCATTCCATAGCCAGTTGCTCTGCGAGCAAGTCGTTGGCCGGGGCCTGCGCCGCATGGATTACACGCCCGACCCGCAAAGCGGACGACTTACCGCCGAATATGTGGATATCTTCGGCGTGCCCTTTTCATTGATTCCGTTCAGGGGTCGCGAGCCCGGTAAGGGACCCTTGCCGGAAGACAAGCCAAAGCATGAAGTAATGGCGCTGCCCGAACGGAAGGGCTTCGAGATTCGCTTTCCGATCGTCGAGGGCTACGTCGTCGACCTGCAGCGCAATTTGGTCAAGTGCAACGTGGAGGAAGTTGAGCGATTGAGGCTCGATCCCTGGTCAACGCCTACGGCTGCCTTCGTGAGACCGCAAGTGGGGTATCAGGTCGGACACCTGGGCGGGCATGGCGGATTCGGGTTCGAGCTAGTCGACCGGCAGACGTATTACGACGCGGTCCATCCTCAGACGATCGCCTTCGAGATCGCTCGCGAAGTGGCGCGAGTCTTGACGGAGGCGACACACGCAGGCCGGGAGAGCCTGCAGCGCCAAGGTCGAAGTGTCCTGTTCCCTCAGGTCTTGAGGATAGTCCAGCGGTATCTCGACACGCGCGTCGACTACAACGGATGCGAACCCGCAGAGGTCGGGCTGCAAACGTATGCGCAGCGCGTTGTGGGGCTGCTTGTTGCAGCGATCACGCCCAACGAAGAGCAAGGAGAGGCACCTCTCTTGCCGCGACTCAATCGTTATCGTCCAGTAGGCAATACCGAAAGCGTGCACTTCAAGACCGCGAAGCCAGTGCAGGCGACCGAGGCGAGTCATCTCAACCTTGTGGCCTGCGACACGGGCTCCTGGGAACAGGCCGCAGTCTTTCAACTGGAGAAGCTGGCGAAGGAGGGCGTAGTACTGTGCTATGCGCGCAACGATCACCTTGAGCTCAACATTCCCTATGAGTTCTACGGACAGTCTCACGCGTACGAACCCGATTTTCTCGTGCGGCTAGCGAATGGGCAGACTTTGGTCGTGGAAATCAAAGGACAGGCGCACGGTGACACGGACGCCAAACATCAAGGAGCACGACGGTGGGTCACCGCGGTCAATCACTGGGGCCGGCTTGGCCAGTGGGACTTTCTTGTGTGTCGAGAGCCGCAGGATCTTGGCAAAAGCGTTCGTGCATTAGCCGGACATGCGAGCATGTCCCCCGAGTCACGGCTGAGTCATAAAATGCCGCAAAGCGGGTGATCAGCCCGACCTGCGAGTAGATGTTGATCGTGGTGAGATCCGATCAATTCGCCGTTCTTCATGCTGGACCATCCCATCTCCTGCACAGTTCGAACTGCGTGCCCGTAAAGCTCAGCCTTGAGCTCTCTGGGCAAAGACTCGTCACGCAGGACGCGCATCCGGCGCGATGGTTTTGCGGGCGAGTTCCAGCGCCGCGACCGCCTGTTCGCGTGTTACTGAAGGAAACGACGCCAAGAAGTCATCAAGCGAGTCTCCAGCCTCGAGATAGTCAAACAGATTCTTCAACGGGACGCGTGTGCCGACGAACACCGGGACGCCGCCTTGAATATCAGGATCGCTATGAATAATAGGCTGTTTGATTTAGCGATTCTCCAGTGGATGTTGTTCAGATGATACGCCGTTTCGGAATCTATGTGCATCTCGACATCGAGCTTCGCTGCCAGCTCACGGTCGCTGATTCCATTAGGCTCCAAATACACCTGCGTGATGAATTCGCCAGGATGTGGACGATCGTGCATAGCCAGTAGTGGTAATCCAAGGCCGATATCCAGACGCTGCGCCAGTTACGCGATCGTCTTGAGTTTAGGCGCCGCGTGTCTTTCTGGCCCCATGACGTACCGCCGCATATGCGGCTCGGTTACCGCCGTCTCGTCGCGTGAAATTCCCCCGACTGCTTGATGAGGCTTTCGGCAGGGATCCCCAGTTCACTGTGCAAGCGCCAGACCATCTTCAGGGTCAGCGGCCGCTTACGGTTTAGCACCTCGTAAACACGATTGCGACGGCCGATTATCGGTTCCAGATCTCTGGGTGCTAGCCCCTTCTGATCCATATAGAACTTGATGGCCTCCACCGGGTCGGGCAGATCCATCGGGAACTGCTTCTTCTCGTAGGCCTCGACCAGCGTCACCAAGACGTCGAGGCGTTCTCCCTCTGGAGAGTTTGCTTTCGCTGTCATCAGGGCCTCTATCTCTTTGAGCGCTGCCCGATAGTCGGCTTTGGTCTTGATCGGCTTGATGTTCACTGTCTTGACCTCAAATCGTCCGCGCCTCAACCGGCCGTCAGCTTCGCGCCAGTTCGACAGGGGGCATGAGAGAGCGGCGCTTCGCCCGCTTGATCAAGTCGCGATCGAATGTCGCGAATGCATCGCAGCCGGCGGCCGCCGCGTGATGTAGAGCATCCGCGAAATCGAAGCCTGCGCGATAAAGCTCGAGCGCTGAAAGGACATCGTCTTCCCGTTCGAAGTGGAGACTTGGCAGATCGAGCAACGACCCGATTGCATGAGCGATCTTGTTCCGTGGTGAGGCATAGAGGCTGCGGAGCACCCATTCCAGCTCCAGCGTAACGGTGAGCGTCACGAAACATGCCTGTGAGTTGATCAGGGCGCGTGCTGTCGCAGTCTGCCGCACGTCATCGGCGGCGACCACGCGCACGAGGATGTTCGTGTCCAAAGCGATCATAACTTGCCTTGCTTGGCGAGTCGCCGCGCGGCTTCCACGCCGCTCAACTGTTCCACCGGGATCGCAGGTCCGGTGTACCCGAGACAGCCGACGACCTCGTCGAGCCGTTTGTTCTTTCGCCGGATCACTTTGAGTCGTGCCTCCCCGCCGGCCACCTCGAACTCGACCCGGCTGCCGGGCTGAATGCCAAGCGCCTCCCTCACCGCTTTCGGGATAACAACTTGCCCTTTTCCTGACACGATCGCTGCCATACAGTGTTGCCTCTCGTCGAAATCACCCAGCTCGCAGTTTAGCATCGTGCGTTTTACCGGTAAAACTCTCGCAGCCCGGCTGTCGATCCGTTAACTCTCGGTCCATACAGGCGGCCGACATGGCATTCAGGGTAGTTTGCGCCTCCTGTTCGATCTCCTCATTCGCAGGGCTGGGCCGATGTTGAGCCGCGATCAGCGAGTAGAACACCGGCACGACGAACAGGGTGAACAAGGTGCCGACCTGGATGTTGGTGTCGAGTATCGCCCTCACTCGGCCAGCAGGCGCTCGAGATCCTTCTCGGTAAGCACACTCCGATCCCTCGCTTTCTTCGACCACTAACCCTCGATTCCTCCGCCTGAATCACGGCCGGATTTCGCAAACACCCGCTAACACTGGGTAATTGACAGCAGGCAGGGTCCTGAGTACTTTGCTCTTCAGCAAACAAGAAGGTAGGTACTTGCGTCCGTGCGACCCTTGGCGTTCGCTGTCGCTCTTGCCCTTGCGCTGGTGCCCGCGCGTTCCGCCGCTCCTTTCGGCGGTGAGAATCCCGCCATGCTCGGCGGATTCCCGATCCCCGCGTCCGGCGACGCCTGGCACAAGTCATCCGACTGGCCCGCCTATCGCGCGAACTGGCACCATCCGGCGATGTCCTTCGACGCCGCGCTTGCCGCCGGGTTCAGCGAGCCCGCGGCGGCCTCGGTCGCGTGGAGCTCCGACTACATCGACTCCTACCTCTACAATGCACTCTGGTGGGCGAGCCGGCCCGGCCCCGCAAGACTGATCATTTCGATCGCCACCGCGCCTGAACTCGGCAAACTCCACTTCGACGATCTGGTCACGACCGAGCAGGTGCGTGCTACCTGGGACCAGCTCCTCCAGGGCACATTCGCAGCGGTCGTGTGGGCGATGCAGCATGGTGATGTCGCGGCCGCTCACAACGCCGTCGGCGTCTCGCTCCACGCGATCCAGGATTTCTATTCCCACTCCAACTGGCTCGACGCTCCGGAACGGCGCGAGCAGGCCTGGTTGGATGTGCAACGCGCAACCCGAGACCAATTGCAGGTGTGGACGGGCTGGTACGAGCACCAGCCGCAGCAGGGACGAAAGCCACACGGCAAGTACGGGCTGGCCTGCACGGCGATGAGTCAGGCGCCGATACAAGACCTGCTTCTGCCGCCTGCATCTTCACACCCCTCGGGGACGCCGGCACCTGCGCCATCTGGCGTACGTGCGCGCAGGCCGAGTCGCCCAACCCGCCGATGCTCAAGGACAGCGTCTACCAGGTGGACCTCCCTCAGGGCGTCGTCTACCTAGAGCCCCCTGGCATCAATCTCGACAACACCTGGCTCGCCGCGATTGGGCGCACGGCGCGCGGTGTCGACGACATCGCCGCGAGCGAACTCTTCGGCTCGGCAAAGGATCTCGCGCGGCGGGCCTCTCAGGCCTGGCTCCAGAGCCTCGAGGCGAACCTCGCGAAGATCCCGGCGGGGGAGATGTTCTGGAACAGGATCAAGACCGGGCACGCTCGAGAAAAAGCCGCCGCTCGCGCCCGACCTCGCTCGGCATCAGAGGCCATTCGAGGAGCTTCACCGCCTGCCGTACACGTTTGCCTCGGCGGGTCCCTACCCGCCGCGGGCGGACCTCGCCGATGCCTATTACCTGCGCGTGCAGCTCGAGACCGGCAGCATCCCCGGCGCCGGAACCGACGCCGACCTCTGGCTGACGGCGAAGGCCACGGGCGGCGGCAACCCATGCGCGGACCGAACCCCTTGCCGTTTCCGCCTCAACTATGGGCCCGCCGAGGACACCCCCGGTCTTTCGTCCGTCCAGAAGGACCTTCTCGACTGGAACGACTTCGAGATAAGTTCCAACGCGACCTATGTCGTCGGCCCGTTTTCGGCGCTGCCCGCGGCGCTCGAGATTCACAACGACGCGCCGAAGGCGCAGGACATCGCCGCGCAAGCCGCGGCCGACTTCGGGAACGCCGTCGAGGACGGCGTGGAAGTCATGAAGGACGCGCTTCTCAACCTGATCGCGGGTCACGCGGACCTGGTCGGGACCCAAATCCTCGAGCTCGAAGCGGATGATTTGCCGGCGAGCGGAAGCGAGGAGGCGTTTACCGTTCGCGTCGATGGCGGCGTCGAGGGCGACTACAGGGTCCGCGGCTCGATCCGGAATCTCGGACCGAAGGAAGGTGGAACCCAATACGAGGTCGAGGTGCTCGATCTCGAGTGCATCGAGGAGGCCTTCACCGACCAACGCCCCGACCCGCGCGACCGTTCGCTGGATAAATCCGACGAGCCTTTTGTCTTCAGCATGGTCGTGCCTTTCGGCGACACGGCCAAGGCGCAGCGCAAAGGACCCTTCGACAACACGCACACGGGGAGCAAGCACAAGCTCGATCTCACGTGGCAGGTTGTGGTCCCGCCCTACGGCTCGATGAGCATCGTCGCCCAGGCCTGGGAGTCGGACAGCGAGACGCCGAGCGATCGGGCACAGCTCTTCGACACGTTCAAGGCGAAGATCGAAGAGGCGCGCCAGGAGGCGCGTTCGCACCACGATTTCGTCACCATGCTGGGCGAGGCGGTCGCGGCCGAGTGGTACCTCGAGCGGATCGAGGTTTACGCCTTTCGGCGCAGCCCCAAGGTCGCGACCGGCGCGCTTCTCGGGCAGACCGCCAACCGCTGGCTCCGTGGCGGCGAGACGGCCAGCTTCGCGCTGAACGCCGCGAGCCTGACCGAGTGGCCGGTCTCCATTGCGACTCTCGAATCGCCGAGCGCGGGAAAGGCTGTCGCCCCAATCGGGGTTCCGTTCAAAAAAAGCCCGGTCACGAACAAGCCCGTGCCGGAGCGCCCGAAGGGCGGTGAGCCGGCGAAGGAGCGTCCCGACCCGCGGGAGTCCGCGGGAGAGTCGGTACTGCGCGGTGAGCGGCCCCCGGCGTCGGTCGAAGGGGCGCCTGCGCAAACGATGGAGAGACTCGCGCCGCACGACCCCGACAAACCCGCCCCTCGCGCTGTCGAGAAGACGGCGCCGGCGACCGACAGTCCGAAAAAGCAGCTCATACCGAACAAGCCGGTGGAGGTAAGATGAAAACAACGATCGCGCCTAAAGCGCTCACATTGCTCTTTGCCGCCTCACTACTGCTCGGGCCGATCGAGTCCTGGGGCGAGCCTCCGAGACAGCCGCTGCTCCAGGAGAAGCCAACCGCGCCGACCCAGAAGCTGGTCCCCAGCGGGCGCCAATCTCAAGAGTCGATCCCGGTGAAGGAAGCCCCGAACCCCGCCGGGCGGGAGCGAGTCCCACGAGCAACGGATCGCGCGCGCCAGGCTGAGACTGCGCCCCATCCGGCAGATCTCGTGGCCGACCAGATCGACGTCCACCCCGGCGGCACCGTGACTCGGCCCGCCTTGCCTTCTGGGGCGCTCGCCGAAGTTCGGGTGGTCGCGGGGAACTGCTCTCCGGCGGCCCGCCGCACGCTCGCGGAACCGGCTCTCCACGGAACGCTCTCGGCCTCGCTCGCGACTCCGCCGCCGTCGGTGCGCCGCGACCGAAGCGTTACGGAACCCGTTCCGAATCGAAACATCGTCGTCTCGGCCGACGCCGCGGCGCCTCCGGGGACGACCGGACGCCTCGAGGGTCGCGAGGCATCCGGCTCCTGGAAGTTCCTCGGCACTTGTATTCTGGTCGTTGCGGCTCCGTCCTCGCCCGCGGTCTCCCGCGCGCCGGACGCGGAGCCGACACTCGCGGAACTCTTCGACGCCGACGCGCCCGGGCACGCCTGGCCGAATGCCTACCTTCTGGCGCTCCTCTCGACCCTCATCTACGCCGATCAGATCGGAGACTCGCCGGACGATCACGACGACGCCTTCGAGGAGGAGCTGGAACGCTGGGGCTTCGAGTCCGTCGACTTCATCGATGTCCCGGCTCCCGGTCCGTCGACGCAGGGTGCAATCATGTCCAACGACGAGCTGGTGGTGCTCGTCTTCCGCGGCACCGAAACCCACATCGCGATCGAGACCGGTCAGTTCGATGTCGCCGACATTGTCACCGACACTTCGTTTCTGCTGGTGCCGGCAGCCATCTGGGGCCAGGGCGCGATGCTCCACTCGGGCTTCCTCGCCTCCCACCAAGCCTCCTGGGCGACGGTGTGGGAGGTCGTCGACCAGCACCGCGACAACAACCAGCGGCTGTGGATCGCCGGCCACAGTCTCGGGGGCGCGCTCGCGGCGCTGGCAGCGCAGCTTCTCGACGCCAAAGGCGTTCCGGTGCAGGGAGTCGTCACCTTCGGCGCGCCGCGTATCGGCAACGGGGCCTGGGCGACTTCGTTCAACACGCGGTTCGGAAACCGTGCACGCCGGTGGGTGTACGGGCGAGACCCGATCCCGCGGTTCCTCCTGTCGGCCGGCTACATCCATCATGGCGTCACCGACAACGTATACGAGGACCTCCGGATAGCGATCGCCGACCAGGAGTTCGCGTTCGTCATGCCGGCGCCGGGCTTCCATATGGAATACGACCGGGCGATCTACCACTCGCCCGATTTCCCGGACACCTGGCGGGAGAAGGTGCCCCCGCCGCCCTGATCGATGCGGTCTTTCTTCCCACGCCGCCCAGTGCGGACTCGCTGCGGGCGAGGACTGGACTCAACACAGGAGTTCGAGATGAATAAAAAGCGATTCTTCGTGACGACGGGTAGCCTTGCTTTGTTCCTCTCGCTTTCCGTCGGCTTGACCGCCGGGAGCCGCGGGTGATGTCCGTCAGTCCGGAAGTCGTTCTTCTGGATCGCGGAGCCCAGGTAACGGTGACGCTCAGCGGCGAGAACCTCGAGAGGATCACCGCCGCCGATGTGGTGTGGCGGGGCCAGCGGGCAAGAGGCATCACCACTGCGCTGGGCCGGGTGCAGCGTGGCACGAGGACCGTTCTGATCAAGGCGGACAGGACGGTCCCGGTCGGCGAGTACCAGCTCAGACTCGCCAGCGGACGGCAGCCGATCGCAATGCTGAAGGGCGGAGTGCGAGTGACCGTCGGTTCGGGAAGGGGAATTCGGAGCGGCCCGACGCTCGGAGACCGAGGGGAGAGTTCCGGCGGTCGTGGCACAGAGGCACCACCCCCCGAGAGCCGTCACCAAGGCGCCCCGGAGGGCGGCGGCGCGCCTGCGACAACCGCGCCGGAACTCCCGGGCGAGCGATGCTTCGGTGCCTTTGGAAGGGAGTGCGCGAATTGCACCGGGTCGAACTGTGAGGTCAACGCGGGCAGTTGGGAACTCGACGAGTGCTGCTGGGCGAAGAAGGTCGAGGGGTCGGAAGCGCCATGCGGCGGACCGCCGCCCGTCGGGATTCCGGGCACCCCTCAGGAATGGCCGGTCTGTTACAACGAATGGTACAAGGCCTTCCAGCGATCCTCACAGGGCCACGACTGGATGCGTCAGGTGGATACCAACACGCTGAACGCGACCGGGCAGGTGGCCTTCGACGAATACTGCGCACCGCAAGGCACTGTCGTCCTGGGTGGCGACGAGCAGTACTGCTGCAGCGGGAGCGCTACGCCGGTCAATCCTGGCTCTGGCTCGTCCTGGGGCGCGCCTCCCTCGCCAGAGCGCAGATGCGACTGAACAGGTGGTGATGCGGCGAACCTGCGGCCGATAGGCGGACTCGAAGATCGGCCGCGGGCGACCGCGCGAAATGGTCCAGGGATCCGCACGCGGAGCCGCGCTTGGGGGCGAGCGGTCCGCAGCACCAAGCCTAGCATTGGTCGAACCGCACTTTGCCGCCGCGCGGGAACGCTCGTTGCCAATGGGGCTAGGCGGATGTCTAGGATGACTCTGCGCAGGGGCGGTCAGGGCGCTACGCTGAAGTTAACCTCGGCTGTCGGTGCATCGCCGGTGGCCGTATGCTGGATCAGCCGCAGCCGGTAGCTCGAGTTCCGCTGAATCCCGAAGGTGGCGGAGTTGCCGGTTCCGGTGACCACCGGGTTCGCGGGGCCGTCGTTCCGGAATACTTGGAGATTGAAGCTGGCTGGTTCGCATTCCGGCGGCGACCAGGAGGCGGTGAAGGATTGCCCGACGACGCCGGCCGGCAGCGTGATCACCTGACCCTCCGTCGGCGCGGTGAAGCTTGGTGGCGCGGTCGGCGGGCCGGCGGTCTTGAACGTCTGGAACGCGGTGTAGGGGCCGCTCGCGATGGGATCGACGGTGACATCGCTGCCCCTCGCGCGCCAGCGATAGAACGTGTTCTGGTCGAGGCTCTCGGCATGAAAATGGGTGTTGGTGTCCGCGATCCAGCACTCCGGATAGTTGTCGAAGCCGCTGCCTGGCTCGCTCCAGTTCGGGATACAGGTCGGCGCGTCTTGGCGCCGGATCTCGACCTGATACTCTCCGGACCCGCCGCGCGCGTTTTCGACCTCCTCAAAATCAAACGTCACAGTGGCGGTGTTGCCCACCGGATTTCCGACGCAGACCGCGCCGTCGAGCGGACTGATGATTACGGGCGCCGCGGTGGGCGGCGGTCCGCCTTCCTCGCCGCCGGTTACCGGTGGTGGAGGTGGCGGTGTACCGCCGCCGGTAAGCTCCAACTCGCCGGGCGGAACCGGCCGGTCGATCGTGGCCGCATCGTTCTGCGAACCATCCGGCAGCCAGTAATCGATGTACCACTGGTAGAAGCGCTGACCGGCGGGAACACCGCCTACCGAAGCCGAGCAGTTCAAGGCGCTCGAGCCGGCGATGGGCGTGCAGGACGGCTCCTCCAACTCCCCGGAATCGCTCGCGAGCCCCGCGAGGGTAGCGGAATGGCGGAAGTAGATTTGGTGATTGGTCCAGCCCCTTGGATCGACGCGGGCGGTGACGATGACCGGCGCAGGGGCCGGCTGGGCCGGAGCATTGATCTGATCGATCGTCGGCGCCAGCCCGGCGAGCCCTTCTAAGGTTTCGCAGCCGGCAAGGATGATTCCGGTAGCGATGAACGCGACGCCGGACGCAATTCGCATCTGTCGAGCCACGGCAATCCCCCCTGCGGCCGAATGGTCAATCGGCGACGCGGAGTATAGGACGAATAGGCCTACTTTTCGAGTTTTCGTGTATGCGTGTCCCTCTCGAAACGCGAGCGTGATCCGCCAGCGGAACGTGCTTAAGAGTGAGAGACGGCGTAGCCTATAATGCGGATGTGGTGTTCACACGGGCGTAACAGCAACGATGCCCCACGTCATCGAAACAGCGTCGAGCGGTCGTGCCAAGTGTCGCGGCTGTGACCAGAAGATCGCGAAGGGCGAACTCCGGTTCGGAGAACGCGTACCAAACATGTTCGGCGAGGGTGAGATGACGCTTTGGTTTCATCTGCTTTGCGCAGCTTACAAACGCCCGGAACCTTTCCTCGAGGCCCTGACGAACAAAGACCTGGACGACGCTGAATTTCTGGTATCGGCCGCCGAATTCGGTATCGCGCACCGGCGCTTGCCTCGCGTAAACGGTGCCCAGCGCGCGCCCACCGCTCAGGCGCGATGCAGAAACTGTCGGCAACGCATCGAGCGGAAGGACTGGCGCATTCCACTGGTGTACTTTGAAGAATTCCGCTTCGAACCGTCGGGTTTCGTTCACGCCTCTTGTGCCGGGGAATACTTTGAGACTACCGACTTCATCGACCGCATAAAGCACTTCAGCCCGCAACTCAGCGAGAGCGATATCAATGAATTGAAGCTCGCATTAGCCAGCCACTCCCAATCAATGGGCAGCTAGTGTGCTGTCCCGTAAATAACCGATACATGTCCGGACTCGTCATTCCGGCCAGGGATTGGCCGGAATCCAGCGCCAGGGAGGGACTTCTGGATTCCGGCTTTCGCCGGAATGACGGCGAAG
>JBOIDC010000014.1:0-58970 GCA_050740315.1 Gammaproteobacteria bacterium | reverse complement strand
CATTTCGAGCGCAGCGAGAAATCTTACCAGTCGGCACTGAGGTTTCTCCAGTCCGGATTGGACTTGTTGACGAGCGCATTCTTCTTTTCCCTGCGCCATTTCTTGATTTCCTTCTCACGCCCGATCGCAGCGACTACATCGGATGTCTGCTCAAAGTAAACGAGCTTGTTCAGCTTGTACTTTTCAGTAAAGCCTTTTACAAGCTTGCTTTTATGCTCGTACAACCTGCGCACAAGATCATTGGTTACGCCCACGTACATGACTTTATCGTTCCGATTCGTCAGAAGATAAACGTAGTAAGTCTTGTCCCGCAAAGATCTCTCACTTTTGCCCGGAGTGTCAGGTCAAGGTAAGGGCGAAGCTGGATCTCTCCCTTCGGTCGAGATGACAGAGCATGCTTCGGTCGAGATGACAGAGCATGACTTTGATCGTCGAACTGCTAACGCGCCGCCTTCACGGCCTTGTCCGCCGCGTCGCTCAGGCCGTCGGCCGCGATGATATTGAGGCCGCTGGCGGCCAGCAGGTCCCGGCCGCGCTCTTCGTTGGTGCCCGCCAGCCGCACCACCACCGGCACGCGCACGTGCACGTCGCGCACCGCCTCGATGATGCCCTCGGCGATCAGGTCGCAGCGCACGATACCGCCGAAGATGTTCACCAGCACCGCTTTCACGCTCGTGTCGGACAGCAACAGCTTGAACGCCTGGGTCACACGATGCACGGTGGCGTTGCCGCCCACGTCCAGAAAATTCGCAGGGAATCCGCCGTGCAGCTTGATCAAATCCATGGTCGCCATCGCCAGACCGGCGCCGTTGACCATGCAGCCGATGCTACCGTCCAGCTTGATATAGTTGAGATCCAGTTGCTTGGCGCGCGCCTCACGCTCGTTCTCCTGCGTGGGATCGCGCAGCTCCTCGAGCTCGGGGTGCCGATACAGCGCGTTGTCGTCGAGATTGATCTTGGCGTCCAGCGCCAGCAGCTCGCCGCGCTGGGTAAGCACCAGCGGGTTGATCTCCACCAGGCTCGCGTCATGCCGCATGAACAACGCGTAGAGATTCTCCAGCAGCGCGCTGAACGCAACGACCTGATCCCTGTTCAACCCCAGCGCGAAACCCAGCCGCCGGCCCTGATAAGGCATCAGGCCGCTGGCGGGATGAATTACTGCCGTGAGGATTTTCTCGGGTGTCTCGGCGGCCACCGCTTCGATGTTCATGCCGCCCGCGGAAGAGGCCATCACCATCACCCGTGCGCGCGTGCGGTCGACCAGCAGGCCCAGATAATATTCCGTCTGAATGTCGGTGAGCGCTTCCACCAGCAGCGCGCCGACCGGCAGTCCTTCCGCATCGGTTTGCGGCGTCACCAGCCGGCTGCCCAACATGTCCGAGACAGCGGCGGCAAGCTCGCTGCGACCGCGGGCGATGCGCACACCGCCACCCTTGCCGCGCCCGCCGGCGTGCACCTGCGCCTTCACCGCCCAGGCGTCTTCGGCAAGCTGCACGTACACTTCGCGCAGATCGCCCAGCTTGCGCACCACCACGCCGGACGGCACCGGGATGCCGGCTTGTTTGAACAGCGCCTTGGCCTGATATTCGTGCAGATTCACGGCTTGCGTTCGTTATTTGCCTGGCTGGAACCGTCGGCGGCGGCCGGCGTCGAGTGCGTAAACGTTCGGCGCCGCTGCGACGCTGCCGGAGTTTCATGCAATGCTGATGATAATGATACGCCCACTCCGCCCCCGCGGACGCTGATCGAGCGCGTCAAACCTGAGATTATCGAGATAAGCCGCCGCGGGCAACCGTCCGCCCGTCGCCCATGCAAGATATTTTCATCGCCCTCCATGACCGCTCGGCGGCTTGCAGATGCGGCTCATCCCCCACACACTAGCGGCATGACGCGCCTGTTCCTTATTCTGGCAATCGTTTTCCTCGCGATACTGTTGTGGCGAAGCCTGCTTGGAAAGCTCGAGGCGCGAAACAAGAGTAACGAGAGAAAACCCATCGCCCACAACATGATCCGCTGCGATTACTGCGGATTGCACGTCCCGGAAGACACGATAGTGCGGCTGGACGGCCGATGCTATTGCTCCAATGAACACAAGGCGCTGCACAACAAGGCGCGGAACAGTCAAAAAGACAAGCTTTAGAATCCGTCGAACCTATTCATGCTGAGCCCGTCGAGCGACACCGTCATCGTCAACGTTTCGCCGTGGAAGGCCTTACGGCTGTTCAACATTTACCGCATAGGTATCTCGGGGCTGTTCATGGCAGTGATGCTGGCCGCCGGACCCGAAGTTCTGGGCAAGCACAACCCGCCGCTATTCGTCGCGACCAATGCGCTGTATATTTTTTTTCTGCTCGCGCTCAGCGTAGCCAGCCATCACCGCTGGCCGGCGCTGGAAGTTCAGGTGTACGCGCAGGCGCTGGCCGATATCATCGCGATCACCCTGCTGATGCACGCCAGCGGCGGTGTAAGCAGCGGTCTGGGCATGCTGATGATCGCGGCGGTCGCCGGCGCGAGCCTGCTGGTGTCCCCCGGCCGCGCCGCGCTGGGCGTAGCCGCGCTGGGTTCGCTGGCGCTGCTGGGCGCGGAGGTTTACGCGGACATCTTCGGCAGCTTCCACGCTTCGGCTTACACGCAAACCGGCGTGCTCGGCGCGGCGCTGTTCGCCACTGCGTGGCTGACGATCACGCTGGCGCGCCGCGCGCGCCTGAGCGAGGCGCTGGCCGCGCGCCGCGGCATCGATCTCGCCAATCTGGCCGAACTCAACGGCCTTATCGTTAACCGTATGCAATCCGGCATCGTCGTGGTAGACGAGCAGGCCGAAATCCACCTGATGAACCACGCGGCGCGCGCGCTGCTGGGTTGCCCGGCCGAAACCGAGCCGCGCGCGCTCAAGGACTTGTCGTTTCCGCTCTATCGCCTGTTCACGAAATGGCTGCCCACGCAGAACGCCAACGCCCCGCCGCAGAAGCTGGAACACGGCCGCACCACGACCCTGCAGGCGCGCTTCGCCAGAGTGGGCGCGCGCCGGGAGGACCGGGGCGCGGTGATCTACGTGGACGACGTCGCCGAGATCAACCGCCAGATCCAGCAGACCAAGCTGGCGTCCTTGAGCCGCCTGACGGCCAGCATCGCGCACGAAATCCGCAATCCGCTGGGCGCGATCAGTCACGCCGCGCAGTTGCTCGGCGAGTCGCCCAAACTGGACCGCGCGGATCAGCGCATGGTGGACATGATCCGGGAGCAAAGCAAACGCATGAACGCGGTCATCCACGATGTATTGCGGCTTTATCGCAAGGAGCAGCCGAACCCGGAGGTCATCGCGCTCAAAACGTGGCTGGACAATTTCAACGCGCACTTCAGCCGCGACAACGGGCTCGCGCAAGACTGGGCCGTCATCAGCGTCACGCCCGCCGATACGGCCATTAACATGGACGCCAACCATTTGCGCCAGGTGTTGTGGAACCTGTGCTCGAATGCCTTGAAATACGGCCGCGACGGCGACGGCCGACCGGCGTTAACGCTGACCGGCGGGCGCGCGCCCGAGGGCCTCGTCGCGTATCTGGACGTGACCGATCGCGGGCCTGGCATCGGCCCAGAGCTGCAGGCGCAACTGTTCGAGCCGTTCGTCACATCCAGCGCGCAAGGCACGGGCCTGGGACTTTTCATCGCGCGCGAGCTATGCCAGGCCAACGGCGGCGATCTGAGTTACACACAAGGTCCGCAGGGCGGCAGCAGTTTCCGGATTCAGTTTCCCCTGGCCCTGTCCGGACAGGCGCCAGCTACCGCCGCGCCGGCGCACGGGCATGAGCCGCGCCCGCACACCAGCGTGGCGAAGCCACAACCTGCGCGACGGGCAGTCAGCGACGCCGCGGCCCCGGAACAGCCTGCGCCGCCGTCGGCCCAGGCGTCGCCGGGATCTTCGTAACCGACGATAGAGGAATATCCGTTTGCAACACGCGCTGATCGTTGACGACGAAGCCGATATCCGCGAGCTGCTGGAGATCACGCTCAATCGGATGAAGCTCAATACGCAGGCGGCGGCCAGCGTAAAACATGCCAAGGCGCTCCTGCAGGAACGCCGCTTCGATCTGTGCCTCACCGACCTGCGCCTGCCGGATGGCGACGGCATCGAGCTGGTGCGGCACATCCAGGCGCATCACGCCAGCATGCCGGTCGCGGTCATCACCGCGTACGGCAGCATGGAAACCGCCATCAGGGCGCTGAAGGCCGGCGCGTTCGATTTCGTCTCCAAGCCCATCGAACTGACGATGCTGCGCGATCTGGTCAGCAGCGCGCTGAAGCTGTCGCAGCCCGGCGGCGCGAAAGTGGGTCCGTGCGAGGACCCGCTGCTGGGCAAGTCGCCGGCGATGGCGCACCTCAAGGCCACCATCGGCAAACTCGCGCGCAGCCAGGCGCCCGTTTATCTGCTGGGCGAATCGGGCACCGGCAAGGAACTGGTGGCGCGCCAGATTCACGCGCTGGGACCGCGCGCCGAGCGCCCGTTCGTGCCCGTGAACTGCGGCGCGATCCCCACCGAGCTGATGGAAAGCGAGTTCTTCGGTCATCTGAAAGGCAGCTTCACCGGCGCGGTGGCGGACAAGCAGGGACTGTTTCAGGCCGCCAACGGCGGCTCGCTGTTCCTCGACGAAGTCGCCGAGCTGCCGCTGCACATGCAGGTGAAACTGCTGCGCGCGATCCAGGAGCGCGCCGTCAAACCGATCGGCGCGCAGCAGGAAATACCCGTCGACGTGCGCATCTTGAGCGCCACGCACAAGAACCTGAGCAACGAGATCGGACAGGGGCGCTTCCGGCAGGATTTGTATTACCGCATCAACGTGATCGAACTGCAGGTGCCGCCGCTGCGCGAACGCCTGGCCGACCTGCCGTTGCTGGCCCAGCACATTCTGGCGCGTTTCGCGGCCCAATGGCGCGCGCCGGCGTTGCGGCTTTCCGCCGACGCGCTGCAAAAGCTCGAAGCTTATCCCTTCCCCGGCAACGTGCGCGAGCTGGAAAACATCCTGGAGCGCGCGGCGACCCTGTGCGAAGGACAGAATATTCAGGCGCGCGACCTGCAGTTGCCCGCGGCCGACGGCGCATTCACCGCGCCCCCGGCCGCAGCAGCCGCGATGGCCGCGCCCGCGCCCAGCCAGCTCGAGGATTATCTGGAAGACAAGGAAAGAACCGCCATCATGCAGGCGCTGGAGAAAACGCGCTGGAACCGCACCGCCGCCGCCAAGCTCCTGGGCATCAGCTTCCGGCAACTGCGCTACCGGCTGAAAAAGCTGAAACTCGATTGAACCCTGTCGGTCCGCGAACGCCACACAAATTCGCCGGGCGCGAATTTGAACGGGCCGGCCCGCAGGGCGCACGCCAAGGACGGTGTGTGTACCCAGCGCGTTCTATCGAGCTTTGCATAAATGGCGAACATCGACTTCATAACTGACTCGTCACTCCGGCGTTCGCCGGAATGACGGAAAATCACTCCTGCCAGGCCACGCCATCCGCAGATTGGTAGACCATGCTAACCCGGTACGAGCTACTTCGTATGCCGCGCCGCATCCACAGCCATATAAGCGAAGGCGCCGACAACTCCAAGCAGCGCGAGAGTAATAATAATATCCATGGTTATAAATCCTCCAGGGCATCAATCTCCTTCTCTATTCGCTTATGAACGTAGAAGGCGATGATGGTAACAGCAGCGACTCCTACTAGCGCGCCGATAACCAGAAGCACCGGCCCCTGTCGCCCATCGGTGAGCAGCCAGCTAAAGAGACTGATATCAGTAACAACGGCGATGCCAAGCCAGAGCTTGAGGTACGCGATCTTCTCTTTCGCGAGATCGAGCTTAGACATAAAAATACAGCCGCTCCAGTCACCCAGAGTCTAGCAGAATTAAAATCGTAGGCCGGGATGAGCCTGCGAATCCCAGCGATCCATGCCTGCGACGCTGGGTTACGCTGCGGTAACCCAGCCTACGAGCTCGTCACTCCGGCGAAAGCCGGAGTCCAGAAAGCTCCCGTATTTCGGTCTGGATTTCCGGACCGCGCTAGCGGCGCTCGCCAGTCCGGAATGACGAGATTTTGTGTCAGCCACTTACGCAAACTAGTCATGCCCCGACAACCTTGTGTTTATATCCTCGCCAGCCGGAGAAATGGAACGCTCTACACCGGCGTGACTTCCGACCTCGTAAAGCGAATCTGGCAGCACAAGAACGGGTTGATCGACGGCTTCAGCCGGCGTTACGGCGTACACACTCTCGTCTGGTTCGAACCGCATGAGACTATGGAATCCGCGATCGCGCGTGAAAAAGCGATCAAGGAGTGGAAGCGGCGCTGGAAATTAGAGTTGATCGAGCATCAAAACCCGCAGTGGCTCGATTTGTATTCTGAGTTGTTATGACTGGATTCCGGCATCCGCCGGAATGACGGTTATTCTTGAGCCTGTTCGACGGTTATTGCCGGACAACGCGCGGCTAGCGGCCCTCCATGGCCTGGTAAAGCGCGTCGCGGTCGGCTATATCGACCAGACAACCACCGCCATCGAAGCTCGGCAGCACGGGCGCTTTGCCCGTGCGCGGCGGCGATTCGAGTGCGCACCGCAGCACGGCCTCGACCAGCTTCGAGATGGTTGTGCCCTGCCGCGCGGCTTCCTCACGCAGGCGTTTCATGATCTGCTCGTCAATAACCAAGGTCGTCTTCATATGGAGAACCATACAGGGGCGACGAGGAAGTCAACGCGGTTGACCGCGAAGCGAGCGCCGCAGGGTGCGCCGTGCGCACGCGAAACGCAGAAACGCCAGATCATCCTTTGGCAAAGGAACGATGGGTTTCGGCGCAGAGGGCGCCTCTACCCATCCTACGTTCTCAAGAATAACCGTCATTCCGGCGAACGCCGGAATCCAGTCATGACAATCTAGCCATCCTACGTTCTACCCCTGGATTGTCCCCACTTGCATGACCATTCTCGTCACAAGCTGACATCGCCAGTCATGCGCGGCGCGCCGGGCGCCTTCGGAAGAATTACGGCGCGGTTTCAAAAACATCAATTGATACGGCAGGTTAGCGCAGATTCACGGCGCGCCGCGCGGTTGGCATGCAAGCTGAATCAGGCTTGCGCAGGATCAATGCATCGATCTTTTAAGCGACTTCTCACGGACGAGGATTCACCTTCCCTGACTCGTGAAAAGACTGACCGAATTTAATCTTTTAGGAGCATCACATGAACAAGCAGCTACAGCAGGGTTTTACCTTGATCGAACTGATGATCGTCGTGGCGATCATCGGCATTCTGGCCGCGATCGCGATTCCGGCGTATCAGGACTATGTCACTAGAGCCAAATTTCAAGATGGCGTAGCCTCCATTGCATCCACGAAGACGGCGACCGCGGTCTGCGTTCAAGAGAATGGCGGAGATCCCACAGTCTGTGATACAGACGCTGACATCGGCACCACCATGCCCACCAGTGCCTCGGATGGCGACATCACTATCGGGCGCGGCACGTTTACAGCCGGCACGAGTGGCGTTGGCGGTACTGCCATCTTTACAATCACTGGGAACTCAAGCCTTAAGAGCTGCGTAGTCACTGCTACCGGCACGGTCAGCGCGGCAAACATCACTTGGGATTACGTAACCAGGGGCGACAACTGCTCTAGGTCTACTACGGGTTACGATGTGGCGGCCGTTGTTACTCCATAATCTAACAAGAGCAAGCGTAGGCTGGGATGAGCCTCGCGAATCCCGGCAACAAGACGCACCACCGAAAAGCCCCTCCCCGCGAGGGGCTTTTCCTTTTTGGGCGGCGTCAAAACGCGGGGTGGGGTTTTGCCATCCGCTGCGAACCCTGCGAATCCCGGCATTCCACGACCTTCCAATGCCGGGTTACGCTTCGCTAACCCAGCCTACGATGAGCTTGCGAATCCCGGCAATCCGGGGTCACCGATGCCGGGTTACGCTACGCTAACCGTCTACTTCTTCTAACCCACGTCTCGCTATAGCAAACCCCGCGATCTTCTGGTGCAACGCATCGCGGATTTACGCGAAGCCTTCCGGCGTACACGATCATCCGTTTATTGTCGAAGCCGTCGTGGTCTTGCCCGACCATCTCCATTGCCTGTGGAGGCTGCTGACTTTTCAACCCGCTGGCGCCTGATCAAGGCACGTTTCTCACGCACCATCGCGCCTGGCGAGCGCATCTCAAAGAGTCGGCGGCACAAAGGCGAAAGAGGTATCTGGCAACGGCGATACTGGGAACATGCGGTGCGGGACGAAATCGATTATGCGCAGCACATGGACTATATTCACTTTAATCCCGTCAGGCACGACTATGTCCGATCTGCTCAGGATTGGCCGCATTCCTCCTTTCACCGCCACGTTGCACAGGGCCAGTATCCGGCAGGGTGGGCCGCCGCGGCCGAGGTCAGGGGGCTGGGAATGAGGTTTCGTGCTGGGATTCGCGGCTTCGATGCTGGGTTGCGCTGCGCTAACCCAGCGTACCAATCCTGCGAATCCGGCAACAAGACGCAGCGCCGAATCCAACCCCGCGAGGGGCTTGCTCTTTTCGGCGCCATAATCTTCAGAGCGCGCGGAGCGATATGCGCGCGCGATCAGGCGGCGCGCGGCACGGGCTTCACGTCGATGCTGGCGGCCTTTTGGCTGGCCTGCCACAGGTCATAACTGACCTGCATGCGCAACCACGTCTCGGGGCTGCCGCCAAACGCCTTCGCCAGCCGAATCGCCATTTCCGCGGAAATCGCGGAGCGTCCATTGATGATGGCCGACAGATGCTTGCGGCTGACGCCAAGATGATCGGCCGCCGCGCTGATGCTCATACCCAGCGGCTTGAGACACAGATCGAGAATGCTCTCGCCGGGGTGGGGGGGATCGTACATCATGGCGTCTTCCTCCTAGTGATAATCTTCATAATCCACATCTACAAACGCGCCGTCGGCGTCCATGCGCCAGGTCACGCGATAATTCGCGCGCACGGTCACCGCAAAGGTTCCGCGCCGGTTTCCGCGCAAGCGGTGAAAATGCAGACCCGGCAAGTCCATCTCCGCCGGAGTGTCGGCCGCATCCATGCGAGCCAGGATTTGCCGCAACCGTTTACCGTCGTGCTCGTTGAAACCGGATCGGTCGCCCTTGTCGTAGAGTCGCTTCAAGCCTTTGTGTTTGATCCGCCGGATCATTAGGCAAATGTAACCTACCATCGAGCATAGTGCAACCATATAGGTTGCAGCAAGCGCAGGCTGGGATGAGCCTCGCGAATCCCGGCATCAACAATGCGCCATCGAAACCCCTCCCCGCGAGGGCATTCTCTTTTCATGGAGCAAGCGCAGTGGTGCACTTATGTTTTGGAGCACGCGGTCCGCTGCGAACCTCAGGAGCACAATCGATTCCGCTTCTGGGCGGCGGTTCCCGAACTCGCCGGTCGCTACTTGAGAGTCATCACGCTTGGGGATAAGTTAACCATCCACAACGCCTTTCCAGACCGAAGATTCAAGCCATGAAACTCAACTACTATCCGGAAACAGACTCCCTTTATATCGATCTTTCCGAACAGACCAGCACCGAGAGCCGGGAAATCTCAGAGGGTGTTGTGCTGGATTACCATGCTAAGGGAAACCTTGTTGGCATCGACATCGACAACGCCAGCACCAAGGTTGAGTTGAAGGAACTCATCCTCAGCAAGCTACCAGGCAAAGTCGAGACGGTGGCCGCTTAGCAGGCGCAGGATGGGTAGAGCGTAGCGAAACCCATCGGTCGAACCAACGACCGAAACGCACCACCTCCCCGCGAGGGGCTTTTTCATGGAGCGAGCGCGGCGCACGCGGAATCGGAAATCACCTTTGACAAGCGCGCGGCGCACCCTGCCAAACTCAAGATAGGTAACGACGTCCTGGCGTTATACTTTCAGCATGCCAAAGGCAGACCGTGTCAAAGAGGAGATTGAGGCTCAAGGTTGTCTTTGCGGTTGCCGTGGCTCTTGATGCTTCGTTGATCGCATGGCTTGCGCAAAACTACGACACCGCCAGTCAAGTCATGGCGGGAGCGGGATTAATTAATTAGCTGCCGCGCTGGCTCTCGCGATCATTATCGTGCTTGTGAATCGTCGAGCGTATCGTCGTCTCGATGAACTGGAGAACTTGTGATGGAATGGGTTGTAATCATCGCGCTGGCGGCGCTTGTAGGCGCACTTGTCATGGTAGTGCGGGATGCCGCGAAACACGGACATAAGTAATATCTAGACGCTTTAGGGTGGATAAAGCGTCAGCGTATCCACCCTTCAACAGGCTCAGCTACGCAATGCGCGTCATTGAATCCCGTACAGCTTGCGGAAGCTTCACGACTGCAAACCAAGCCGCGGGATACAGATAATCTTCCCCACTTTCATCGATGACGCGAATGTCTCCATCCTGTGCGGCATCCTCGTCAGGAACAACTCGGTAAAATCTTGTGCAGTTCCAGCGACGCCGGATAGTCGGCGTTGTTGATGCAGACGGCGAACCGGAATGTTTCGTGCTCTGCTCTTTTCATAGTCAGTCCAGATAACGCTTGCGCTTCATTCCTTCTTTCCGACACCATGAGCCTTCAACCTCCGAAACGGAGGTCGCGTTCCGGTCTTCAATACCCTATCGAAACGCAAGGCTTCGAACAATTTGCGATTTTCGCAACCAATGGCAGCGACTAGACATGGTCTCTATAATGGCTATTATAGTGTCCATTCTGGAGGCATTCCCATGCATGACAACACGGCGTTCGTGTCAGTAACAGAGGCTAAAACGCGCTTGTTGCAACTCATTAGAGATTTGAACGAGGCGGACGGCGAGGTGACCATCACCCGCGCTGGCGCGCCCGCCGCGGTTCTGCTCAGCCCACAGCGTTATCACGGCCTGATCGAGACCATCGAGATACTCTGCGATGATAAAGCCGTCCGCTCGTTAGGCCGCTCGCTCGAGCAGGCACGCCACGACCAATGGGTCGGCGAAGACGAGGTCTTTGCCGAGCGCACTTGAGGCTCCGCTTCACACCGGAAGCGGCTACGCAGATTCGCAAACTGCATCCGGAAATCAGACGGCGCATACGCGACGGGCTGCGGCAGCTACAAAATGATCCGCTGCTCGGACATGCCCTGCAATTTGATCTCGCTGGTCTTCGCTCCCGCCGCGCGGGGAACTATCGAATCATCTATCGTATCGATGAGGAGCAAGGCGCACTTGACGTCCTTTATGTAGGACGGCGCCGGGATGTCTACGAGAATCTGCGGGAACTATTGGCCGCCAAGCGAAGCAGAGGATTTTAGAAAACAAACACGTCACCGAAAGCCCCTTGCCGCGAGGGTTTTTGGTTACTCGACATCATCCGATCATTTTTCTCGTAGATGCGTAACCACCGGGTTCTTATACGCGGATGATGTAATCAAGGCGGGCAACACTCGCATCGCGGTGTTCACGCGGGCAACATTCGCGCCCGGAATTCCGTCGCCGCCCCGATCGGAGATTTGCCGCCGCGTATCGAGTATCGCCCTCAACACCGTGTGGGACATGCGGCCATGTGCGGCATACTCGCTCTTTCCGTCAGCCGTCACATTGAACGCGGGCACCAGGCATGTCATCGATTCCGGATAACGCGCGCGCCTGCGCGGCGCGAAACCATCACTGGCTGCCCGCGCTGTTTACCTTGAGCCTGCTGACCGGACTGATGGTCTTCTGGCCGGGCCTGCATGGCCCGTTTCTGCTTTATGACGAGGCCAATCTGCACACGCTGGGCAGGCAGGGCGGCATCGGCGACTGGCGCGCGTTGCTGGAATTCGCGCTGAGCGGCGAGGCCGGGCCGCTGGGCCGCCCGCTCACGCTTTTGAGCTTCGCGCTGAATGGCCAGACCTGGCCCACCGACCCGTGGCCGTTCAAATACACCAATCTGCTCATCCATCTCCTGAACGGCGTGCTGGTGTTCGTGCTGGCGTCACAACTGGGCGGTCTGGCGGGCGGAGACAAGCGGCGCGTGCAAATGCTGGCGTTCGCCGCCATGACCTTGTGGCTGGTGCATCCCATGCACCTGTCCACCATCATGCTGGTGGCGCAGCGCATGACGGAGCTTTCGGCCCTATTCACCCTGGCGGGCCTGATTCTTTACGTTCACGGCCGCAGGCTCGCCATCGGGCGCCCACTTCGAGGCTATGCCTGTTTATCGGCCGGCATCGGCGCAGGTGGTCTGCTGGCGGTACTGAGCAAGGAAAACGGCGTGCTACTGCCGCTGTACGCGCTGGTGATCGAAGCGACCCTGATTCGCGCCGCCGCACTGCCACGGCCGATCTACTGGCGCGCGTGGCTGAGCGCGTTTCTGATTCTGCCGCTGGCTTTACTGTTGAGCCATCTGCTGATGACCTGGTGGGGCGTGGGGCGCGGCTTCGAGGCGCGCGAATTCACGCAACTCGAACGACTGCTGACCGAAACGCGCGTGCTGATCGATTACCTGCGGCACATCTTTATTCCCCGCATCGCCGGCGCGGGCCTGTTCCACGACGATTATGCCGCCTCCACCGGCCTGTTCAATCCAGTCAGCACGCTGGCCTGCACGATCGTGCTCAGCGCGCTGGCCGTCGTCGCCGCTGCCACACGCCGTCGCCAGCCGGTGCTGTCGTTCGCGATTCTGTGGTTTTTTGCCGGCCACGCGCTGGAATCCACCTTCGTGCCGCTGGAGCTGTATTTCGAACATCGCAACTATCTGCCCATGCTGGGGCCGCTGTTCGCGCTGGGCTATTACCTGCTCGCGGCTCGGGGGACCATGCCCCGGCTCGCGCCGGCCGCGCTGGGGTCGTATATTGTCCTGGAACTGTGCTTGACCTTGAGCGCCAGCCCGGTGTGGGGCAACTACGCGCTGGCCGCGCACGTGTGGGCGCTGGAAAAACCCCGTTCGGTGCGCGCCCAGCAGATGGCCGCCGATTACTGGGTTTCACAGGGCGACTACGATCGCGCGGTACCGTATCTGCGGCGCGCCGGCGCGCTCAATCCGCGGGCGCTGGGCGTGCAGCTGCAAGGTTTGCGGATCGAATGCCTGAACGGCAGCTTGACCCGGCGCGCGGTGCGGGCAACGCTGCGCCGGATTCCCGATGGCATACATGAGCATGCCGAGCTGGATGCGATAAAAACCTTGCGCGCGCTCGCGGCGCAGCCGACTTGCGCGCAGTTCACATCCGGCGATCTGCACGCTTTGATCGACGCCTACCTGCGCAACCCGGGCTACCGCCACAACGGCAACAGCCGCGCCCGGCTTTATTATGAAAAGGCGCTCTTATATGCTAGCCAGGGTTTATTGCCGGCCGCGATCGAATCGATGCGCGACGCGTACGCGGCCAGACCGAAGGCGGACTATGCGCTGCACGTTGCAACCTGGCTGGCATCGGCCGGTTCGTATCAGGAGGCGCTGGAATACGTGGAAATCGCCAAACGCAGCAAAGCGCGACGGCCGTTCGCGGCGGTCAGCCTCAAGCGGGAAATATTGCAGCTGGAACAAAGCATACTGTCGCACACGAGCGGCCCGGGCGCACTGACAGGGTCGCTCCTGACCGCTGATTAACGGAAGCGTCCACCGGGATTTGCCGATACCATGATTCACGGCTCGTTATTCAGCATCAACACATCGCGCCGCTCGGGCCGCCACCAAGATTAATCGATGCGGATCACGGAACCTTCGCTATCCCTGGCGCGCGGTCCGGCGCTGACGGCGGTAACGCTGATCCTGCCCGCGCGCAACGAAGGCACCAGCCTGGCCGGCCTGCTGCCCGCGTTGCGCGAGTCCTATCCCGAACTGCAAATTCTGGTGGTCGATGACGGTTCCGTCGACGACACGCGGGCCCAGTGCCAGCTGCATAACGTCAAGGTCGTCCGCCGGCCGTATGCCATGGGCAACGGCGCGGCCATCAAGGCCGGCGCGCGCGAGGCCGAGAGCGAGGTGCTGATCTTCATGGACGCGGATGGCCAGCATCGGCCGGCGGATGTGGTGCAACTGCTGGCCAGGCTGAACGAAGGCTACGACATGGTGGTCGGCGCGCGCGGCACCGAAGGGCAGGCCGGGCGGCGGCGCACGGTCGGCAATTACTTCTACAACCGCTTCGCGAGCCTGATCACCGGCCACAAGATCGAAGACCTGACGTCCGGCTTCCGCGCGGTGCGGGCCGATAAGTTCAGAGAGTTTCTGCACCTATTGCCGAATGGCTTTTCCTACCCGACCACCATAACGATGGCGTTTTTACGCAGCGGCTATTCGGTCGCGTACGTGCCGATCGAGGTGAACGACCGCATCGGCACCAGCCATCTGAAGCTGGTGCGCGACGGCGTGCGGCTGCTGCTCATCATTTTCAAGATCGGCACCATGTATGCGCCGCTGAAAATCTTCGCGCCGGCCAGCGCGCTGTTTTTTTTGTTGGGCGTGATCAATTACGCGCACAGCTATTTCACGGACGGGCGCTTCACCAACATGGCGACGCTGCTGTTTGTGACCGCCATCATCACTTTCCTGATCGGCCTGCTGTCCGAACAGATCACGTCGCTGCTTTACCAGCGTTCCGGAAGCCGCTGAAAACGCGCCGTGGAGCGGCCGAACCTGTTGGTGCTCAGCTCCACGTTTCCGCGCTGGAACGACGACACCGAACCGCGCTTCGTATTCGATCTGTGCCAGCGGCTTAAATCCCGATGCAACATTCACGTGCTCGCGCCGCACGCGTCCGGCGCCAGAACATTCGAGGAACTGCACGGACTGAAAATCACGCGCTTTCGTTACGCGCCCGCGCGCCTCGAATCGCTGGCGTACACCGGCGGCATGCTCGCCCGCATCCGAAACAATCCCGTGCGCCTACTGCTGCTGCCGGGATTCGTGCTGAGCGCGATAATGGCCACCCGGCGGCTGTTGAAAACGCAGCGCGTCGCACTGGTCCACGCCCACTGGATCGTGCCGCAGGGATTGGTCGCGATCGCCTCGCAGCTGGGTTCGGGCACACGCGTCCCCGTCCTGTGCACCGCGCACGGCGGCGATCTTTACGCGCTGCGCGGGCGATTTTTCGTAATGCTCAAACGATGGATTCTGCGCCGCAGCGATGGCTTGACCGTGGTCAGTGCGGCCATGCATGCTGACGCGATGCGGCTCACGCGGTGGCCCGAAAGCCGGTGTGAAGTCATACCGATGGGAACCGACTTGCGGAATCTTTTTCGTCCGTCGCCGGAAGGCGCGCCGCGTGGCAAAAGGCTCCTGTTCGTCGGGCGCCTCGTACCCAAAAAGGGACTCGATTATCTCATCGAAGCGCTGGCGTTGGTCCGCGCGCATCATCCTCAGGCGACGCTCGATGTGGTCGGGTCGGGGCCGGAAGAACCGCGCCTGCGCGCGCGCGCGGCGTCGCTGGGTTTATGGCATGCCATACGCTTTCATGGTGCGGTTTCGCACGCGGCGCTGCCTCAATTTTATCGGGGCGCGGCCATCACCGTCGTCCCGTCGGTCATCGACAAAGATGGCGATCGGGAAGGTTTCGGCCTGGTCGCGGTGGAAGCGCTGGGCTGTGGCTGCGCGGTGATCGCGAGCGATTTGCCTGCCATCGGCGATACGATACGCGACGGTGTCACCGGGCTTCTCGCACGGGCGGCGGACGCCGCGCATCTGGCCGAACGCATCGCCAGCCTGCTGGAACAGCCCGCGCTGCGGGCCAAACTCGCCGCACAAGGCCGGGCGTACGTGCTTGCCAGATACGATTGGGAACATGTGGCGGCCCGGTATGGTGAATTGATTTCGGCGCTCATCGAAAATCATCATCGACACGCCGGCAAATGATGGCGCGCGCGCTGGTGCGGCGTTATTTCAACCGGCTATACGAGCGCACCATGCGCGAGGCCTACGCCTGTGCTTTTCGGGCAGCCGCCGGCAGCCTGCAGGCTGGCGGACAGTGCCTGGATTGCGGCGCCAACGAAGGCCAGCACTTCGCGCGGCTGAACGCGATGGCCGGATTGACGAGCGAGGCGTATTTCGGCGTCGAATGGCACGCCGCGTCGGTCGCCATCGCCCAGGGCAAAGGACTGCAAGTCATCCAGGGCGATCTGAACACGCCGCTGCCCTTCGAGAGCAACCGTTTTCAATGTGTGATGGGGTTGTCGGTGCTCGAACACCTGCTCAGTGGCTGCCGGTGGATGCGGGAATGTCAGCGCGTGCTCGTCCCCGGCGGCCGGCTGGTGATGCTCACACCCAACATCAGCACCTGGTTTACGATCGCTTTGCTGGCGGTCGGCAGGATGCCCTCCAGCGGCCCGCATCCCGACTCCGGGCTCCTTTTGAAACGCGAGACGCTGCTGCAGGTAAGCCAGATCGATGACCCGGATGTCGAGAGCGATACACCGGTGCATCGACACCTGGTGGTTTTCAGTTATAGAACGCTGCGCCGCTACCTGCGCCTGATCGGCCTGCGCGACGTGCAGGGGCGCGCCTTCGGCGTTTATCCGTTTCCCAACACGGTGCAGCCGTGGCTGGAAAAGGTCGATCCGTATCACGCTCACCAGATGGTGTTCGTGGCGACCAAAAGCTAGACCCTCATGGCAGTCCCGCCGTGAACGTGTGGCTTCCCGCCGTCAGGGCGCACAGTGGCGCGGATGTGTTCACCATCCGTCTGGCCCACGCGCTGGCAACTCGCGGCGTGCGCGCCGAAATCGCCTGGCTGCCGCTGCGCGCGGAATACGCCCCCTGGTCGGTCAGGATTCCCAAGGTGCCGGCCGGCACCGATCTGGCCCACATCAACAGCTGGCTGCCGGCGCGCTTCATTCCAAAGGCGTTGCCGGTGGTCACGACCGTGCACCACGTGGTGCACGATCCGGCCATGACACCTTACAAAACGCGGGCACAAACGCTCTATCATCGCGCCTGGATCAGGCGCATCGAGACGCACGCCATCTCTTGCGCGGACGCCGTGACCGCGGTGAGCCATTACACGGCGCGGCAAACCACAGCGGCTTTCGGTCCCCGGACGCTGACCGTGATTCCGCACTGGATCGACGCGGAACGCTTCAGCCCCGCTCCCCAAAGCGCTCCGCACACCCCGTTTCGGCTCTTGTACGTGGGCAACTGGAGTCGTCGCAAGGGCGCGGATCTGCTTGCGCCCATCATGCGCCGGCTGGGGCCGGCGTTCGAACTGCGCTTCACCACAGGCGCGCGGCCGCAAAGCGCGCCACATGACCTGCCATCGAACATGATCGCGCTGGGCCTGCTTTCCGGCACCGACGCGCTAGTAAGCGCCTATCGTTTTGCCGACGCATTGCTCGCGCCCTCGCGGCTGGAGGGATTCGGGCTCGCGGCGCTGGAGGCGCAGGCCTGCGGGTTGCCCGTCATCGCCGCCGATGCCTCGGCCCTGCCGGAAGTTGTGGCGCACGGACACACCGGATTCTTGTGTCCGCCGGACGACATCGACGCTTTCGCCGGCGCGGCGCGCATCCTGGCCAAAGACCATGCGCTGTGGCGCTCCATGCGCGACGCCGCCAGGGCGCGGGTGCGACAGTTGTTCTCCGACGACGTTGCCCTGCCTGCTTATGTCGAGGTTTACCGGCGGGTATTGGGATGATGCTCTGCTGATCAAAAACACCAGATTCTTCGCTTCATTCAGAAGGCCCGTCCTTTATATGACATCTTAGTGGCTTGTTCAGAAATGACGTCCTGGTTGCTTGCCGTGTTCCTGTCATGCTGAGTGAAACGAAGCATCTGGTTCCCGTTACCCCGATGCCAGGCCGGAATGACGAGTCCGGGCCGGTGACTCCCCACTTACGTATCGGCGGACATTCGGCCACGGGCGTTCCCAACTCGGGCGGCATCCATCAGCGCTTGCGCCATAACGGCGGCCGCGGCGTCCCAGGACGGAGCGCGTATCGGCGGCGGCCGGGGCCGGTTCGATGCCTGGCGCAGGCCACAGACAATGCCCTGCACGCTGGGCTCGATATAAATCGCATCCGCGCCGCCCGCTTCCCGCAGCTCCGGAATGTCGGAGGCGATCAGCCGCGTACCGCACGCACGCGCCTCGGCGGCGGGCATACCGAAACCTTCGTAGCGCGAGGGGAACACCAGCGCCTCCGCGCCCGAGTACAATGCGGGCAGGTCGGCGTCGGCCACATAGCCCAGCATGCGGATGCCCGTCTCCGCGACACGGTGCTTGAGACGTTGTTCTTTCCAGCCCGCCGCGCCGGATACGATCAATAGATGATCGCGAGACGTTTCGTCGCGGCGGAACTGCTGGAAGGCCTCGAACAGCTTGCCGTAGTTTTTGCGCGGCTCGAGGGTGCCGACCGCCAGAAAATAGGGGCTTGAGATGCCATAACGTCGCAAGCATTCGCTGATTTGTCGCGGCGGGGCCGGCGCGAAATGGGCGGCAACCCCCGGCGGCGCGATACCGTCGGCTTCGCAGCCGACGAGCCGGCGCAGCCGCCGCGCGGTGGCGTGCGAGTTGGCAATCACGCGATCCGCGCGCCGCACATCGCGGGCAAACCACAGCCGGTGCGCCCAGCGATTCACCACCGGCATCGTCTCCGGCACGAGCAGGTGGTTCAGATCGTGCACCGTCACGAGCGCGCCGGTACCCGCTCGCAGCGGCGGCAACAGCGTCCGGTTGGCCCAGAACACGTCCAGTTGATCCGCATGAATCAGTCTGTGGCTGCGCAGCTTGAACCACGCATAGCCGCTCAAATACCGCGGCGGTCGCGGCGCGATCCTGGGGATCCAGCGCGGCGACGGCAGACGTTTTGCCAGGGGAAACGGGGAGTAGACGAAGAATTCCGCCTGCGGCAGCAGGCCATCCAGCCGCGCGCAGATCTCGCGCACATAGCGCCCGATTCCCGTTTCATCGCCCGTGAGCGCACGCCCGTCGATGCCGACACGCATGTCAACTCGCCTCTTAAGCCTTGAGCCAGTGCGACAGATCGCGCTGCAGGAGCGTGGACAGCAACGCCACGTCGTCGGCGAAGAACGCGCGCAGATCATCGAGCACCTCCGGGCGCGGCGCCCGGCCCGCGGACACCAGGTTGAAGCGATTGATCAGGGCGTGTACGCCCAATCCTCCCGGTAATCCGCGGCGCTCGCGGGCAGCTTTGATGGTCCGCAACCCGCGTTCAAGCCGCCCGAAGCGAAAGTGACGCCGTGGATTCACCCTTGGGAACTCGGCGCGGCCATCGAACTCCAGATTCAAAAAACGCAGCACGCCCTCGTAGACGCGCCGCGGATTCGCTACCAGATCGTCGTACGCGATGACATGCAGCTGCGCCGGCGGTAGCACCGAACGGGCGCGCCGGAGCTGTTGGCCGACGCGGCAGAATGCGCGGTAAGCCAGCAGCTTGTGATCCGGGCAGGCCGCGGGAATTCGCTCTCCTTGGCGGCGCCGCGCTTCCAGCTTCAGCGCGCTCTCAAAATCCATCACGTCTTCGGTAAAATCGCGCACACGCTGCGCATGCAGCGCCTGGATCATCTCGACGGGATTGCGCACCGCCGCCACGAAACGCGCGCGCGGATCGAATTCGATGATGCGCGCCAGCGCGACCTCCGAATAAAGATAAGCGGTCGAGCCCTCGGCCCGCCACCAATGTTCAGGCCCGGCAGCGTTGAACAGCGACAGATAGAAATCCAGCGACTCGGCGTAACGGCGGTCAAAATCCTGATTGAAATAATGCGGCTCCTTTGGATCACACATAAAAATATGTGGATGCGTGGCCAGATACCCGCACAAGGCGCTGGTGCCGCACTTGGGCGCGCCGATGACAAACAGATTTGGGCGTTGCGCGGTCATGGGATCGATCAAACGCCCAGCGCGCTGGCGCGCAGGCCCAGACGGCGGCGCACCCAGTAAAGCAGCAGCAGATTCCACAGCATCACGCTGATGCCGGTGGCCACCGCGGCACCTTCGATCCCAAACTGCGGGATCAGCAAAAAATTGAGCACGACGTTGAGCGCGGCGGCCACGGCCACGCCCCAGGCCGACTGGCGCTCGTAGCCGGTCATGTTCAGGATCATGCCAACCGAGCCGGCGCCCACGTTGATCAGCTGCGCCGCGGCCAAGACACTGAGGGCAAAGGCGCCGCGGGTGAACTCGGCGCCGAACACCAGCCCCAGCAAGGGCCCGCCGGCAAGGATAAGAATGCCCGCCAGCGGCAGCGCGAAAATCAGCATGCGCCGGGCGCTGGCGCTCAACAGACGCTGGAGTCTGTCGACGTCGCCGCGGCGATACAACGATGCCACCTGTGGGGCGATGACGGTATTGACCGCCATCAGCGGCAGCGTGATCAACTCGGCGGTGCGCGCGACCACGGCGTAAACGCCGGCTTCGGCGGGACCGCTGAGGCTGCCGAGCATCAGCAGATCCGCGCGGCTGTTGATGAGGTGCAGCGCACCCAGCAGCATGAACGGCAGCGCGGCGCGCAGGCTTGGCGACGGAAGTATGCCGGCGCCCTCGCGCGGCAGGCGAAAACGCAGCTGGATCGTGTTGATCAACAGCCCGGCCGCGCTCGCGGCGAGCAGCGCCAGCAACGCAATGTGCGCCCCCAGTGCGCCGCGCCACAGCCATGCGGCCGCCACAAGGGCGAGCATGAGCGCGGGCGCAAACGCCAGGCTTGGCCACTGCGCCGCTACCGGATAACCCAGCGCCCGCAAGGCCGCGATCCGGGTCCCGCCCAGATTCGCCACAGTGGGTAACGGCGCGGCCAACAGGAATAATAACGACACGTCGGGCAAGCCCGCAGTGAGCAGGCCCGCGCTGATAAGCACCGCGGCCGCGACCAGTCCGCTCGCCCACAGCCGGCGGCCGCTCCAGCGCAGCAAAGGTCCAATAGTCAGCTGCGGTTCAAGCCGCGATGCTTCACGCAGAAGGTACTCGTTTAGCCCCATGCCGGCCGGGATCGCGATAGCGGACGCCCAGGCGACGACATAGGCATAGAGGCCAAACCCATGCGCGCCCAGGGCGCGCGCGAGGATGATGCTCATCGCCAGCGACAGCGGCAGCGCCAACAGCTTGAGCGCGAGCGTGCCCGCCGCGCCACGCGCCAGCTGGCCGCGCAGTCCGGTCGAATTCAGATCGGCGCGCGCCGCCGCGACCCATCTGCCGGCGGACTGGCGCACGAACGCTCTCATTTAGCGAACGCGCCCATCATGCGCCCCCTCGGCGAGCGAGACTGCCGCGAAACAAACGCTTGCCAACGCATTACCTTCTTGCGAATTTACCTGTGGGGAATCATCGGCGTTCATCGGCAGGAACCGCAAGTTTCTGACCAGCCGGGCGAACGCCAATCAGAAAATAAGCGCCACTTGTCGCCTGTACCGCCAGGCGCGGTATGAGCGCCGCGCCTGTCTGCGGCATACTGCGCAATTATTGTTGCGCCTGTCGCAGGCGTTTTGGCCCATATCGTCAGCGCATCCCGAGACGATGTTAACAGACCTCAATACTGACTAGCTCCGCATGAACCAGCCGGCATCCACAACACTGGTTACCAAGCTCAAGCTGAACGGCCTGGCCCGGCGGCTGATCAACGAGGGCTTGATCAGCCAGGCCGATGCGCTGATCGCGCAGGAAGAATCCAAGCAGAAACGCATTTCTCTGGTCACGCACCTGGTAGAGCAGCGAAAGGTCGACTCCGCCGATCTCGCCCGCGCCGCCTCCAGCGAGTTCGGCATGCCGCTGTTCGACATCTCGGCGCTGGATCCTGACTTCATACCCAAGGATCTGATCGATGAAAAATCGATCCGTCAGCATCACGCGCTGCCGATCGGCAGACGCGGCGCGCGGCTGTTCGTCGCTATCTCGGACCCCATGAACCAGGCGGCGCTGGACGAGATCAAGTTCTACACCAGCATGCGCACCGAGCCTATTCTGGTCGAGGAAGACAAGCTAGCCAAGCTGCTCGAAACCGCGCTGTCGCAAAGCGACGCCATGGCCGTGATGAAAGGTTTGACGGACGCGGACCTGGAGAACCTGAGTATCACCGCCGAGGACGACAACAAGGCGCCCGAGGTCGGCGCGGCGGATATCGATGACACGCCGGTGGTGCGATTTATCAATAAGGTATTGCTCGACGCGATCAACAAGAAGGCTTCCGATATCCATTTCGAGCCTTACGAAAAGATTTACCGCGTGCGGCTGCGCCTGGATGGCATTCTGGAGGAGATCGCCTCGCCGCCGGTCACGCTGGCGCCCCGTCTGGCCGCGCGCCTCAAGGTGATGTCCCGCCTGGACATCTCCGAGCGGCGCATTCCGCAGGACGGGCGCATCAAGATGCAGATATCCCAGAAACGCGCCATCGATTTTCGCGTCAGCACCTGCCCCACCTTGTTCGGCGAGAAGATCGTGCTGCGCATCCTGGACCCGACCAGCGCAACCTTAGGCATCGAGTCGCTTGGCTACGAAGACGATCAGAAACAGCTTTACCTGAACGCGCTGTCGAAGCCTTACGGGATGATCCTGGTGACCGGGCCCACCGGCAGCGGCAAGACCGTATCGCTATACACCGGGCTTAACATTTTGAATACGGTCGATCGCAACATCTCCACGGCCGAGGATCCGGCCGAAATCAACATGCCCGGCGTCAACCAGGTCAACGTGCAGCCGCGCGTGGGGCTGACCTTCGCGGCGGCCCTGCGCGCGTTTCTGCGCCAGGACCCGAACGTAATCATGGTCGGCGAGATTCGCGACCTGGAAACTGCCGAGATCGCCATCAAGGCGGCGCAGACCGGCCACCTGGTATTGTCGACCCTGCACACCAACGATGCGCCGCAGACCATCACCCGGCTCGCCAACATGGGCGTGCCGACGTACAACATTGCGTCCGCCGTCAGTCTGATCATCGCGCAGCGACTGGCGCGGCGCCTGTGCGAACATTGCAAGGCGGAAGACCAGGTGCCGCGCGAGGTGCTGCTCGAGGCGGGCTTCAAGGAGGCCGAACTCGATGGTATCAAGATCTACAGGGCCGTCGGCTGCGACCGCTGCAACAAAGGCTACAAGGGGCGCTGCGGCATCTATCAGGTGATGCCCATATCCGACGGGATAGCCCGGATTATTCTGGAAGGCGGCAATGCCATGCAGCTTGCCGAACAGGCTAAAGCAGATGGCGTACGCGATCTTCACGAGTCGGGCCTGAGAAAGGTCAGGAGCGGCATTACCAGCCTGGAAGAGATCAACCGGGTAACCAAGGATTAAGTTATGGCGACGCAGATAGCACGGGCGACGCAGCTCACCAAGGGCGCACAAGTGACAAAGGCGACGCAGGTCACGAGGGCGACGCAGGCCGCGAAAGCCACGCAGACGCTCACCTTCGTATGGGAGGGGGTGAACAAACAGGGCAATAAGGTCAGAGGCGAGGCGCCGGCTTCCAACCAGGCAACGCTAAAGGCCGAGCTGCGCCGCAAGGGCATCAACCCCCTCAAGGTCAAAAAGAAGCCGAAGCCGCTTTTGGGCGGCAAGAAAAAGATCGTCAGCAAAGACATCTGCTTTTTCGCGCGACAGCTCGCGACCATGATGCCGGCCGGCGTGCCGCTCGTGCAGTCGCTGGACATCATCGGCCAGGGGCACGAAAAACCGTCCATGCGCGAGCTGGTGCTGGGGATCAAGGCCGATATCGAAGGCGGCACCAACCTGACTGACGCGCTGCGCAAACAGCCGCTTTACTTCGACGACCTGTTCTGCAACCTGGTGCACGCGGGCGAACAGTCTGGCGCGCTGGAGGCGCTGCTGGACAAGATCGCCACTTACAAGGAGAAGACCGAGGCGCTCAAGGGCAAGATCAAAAAGGCGCTGTTTTACCCGACCGCGGTGGTCGTGGTCGCCTTCATCGTTTCGGCCATTCTGCTGCTGTTCGTCGTGCCGCAGTTCCAGGAACTGTTCCAGGGCTTCGGCGCCGACCTGCCCGCGTTTACGCTTTTCGTCATCAATATCTCCAAGGTTTTCCAGGCCTGGTGGTGGGCGGTATTGGCCGCCATCATCGGCGCCGCGATTGCCTTCGTACAGGCCAGCCGGCGCTCGCCGAGTTTTAACCGCGCCATCGATATCGCGGCGCTCAAGATCCCGATTGTCGGCAACATCCTGCACAAGTCCGCGATCGCCCGCTTCGCGCGCACTCTGGCGACCATGTTCGCCGCCGGCGTGCCGCTGGTCGAGGCGATGGATTCGGTCGCCGGCGCCACCGGCAATGCGCTGTATCGGGAAGCCACACTGAAAATGAAAGACGAGGTCGCCACCGGCACCCAATTGCAGCAAGCGATGCGCAGCGCGAGCCTGTTCCCCAATATGGTGGTGCAGATGGTGGCGATCGGCGAGGAATCCGGCTCGCTGGACGACATGCTGGGTAAGGTCGCCGACTTCTTCGAAGCCGAGGTGGATAATCTGGTGGATGGCTTGAGCAGTCTGCTGGAGCCGCTGATCATGGCGGTGCTGGGCGTGGTGGTGGGCGGTCTGGTGGTCGCCATGTATCTGCCGATCTTCAAACTGGGCGCGGTGGTCTAGCGTCCGTTTGCGAATATGACCGACGCCCGCCTCTCCCGCGGCGGAGAGGCGTTTAGCGCGCTCCCGGGAGCGGTGTCTTCGTCGCGGAACGACCGTAACGATGCTTTCCCAATTACAGGATAACGTCTGGTTCTTTTTGCTGGCGGCCGGGCTGCTCGGGCTGGCGGCAGGAAGTTTTCTGAATGTCGTCATACATCGCTTGCCGATCATGATGCGGCGGGCATGGAGGCGCGAGTGCCAGGAGTGGCTGAACAGCAAAGACGGGCACATCGACACGGCCGCCGAGGAGCGCTACAACCTGCTGGTGCCGCGCTCTCATTGCCCGAACTGCGGCCACCGCATCGGCGTGCTCGAGAACATCCCCATCATCAGTTTCACGGCGCTGGGCGGCCGCTGCGCCAAATGTCACACGCCGATTTCGCGGCGCTACCCGCTGATCGAGGCGCTGACCGCGCTGCTGTCCATAGCCGTCGCGTGGCGCTTCGGTTTTGCGTGGGTAACAGCGGCCGTGCTGTTGTTCACCTGGGCGCTGATCGCGCTGGCGGCCATCGACCTGGAGACCAAACTGCTGCCGGACTCGATCACCTTGCCCGCGCTCTGGCTGGGCGTGCTGCTGAACATGGGCGGCGTATTTACCGACCTGCAATCCAGCGTGCTGGGGGCCATCTTCGGTTACCTGAGTCTCTGGTTCGTGTATCACGTATTCAAACTGCTGACCGGCAAGGAAGGCATGGGCTTCGGGGATTTCAAACTGCTGGCCATGCTGGGGGCGTGGGCCGGCTGGCAGGCGCTGCCGCTGATCATCTTGCTGTCGTCCGCGCTAGGGGCGCTTGTCGGTGTAAGCCTGATCCTGCTGCTGGGCCGCGATCGTAATATACCCATACCCTTCGGCCCCTATCTGGCGGTGGCCGGATGGATCGCGCTGCTGTGGGGAGCGCCGATTACGGACTGGTATCTGCGACACGCGACATAGGCACTGCGGCGTCTAGTACAATAACCGCATGCTTACCATCGGGCTGACCGGCGGCGTCGGCTGCGGCAAGAGCACGGTCGCGGCCCTGTTTTCGCAACGGGGCGTTCCGGTGATCGACGCCGACGTCATCGCCCGCGAGCTCACCGCCCCGGACAGCCCGTCGCTGCGCCGGATCGTCGAGGTCTTCGGTTCGCATCTACTCCTGCCGGATGGACATCTCAACCGGCGCGAGCTGCGGCGACTCGTGTTCGACAAACCCGAGGCGCGCCGGCAACTCGAAGCCATCCTGCATCCCCGGGTGCGCGAGGAAATCGCACGGCGGCTCGACCAGCTTTCCGCGCCCTACGGGCTCGCGGTGATCCCGTTGCTGGTGGAGTCCGGCATGGGCGATATAACAGATCGCGTGCTGGTAGTGGATTGCGAGGAGTCGCAGCAGATCGCGCGCGTGAGCGCTCGCGATAACTGTTCGCCCGACGAAGTACGCGCCATCATCGCCACGCAGGCGTCACGCGCCGCGCGGCTGGCCGCCGCCGACGACGTCATCGTCAACAGCGGCGGTCCCGACGATATTGCAGGGGAAGTCGAGCGCCTGCACCGGCTGTATCTCGATCTTGCCGCCAAGCGCGATCGGCACGCTTGACCCCCGGCCTGCCGCCGGTTACCTTGCCATAATAAGCAGATTGCGGAGACAGTCGAAAGCTTGCAACCGCAGCGCCACGAAATACATCACCGGGCCATCGCGAAGTGGATCAGATCATTACCTACGAACAGCCGTTGAACGAGCGCATGCGCACGTTTTTGCGGCTTGAACAGCTCATGGAAAATTTCGAGCACTGTCTTGAGCGCGACACGTCGTGGGATACGCACAGCGCGCTCATGCTGTTGCTGGAGATCTCGAACCTGGCCGCGAGGGTCGATCTGAAAAGCGAATTGATGATGGAGCTCAAGCGGCAGGTCGTGAACATGGAGCGGCTCGAACAGATTCCGCAGGTCGATAGCGGCCGCGTGCGCGGCATCGTCGAGCGGCATAACAAGCTTATCGCCTCGCTGCACGGCCAGAGCGGTCAGCCGGGCGCAGAGCTGAAGAGCAACGAGTTCCTCAACAGCATCAGACAGCGCACCATCATCCCGGGCGGCACCTGCGATTTCGATCTGCCCGCCTATCACTACTGGCTGTGCGGGCCGGTAGCGGCGCGTCACGGTGTGCTCCGCACCTGGATCGCGCCGTTCACGGACATTCACGCGGCCATCGTCGATATTCTCGCGCTGATACGCGAAAGCGCCATGCCGCAGCGGGCGCACGCCGTAGGCGGCTTTTACCAGCAGAACCTGGACCCGAATCAGCCTTATCAGTTGATCCGCATCCTGCTGGGGGCGAATACGGGTTTTTACCCGGAAGTGAGTGCGGGCAAGCACCGGTTCACCGTGCGGTTTTTGCAACAACCCACACCGGATAACCGCGGTCTGCCGGTCAACAAGGATCTCGACTTCGCGCTCGCCTGCTGTGCGTTATAACTCACCGGCGCGTTGTTTCCACAGGCCATAGCGCCCGAATCGCCGCGATACCCTGACCGCCGCAGCGCCGGGCGCGACTGACGTCACGCCGCGACATGCCGCCCAGCGCGTAAACCGGCATCATCGCCTGCGCGCACAGGTGTCGAAACCCCGTCCAGCCTATCGGTTCTGCGGCTGGATGGCTTGGCGTCGCCCGCACCGGCGACACCACGGCGAGATCGGCGCCGATCGTGTTAGCGCGGTCCATCTCCCGCGCGTTATGGCAGGCAACCGAGAGCAGGCAGTCGGGCGGCAAAGGTCTGGTGTGCAGGCCGGCAAGGCGCGCACTGCCGAGATGAACGCCGTCGGCATTGAGGCGCAGCGCCCATTCGGGCTCGGCATTGACCAGCATGCGCGCGCCGTGGGCGCGGCATCGAGCAAGAACCGCCCGGGCGAGTGCCAAATAGTGCCCTACGTCAGGGTCCGGGGCCCGCAGCTGCACAAGCTTCACGCCCGCCCGCAGCGCCGTTTCCAGCTCGTCGACAAAGCGCGCATCGCCGCGCTCGGGTTGCGGCGTGATCAGATACAGATCGGGCAGGCTCAGCGCTTTGAGGATCGGGATATTGGCCGCGGGAAAGGTAAACCGCCAAAGCTCACGCGGCGCGCTCCAGGCAAGCCGCTGGCCTTCTTTGCCGTGCGGGTCGCCGTCGTACCGCGTAACCGTCCACACGTCCAGCAGCACGGCTTTGTCCGGATATCGATGACGAACCTGGATCAAGGGCGCGAATGCCCGCGCGCGAACGCCCAGCTCCTCGTACAGCTCACGCGATAACGCGTCGGCTGGTGTCTCGCCGGCCTCTACCTTGCCGCCGGGAAACTCCCACTTGCCGCCCTGATGAAGGTGATCCGGGCGCCGCGCGATCAGTACCTGTCCGCCCGCGTTGAACAGCGCAGCGGCCACCACATGTATGAACGGCTCAGACATCGTTACGGCGGCGTCAGACCGCTAGCTGCGGTACTCGGCATTGATCCGCACATAGTCGTACGACAAGTCCGAAGTCCACACGCGCAACGTCTCACGCCCGCGGTGGAGATTGACGGTCACGGCAATCTCCAGCTGACGCATGACCTGCCTGCCCGCGGCCTCGATATAATCGTCCGCCACCGCGCCCTGCCGCGCCACGCACAAGTCGTCGAGAAAGACCTCGACACGCTCGACGACCAGTCGTTCGATGCCCGCGCGTCCCACCGCGGCGAGTATGCGTCCCCAGTTCGGATCGCTGGCAAAAAACGCGGTTTTGACCAGCGGCGAATGCGCGATGGTAAACGCGGTGCGACGCGCCTCGTCGGCACTGGCCGCGCCGCGTATCTCGACGGTAATAAATTTGGTGGCGCCCTCGCCGTCGCGCACGATCGCCTGCGCCAGCTCGATGGCGACCTCGTTCAGCGCGGCCTGGAATTGCGCGCAGGCGGAATCCGTATCAACGTCGACGCCGGATTTACCGGTGGCGGTGAGCACGCAGGCATCGTTGGTGGAGGTATCACCATCGACGGTAATGCAGTTGAACGAGGCGTCGATCGCGCTGCGTAACATCGCGTCCAGCGTCGGCTTGGATATACCGGCGTCGGTCGCGATGAAGGCCAGCATCGTCGCCATATCGGGGCGGATCATGCCCGCGCCCTTGGCGATGCCGGTTATCGCGATGCGCCGACCGGCGATTGCCGCCTCGCGGGAGGCGCCTTTGATCACGGTGTCAGTAGTCATGATGGCCGCCGCCGCCCGCACCCAGCCATCCGGCGCAAGCCCCGCAAGCGCCGTGGGGATCGCGTCGGTGAGCCGGGCAACCGGCAGGCGCTCGCCGATGACGCCGGTGGAAAACGGCAACACCTCGTCGCGGCGGCAGCCGGTGCGGGTGGCCAGGGCTTCACAAGCGGTCAGGGCGTCTTCGAGACCCGGCGCGCCCGTTCCCGCGTTGGCGTTGCCGGCGTTGATCAGCAGATAGCGCGGCGCGCACGCGGCGAGGTGGCGTCTGGCGATAATGATCGGTGCGGCGCAAAAGGCGTTGCGCGTGAACACGGCGGCTACCCGGCTGCCACGCGATGCCTCGATGACGGCGAGGTCCGGGCGCTCCCGATAGCGAATACCAGCCGCCACCGCAGCTAGCCGCATGCCGGCGATCGGCAGCAATTCAGAGGGTGGCATCAGGTTGACGGCCATGCGGAATCGCGGTTACGAAGCGTCTCCAGGTCGCAGGAGCCCCGCCTTCACGGGCGCACTACGCGTCAAAAGATTCGCGATCTCGTAATCGCGTTGACGGCAATACGAGCAGCCATGCCGTGAGGCATCAGGCCAGCTTCCCGTGGCACTGCTTGAACTTCTTGCCGGAGCCGCACCAGCACGGTTCGTTGCGGCCGAGCTTGCGCCCCTGCCGGCGATAAGGCTGGTGCGAGGGTTGCGGCGCCGGCCCGGCTTCACTGCCGGGATTCGGTTCGGGATGCGTTGCGCTGCCGGCGTCGGCGTGCTGGTACTGCACTTCCGGCGCCTTGCGTTTTTCGCGCTCCAGCGCTTCGAGTTGCTGTTCGGAGCGCACCTGCACCTTGGCGAGGATGGATACGACGTCGTGCTTGATCTGTTCCAGCATCTGCTGAAACATCTCGAACGCCTCGCGCTTGTATTCCTGCTTGGGATTTTTCTGCGCATAGCCGCGCAGGCCGATGCCCTGGCGCAGGTAATCCATGGCGGCCAGATGATCCTTCCAGTGCCCGTCCAGAATTTGCAGCATCACGTCGCGCTCGAAGCGGCGCATGACCTGCGCGCCGATCTGCTGCTCTTTCTCCATGTAAATGCCGGTGATCTCGGCCTGAATGCGCTCGCGCAACGTCTCTTCATGCAGCGACTGATCCTCTTCAAGCCACTGCTGGATCGCCATCGGGCGACCGAACTCGCGCTCCACGGCTTCGGTCAGGCCGGGCACGTCCCACTGCTCCTCGATGCTGCCGGGCGGGATGTACTGACTGATCACGCCGTTGACCACGTCTTGCCGGATGGCCGCGATGCTGTCCGAAATATCGTCGGCCTCCATCAGCTCGTTGCGCTGCTGATACACGACCTTGCGCTGGTCGTTGGCGACGTCGTCGTACTCCAGCAGATGCTTGCGGATATCGAAATTATGCGCCTCGACCTTGCGCTGAGCGTTTTCGATCGCGCGCGTGACCCACGGGTGCTCGATCGACTCGCCCTCTTTCATGCCCAGCCGCTGCATCAGTCCCTTGACCTTGTCGGAGGCGAAGATGCGCATCAGGTTGTCTTCCAGCGACAGATAAAAACGGCTGGAGCCGGGATCGCCCTGACGCCCGGAGCGGCCCCTTAACTGATTGTCGATGCGCCGCGAATCGTGACGCTCGGTGCCGACGATATGCAGGCCGCCGGCGCTGACAACCTGCGCGTGGCGTCGCCGCCACTCGGTTTCCACCGCCTGTCTGGCGCTCGGGTCGGCGTCTTCGCCCAGCGCGGCGAGCTCAGCGTCAAGGCTGCCGCCCAGCACGATATCCGTGCCGCGACCCGCCATGTTGGTGGCGATGGTAACGGTGCCGGGTCGCCCGGCCTGCGCGATGATATGGGATTCGGCCTCGTGCTGCTTGGCGTTGAGCACCTGGTGCTTGATGCCAGCCTTGTTGAGCAGGCCCGACAGCGTTTCCGACGCTTCTACCGACGCGGTGCCGACCAGAATCGGCTGACCCTGCGCAACGCACGCCTTGATATCTTCGATGATGGCCTCGAACTTCTCGCGGATGGTCAGGTAAACGAGATCGCCCAGGTCCTTGCGGATCATGGGCTGGTGGGTGGGAATAACGACCACCTCCAGATTGTAAATCTGCTGGAACTCGAAGGCTTCCGTGTCGGCAGTGCCGGTCATGCCCGACAGCTTGTCGTATAAACGGAAGTAGTTCTGGAAGGTGATCGAGGCCAGGGTCTGATTTTCATTCTGGATGGGTACACCCTCCTTGGCCTCTACCGCCTGATGCAGCCCCTCGGACCAGCGGCGCCCAGGCATGGTGCGGCCGGTAAACTCGTCGACAATGATGACCTCGTTGTTGCGCACGATGTAGTCAACGTCCTTCTGAAACAGGGCGTGCGCGCGCAAGGCCGCGTTCAGATGGTGCATCAGACCGATGTTGCCCACGTCGTACAGGCTCTCGCCGGGCTTGATCAAGTCCGCCGCAGCCAGCATCTGCTCGACCTTGTCGTGGCCGTCCTCGGTCAGATACGCCTGCTTGACCTTCTCATCCACGCTGTAATCGCCGGGGCCGTCCTCCTCCTGCTGGCGCGTAAGCCTGGGGATGAGTTTGTTGACGGCGATATAAAGCTGCGAGTTCTCGCTGGTCGGGCCGGAAATGATCAGCGGCGTGCGCGCCTCGTCGATCAGAATGGAATCGACCTCGTCGACCACCGCAAAGTTGAGGCCGCGTTGCACCCGGCCAGCCTTGTCGAAGGCCATATTGTCGCGCAGATAGTCAAAGCCGAACTCGTTGTTGGTGCCATACGTGACATCCGCCGCGTAAGACGCGCGCCGCGCGGCTGAATCCATGCCGTTGACGATCACGCCCACGGTGATGCCCAGCGCCCCGTATATCTGACCCATCCAGGCGGCGTCGCGTCGCGCCAGATAGTCGTTGACCGTCACCACGTGCACGCCGCGGCCCGCCAGCGCATTCAGGTACACCGCCAGCGGAGCCACCAGGGTCTTGCCCTCACCGGTGCGCATCTCGGCGATCCTGCCCTGATGCAGCACCATGCCGCCGATGAGTTGCACGTCGAAATGACGCATGCCCAGCGCACGCCGGCTCGCTTCTCTAACCGTGGCGAACGCCTCGGGCAACAGCGCATCCAGCGTCTCGCCCTGGGCCAGCCGCTCGCGAAATTCCGTGGTCTTGCCGGCCAGGGCGCTGTCACCGAGCGCCTGCATCGCCGGTTCCAGCTCATTGATCAGTTTGACCTGTTTCTGATAGCCCTTCAGGACACGCTCGTTGCGGCTGCCAAAAACCTTTCTGAGTACTGCGGTTACCATGCGGGAAAATAATCAATCTGGATGAACGAAACACCACCACGCCATGGCGGCGCGCTTGGGGTCGGCGGATTTATGATACCGTATCTGAGCCGCCAGTAGTGGCCAGGCCCGCTACTGTGGATTCTGAAGTAGAGCGATCCAGACGATTCCGCCATGCAAACGCTCAAACGACTCATCGATCCGGATTTGATCCGGCAGGCGCGCCTGTTCGAGGCGATGACCGACAGCTTGAGGAAATGCCTGGCCGCCGACAGCGCGCAACATTGCTGGGTAGGCGGCATTCGCGACCAGACGCTGGTGGTGGTCACCGATCGCTCCGCTCATGCGACCTTGGTCCATTACCAGCAGCGCGAGATCCTGAAGCGGATCAGCAGTGACTTTCGTCCGGAACTGCCGGTGCCCTTGACCCGGCTTAAGCTGAAGGTTCGCCAAATGCCGGTGGTTGCCACGAAAAACGCGCAGCGCCCCGCTTTATCGGCGGACAACGCCCGTCAGCTGGCGTCAACCGCTACCGCCATCTCCGATGCGGGCGTCAGATCGGCGCTCAAGCGGCTCGCGCGCCGCGGCAGCAAGTCGTGAGCCGGCTTGACCTTAAGCCGGATTGACTTAGATCACGAGGCAATCAGACCGCGCTCAGCGGCCGGCTATAGGATATCGGCGCTTGCCGCGCCTCGTCCTCGAACGTCACCTCCTCCCAGGCATCTTCCCGCGCCACCAGTGCGCGCAGCAGACGATTGTTAAGATCGTGGCCCGATTTGTATCCCTTGAAGGCGCCGATCAGGCTGTGGCCCAGCAGATATAAATCACCAATGACGTCCAGTATCTTGTGCCTGACGAACTCGTCTTCGTAACGCAGCCCGTCTTCGTTGAGCACGCGATAGTCGTCCAGCACCACGGCGTTATCCAGGCTGCCGCCCAGCGCCAGCTGACGTTCGCGCAGCATTTCGAGATCGCGCATGAATCCGAAGGTGCGTGCGCGGCTTACCTCTTTCACGAACGACGTGGTCGAGAAATCGAGCTCGGCGTACTGGCCGCGATCCTTGAACACCGGATGATCGAAATCGATGGTGAACCCGACCTTGAAGCCGTCGAACGGATCGAAGCGCGCCCACTTGTCGCCGTCCTGCACCTTTACGGTGCGCTTGATGCGTACAAAACGCTTGGGCGCGGGTTGCTCGACGATACCGGCGGACTGCACCAAAAACACGAACGGGCCGGCGCTGCCGTCCATGATCGGCACTTCGGGCGCGCTCAAGTCCACATAGGCGTTATCTATGCCGAGGCCTGCGATCGCCGACAGCAGGTGCTCGACCGTAGATATCCTCACCCCATCCTTGATCAGTGTCGTGGCAAGCCGCATATCGCCGACATTTTCGGGACTGGCCTTGATCTCGACCGGCACGTCCAGGTCGATACGGCGAAAAATCACGCCGGTATCGACCGCCGCCGGCCTCAAGGTGAGATAGATCTTCTCACCCGTGTGTAGCCCAACGCCGGTTGCCCTGATCGTATTCTTTAATGTTCGTTGCTTGATCAATGGAATTTCCCGCTCAACAAAACCAGACCAGACATCCCTGCAATTATGAGACCACACACGCAGCTTTTGTGGTGGAATCGCGACTTGCTTGTGCCGCCTATTATGTCACACACATTAAATGTGTCATCCGTAAAATCCAACCCTGTGCGGTGACCAGGGCATGCGGACGCAAGTCACGGATCCGCCGTTCCGTCTCCGGCTGGAGACGGCGGCAATCGATACTGATGAGTTGCCCCGGCGCGTACAGGCGTAGGACAGTTCGACGGGGGAATGATTCCCGCCGCTGACCCGTCGGTTCGCGCTTAAGCTTACATTGCCGCCTCCCGTGATGGCATGCCTGACTCCCAGCCCTAGTCCGCCTGCCGGCGCAGGAATGCCGGAATATCGAGATAATCGAGGTCGTAATCCCGATCGGACTCGAACTTGGCGCTGGGCCTGGCTTCGTTGCGCATAACCGTCGGACGCTCCAGCTTGCCGTAATCGACCTCGCCGCTGGCGCGCTTTTCCACCAGCTTGACCGCCGGTTTTTGCGAGACACTGGGACGCGCGCCGAGCCCGGTCGCCACCAGTGTCACGCGCAGATCGCCGCCCATGTCGGGGTCGATCACCGTGCCGACCACCACCGTGGCGTCGTCCGAGGCCATGGACTTGACCGTATTGCCGACCTCGTCGAACTCGCCGATCGAAAGATCCGGCCCGGCCGTGACGTTGACCAGGATGCCGCGCGCACCGGAGATATTGACGTCTTCCAGCAGTGGACTGGCGATGGCCGCCTCCGCAGCCACTCGCGCGCGATGCTCGCCGTGCGCCACGCCCGAGCCCATCATCGCCATGCCCATCTCCGACATCACGGTGCGCACGTCGGCGAAGTCCACGTTGATCAGGCCCGGACGGGTAATCAACTCGGCGATACCCTGCACCGCCCCCAGCAGCACGTCGTTGGCGGACTTGAACGCGGACAGCAGGTTCGTGTCCTTGCCCAGCACGACGAGCAGCTTCTCGTTGGGGATGGTAATTAGCGAATCGACATGCTCCGACAGCTCCTCGATGCCCTTGCAGGCGATCTGCATGCGTTTGCCGCCCTCGAAGGTAAACGGCTTGGTGACCACCGCGACCGTGAGAATACCGAGTTCTTTCGCCACTTCCGCGACGATCGGCGCCGCGCCCGTGCCGGTACCGCCGCCCATGCCGGCGGTGATGAACAGCATGTCCGCGCCATCGATCACCTCCTGGATACGATCGCGATCCTCCATCGCCGCTTCACGTCCCACGGTGGGGTTCGAGCCCGCGCCCAGCCCCTTGGTGATCCCGTTGCCCAGTTGCAGCACCGTTTCCGCGCTGGTGTTTTTCAGTGCCTGCGAATCCGTGTTGGCACAAATGAAGCCCACGCCCTCGATCGCCGCCTGCACCATGTGCTGAACGGCGTTACCGCCGCCGCCGCCGATGCCGATGACCTTGATCACGGCGCTCTGATCATACGAATCCAACAGCTCAAATGACATATCACTCTCCCGTTCGTAAGCTAGATATAGACATTTCCGGCCTCAGAAACTGCCCTGAAACCAGCTCCTCATCCGTTTCCAGGCCGCCGAAAGTCCCTTATCGGCGAAGTCTTCCGCATTGCCCCCCTGGCGGCTGCGATAGCCGAACAACAGCAACCCGACGCCTGTTGCATGAATGGGGTTACGCACTACGTCGCTTAACCCCGACACGTACTGCGGCACGCCCAGACGCACCGGCATGTGAAACACCTCTTCGGCCAGATCGATCACGCCCTCCATCTTCGCGCTGCCGCCGGTCAGCACCACGCCGGCCGCCGTCAGATCTTCCAGACCGCTGCGCCGCAGGTCCGCGTGGACCAGCGCCAACAGTTCCTCGTAGCGGGGCTCCACCACTTCGGCCAAGGTCTGGCGCGACAGTCGCCGGGAGGCGCGATCGCCCACGCTCGGCACCTCGATGGTGTCGTCCGGATTCGCCAGCTGCCGCAGCGCGCAGGCGTACTTGACCTTGATCTCTTCGGCGTATTGCGTCGGCGTGCGCAACGCCACCGCGATGTCGTTGGTCACCTGATCGCCCGCCAGCGGGATGACCGAGGTGTGCCGGATCGCACCTTCGGTGAATACCGCCACGTCGGTCGTGCCGCCGCCGATATCGACTAAGCAGACGCCCAGTTCCTTCTCGTCCTCGGTCAGCACCGCGTAGGCGGAGGCCAGCTGCTCCAAGATGATGTCGTCGACCTCCAGCCCGCAGCGGCGCACGCATTTGATGATGTTCTGCGCCGCGCTGACCGAGCCCGTCACGAGGTGCACCTTGGCCTCCAGGCGCACGCCGGACATGCCCACCGGCTCGCGAATGCCTTCCTGGGTGTCGATGACGAACTCCTGTGGCAGGATGTGCAGCACCCGCTGGTCGGCGGGAATCGCCACCGCGCGCGCGGCGTCGATGACTCTGTCCACGTCGCTGGGCGTGACCTCGCGGTCCTTGATGGCCACGATGCCGTGCGAATTGAGGCTCTTCACGTGACTGCCGGCGATGCCGGCGTATACGGAATGGATCTCGCAGCCCGCCATCAGCTCGGCCTCTTCCACCGCGCGCTGGATGGACTGCACGGTGGACTCGATGTTGACCACGACGCCTTTCTTCATGCCGCGCGACGGATGCTGCCCGATGCCGATGATTTCAATCTGGCCGCTGTCGGTCACTTCGCCGACGATCGCCACCACCTTGGAGGTGCCGATATCGAGTCCTACGATCATGTTTTTGTCGGATTTTCTAGCCATCACTCAGTCATTGCGTCGGGTTGGGCGCCGCCTGCGCCGTCTGGGCGCTTCCAGACCACCGCGAAACCGTTCGTGTAGCGCAGGTCGATGCTCTTGATCTGTTCGGTCCGGGGCGCCAGCACCTCGGGGTAAACGCGCGCGAAGCGCGCCACACGGGCGCGCGGATCGCCGCGCCCGATTTCAACCGGTACGCCGATGTCCAGCAGCAAATGCCAGGCTCGCCGCTGGTCCTCCACCAGCGCGCCCACGGTCAGATTCGCCGGCGCCAGCGTTTTCGACAGCTGCCGATAACGGCCGAGCAAATGCCGCGCGCGACCGGCCGGCCCATGCAGCACCGGCAGAAGGTCAGGCATTTCACGCTCGTGCGGCCTGAAGACCTGACCATCGCGGCTCAACAGCGCGTCGGCGCCCCAGCGCGCGACCGCTTCGTATTCGCTGACGCGGATGCGCAAGGTGTCGGGCCATTCGCGCCGCACCGACGCGCTCTCGATCCAGCTCAGCCGGGTGAGCGCGCGCTCGATGGCGCGCAGGTCGACGGTAAAGAAGTTGCCCGTCACATGCGGGGCCACGGCCTTGCGAAGCCCGGTCACGGCATGCGCCGCATGTTCAAAATGCACGCGCTGGATCGGTAGCACGCCAGGCTGGCGCAATTTATTAATGCCCGACACCAGCACGATGAGTACCGCGATCACCGCGAACACCTCCGCCCAGTCGCGGGAGGACAGTCCACTGGCCTTGACCTGTTGGCGCGGTTGTGCGCCCCGGCGGCGCCTTCCACGCGCGAATCTGCACGTTGCCAATGCCCCTCTTCCTCGTGTCTCATGATCCAGCGCGCGCCCCCAGGGAGGTTGCCAGAATGCGCAACACCAGCGTCTCCAGGTCGATGCCAGCCACCTGCGCCGCCTTGGGCACCAGACTGTGATCGGTCATGCCGGGCACCGTGTTGACCTCCAGCAGCCATGGCCGGTGATCGCCATCGAGCATCAGATCCACCCGACCCCAGCCGCTCGCGCCCACCGCCTCGAACGCGTTCCGGCACAGTTGTGCAATCGCCCGCTCCTCATCCGCCGGCAACCCGCAGGGGCAGTGATAGCGCGTCGTGTCGGTGAGGTATTTCGCCTGGAAATCGTAAAAGCCGCGCGGCGTCTCCATCCGAATCAGCGGCAGCGACTGTGTATCCAGCACCCCGGCGGTGTATTCGCCACCGGCGATCCAGCGCTCTGCGATCAACGTGTTGTCGTGTTCGAAACCGAGCGCGCACGCGCCCTGCATTTCTTCGGCCCGCGAGACCTTGCTGATACCGATGCTGGAGCCCTCGTGGACGGGTTTGATCGCCAGCGGCAAGCCCACGGTCTGCATCACGGCATCCAGCTCGGCGTCTGCCTTCACGACCGCGTAAGGCGGCGTCGGGAAGCCAAGTTGCCGCCACATCATCTTGGTGCGCAGCTTGTCCATGGTCAGCGCGGAACCCAGCACGCCGCTGCCGGTATATGGAATACCCAGCACCTCCAGCGCGCCCTGGATCACGCCGTCCTCGCCGCCGCGGCCGTGCAGGAGATTGAAAACGCGCTGAAATCCACCTTCAGCGAGTCGCGCCAGCACGTCGCGCCCGGCGTCGATGCCGTGCGCGTCAACGCCACCGCGCTTTAGCGCCGCCAGCACGGTGGCGCCGCTTTTGAGCGAAACGTCGCGTTCAGCGGACCACCCGCCGTAGAGCACCGCGACTTTGCCGAATGCTTTCGGTTGCACGAAATCACTAGCCACTGATCGTCACCTGGATCAGCCATCCCTGGCGCATGATCCCAGCCCCGCCGTCCGTGGCGGATCGCTCGCCGGGGTTGGCCGGACACTCGCCCCATTCCGGCTCGCCCTTGCCAAACTGCCGTGGATCAAGCACCGCGTTCATCCTCGCTCGCCTACAATGCGCACTTCGGGCGCAAGCTCGACGCCGTGCACCTGTGCGACCCGGCGCCGCACGAATTCGATAAGCGCCTCGATATCCGCCGCGGTCGCCGCACCCGTGTTAATAATGAAATTGGCGTGCTTGTCCGACACACAGGCCCCGCCGATTCGATAACTCTTCAGGCCCGCCGTCTCGATCAGGCGCGCCGCGAAGTCGCCGGGTGGGTTGCGAAATACCGAGCCGCAGCTCGCCGCACCCAGCGGCTGGGTCGCCTGCCGGCGCGTGAGCAAGGCCTTGATCTGATTCATCGAAGCGGTTCTTTCGCCGGTTCTCAGCGTCAGCTCGGCGGCCACGAACCACGCCTCGGAAGGCGGCGCCACATGCCGGTAGTCCACCGTGAATTCGGCGGGCTGGCGGCGGCGAATCTCGCCTGTGCGGTCGATCGTGTCTACCGCCGTAACGACATCCCAGGTCTGGCCGCCGAATGCGCCGGCGTTCATGGCCAGCGCACCACCCAGGGTGCCGGGGATCCCGACCAGGAACTCGGCGCCCGCGAGATCCCAGTCGGCGGCCATACGCGCAAGCTTCGCGCAGGGCACGCCAGCCTGCGCCCGCAGGCCCGACGCGCCCGCTCTCGCGATGTCATTGAGCGCTGCGTGCGTCGCGATGACGGTGCCGCGCACGCCGGCATCGCGCACCAGCAGATTCGTACCGAGGCCCAACCAGGTCAGCGGTTCGGCGGCCTCGGTGCGGCTCAGGAACAACGCCAGATCGTCCAGGTCCGCGGGGCGGAACAAACGTTCGGCCAGGCCGCCCACGCGCCAGCTGTTCAACGACTTGAGCGATACGTTCGAACGCAGCTCGCCGCGCACACCGGTTGTCGCGCGCGCGGCCATCATTGCACGCGCGCCTCGCGCGCCAGTTGAGCAGGTAGCGCGGCCGCCGCGGCGCCGATGCTACCGGCGCCCAAGGTCAGCAACACGTCGCGGTCGCGCAGCAGGTCGCTCAGGGTGGCGGGCAGTTCGTCGATGTCTTCCACGAACACGGGGTCCAGCTTGCCACGCACTCTCAGGGCCCGACACAGCGCGCGACTGTCGGCGCCGGCGATAGGCGCCTCGCTGGCGGCGTACACCTCCAGCAGCACGACCACATCCACCTCGTTGAGCACCTGCGTGAAATCGTCGAACAGGTCACGCGTGCGGGTGTAGCGATGCGGCTGGAAGACCAGCACCAGCCGTCGATCCGGCCAGCCCGCGCGCACCGCCGCCAGGGTGGCCGCCATCTCGGTGGGATGATGGCCGTAGTCGTCGACCATCGTAACCGTACCGGCCCGGGTTGCCACATCGCCGTAAGACTGGAACCGCCGCCCGATGCCCTGGAAACCGCGCAATGCGGTCTGAATGGCCTCGCCGCTGACGCCCAGCTCGTACGCGACCGCGATCGCCGCCAGCGCGTTGAGCACGTTATGGCGGCCGGGCAGATTCAGCGCGACGTCGAGTTCGGCGCCAGCGCCCGGCAGACTCACCCGAAAGCGGGACTGCGCACCGGCGTGCGTCACGTCGCGCGCGCGGATATCGGCTTCCGCGTCGATGCCGTAGGTCATGACCGGACGCGAAACCAGCGAGAGGATGGCACGCACCTGTTCGTCGTCGGCACACAGCACCGCCAGCCCGTAAAACGGCAGGTGATGCAGGAATTCGACGAACGCCGCGCGCAGCTTCTGAAAATCGCCGCCGTAGGTGCCCAGGTGGTCGGTATCGATATTGGTGATCACGGCGATCACCGGCTGCAGATGCAGAAACGAGGCATCGCTCTCGTCGGCCTCCGCCACCAGAAAACGGCCACCCCCCAGTTTCGAGTGACTGGCCGTGCTGTTGACACGACCGCCGACGACGAAAGTCGGGTCCAGCCCGCCCTCGGCCAGCAGCGCCGCCACGAGGCTGGTGGTGGTGGTCTTGCCATGCGTGCCGGCCACTGCGATGCCGTAGCGAAAGCGCATCAGTTCGGCCAACATCTCGGCGCGCTGCACCACCGGAATGCGCTGCTCGCGCGCGGCTGTCAGTTCCGGGTTTGTCGCGGGCACCGCGCTGGAAACCACCACCACGTCCACGCCGGCGATGTTGCCCGCCACGTGACCGCAACGCACCCGCGCGCCCAATTCGCGCAAGCGCGCGGTCATCGCGTTTTCCACCAGATCCGAACCCGTCACCCGATAACCGAGATTCAGCAGCACTTCGGCGATGCCGCCCATGCCGGCGCCACCGATGCCGACGAAATGCACGCGGCGGATGCGCCGCATGCCGATATCGTGCGGCGGCGTCATGACGAGCCCTCGCCGCTGCGTGTACATGAGCACGCCGCGCCGCCGTCGCTTGCCACCAGACACATCCGGGCCACTTCATCGCTGGCGTCAATCCTGGCGCAGCGCCGCGCGGCGTTCGCCATTTGCAGCAGGCGCTCGCGGTTGGCGACGCCGTCGACCATGAAATCTTCAAGCAGGGTGGCAAGCCGCGCCGCATCGAGTTCGGCATCACGCACCACCACGGCCGCGCCCGCGCCGGTCAAGAAGCGCGCGTTTGCGCTTTGATGGTCGTCGACCGCAAATGGATACGGCACCAGTATCGCGCCCGCGCCCGCGGCCGCCAGTTCGGCAATGGTCAACGCCCCGGCGCGGCACAACACCAGGTCGCTCCAGGCGTAAGCGGCGGCCATGTCGTCGATGAACGCCTCCACCCGCGCCTCGACACCCGCCATGCGATAGCGCAGCGCGGCGCCATTGATATGATCGTGGCCCGCCTGATGCCACACTCCCGGACGGTTTGTGGCGGGCAGGCGCGCCAGGGTCTCCGGCACCACTTCGTTTAAGGTTCTAGCGCCGAGGCTGCCGCCCAGCACCAGCAGTCGCAGGCGCCCCTGGCGATTTGCCAGGCGCTGCGCCGGCGCCGGCAGCGCGGTGATCGCAGCGCGCACGGGATTGCCGACAAACAGCGCTTTTTTGCTGCGGAAAACATTGGGAAAGCCCTGCAACACCTTGGTTGCGAGCGGCGCCAGCAGGCGATTGGTCAGACCGGCCAGCGCGTTCTGCTCGTGCACCAGCAGCGGCCGCCCCAGCAGGAATGCGGCCAGCCCGCCCGGGCCCGCGGCGAAGCCGCCCATGCCCAGCACCGCCACAGGCTTGTACCGCCACATGATCCGCAGCGCCTGGACAATGGCGATGTTCAGTCTCAGCGGCGCCAGCAGCCAGACCATGACGCCCTTGCCGCGCAAGCCGCCGACCGTCAGCCACGCCATGGGAATGCCCGCCGCCGGCACGACTCTAGCCTCAAGTCCCTTGCGGGTGCCCATCCATACCACGGGCACGCCCATGCGCAGCAGGCTCTGCGCAACCGCGAGCGCCGGGTACACGTGACCGCCGGTGCCGCCGGCAAGAATCATCACCGGCCTGCCGCCGCAGCTCATCGGGGTTTCTCCGCGGCCGCGTCGCAGGTCTCGCGATGCACGCGCAGCAGCAGTCCCAGCGCGACACAGACCACCAGCATGCTGCTGCCGCCGGCGCTCATCAGCGGCAGGGTCAGCCCCTTCGTCGGCAATATCCCTAAGTTGACGCCGATGTTGATGAACGCCTGCAGGCCCAGCCACATACCGATGCCAAAACTCAACGAGGCCGCGAACCGGAGCTCGCAGCGTTCGGCCATGCGCCCGAGGCGGAAGCATCGCCATACCAACAAGCTGTACAGCGCGATGACGCTGACCATGCCCATCATGCCCAATTCCTCGGCCAGCACGGCGAACAGAAAATCGGTATGCGCCTCCGGCAGATAAAACAGTTTCTGAATGCTGTCGCCGAGCCCCACGCCCCACCAGGAACCGCTGCCGATCGCGATCAGCGACTGGGTGAGCTGAAACCCGGTGTCGTACGGATCGGCCCAGGGGTTCAGAAATGCGGTAATGCGCTCCAGCCGATACGGCGATGACATCGCCAGCGCCGTCAGGGTCGCGCTGCCGCCGACCAGCAGCACTGTGAACTGCCACAGCCGCACGCCGCCCAGAAACAGCATCCCCAGGCTGGTCGCGATCAGCACCGCCACGGCGCCATAGTCGGGTTCCAGCAACAGCAGTACACCCACCATGCCCAGCAGCGCCAGCGGCTGCAAAAACGCGCGCGCGCTGGCGCGCAGGTGATCGCCATGCATAGCGACATAAGCTGCCAGATAGACGATGACGGACAGCTTGGCGAGTTCGGAGACCTGCAGGCTGAAACCACCAAAGGCCAGCCAGCGGCTGCTGCCGTTGACCGTCTTGCCCACCCCCGGGACCAGCACCAGCGCGAGCAGAAGTACCATGCCGATCAACGCGGGCAGGCTGATCCTGCGCCACCATTCGAGTCGCACGCCGTACACCAGGGCGATGGCGGCCAGGCCGGCGGCGACGAAAACCAACTGGCGCTTGAAATAATAGAGCGGATCGCCGGTCAGGCGGTCGGCGATGCCGATCGATGCGGATGCCACCATCACCAGACCGATACCCAGCAACAGGCCGGCGTACACGATCAGATTCACGTCCAGCCGCTGACGCACACGCGCCGGCAGCATGGCGTGCTGCCGGCGTGACGCCTGCAGCACCGCGCTCATCGGATCAGTCTCCGTACGGCGCTGACGAAATGCTCGCCGCGCTCGGCGTAGCCGCTGTACATGTCGAGGCTCGCGCACGCTGGCGACAACAGCACCTGGTCTCCCGGCTCCGCCAGCCGCGCGGCCTGCGCCACCGCGTCGTCCATGTCATCTACCCTCACCACCGGCGCGGCGCCTTTGAGCGCGGCGGCGATAAGTCCGGCATCGCGGCCCATGAGCACCAGCGCGCGCACGCGGGACGTGACCGCCATCCGCAGCGGCGAAAAATCGGCGCCCTTGCCGTCACCGCCTGCGATCAGCACCACCGGACCCGGCATGCCGTTGAGCGCGGCCATGGCGGCACCGACATTGGTGGCTTTGGAATCGTTGTACCAGCTCACGCGGTTGCCTTCGGCCACCCACTGCGTGCGATGCGGCAGCCCGGTGAATTTCCTCAACGTGTCGCACATGGGCCGGGACGACAATCCCAGCGCCGCGCCCAGCGCCAGCGCCGCCAGCGCGTTGGCGGTATTGTGCCGGCCGGCCAGACGCAGTTCGTCCTCGGCCAACAGCCGCGTCTGACCGCGGCACAGCCAGCTTCGAGCGTCCGCCTCGCGCAGCCCATAGTTCCCCGCAGCCGGCGCGTCGAGGCCGAAAGTCACCGTCACGTCCGCATCGCGCACCATGGCCGTTACGAGCGGGTCATCGCGATTCACTACGCAGACTGCCGCGCCACGGTAGATGCGCGCCTTGGCGGCCGCGTAATCCGCGATGCCGGCGTAGCGGTCCATGTGATCGGCGCTCACGTTCAGCACCCCGGCGGCGGCCGGACGCAGACTGTGCGCGGTCTCCAGCTGAAAACTCGATAATTCCAGCACGTACAGATCAGGTTCCGGATTTTCAATCAGATCCAGCGCCGGCGTGCCCAGGTTGCCGCCCGCGCGCACCAGACGGCCGGCGTCGCGCGCCATCGTCATCAGTAAGGTCGTCACCGTGCTCTTGCCGTTCGAGCCGGTGATGGCGGCGACGGGTGCGGCGGCCGCGCGCGCGAACAGTTCGATGTCACCGATGACCTCGTGACCGGAAGCCAGCGCTTGGCGCAGGGCCGGTTCACGCAGCGACACGCCGGGACTGACCACCACGCGCGGCATGCGGGCGAGCAGTTCGGGCTGCAAAGCGCCGAGATGGACTTCGGCGTTGGGCGCGATCTCGCGCAAGCGCTCCAGTCCCGGGGGCATGGTCCGGGTATCGGCGATCTCGAACGGCTCGCCGCGTGCGGCCAGATAGCGCGCGACCGACAGGCCGGTCGCGCCCAGACCCACGATCAGCGTATTTTCCGCGGTGCCCGCGCCCATGCTGGTTGATGCGGCGGCCAACATGTCAACGGATCTTCAAGGTGGCCAGACCGACCAGCACCAGGATCACCGTCATGATCCAGAAGCGCACGATCACGCGCGGCTCGGGCCAGCCCCGCAGCTCGAAGTGATGATGCAGCGGCGCCATGCGGAAGATGCGCCGCCCGGTGAGCTTGAAGCTCGCCACCTGCAGCATCACCGATACGGTTTCCATCACGAACACGCCGCCCATGATCAGCAGCACCAGTTCCTGGCGCACCAGCACCGCGACGATGCCTAACGCCGCGCCCAGCGCCAGCGCGCCCACGTCGCCCATGAACACCTGCGCGGGATAGGCGTTGAACCACAGGAACCCGAGCCCGGCGCCGACCAGCGCGCCGCAGTAGACGGTCAGTTCTCCGGCGCCCGCGATCGCTGGAATCTGCAAATATTCGGAGAATGTCGCGTGACCGCTGGCATACGCGAAGATGCCCAACGCGCCGGCGACCAGCACACTGGGCATGATCGCCAGCCCATCCAGGCCGTCGGTCAGATTCACCGCGTTGCTCGCGCCAACCACGACCAGATACGTCAGCGGAATAAACCAGGCGCCCAGGTCGATGATGACGCTTTTGAAAAACGGCACGATCAGCTCGGTTTCCGCCGGCGATTGTGCGCTGAAATACAGAAACGCGGCGGCGCAAAGCGCCACCACGGACTGCCAGAAGTACTTGATAGTCGCGGGCATACCCTTGCTGTTGCCCAGCACCAGCTTGCGGTAATCGTCGATGCCGCCGATCAACCCGAACGCCAGGGTCACGGTCATCACCACCCATACATAGCGGTTGGTGAGATCGCTCCATAACAGCGCGCTGATGGTCACCGCCACGAGAATCAGCGCACCGCCCATGGTGGGGGTGCCGGTTTTGGACAGGTGCGTCTGCGGGCCGTCGGCGCGGATCGCCTGTCCGATCTTGTAATTGGTTAGGCGGCGGATCATCGGCGGCCCCACCACGAACGAGATGACCAGCGCGGTCAGCACGCCGAGAATCCCGCGCAGGGTGATGTACTGAAAAACATAAAACCCGTCATGAAACCGACCCAGATATTCAAACAGGTTAAGCAACATGCTCGTGCTCTGCGCCGGGCGGGCGGGGCGCGCCTGCGCTGAGCAGCGCCTCGACCACCTGCTCCATGCGCATGCTGCGCGAGCCCTTGACTAATATGTTGATGTTGGCGCCGACATCCGCACCAATCTCGCCGCGCACGGCGGTGATAAGCGCGGCGTGTGTTTCGAACCACTGGCCGCCCGTACCGAACGCCGAGACCGCGGCCCGACTGAGCTTGCCTAACGCAAACAACCGCGCAATGTGCGAATCGCGCGCCAGCTCGCCCACCATTCGATGCAGCGCTTCGCCATTCGCCCCGAGTTCGGCCATGTCGCCCAGCACCAGCCAGTGCGTGCCGGGTGCTGCCACCAGCACCTCCAGCGCGGCGGCGAACGAGCCGGGATTGGCGTTGTAACTGTCATCCAGCAAACGCGCGCCGTGAATACCCGCGCGCGGCACCAGACGGCCGTGAACTTGAGTGACCTTTTCCAGCCCTGCCTTGATCGACGCCACATTCGCGCCCACGGCGCTGGCCACAGCAGCCGCCGCCAGTGCATTGCGCAGATTATGCCGGCCGACAAGCGGCAGCTGGACGTCGGTGTCGCCAGCCGGCGTGACGACGTGCAATGTCTGACCGACTACGGCGCGCGCGTAAACGTCCGCCTTGTGCTCCAGGCCGAAAGTCAGGCACGTGCGCCCGGCGTTAAGGCGGCGCCAGTAATCCACATACGCATCATCGGCGTTGACCACGGCGGTGCCGCCCTCGCGCAAGCCCGTGAAAATTTCACCCTTGGCTCTGGCCACCCCCTCGATGCTGCCGAAACCCTCCAGATGCGCGGCCGCCGCGTTGGTGACCAGGGCGACCTCAGGCCTGGTGATGGCGGTCAAGGCGGCGATTTCGCCCGGATGATTGGCGCCCATTTCGATCACGGCAAAAGCGTGATCCGGGCGTATCGACAGCAGGGTCAGCGGCACGCCGATGTGATTGTTGAGATTGCCGCAGGTCGCCAGCACCTGGCCTTCCTGACCCAGGATCGCGGCGATCATCTCTTTCACCGTGGTCTTGCCATTGCTGCCGGTAAGACCGACCACCGTCGCGTTCGCTCGCCGACGCCAGGCCGCGGCGAATCGTTGCAGCGCGTTGAGCGTGTCCTCGACGAGGATCTGCGGCAACGAGGTTTGCACTTCGCGCGCCACCAGTGCGCCGGCGGCCTGAGTCGAGCCCAGACCCGGCAAGAAATCATGTCCGTCGAAACGCGGTCCGGCCAGTGCCACGAACAGCTGGTTGGACTCTAGCCTGCGGGTATCGGTGGTGACCGATTCGACCGCAGCGTCGGCGCCGACCAGCCGTCCTTGCACTAGGCGCGCGATCTCGGAAAGGCGTAGCCAGCTCATAGCCGACGCTCGCCCAACAGCGCCGTGACCGTCTGGCTGTCGCTGAATGGCCGCTGCTCGGCGCCGATGATTTGCACCTGCTCGTGGCCTTTGCCCGCCACCAACACCACATCGCCGGCGCGCGCCGCCGATACCGCGCAGGCAATCGCATCGGCGCGGTCGTGGATCACGCGGACACCGTCAGGCCGGGAGAATCCAGCGAGAATATCCGCCGTGATGCCGGCAGGCGACTCGCCTCGCGGGTTGTCGTCGGTGACGATAATCTCATCGGCATGCCGTTGCGCGACCCGGGCCATCAGCGGCCGCTTGCCCGCGTCGCGGTCGCCACCGCAGCCGAATACGCACCACAACCGCCCGCCGCAATGTTCGCGCAACGCGATCAGCGCGTGGGCCAGCGCGGCGGGCGTATGCGCGTAGTCGACCACCACCAGCGGCCGGCCATTGCCGCCGTGCGCCTGCATGCGGCCGGGCGCGCCCCGCGTCTGGTTGATGCGCGCAAGCGCCTGGGGCAGCGGCATATCCAGCGCGAGCAGGGCGGCGAGCACCGCCAGCAGATTGCTGACGTTAAAGCGCCCCAGCAATCGGCTTTGGACTACGCCGCGTCCTTTTGGCGTGTACACGGCGAAGCGCAGACCGGCGCGGGTGGCTTCGATTTCGGTCGCGCGCACGCAGCGCGCGCCTGGCAGCTTTGCCTCGCCGATACCATAGCCGATGGTGTTGACCGCCGGACTCAGCGCGCCGACCAGTTCTATGCCCAACGCATCGTCGGTGTTGAGCACGGCGTGGCGCAGGCCCGGCATTTCAAACAGGCGCCGCTTGGCCACAGCGTAAGCGGCCGCGTCCTGGTGGTAATCCAGATGGTCGCGCGTGACGTTGGTAAGGATCGCGGCGTCCAGCGCGACGCCGTCCAGCCGGTACTGCGCCAGCGCGTGCGACGAGGCCTCCATCACCGCCGCGACCGCGCCCTGCACGCGCAAAATGGCCAGTTCCCTGTGCAGACGGATGGCGTCGGGCGTGGTGTGGACCCCCGGGCTGAGATGGCCGTAGAGACCGTAACCGAGCGTACCGATGAGCCCGCAATGCGGCCCGCCGGGCTGCTTATCCAGCGCCTGCGCGAGAAAGTGACTCACCGAGGTTTTGCCATCGGTGCCCGTCACCGCGATCGTCGTCAGGGCGCGCGACGGATGGCCGAAGAAGCGGTCGGCAACAAGACCCAGCCGCCGCGCGAGGCTTTCCACCGCGACCACGGGCGTTCGCGCGGCCGTGGGCGGCGCGATACCGGATGCCGGCTCCCATACAACGGCGGCAGCGCCGCGCGCGAGCGCCTGCTCCAGATAACGCAGGCCATGTGTGCGTAACCCGGCCAGGGCCACGAACAGATCCCCCGGCCTCGTGTCTTGCGCGCGCAGGCACAGTCCCGTGATCGGTACATCCTGCGCCGTCGCAACCGTTGCGACACCATCCAGCAACGCCGCGAGCCGATGGTCGGGCTGAACCCGTTGCTCAGGCACCATTGGGCACGACTCTCGGCTCCGGCGTATCGGCCTGCAGGCGCGGCAGGTCGTCAGGGCGCACGTCGAGCAGCCGCAAGGCGCCCGCCATGATGCGCGAGAACACGGGCGCGGCGACCTGACCACCAAAATAAGAGCCGTCACCGGGTTCATCGATTACCACCACCGTCACCAGCGCCGGGTGGCTTGCCGGCGCCATGCCGGCAAAAATCGAAACGTAGCGATCTTCCGCGTAGCCGCCCGCCGTAGCCTTGTGCACGGTGCCGGTCTTGCCCGCTATCCGATAACCTTCCACGCTGGCCATGGGCGCGGTGCCGCCTGCGCTGACGACGCCTTCCAGCATCCAGCGCAGGCGCCGCGCGGTAGCCACGCTCATGACCCGATCCTGCACTTGGGCCTGGCCTGTGGCCACGTACGAGATGGCCGGCAGCACGCCGTCGGCCGCGATCGCCGCATAGGCGCGGGCCAACTGCAAGGGCGTCGTCGCCAGACCGTAACCGAAGGCCAGGGTGGCCCGCTCGAAGTCGCCCCAGCCCTGGTAACTGCTCAACGCACCTGCCGCCTCGCCCGGAAACCCCGATTCGGTCACCGTCCCGAAGCCAACACGCCGGTAGCTTTCCCACAGCTTGCCCGGCGCCAGCGCCAGCGCGATCTTGGTGGCGCCCACGTTGCTGGATTTGCGAATGACGCCGGCCAGGTTCAGCAGTCCGTAGTCATGCTCGTCCTGAATCGTATGGCCGCGCACCATGTACCATCCCGGTGACGTTTTGATCATGGTCCTGGGCGAATAACGGCCGCTTTCGATTGCCGCCGCGACGACAAAAGGCTTGACTGCGGAGCCCGGCTCCAGCACGTCGGTCACCGCGCGGTTGCGGGTGGCCTCACCGCTGAGGTTTTCGCGGCTGTTGGGGTTGAAGGATGGCTGGTTGACCATGGCCAGCAGCTCGCCGGTGCGCGGGTCCAGCACCACCGCCGAACCCGAGCGCGCATGGTGCCGCATGACGGCGGCCTTGAGCTCACGATAGGCCAGATATTGAATGCGGCGGTCCAGACTCAGGCGCAGGTCCTTGCCGGGACTGGCGGCGCTGATGCGTTCCAGGTCCTCCACGATGCGCCCCAACCGGTCCTTGATCACCCGCTTCGCGCCCGGTGTGCCGCTCAGCCATTCGTCGAAAGCGAGTTCCAGCCCTTCCTGGCCTGCGTCGTCAACGTTCGTGAAGCCGAGCAGCTGCGAGGCGACCTCGCCCATCGGGAAATAGCGCCGGTACTCGCGCTGCAGATTGAGGCCCGGAATATTCAGCGCCATCGCCCGCTCGGCGATGCCCGGATCGACACGGCGCTTGATATAGACGAACTCGCGCGACGCCCGGTCAATCAGCTGCTGGGCAAGGTCATCGGCATCGACGCCCAGCAACGCGGCCAGCGCGGGCAAATGTTCCTGCGCGGCCAGCGTCTCGCGCGGGTTTGCCCAGATGGAGTCGACCGGCGTGCTGATGGCCAGCGGCTCGCCATTTCGGTCGACGATCATGCCGCGATGCGCGGGGATAGGCATTATCCGCTGATGGCGCGCGTCGCCCTGGCCCAGCAAGAACTCGCGTTCGTGCAACTGCAGGTACAGGGCGCGCCCCAGCAACGTCATCACGCCCAGCCCCATGACCGCCAGCACCAGCCATCGCCGCCCGCTGTAACGAGGTTGCGGCGTTGACGGTCGATAGCCGAGCACGTTCATGGTTCCACCGTGATGACCGAGCCGACCGCGGGCAGGTGCATGCGCAGGCGCTGCGCGGCGATACTCTCGATGCGTCCGTGCGCCGCCCAGGTGCTTTGTTCGAGTTGCAGACGCCCCCACTCAATGCTCATTTCGTCGCGCAGCGCCTGCAGGGCCTGAAGCTCGATGAACAACTGGCGGCTCTGGTGTTTGCTGTAGACCACGCCCAGCGCGCTGGCAAGCACCGCTGTGAACAGCAGACCAAGCCAGGTTGCGCCCCATTTCATGGCATGCGCTCGGCAACCCGCAGCACCGCGCTGCGGGCGCGGGGATTGCGGCTGCATTCCTCGACGGAAGGCCGGATGGCGCGGCCCAGTCTGCGCAACATGCCGGCGGCGCGGGTCTCGGGAACCGGCAGGCCGCGAGGACGCGGTGCGCCTTCCGCGTGCTGGCGGATGAAGCGCTTGACAATGCGATCTTCCAGCGAATGGAAGCTGATAACGGCCAGTCGACCATAGGCGGCCAGCACGGTCAGGCTGTGCGAAAGGGCCTGACTCAACTCGTCGAGTTCACGGTTGATGAAGATGCGGATGGCCTGGAAACTGCGCGTGGCCGGGTGTTTGTGACGTTCACGCGCAGGCGCGGCCGCAACGATGAGCTCGGCCAGTTGCGCGGTGGTCTGGATCGGATTGGCGCGGCGCGCAACCACGATCGCCCGCGCGATCCGCCGCGCGAACCGTTCCTCGCCGTAGGTCTTGAGCACACTGGCGATTTCGGCCTCGCTCGCCTGCGCCAGCCAGCTGGCGGCCGTGGGCCCGCGGCTGGTGTCCATGCGCATGTCCAAAGGACCGTCCTTGTTGAAACTGAAGCCGCGGCTCGAATCTTCCAGCTGCGGGGAGGAGACGCCCAGGTCGAGCAGAATTCCGTTGATTTTGCCCGTCAGATCCAGACGCTCGGTGAACATGCGCATCAGCGCAAAGGAGCCGTGTTCGATAAAAAAGCGTGGGTCGGTCTTGAATCGCGCGCGGGCGGCGCATACTGCGTCCAAATCCTTGTCCATCGCCAATAGCCGGCCCGTGTCATCCAGGCAATCGAGGATCGCCGCACTGTGGCCGCCGCGTCCGCAGGTGCCATCCATATAGTTGCCGCCTGGCTTGATCGCGAGCGCGGCAATTGCCTCTTTGACCAGTACCGGTTGATGATCGAATTCGCCGGTCGCGCTCATGTGAAAGCCCTAAAGGGGTAGTGATTTCAAAGCAGCATGCACTTCTTCAGAATCGCTGTCCTCGAGCCAGGCGTCGCGCTGCTCGGCCCACGCATTCTCGTTCCATAGCTCGAACTTTTTGCCCAGTCCGACCAGGGCAACGCGTTTCTCCAGGTTGGCGAATTTGCGCAACGCCGGCGGCAAACGAATCCGCCCTTGCGCGTCGAGCTCGAGTTCTTCGGAGTTTCCCATCAGATTGCGTTGCAGGCGCCGGACATGCGGATCCAGGCCCGGCAGTTGATTCAGTTCGGATTCAACATCTACCCAGGCATTCATGGGGTACAAGAGCAGACACCGATCACGATCAACCGTAACGACCAGGCAGCCGTCACAGGACGCCATGAGCTGATCACGGTATTTTGCCGGCATGGCCATGCGGCCCTTGGCATCGAGGTTTAGGACGCTAGAGCCGCGAAACAAGTTCGGAATCCCCCACCGTTACGCCCCTTTCATCCCACTTCTCCCCACTCCCACCCACGCTACACCACTATAGGTAGCGATAGCGTTAACGTCAAGGAAAATTGGCGGCCGCAGCAGACGACCGCGCGCAATTCGGGCACGAGCGGGAGCGCGTCTCGAACGGTATAAAGCGAACACGGAAAAAACAGGATCGAACTGTTGCGCGATAAATACGAACGCACCGTTCTAACAACAGTGACGACCGTATCGACAGCAGTGCCGCCTTACGGGAAATGAAGCGGGAGCCGGCCGATAAGCCGGGTTCTGTCGGGGACAGTCATTCATCTGGGATGCACGTCGCCGCGCACCTCTAGCGACCTACCCGGGAGCCGTGCGGGCCGCACGCGGTAACGAATTACCTGCTCCCCTATTTGGTCTTGCTCCAGGCGGGGTTTACCCTGCCGCCACTGTTGCCAGCGACGCGGTGCGCTCTTACCGCACCTTTTCACCCTTACCCTGCGCCGAAATCGGCGCGAGGCGGTATCTTTTCTGTGGCACTTTCCGTAGGCTCGCGCCTCCCAGGCGTTACCTGGCGCCTTGCCCTGCGGAGCCCGGACTTTCCTCTACATTCGCGCGGAATGCAGCGACTGTCCGGCCGGCTCCCGATCGTATTTTAACACGCGAACCGACGCGCTCGGCGCGGCCGCATACAAGTGGCCGCTGCCGTGGAAGCGTCGCGATGCACAAATGCAGCGATACCGTGCGTGTCGATCAATCCCAGCGATCGTCGCGCACCTGCACCATACCGTCGTGGACACGCACCGGGAAGCTGGCGACGGGTTCATATGCCGGTGCGGTCAGCGCCTCGCCGGTGGCAATATCGAAACGCGCGCCGTGCCGCGGACATTCGATCTGGCAGCCCTCGATCTCGCCGCCGGTCAGTTGGCCGCCGTCGTGCGTGCACACGTCCTCGATGGCGTAGAACTCGCCGTTACAGTTGATGACCGCGATCTCGACGTCATCGATGTCGACGACCCGGAATTCGCCGGGCTTGACGTCCTGGGCCCTGGCTACGTCGATCCAGTCGGCCATTCTTCGTATCCCAACTGTAGGGATGACTTCAGCCGCGATGTCGCGACCAGGCCCGTCCCTACAGCATATTCAGTTGAAGTTTGGCTTCATCCGACATGCGGCTCATGTCCCAGGGTGGATCCCACACCAGTTCCACGATCGCATCCGTCACGCCCTCGACCTGCTTGACCGCGGATTCCACGGTGCCCGGAAACGTCTGCGCGACCGGACAACCCGGCGCCGTCAAGGTCATCCTCACCGAAACCTTGTTGTCCGCGTCGATCTCCAGCTCATAGATCAACCCCAGATCGTAGATATTCACCGGGATCTCGGGATCGTAGACATTGCGCAGCGCTTGGACGACTCCGTCCTGCAAAGATCCGTTGCCTGCCGTGGCGCTGCCTTGCGGTTCGTTGTCCGCGCGCGCTTGCGCCTCGTCTATCACGTTGTCAGTCATGTCAAACCTCACGTCTATTCGGTTGAGACCCACTCCTCGCCTTCCAGCGCGGCGTGCATCGTGTGCCACGACAAGGTCGCGCACTTGACGCGCGATGGGTAGGCTTTGACGCCGGCCAGCACCGCGATCTTGCCGAGTGCCTCCAGGTCTGGCTGCTTGTCTTCCTTGGTCACCGCCTCGTGGAAGCCCTTGAACAGCCGCTCGGCTTCTTCGATCTTCTTGCCTTTGAGCATCTGCGTCATGATGGATGCCGACGATACCGAAATGGCGCAACCCGAACCCTCGAAACTCACATCGGTGACGGTGTCGTTCTCGTCGACCTTCATGTAAACGGTGAGCTTGTCGCCGCACAGCGGATTGACCCCGACCGCCATTCGGTTGGCGTCCTTCATCCAGCGAAAATTGCGCGGATTCTTGTTGTGTTCGGCGATGACCTCTTGATAAAGCTCGCGCAGATCAGCCATTACCCCAGCACCTCCCGCACCTTGGCCAGCGACGCGAACAGCGCGTCCACGTCTTCGCGCGTGTTATACAGGCCGAACGAGGCGCGCGTGGTGGCCGGCACTTTGAAATGATCCATCACCGGCATCGCGCAGTGATGCCCGGCGCGCACCGCCACACCTTCGTGATCGACGATGGTGCCGATGTCGTGCGGGTGCGTGCCTTCCAGCTCGAAGGACAGAATGCTCGCCTTGCTCGCGGCCGTGCCGATCAGACGCATGCCCTGCGTGCCGGCCGCGATCCCGGTGGCGTAGCGCAACAATTCGTCCTCGTGCGCGGCGATGTTTTCAAGCCCGAGATCCGCCACGTAATCGATCGCCGCGGCAAGACCAACGGGGCCTATGATATTGGGTGTCCCCGCCTCGAAGCGCGTGGGCGGCTTCGCGAAGTCGGAGCGCTCGAACGTCACGCGCCGAATCATCTCACCGCCACCCTGATACGGCGGCATCGCGTCCAGCAATTCATAGCGGCCATACAGCACGCCCACACCCGAGGGACCGTACAGCTTGTGGCTGGAGAAAGCATAAAAGTCGCAACCGAGATCCTGCACGTCCACGCGCATGTGCGGCACCGCCTGCGCGCCATCGATCAGCACCTTGGCGCCGGCAGCGTGCGCCAGTTCGACCACGCGTTTGACCGGGTTGATCGTGCCCAGCGCGTTGGATACATGCACCATAGCCACCAGGCGCGTGCGCTCGTTGAGCAGCTTCTCGAACGCTTCCATCACCAGTTCGCCGGCGTCGTTGATGGGCGCGATCCGCAGCTTTGCACCGGTCTGCTCGCGCAGCAACTGCCACGGCACGATGTTGGAATGGTGCTCCATCTCCGTGATCAGGATCTCGTCGCCTTCGTGGATATTGGCCCGCCCAAAAGTGGCCGCGACCAGATTGATCGCCTCGGTGGTGCCGCGCACGAACACGATCTCGCGCGTGTCGTTGGCGCCGATGAACCGCTGCACCCGGCTGCGCGCGTCTTCGTACGCCCGCGTGGCGCGCTCGCTCAGGTCGTGCACGCCGCGGTGAACATTGGCGTACGCATGCCGGTAAGCGTGATCCATCGCCTCCAGCACCTGGCGCGGTTTCTGGCTGGTGGCCGCGTTATCCAGATACACCAGCCGCTTGCCGTGGCTGCGCTCCGACAGGATTGGGAAATCCTCGCGCACACGGTAGACGTCGTAGGCTGGCTTGCCATCGTTTTTCGCCGCACTCGCGCTGGCCGCGGTGCGCATCGCTTCGCTAGCGTAAGTATTCATCGTAGCTCAGCCACTCCGATCGGCAGGCGCATCCGGATGAGATTTTCCAGGTGCGCGCGTATGGGCTCGATTCGCATGCGGGTAATCACCTCGTTGGCGAACGCGAAAGTCAGCAGGGCGCGCGCTTCGGACTTAGGCACGCCGCGCGAACGCAGATAATAAAGTGCGTCGGCGTCCAATTGTCCCACCGTGGCGCCGTGCGCGCATTTCACGTCGTTGGCGAAGATCTCCAGTTGCGGCTTGGGATCGGCCTCCGCGTTGGGCGATAACAGCAGATTGTGATTCTGCTGTTCCGAATCGGTCAGCTGCGCGTATTTGTTCACGATCACCTTGCCGTTGAACACGCCGCGCGACCAGCCGTCCAGCACGCCCTTGTACAGCTCGCGGCTGACGGTGCGCGGCGTCACGTGGTCGATGCGCGTGTGGTTGTCCACGTGCTGGCGGCCCTTGATGACGTAGAGCCCGTTCAGCGCGCATTGCGCGTTCTCGCCGGCCAGCCGGGTGTTGATGTCGTTGCGCACGAAACGCCCGCCCATGGCCGCGTTGTGCGACGTGAACCGGCTGTCACGGCGCTGATGCACCTCGATGCTCGCGACGTGGAATGCCTTGTCGCTTTCCTCTTCGAGCTTGTAATGCTCGATGCCGGCGTTCTCGTCCAGCACGATCTCGGTCACAGCGTTGGTCCAGTACACGCTGCCGGCCGTACAAGCGTAGTGTTCGATGATCGTCGCCTCGGCGCCGCTCTCCGCAATAACCAGATTGCGAAGCTGCGAGGTGCCGCCATCAACAGTGCTCAGATACAGCACGTGAATGGGCGCCTCGATCACCGCGCCGCGCGGCAAATGAACGAACACCCCATCGCTCATCAGCATGGTGTTGACCGCCACGAACGGATTCGTGTCCATCCCCGCGTAATGCCCAAGATGCGACTGAAACGTATCGACGTGCAGCGGCAGCGCCTGGCTCAAAGGCATCACCACGGCGCCTGCGGGCAATTCGTCAAGCTGCGACAAATCCGCCGAAAAGCGCCCATCGACGAACACCAGCCGATGCGACTTCAAGCCGCCGAGCAGATGCGGTTCGATATCACCGCGAGTGGCTGCGCGCGCGCTAGCCGCCAAAAGTTCAAACGACTGTTTTCGTAAGCCTCTCGTGTCGGAATACTTCCAGTCCTCCTGATGCAGGCTTGGAAAACCTTGTCTGGTAAACGATGCCGCGGCGTTATCGCGCAAACGCTGCATCCACGGGATGCCGCTGCCGGGCAACGCCGCGCGCTGGCCCTTGAACGCGGTCAGGTAGTGCGCGACGGTGTCGTCGCGAACGAAATCCTGCTTGATCGCCACGCCGTTCACGGATTGCCGGGCGCCCCATCGCGCGCTGAGCGGTCGCCAAGCCAGCCGTAACCGCTGCGTTCCAGTTCATGCGCCAGGGTCTTGTCGCCGGACTTGGCGATCCTGCCGTCGGCCAGCACGTGCACATAATCCGGTTCGATATAATCGAGCAGCCGCTGATAATGCGTGACCAGCACGAACGCGCGCTCGGGGGTACGCAAAGAGTTGACGCCGTTGGCGACGGTCTTCAGCGCGTCGATGTCCAGGCCCGAATCGGTCTCGTCGAGGATAGCCAGCCGCGGCTCGAGCACCGCCATCTGGAATATTTCGTTGCGCTTCTTCTCGCCGCCCGAGAAACCCGCGTTGACGGATCGATAGAGAAAATCCTGATCCATCTTGGTGAGCTTCAGTTTTTCCTTCACCATGCTGAGCAAGTCCATGGCATCAAGCTCTTCTCGCCCCTGCGCCTTGCGGATAGCGTTGAGCGCGGATTTCAGCAGATAGATATTGCTGACGCCCGGGATCTCCACCGGATACTGAAAGGCGAGAAACACGCCCTTGTGCGCGCGTTCCTCGGGGGACAGCTCCAGCAGATCCTCGTCGTCCAGCCTGACCTGGCCGTCGGTAACGGTGTAACCGTCGCGACCGGCCAGCACCTGTGCAAGCGTGCTCTTGCCGGAGCCGTTCGGTCCCATGATGGCGTGCACCTCGCCCGCCTTGACCTCCAGGTCGATGCCTTTGAGGATCACCTTGTCGTCGATAGCAACGTGCAGATTGTTAATTGAAAGCACTAAAAGCTCCTGAATGAAATTCCCCGCTAAAGGTGCAAAGAAACGAAGATGTCTTGCCTGCGTTCTTTGCGCCTCTGCGGTTAATGATTTAACCGACGCTGCCTTCGAGGCTCACGCCCAGCAGTTTCTGCGCCTCGACCGCAAACTCCATGGGCAGTTCCTGAAACACCTCCTTGCAGAAGCCGCTGACGATCATGGAGACAGCGTCCTCGGGAGGGATGCCGCGCTGGGTCAGATAGAAGATCTGATCCTCGCCGATCTTGGACGTAGACGCCTCGTGCTCCACGATGGCGGTAGGATTCTTGACCTCCATGTAAGGGAACGTGTGCGCGCCGCACTTGTCGCCGATCAGCATCGAATCGCACTGCGTGTAATTGCGCGCGCCCTCGGCGCCTTTTCCGATTCTGACCAGCCCGCGATAGGAATTCTGGCCGTGACCCGCGGAAAGCCCCTTGGAGATGATGGTGCTCTTGGTGTTCTTGCCGATGTGGGTCATCTTGGTGCCGGTGTCGGCCTGTTGATAGTTGTTGGTCAGCGCCACCGAGTAGAATTCGCCGACCGAGTTGTCGCCGATCAACACCACGCTGGGATACTTCATGGTGATGGCCGAGCCGGTTTCAACCTGCGTCCACGAGATCTTCGCGTTGCGGCCGCGGCACTCACCGCGCTTGGTCACGAAGTTGTAAATGCCGCCGCGGCCCTGCTCGTCGCCGGGATACCAGTTCTGCACCGTCGAATACTTGATCTGCGCGTCGTCCAGCGCCACCAGTTCGACCACCGCCGCGTGCAGCTGATTCTCATCGCGCTGCGGCGCGGTGCAGCCTTCGAGATAACTCACGTACGCGCCTTCCTCCGCCACGATCAAGGTGCGCTCGAACTGGCCGGTGTTCATGGCGTTGATGCGAAAGTACGTGGAGAGCTCCATCGGGCAGCGCACGCCTTTCGGCACGTACACGAACGACCCATCGGTGAACACCGCGAAATTCAGCGCCGCGTAGAAGTTGTCGGTGTACGGCACCACGGAGCCCAGATATTGCTGCACCAGCTGCGGGTGATTCTGCACGGCCTCTGAAAACGAGCAGAAGATGATGCCCCGCTCGGCCAGTTTTTTCTTGAACGTGGTGGCGACCGAAACACTGTCGAACACCGCGTCCACGGCGACACCCGCCAGCATCTCCTGCTCCTTGAGCGGGATGCCCAGCTTGTCGTAGGTCTCGCGCAGCTTGGGGTCGACCTCGTCTAAGGACTTCGGCCGGTCTTCGTCTTTCTTCGGCGCGGAATAATAGACGATCGCCTGGTAATCGATCGGCGGATAATAGGTGTTGGGCCACTTGGGCTGGGGCATGGTCAGCCAGTGCCGGTATGCCTTAAGGCGCAGGTCCAGCATGAACTGCGGCTCGTTTTTCTTCGCCGAGATCACGCGGATGATGTCTTCGCTCAGGCCCGGCGGCACCGAATCCGTCTCGATATCGGTGAAAAAGCCATGCCGGTATTCGCGGCTGATAAGCTTGTCGATTTCTCTTGATGTCGCGGCCATCACTCACTCCAAGCACGATAAGTGCTTTATCGATTATCTGTTTATATGGCGGACGATTTGGTCCGCACGTCTGGCGCCAACTTATCCGCTGAACCTGGGCGCCTCGAGGCGCTCAGCGGAGCTACGGACATCGCCGGGTGCAGCATCTCCGCCAGCGAGATTTGTTCCAGGGTGGCGAGGACTGCGCGGTTGATCTTCTGCCAGTTGGGTCGAATCGGACACACGGTTTCCTGGAGACACAGGCCCGGGTTGCTACTGCATTCGGTGAGACCGATCGGCCCTTCCAGCGCCCGCACGATCTCCGCCACCGATATCGCCTCCGGCATGCGCGCCAGCCGATAGCCGCCGGCGGCGCCGCGATACGATTCGAGCAAACCGGCATGCGCGAGCGCCTTCATGATCTTGCTCACCGTCGGTAGACCAACGTGCATGTGATCCGTGATCTCTCGCGCCG
>JBOIDC010000013.1:0-59969 GCA_050740315.1 Gammaproteobacteria bacterium | reverse complement strand
GCTGTGATCGGGCGTGAGAAGGAAATCAAGAAATGGCGCAGGGAAAAGAAGAATGCGCTCGTCAACAAGTCCAATCCGGACTGGAGAAACCTCAGTGCCGACTGGTAAGATTTCTCGCTGCGCTCGAAATGACAGGCTTACCATCGTCCTTGCTATCCCACAAAAAAACATGTCATTTCGACCAAAGAGAGAAATCTTCGCGCCGCCGCTTTGTTCAATGCCTCATCAGATCGCGCCATACGGAGGTTACGCGTGAGTATTCTCGTCGACGCGCAGACGAAGGTGATCTGCCAGGGCTTCACTGGCAAACAGGGCACCTTTCATTCGCAACAGTCGATGGAATACGGCACCCGCCTGGTCGGCGGGGTTACGCCCGGCAGGGGCGGAATGACGCATCTGGAGCTGCCGGTATTCGATACGGTGGCCGAAGCTGTGGCCCGCACCGGCGCGCAGGCGACCATGATTTATGTCCCCGCGCATTTCGCCGCGGACGCGATTCTGGAGGCGGTCGAGGCGGGCTTGCGCGTGGTGGTGTGCATCACAGAGGGCATCCCGGTGCTGGACATGCTGCGCGTGAAGGCGGCGCTGATCAACGTGGACACGCATCTGATCGGCCCGAATTGCCCCGGCATCATCACACCCGGCGCGTGCAAGCTGGGCATCATGCCGGGCGCGATTCACACACCGGGCCGCATCGGCATCATCTCGCGCTCCGGTACGCTGACCTACGAGGCGGTCTATCAGACCAGCCAGAACGGCCTGGGTCAGAGTACCTGTATCGGCATCGGCGGCGACCCGATCCAGGGCATGAATTTCGTGGATTGCCTGGCCCTGTTCGAAAAAGACCCGCAGACCGAAGGCATCATCATCGTCGGTGAAATCGGCGGCGCGGCCGAAGAGCAGGCGGCTGAGTACATCCGGTCGCGGGTCAGCAAGCCGGTAGTGGCCTATATTGCTGGGGTGACCGCGCCGCCCGGCAAACGCATGGGCCACGCCGGCGCGATCGTCAGCGGCGGCAAGGGCACGGCCGATCAGAAATTCCAGGCGCTCGCGGCCGCCGGCGTGACTATTGCGCGTTCGCCGGCCGAGATGGGCGCGAAGATGAAGGCGCTGCTATAGGCGCGATGTACGAACATGACCGCTTCTCCGGATTCGCCCGGCGCACTTTGTCCTGTGACAAGCCGCCACATGAGTGGTGCCGAGTAATCCCGAAGCGACGCACACAGGCGCGTCAGTCGCGCACCGCCAGCAACTCCGAGGCGCGCTCCGGAAAATTCACGCGCAGCACGCGCGCCGCGTCGTGGGCCAGGTCATCGAGCCCCAGCTTGCGATACGCGGTGATCATCATGGCCAGCGCGGTGGGTATCGACTCCGCGCCCTGGTAGTGCTCGATCACGTATTTCGCGCGGTTGGCGGCCGCCACCCAGGCGCCGCGACGCATGTAATAATCCCCGACATCCAGTTCGTATTCGGCCAATTCGTTGCGCAGATAGACCATGCGCTGGCGGGCATCCTGCACGTAACGGGAATCGGGATAGTTTCTTACGAGATAGCCGAAATCGTCGAATGAGCGTATCAGCGGTGTGGGGTCATTCTCCGACGGATTGCTGTCGATCAGGAAATCGAAATAGTCTTTGGTGCGGTCGAAATTGGCGAGCCCCTTGAGATACCAGGCATAATCCGCGTGCTCGTGCAGCGGATGGAGTTTGATGAAGCGGTCGGCCGCGGCGATGGCGGAATCGAGCTCGTTGTATTTGTAATACGCGTACGCGCCTTCGATTTGCGCCTGTTGCGCATAGCGACCGAACGGATAGCGCGCCTCCAGCGTTTCGTAATAGTCGATGGCTGTTTCATAATAACCGCGGTCCAGGGCTTTTCTGGCCTCGTCGTAGAGTTGCCCGGCCGACCAGCCCTCGGTGGGGTCATCGTCGATCGAGGCGCAGGCGCCGAGCGCCGCGATCGCGCATGCCAGTATCAAGAGCCTGAAATTTCTCATGTGCAAATGCCGTTCAAACGTTGAGCTGAAGATTATAATACCGATGCGCAGCACGTAATGGCAGCGCGGTCCGCATCCCGGCGGCAGCGTCCGGTTCGAAACCCGTCGGCGCCCCTCGCCGCGATCCCTTGCAGCAACTGCATGGCTGACGAAGTCAGGTTAACCGGCACAATCCCCGCTGGCAACAACGGGCAACGCCTGGATCAGGCGCTTGCGCGGTTGTTTCCGGCTTATTCGCGCGCGCGACTGCAGCAGTGGATCAAGCGCGGTTACGTGCGGATCGACGGGGCAGCGTTGCGGGCGCGCGATACCGTGCGAGGCGGCGAGCGGGTAGTGATCCGGGCGCAAATTCAGCCGCAGGCCGCTTTCGAGGCCGAGGCCATTCCGCTCGCGGTGGTGTTCGAGGACGAGCATCTGCTGGTCATCGACAAGCCGGCGGGGCTGGTTGCGCATCCGGCCGCCGGTAACTGGCAGGGCACCTTGCTCAACGCGTTGCTGCATCACGCGCCGCAGCTGGAGAACATCCCGCGCGCCGGCATCGTGCACCGGCTGGACAAGGATACCAGCGGGCTGCTGATCGTGGCGAAGACCTTGACCGCGCACAAGCAGCTCACGGATCAGCTCGGGTCGCGCGCGGTGACGCGTGAATATCTGGCGGTTGTGGCCGGGCGTTTGATCGCGGGCGGGACGGTGGACAAGACGATCGGCCGCCATCCCGTCGAGCGCAAGCGCATGGCCGTGCTCCATGGCGGCAAACGGGCGCGTACGCATTACCGGGTCGAGACGCGATTCCGTGCGCATACCCTGCTGCGGGTGCGTCTCGATACCGGCCGTACCCACCAGATACGCGTGCACATGGCCTCCATTGGACATCCGCTGATCGGGGATCCGGTCTATGGCGGGCGGCTGAAGCTGCCGGCCGGAGCGAATCAATCACTGATCGATGCCCTGCGGGCTTTCAGGCGCCAGGCATTGCACGCGGCGCGACTCGCGCTTTCTCATCCGCATAACGGGGCCAACATGAACTGGACGACCCCGCCTCCCGCGGACATGCGCGCGCTGATCGATGCCTTGCACGCGGACGCCGCGCAGGATGACTGACATTCCCGCCTCCTGGCTGCGTCCCGACTGGCCCGCGCCCGCCAGCATTCGTGCCTTTTCCACCAGCCGCGAGGGCGGCGTGAGTCGCGCGCCGCGAGATTCTTTCAATCTGAGTGATCGTGTGGGCGACGATGCGCATCACGTCGCGATCAATCGAACGCGCCTGATCCGCAGGCTGGGGTTGCCCCGCGAGCCGGTATGGCTGTCGCAGGTGCATGGTACGCGCGTGATCGATGCGTCCGACGGCGCCGCCGGCGTTGAAGCGGATGCGTCTGTGGCGCTGAAGCCGGATGTGGTTTGCGCGGTGCTGACGGCCGACTGCCTGCCGGTGTTGTTCTGCGATCGCGCCGGCTCGTGCGTGGCCGCGGCGCACGCCGGCTGGCGCGGGCTGTTGGCCGGCGTGCTGGAGGCGGCCCTCGATGCGCTGGCGGTGCCGGCAGATCAGGTACTGGTCTGGTTCGGGCCGGCCATCGGTCCCGCCGCGTTTGAAGTTGGAGCGGAGGTCAGGGACGCCTTTGTCCGGCATCATGCGGATAACGCGCGCGCGTTCGCGCCGTCCCCCGCCGGCCGCTGGCTTGCGGACATATACCGGCTGGCTTGGTTGCGCTTGATGTCTCGCGGCGTGACGCATATCTATGGCGGCGGACTTTGCACCTATAGCGATAACGCCCGATTTTTTTCCTATCGGCGTGACCGCAGTACGGGCCGCATGGCGACGCTGATCTGGGCGAGCCGTGAACGTGATCAGCGTGCGCCGCCGCGTCCTCCAACAAGCCCGCGCACGCGCTGACTGGAAACGCCTATACTTGAATAGACGCGCAAACGCCCACATTTCGTGCCTTGTTCAATATTTTCCGCGGGGCAAATGTCATGCGAATCGACAAACTCACCAGCAAGTTTCAACTGGCGCTGCAGGACGCGCAGTCACTGGCGGTCGGGCGCGACCATCCGTTCATCGAGCCCGTTCACCTGATGATCGGACTGCTGGATCAGGACGGCGGCAGCGTGCGTCATCTGCTCACGCAGGCCGATGTCAACGTTAACCGCCTGCGCTCGCAACTGGGCGAGGCGCTGGATCGTTTGCCTCAGGTACAAGGTGCTTCGGCCGGGGAAGTCCATGTCTCCAAGGATCTCAACCGGCTTTTGAACCTCACCGACAAGCTCGCGCAGCAGCGCAACGATGATTACATCTCATCGGAGCTGTTTGTGCTGGCGGCGCTGGAGGATCGCGGGCCCCTGGGCGAAATATTGAAACGCGACGGGGTGAGCAAACAGGCGCTGGAGAAGGCTATCGAATCCATGCGCGGCGGTCAGAACGTCAAGGATCCAAATGCGGAAGAACAGCGTCAGGCGCTGGAGAAATATACCGTGGACCTCACCGAGCGCGCCGAGCAGGGCAAGCTGGACCCCGTGATCGGCCGCGACGACGAGATTCGCCGCTCGATTCAGGTTCTGCAACGGCGCACCAAGAACAATCCCGTGCTGATCGGTGAACCGGGCGTGGGCAAGACCGCGATCGTCGAGGGCCTGGCGCAGCGCATCGTCAACGGTGAGGTGCCGGAAGGCCTGAAAGACAAGCGCGTGCTGGCGCTGGATATGGGCTCGTTGATCGCCGGCGCGAAGTTTCGCGGTGAGTTCGAGGAGCGCATGAAAGCGGTGCTGAACGATCTCGCCAAACAGGAAGGCCGGATTATTCTTTTTATCGACGAGATCCACACCGTGGTCGGCGCCGGCAGGGCGGAGGGTGCGATGGATGCCGGCAACATGCTCAAACCCGCGCTCGCGCGCGGCGAGCTGCACTGCATCGGCGCCACCACCCTGGATGAATATCGTCAGCACATCGAGAAAGACGCCGCCCTGGAGCGCCGTTTCCAGCGCGTGCTGGTGGACGAACCCTCGATGGAGGATACCATCGCCATTCTGCGCGGCTTAAAGGAGCGTTACGAAGTGCATCACGGCGTGGAGATTACCGACCCCGCCATCGTCGCCGCCGCGACGTTGTCGCAACGATACATCACCGATCGCCAGTTGCCGGACAAGGCAATCGATCTGATCGACGAAGCGGCTTCGCGTATCCGCATGGAGATGGATTCCATGCCCGAAGAAATGGACAGGCTGGATCGGCGGCTGATTCAGCTCAAGATCGAGCGCGAAGCGCTGAAAAAGGAAACCGACGAAGCGTCGAAGAAGCGGCTTGCCGATCTTGAGCAGGATATCGCGGCGCTGGAGCGCGAATATTCCGATCTGGAAGAGGTCTGGAAGGCGGAAAAAGCCGCCCTGCAAGGCGCCGCCCACATTAAGGAAGAGCTGGAGCGCGCGCGGGTCGAGCTGGAAACCGCGCGCCGCGCGGGCGATCTGGCGCGCATGTCGGAACTCCAGTACGGCCGCATCCCCGAGCTTGAAAAGCAGCTTGCGCAGGCAAACCAGGCCGAGCAGCAGGAAACCACGCTGTTGCGCAACAACGTTTCGGAAGAGGAAATCGCCGAGGTGGTCTCGCGCTGGACGGGCATTCCCGTCTCCAAGATGCTGGAAGGCGAGCGCGAAAAACTGCTGCGCATGGAAGAGGCGCTAACCGAGCGCGTGGTCGGCCAGAACGAAGCCGTCAAGGCGGTCGCGGACGCCATCCGACGCTCCCGCGCCGGGCTTGCCGATCCGAATCGGCCGAGCGGCTCATTCCTGTTTCTGGGGCCGACCGGTGTGGGCAAGACCGAGCTGACCAAGGCGCTGGCCGCGTTTCTGTTCGACACCGAAGAGGCCATGATTCGCATCGACATGTCGGAGTTCATGGAAAAGCACTCGGTCGCGCGGCTGATCGGCGCGCCGCCGGGCTACGTCGGTTATGAAGAAGGGGGTTATCTTACCGAGGCCGTGCGCCGCAAGCCGTATTCGGTGATTCTGCTCGACGAGGTCGAAAAGGCCCATCCGGACGTGTTCAATGTGCTGCTGCAGGTGCTCGACGACGGGCGTCTGACCGACGGCCACGGCCGTACCGTCAATTTCCGTAATACCGTGATCGTGATGACGTCCAACCTGGGCAGCCAGGTCATTCAGGAAATGGCCGGTGAGGACAATTACGACCGCATGAAAGCGGCGGTGATGCAAATCGTCGGTCAGCACTTCCGTCCGGAGTTCATCAATCGCGTGGACGAAACGGTCGTTTTTCATCCTCTGGGTCGCGATCAGATCCGCGCGATCACCAGGATCCAGCTTGGGTTCCTGCGCAAGCGGCTGGCCGAGCGTGATCTGAAGCTCGAAGTTACGGATGCCGTACTCGACAAGCTGGGTGAGGCCGGTTTCGATCCGGTGTATGGCGCCCGGCCGTTGAAGCGCGCGATCCAAAGCCAGGTGGAGAATCCGCTTGCGCGGGAGATTCTGGCGGGTCAGTTTCTTCCCGGCGATGTGATTCAGGTCGAATGCGACGATGGTCAGCTACGTTTTTCCAGGGGTCGTCGCGCAGCCGCGTGATACGTCAGGAATTTGTGGCTTGCGCCTGATTGCCAAAAATAACCGCCGCTCGTGCCAGAGATTGGCATCCTGGCAAAAAAACGCATCCCTCCATGCGGAGGGATGCGTTAGTAGAGCGCGCTGGCGTTAGGCGCGCTTGGAGGACGTGTTAACCCTCGGTTATCGCTGCTACACGGCGCGCGCCGGTGCTGGTGGTGGCTTGCGTGGGCGCCGTGAATACTTGTGTACGCTCGCGCCGGGCGGCCGAGATGGCAAAATACAGAGCCGTGAGCCACACGATAATGGCCGCCGCGTAGACGGGTGTGCTGACACCGCCGCTGAATCCCACCGCATCCACGAAGGTATGGGCATTGGTCAGGACAATCCAGCCGCCCACCGCCGTGCCCAGAATGCGCGCATCCAGGTGGCGCACGATCCAGGCTGCGATCGGGGCGGCAATGACACCGCCGATGAGCAGCGCGCCGACGATCTGCCACGGGATTTGCGCCATGCTCAGGCCCAGCAGAAAACCGAGGCTGGCACACACGGCGACGATGAATTCGCTGGTGTCCACGGTGCCGACCACCATGCGCGGCTCCATGCGTCCCGAGGAGAGCAGGGTCGTGGTGCCCACCGGGCCCCAGCCGCCGCCGCCGATCGCGTCGATGGTGCCGGCCACGAGGCCGAGCGGCATAAGAAACGCCTTCGGGATGGGCCGACGGAGAATGACTTTGCGCCCGCGGGTGAAGGCGAAGCGAATCAGAATATAAATGCCCAGGCTGAACAGGATAACCGCGACGACGGGCTTGGCCGCATCCGCCGACAGCGAGGTCAGAAAAACCGCGCCCACAAACGCACCGAGGCCGCCCGGAATGCCCATCCACAGGATCATCCGCCAGTCGACGTTGCCGAATTTCCAGTGAGCGATGCCTGATGCCAGGCAGGTGCCGACTTCGGCCAGATGTACGCTGGTGGATGCCAGCACCGGCGCGACGCCGATCAGCAGCAGCAGGGTCGTCGAGGTTACGCCGAACGCCATCCCCAAGGATCCGTCCACCAGCTGGGCGATGGTGCCCGCTAACAAGAGCAAGATGAAATTTTGCATGACTATAGCTCCCTATGCCTGTTTTGTCTACCAAGTCGATAGATAACACCTAGGCTATAGTGCTTATGGAAGCGAGTCAATGCGTGACAAGACAATTTTTTGGCCGTGTGACTGAGCCCGCAATTGGCTGAAAGGAATGAATAGTGGTATTGTTTGTATAACAGGTATAGAAAGAGGCGGCCATGCAAGTTTCAGCCAGAGTTGATTATGCCTTGCGGGCCATGACGGAGCTGGCGGCGACCTGGAAGGAAGATAAGGCGGTGGCGCTGCGGGGCGTAGAGATCGCCGAAAACCAGGATATTCCTAAAAAGTTTCTCGAAAACATTCTGTTTGACTTGCGGCGCGCGGGTTTCATAAAAGCGCGCCGCGGCGCCAAGGGCGGTTACCAGCTCGCCAGGGCCCCGGGGCAGATCACGCTGGCAGACATTATCCGCGCGGTCGAGGGGCCGCTGGCCAACGTGCGCGGTGAGTGGCCCGAGGACGTGGTGTATTCGGGTGCTGCGAAACTTCTGCAAGGCGTCTGGATTGCGGTGCGCGCCAACTTGCGCGCGGTGCTCGAATCCGTAACGCTCGATCATCTGGTGCGCGGGGCACTGCCCGGCACGGTTGATAAGCTAACGCAGAACTCGGAGGCCTGGCGGCACCATTAGGAAGCTCTGAATGAGTCCATCCCGGGCTTTTCGGGGCACGCCAAGCAAAGCGCGATTTGCTTAGCTTCATTTTCAACGTGGGGCCATTGAAAATGGCGGCACTTTCAGGCTTCACTTCCGTGCTCCGCTGAGAAAGTCCGGGTACGCTTCCATGCGTGCCCGTGCGAAGCGTGCTTGGTGTCCCCGTAGCGCAAAGTCTCTGGCTTGTCAGAGGCTTGTCCCTGGCAGATATTAACTGGGCGTCCAGTCGGCGCCTGTCTCTGAAACGCGACGGCACCCGCCGTTCGCGACCTCAAAATCAACCGTCAATCAGTCACCGTGCCACTTAAAACCGCCTTGATCGATGTCGTCTGCCGGTGACAAAACAGCTAAAAAAATCGATCGCCAACGGCGATGCCTCCCGCGCGTCGTGGCCGAACCGATCACAGGCCACAAATACAAAAGTCCACTACGCGAAAGATAGCTTGGATATCGAAGCTTTAAGCCTTTTACCAACCGCGCGACGCGTGTGTCAGCGGGGCCAGGTTCGGCGGCACGTTGCGGGATGCCGCGTATTCGATTTCGTATTCCACTTGAAGTGGCTGCGTGACGGAATTTCGCTTGCGTTACAGCTGGCGTCGCATCGTTCATCGATGGTTGGCGCGGGCCTTGCATTGCACGCCTGAAAGGATCGCGAGCGCGAAGCTCGGCGGCACGGATCAACAAAAGTTGTACATCTCCGGCCAGGCAAAGCTTACGGGCAAGGTATCCGGTAGCCCCGCAAGTGGGCGCTAATGAGCAACTGGCGTGCAATCTGCGCCCAAGCAAATCATCGACGCGTGTAAAACGCAAACCTGATCGTTGTACAGGTAATTTAGGAGGAAAAATGGAGCAGCAGACAACCAGCCCAGCCAATCCGTTCATTGTAAACGGCGGTAATGGGGGCACGATTCCTGCGACGATGATCTGCTTTTCCCATCTGCGGTGGGATTTTGTCTACCAGCGGCCGCAGCACTTGATGGCGCGCTTCGCCCGCCTCATGCAGGTTTATTTTTTCGAGGAGCCGGTCGCCGACGAGGGCGCGAGGCCGCGTCTCGACGTGCGCAAGACCCCCAGCGGCGTCACCGTGGTGACACCGCGGCTGCCCGCCGGTCTTGATGCGGCGGCCGCAACGTCGGCGCAGCGCAAACTGCTGGATGAGCTGTGCCTGGAGCACGCGGTGCGTGATCCCATACTCTGGTATTACACGCCGATGTCGCGAGCATTCTCCGAGCATCTGCGCGGATCGGCGTTGATCTACGACTGCATGGATGAGTTATCCGCCTTCAGATTCGCGCCGCCGGAACTGCGTGAACAGGAAAGCGCGCTGTTGCGCCGGGCGGATCTGGTGTTCACCGGCGGCTATAGCCTCTACGAAGCCAAACGCAAGCAACATCCCCGCGTCTATCCGTTTCCCAGCAGCGTGGACGTCTCACATTTCGCGACCGCGCGCGGTGCGATGGACGATCCGCCGGATCAGGCCGCCATTGCGCGCCCCAGGCTCGGGTTCTTTGGCGTGATCGATGAGCGCATGGACGTTAATTTACTCGCGGCGGTCGCGGATATGCGTCCCGACTGGCATCTCGTGATGGTGGGACCGGTGGTCAAGATCGCTCCCGCCGATTTGCCCCGGCGGCCTAACATTCACTTTCTGGGCGGCAAGCAGTACACGGAACTGCCGGCCTATCTGGCAGGCTGGGATGTGGCGCTTATGCCGTTTGCCCTGAATGAATCGACCCGCTTCATCAGCCCGACCAAGACACCGGAATATCTTGCCGGCGGCAAGCCAGTGGTGTCGACGCCGATTACGGATGTGATTCGGCATTACGGCGACATCGAAGCGGTTCGCATCGCCAAGACGCCGGAAGAATTCGTGTCGGCGATCGAGGCTGCGCTGACGCATAACGGGACACCGGGCGCCTGGCTGGAGGCGGCCGACCGCCTGTTGGCGGATACGTCCTGGGATACCACCTGGCAGCAGATGACCGATCTTATCGCCAAAGTATGGGCGTCGAACGCTAAAAAAAAACTTGAGGTAGCCGTGAACGGAGAGTCTATTAAAGGATCACAGGTCAGACGCCTGCATCGCACGCGCGTCAAGCAGCGGGACGGCTTCGACTATATGATCGTCGGCGCCGGATTCGCGGGCAGCGTGCTGGCCGAGCGTCTGGCGGCGGGTGCCGGCAAGCGCGTATTGCTGCTCGACCGGCGGCCGCATATCGGCGGTAACGCCTACGACTATTACAACGACGCGGGCGTGCTGGTACACCTCTACGGACCGCACATCTTTCATACCAATGCGCAGCACATCGCGGATTATCTTTCGCGCTTCACCAAGTGGCGGCCGTATGAGCATCGCGTGCTGGCGCATACCGACGGTTTGCTGGTGCCCATCCCCATCAATCGCACCACGATAAACCGCTTGTATAACCTGGACCTCAGCCCGGACGAGGTGCAGGCGTTTCTGGCCGCGCGCGCCGAGCCGGTCGGCGTGGTGCGCACGTCGGAAGATGTGGTTATCAGCAAGGTAGGCCGCGAGCTGTACGAGCGCTTTTTCCGTGGGTATACCCGCAAGCAGTGGGGCATCGATCCATCGGAGCTGGATAGATCGGTCACCTCGCGTGTGCCGACGCGCACCTGCGACGACGACCGGTACTTCAACGACAGCTTCCAGATGATGCCGTTAAACGGTTATACGCGGATGTTCGAGAACATGCTCGACCACCCGAATATCAAGATCATGATCAACACGGATTTTCGTGAGATCGACGCCGATGTGCGCTATGACAAACTGATCTTCACCGGCCCGGTCGACGAATACTTTGACTACCGCTACGGTAAGCTGCCCTATCGCTCTCTGGACTTCAAGCACGAGACTCTGGAGCAGGAATGGTTCCAGTCGGTCGGGGTGGTGAATTATCCCGCCGAGGATGTGCCGTACACCCGCATTACCGAGTACAAGCACCTGACCGGCCAACAGCATCACAAGACCAGCATCTCATACGAATATCCCTGCGATGATGGCGATCCGTACTATCCGGTGCCCAAGGCGGAAAATCAGGAGTTGTACCGGCGTTATCTGGCGCTGGCCCAACAAACCCCCGATGTGGAATTTGTCGGTCGGCTCGCCACCTATCGCTATTACAATATGGATCAGGTCGTGGCGCAGGCGCTGGCGACTTATGACAAACTGACGGGTGGTCGGAAAAGGTCTGGTGCGGATGCGGCCAATGGCCGGGTGCAGCACGACAGGGCCAGCGGTCACGAGCGCAGAGCCAGCGGGCTGGATCGCAGGGCGAACAGCAGGGCCAATGGTCATGACAGGGCCAGTGGCCACGACCATGCCAGCGTCGTCCGTGAATACGTGTGATGGATCGCTGAGTAGATTCACAGGTTGCCAACTGGATCGCCGGTGTTCGCCGCCAAAGCGAGCGCCGGCATTAACCCGTAACAGTCACACGCAACCACCGGTTCCAGGCGCGTCGCCACGCGCAAGCTGGCGAACTGATGGCGCGAACTGCGTGAGCCGCGAAATCATACAAACAAAATCATATGTTCTCCCCAAACTTATTTAACAGCTTCTTCCTGGGCGGTTTCGAATGCTCCACACATCGGCGTCACGATGAGCGGCGCCTTGATCTGATAGCCTCGACCAAACATGATTCGCTGGTTGTCGGCGACTATCGCCAGCTTGCTGAGCACGGGATCCATTCCGTGCGGGATGGCATTCGCTGGCATCTCGTGGAGACATCGCCGGGACATTACGACTGGACAAGTTTCCTGCCGATGCTGCGCGCCGCGCGCGATAACGGCGTGCAGGTGATCTGGGATCTATGTCATTACGGCTGGCCCGATGATATTGATATCTGGAAACCCGAATTTGTCGAGCGTTTCGCCCGCTTCGCCGCCGCCGCGGCGCGGATCGTGCGGGATGAAACCGACGCCACCCCGTTCTTTTGCCCGATAAACGAAATCTCATATTTTTCGTGGGCGGGCGGCGACGTCGGGCGCTTTTACCCGCTCGGGAAGCAGCGTGGCGCAGAGCTCAAGAATCAGCTCGTGCGCGCATCGATTGCGGCGATTGAGGCGGTGCGCGGGGTAGAGCCGCGCGCGCGTTTCGTACAGCCGGATCCCTTGATCAGTGTCGCCGCGTCCCCTTGGTGTCCTCTCCCCGAGGATCGGGTTGAAGCCGAAAACTATCGGTGCGCGCAATACCAGAGCTGGGATATGCTGGCCGGTTTTGAGTTTCCGGAGCTTGGGGGCAAGCCCGAGTACCTCGATATCATCGGTGTCAATTATTACTCGGATAACCAGTGGATCATCGGCGGGCGCACCGCGGATCTGCATGCCGGGGGATCGCGTCCGTTCCAAACCTTGGAGTTAGGACATCCGCTGTATCGTCCTTTCCGTGAATTGTTGATCGATATCTATGGGCGCTACGGCCGTCCGCTGCTCATAAGTGAGACCGGGGCGGAGAGCGCCGCGCAGGCGGTGTGGCTGCGCTACATTGCCGATGAGGTGCGGTCCGCAATGGCCTGCGGGGTGCCTATGGAAGGAATTTGCCTCTATCCGATCATTCACTATCCCGGGTGGCTGGACGAACGGCACTGTGAATGTGGGCTGCTAGGGATAGCAGACGACCACGGCCACCGGCGTGTCGACGAGGGGGTCGCGCATACGCTTCGTCGCGAGCAGAAGTTCTTCGCGAATCTGTCCCAGCGCGAGCAGCAGAAAGACTCCATGGTAAAAACCGTCGGACAGGTGATGTCAAACGCGCTGGAAAATTAGAGTTTATGTTCGCGGCCATCATCAATTGCATGCCGTGGGGGCGGCCGAAACACCAGAGCCAAACCGCGGCAGTTCCTTTTCCCACTCGGCCGATACCGTTTCTGCTCCGCTTCGTGCGGCTGCGTCCAGGTATGCACCTGAGCTTCCTGACGCTGGTCGTCAGCGCCGCTGCGTGCGCGGTGGCCGTGCAATACGGCATGAAGCTGCTGGTCGACGGCATGGCCGGCGGCCCCGAGGCCCGCGCGGAGGTATGGAACGCGCTGGCGCTATTCATCGGGCTCATCGCTACGGAAAACATTCTGTGGCGGCTGAGCGGATGGCTGGGCTGTCGCACCATTGTCGCGGCCGGCGTGGATATTCGCGTCCACGTGTTCGATCATTTGTCGGGGCACTCACAGCATTTTTTCGGCCAGCATCTGACCGGCGCACTGGGCAGCCGCCTCACGGGTCTCGCGGGCGCATTCGGCGCGATTACATCCACCTTGAGCTGGAACGTCGCGCCTCCGATCACCGACTTCATCGGCGCGATGATCATATTTATGACCGTGGACTGGCGCATGGCGGTGGCGCTGGCGGTGTTCGTCGCATTCCTGGCCGCGGGACTGATTTTGTTCGCCGTGCGCGGCCGGCCGCTGCACCGCGCATTCGCCCAGCAGGGCGCCTACGTCAACGGCGAGTTGGTCGATACGGTCTCGAACTCATGGACCGTCAAGATATTCTCCGCGCGGGCTCGCGAACGGGCCCGCCTGGCCGCCAAGTTTGGCGTCGAGGCGGATGCGCAGCGCAGGAGCTGGATGTATATGGAGAAGACGCGGGTGCTGCACGACGTCTTTCTTACGTTGATGTCCGGCGCGATGCTGACCTGGGCGGTATACGAATGGACCAAGGGCCGTATCACGCCTGGGGACGTCGTAGTGGTCAGCGCGCTGACGTTCCGCATTCTGCACGGTTCGAGGGACCTGACGCTCGCGCTCGCCGGTCTCACCGAGCATTTCGGCTTCATTACCGACACCTTGAATGTGATCGGGCAGCCTCACGAGGTCGCGGATAAGCCCGGCGCACGTGTTGTCGCCGATACGAAGGGCGGCATCGAGTTTCAGAATGTGTCCTTCGGCTATGCCGACGGCAGGCGCGTGTTTGAGAATCTTTCCTTCAAGATTCCGGCAGGGCAGCGGGTCGGCATTGTCGGGCCATCGGGCGCCGGCAAGTCAACCCTCATCAACCTGGTGCAGCGCTTCGCCGACGTCGACGAAGGCAGGATTCTGATCGACGGCCAGGACATCGCGCAGATCACGCAAGATTCCCTGCGCGCGAAGATCGCGACCGTGCCGCAGGAAGTTTCGCTGTTTCACCGGCCGGTCATGGAGAATATCCGTTACGGGCGCCCCGATGCCTCCGATGAGGAAGCCATTGCCGTAGCCAAGGCGACCTATTGCGACAGCTTCATTCGCGAATTGCCGCATGGCTACGACACGCTGGTCGGCGAGCGTGGCACCAATCTGTCGGGCGGCCAGCGCCAGCGCATCGCCATCGCCAGGGCGATTCTTAAAGACGCACCCGTCATCATTCTGGATGAGGCGACGTCGGCGCTAGACACCGAATCCGAATTGGCCATCCAGCGCGCCTTCAACGAGCTGGTGCGCGGGCGCACGGTGCTGGCGGTCGCGCACCGGCTCTCGACCGTAGCGATGTTCGACCGCATCGTGGTACTTGTGGATGGGCGCGTGGTGGAGGATGGTCATCCCGCCGAACTCAGACAAAGGCATGGCGTGTTCGATAAAATGTGGCGCATCCAGGCCGAGGGTCTCGACGTCAACGATGTATTATCCGCAGAGGCGCCGCTTGAAGAGAGCGCCGTGGTGACCAAGATCGCGAGCACGGCTGAGCGTCTTCACAAGCCGTGAGTTCGCAGCGGATGGAAGTTCGATGGATTTGAATTGATGCTCAATAATATTCTTTTGGCGTATTTGCGATTTCTCGCGTTCGCCGGTGCATATTCGTCGTTTTGACCGCGGCCGTAAACCATGAACTGACGATACGCGCTGGCTGATTCCACGAAAATAGACAACCTGCAACCTATCTCTCGGGGCCGAACTTGGACAGGATTTTTTATCCGCTGCTGGTGCTTTGCGTCGCTTTTCTGACCTTCGTCGGCGGGGCGTTCGTGGTGCTCACCAAGGTTTTTCCATACGAATATTTCAATGACGCTTACGAGGCGATGGTGGCCGTCTATCACCAGCGCGCGGATTACAAGACCCCGTATCAGACGAATCTCTGGCGGCCCACCCGCACCGACGAGCGCGGGGTGACCACTTACAAACGCGGCAAGGCCTACAATGGCTTGACCTTGTACGCATCGAGTCACGCACAGAAAGCCTTCTTGATCACAATGGATGGCAAGGTCGCGCACGAGTGGTCTTTGCCTTTGCGCAGCATCTGGGAGAATCGGAACCGAAAGCTGCGGCCCGATGGCTACATCGGCTGGGAATACATTTATATGTATCCGAATGGCGATCTGATCGCCATGTATGTGGGCATGGGCGATACGCCGTGGGGTTACGGTCTGGTAAAAATGGACAAGGATTCCAAGGTCATCTGGAAGTACTGGGACTACACGCATCACCATCTTGACGTTGCCGAGGACGGCAAAATCTATGTGCTGACCAATGAAATCCATAAAAATGTCATCAAGGGATATGAGCATCTGGCGCCGCCACGACTCGATGACTACGTGGTTGTACTCTCCCCCGACGGCAAAAGGCTCAAAAAGGTATCCATCCTGGATGCACTGCTGCGCTCCAGGTATGGGCGCATGATGCGCGCAGGGCCTGCATGGAATATTAAATCCGATTTCCTCCACAGCAACTCAGTCGAATTTATCGATAGCGCAGCGGCAGCGGCCTCAAAGCTGCCGGATGTTTCCGAGGGGCAGGTTTTGCTGTCGCTCAGGGATATCGATGTGGTCGCTGCGCTCGACCTTGAAAAGGAGGAGGTCGTGTGGGCCGTTGAAGGTTCATGGCACAGGCAGCATGACGCCGACATGTTACCCAACGGAAACATTATGCTGTTCGACAACTGGGGGCATTATGGGCCAGGCGGAGGGTCCAGGGTCTACGAATTCAAACCGTCCACACTTGAAACGATGTGGACATACGCGGGTGATGCGGGTGATGAGACACATTTTTTTGAAAGCGGCATTCGTTCAGGTCAGCGACAATTGCCCAACGGTAACGTGCTGATTACGGAATCAGATGGCGGGCGCCTGCTGGAAGTCGATCGCAGCGGCGAAATCGTTTGGGAGTTTATCAACCCGGTCAGGGGCGGTGCAAAAAGTAGGCTGATACCGGTGCTGTTTTTCGGCGTGCAGCGCTATACGCTGGCGACGCTGGATCCTGAATTTCGTGCCGCTATTAACAATAATTCGGCCAAAGCCACGGCGCGATCAGGTAACCGCTAGAACGTGCGGGACGATGACTGTTCACGTGCACGGCTGAAGCAGTTGCCGAGCAAGCGATATTAGGAATCTTATTGTCAGTTCAGGCAGCCCTTGAATCGTCTGAGACCGGGCTCGGTGTAGCCGAATCTTTCCGCAACCGGCTGCGTGAGCCGATCGATCATTTCAAATTCCTGGTCGGAAAAATCCGGTTTGTAATAAGACGGCGCGTGTATCTTTTCTATCCAGTGCGATACCAGGCGATCCGCTTTAGGTAAACGGCAATGGTCGAGCACCGCCTGGATCGTGTTCTCTGGTTCCCGGCACAAATCCTCGAACCTCACCGTGAGCGTGGCGGCCTTCAGTTGTGGGTTGTGCTCCAGCCGATCCGCCACGAAGCCGTAGATATGGCTCCAGTAATGCGCCCAGCCTTCCGTATCCTTGCCCTGTTCCCACAGTGACGCGACCTGCTCGACACACGCGGGGTCTCCGGCGTTGATCGCTCGCCGGTCGAGGCCGAATTCAAAATGCCCGACTCGCCGCATGTGCTCCAGCGCGCGCGGATTGCGCCGTTGCCCGTCGCTGAGCAGCGTATGTTGTTTCATGAGCGAGGCGATATGCCAGGACGGCTCGCGGATCGGGATGACGAAACGCGCATCCGGAAAGATTTTCAGCAGATACTCCAGACGGGTAACGTTGTAGTTGCCTTTCGAGAGGTAACGGTTGCCGTTCCTTATCGCGAGCAGCTTGCGGATATGATCGCGGTAAAAGGCCTCGAAAGCCGGATCGGCGGTAGTATGATCCAGCACGCTGCTGCGGGCGGCGTCATGCGCGTCCGGAAAGAACGCCATCCATAATACTTCCTCGAACGCCTCGGGACTGTCGGGCGTGACCATGATGCCGTCCCTATGCGTGCGCTCCGCCGGCTTGGCATCGCTTTTAGGCATCCGGTCGAGAAACCAGTTCCAGTAATAAGGTGTGAATACCGGCGGATAATCCTTGTAGCGGTGGGTCACCGTACCTTCGAATTCCGCCAGCATCTCGAGCAGGATAGTGCTGCCCGATCTTGCCAGGCCAGTCACGTAGATCGGATGCTGAACCCGTACATCGGCAAGCGCGTCGGCGAGCAGGCGCGTCTCCCAGTTGCCGATTTTGATCCACAGGCTCTGATTGCGGCTGATGAAGCCGCCCACGGCGTCTACCCATTTGGACACCTGAAAACCGTCGTCTCGGGGTGGTGTGGACATGCCTGCGATTCCTTTGGCCACAGTGGAGACCTTACTTGATGCGGAATCCGACCTTGATCGCTATTGACGCCAGCAACAAGACGACGAGATACAGGAACTCCCAGGTTCGCATCCAGCCCGGGCCGACGGGAAGAAATTCCTGCGACGGCAGATCGATCTCGATGCGGTCAACCCGCGCGTCGCCGGGCAGATAACCCGCGGGATTGCCGAACAGGACGTTCCACCACTGGCGTTTATGCACCGTTGTAACGGGTGCCGGCACCGGAATGATCGCCACCACGTCGTCCAGTGCACCGAGAATTTCGACGTGGGGTAATTCAATCGGTAAAATCGGTTCTTGTGGAGGTACCTCGCTTCCGGCCATCCACCGGGCCCTGATCTGTTGCGGGAATGTGCGGACCTCGACGTGCGCATCTCGCTCCGGATAATAGTGCCCGTAGGCGGTGCTCATCCATACAAGCACGCACAGGATAGGCAACGAGGCCAGCACCGCCGGTAGCGTCACGATGCCGACCTGTTTGAGCGAAAGCCGGAGCATCTCGTAGATTCGCGGCCACGCCCCGGAAAATTCGCCGTCATAAGCGTCCAGCGCACGGCGCGCTTCCAGCGCCTTGGTCTTTATCTCGGCAATTTTCTTCTGCGGCGACAACAGCCAGTAAAGCCCCATTGAGAAGGCCGCACTGATCAGACCCCACAGGATCAACCGTATGCTGGGAGATGCGAAACTGCTCGCGTGACCGTCAAGCCACGCGAGCAAAGGTGCCGGGACATCAAAAATGCCCATCAACTAACAAAGATGAGAGTGCGGAATGTCAGGCTTGCTGGTGCTTCGGACGAGTCGCGCGCACCTCGCTGGGTTCCAGCGCGCCTTGGGCCGGGATATCGCGAGCTTCCTCGCGGGCCTGCGCATCAGCCGATGTTACCTTTTCGCGACGCCCTTTGAGCATGCGCTTGAGCGGCCAAAGTATTACGAATGCCAGTGCCGCCACGACGGCCGCAAGCAGGCCCCACAGCGCGCCCAGCAGGCTCAAACCGGCCCCCGGCCCCACATAAGCAAAAGCGGGGCTGGCCACGCATAAGCTCAGGACGCATGTCAAGACTGTCTTGGCTATATTCTTCACTTTAAATCGTCTCCTAACTATTTTCGATGCGGTCGATGTAAGTTCAGCCGTCTTCGATAATGTCCAATGGCGGCCTCCGACGCGGTGCTTGCTCGGCGCTTTGTGCACTCGCTGATGTCCTGGCTAGGCGTTGTGTTTGCAAAGGCCGAGACCTGCCTACGCCAGACAATGAAGCAACGATCATGCCCGCTCATGAGGCCGGAGTTTCGGCATGCTGTTCCAAGGTGAAAATGCGCAGACCTTGTTCTTGTGCGGCGAACGTCTGGATCGCCTTGCACCGGGCATGGCAGAGCATCCTGTGCAAAGCGCCTTGCAACGGGTTGATCGACGCGCGTGTAGCCGTATGATGACACTATGCATCCATCAACCCGCCGGGGCATCAACCTTGCCGCATTCGCCGTCTGTGTAGCGCTTCTCGCCTACGCTTATTACCTGCAGTTCTACCAGGGGCTGGAACCTTGCCCGCTTTGCATTTTTCAACGCTTCGCGGTGATTGCGTTGGGCGCGGTATTCGTCCTGGCGGCGATACATCATCCCAACACCCTGGGAGCGCGTATCTACGCCGTTCTCATTGGCGTCGCAGCAGCGGTGGGAGCGGCGGTCGCCGGCCGGCACGTGTGGCTGCAGCAGCTGCCACCGGACCGGGTGCCGGAGTGCGGGCCAGGGCTCGAGTATATGCTGGATGTCTTTCCACTGACCGACACCTTGCGCATGGTGTTTACCGGCTCCGGAGAATGCGCCCGGGTCGACTGGAGCTTTCTGGGTTTAAGCATGCCGGCATGGGTGCTCGTCTGGTTTGTGTTGCTCGGCGCTGTGGGCGTATGGGCTAACCTGCGAACCCGCCTGAGCGCGCCGCGCGCCGGCTGACTGACGCGAATCCTTAACACAAGCTTGAAATCGATTAATACGCAGGCGTTCTGCCGCTGAACTTGAGGCTTTCCGGCCTCGCAATAAACGTCGTCTAAAGCACAAAAATCAATTTGTCGCGCTGAGGAGACAGGGCCTCCGCCGTTTATGACCGGTAATTTGCCGTTAGTGCGCCGCTATCTGGAAAAAACTTTGAATTTTACGCTCAGCCTATTGAATTTTTGCGAAATGAGTCTATAAAGCGCGCATTACTCGCGCTTAAGTCAGTTGCGGGGAAGCGTCGAATGGCGGTGTCGTAACCACGTCTTCGGCGATGGGTTAACTGACGCGGGAGGCGTTGCCTCCTTATTCAATGCACGGTACGAGGACTCGATAATGAAAAACGATATGTTCTACTCTGATAGCGAAGAGCCCCCCGAGCGTAGCTCGACCATCGTTGACTTTAAGGCCGTCACACCGGCCGCCGTACCGCTTCCCCCCTTACGCTCCTGCATTCCGTCCCGCAAATCGGCTAGATCGCAACGGGGCGGGCCGCGCCTGACCATCAGCGCGCGCGCCAACGCTTTTCGCAAACGTCATTATCCCGGTGTGTCGGCCAGCGAATGGAACGACTGGCGCTGGCAGAATCGCAACCGCGTCCGTTCAGCGGACGACTTGGCGCGCATCGTCAACCTGTCGGACGATGAGCGCGACGCGATCGCGCGCCACAAGGGTCCATTGCCGGTCGGCATTCCGCCATATTACGCAAGCCTGCTCGATGACAACGATCCTAACCAGCCACTGCGCCGCACGGTCGTGCCGGTGGGCGGCGAATACATGCGCGCGCCCGGCGAGGCCGACGATCCGCTGGGCGAGGACGGCGACAGCCCGGTGCCGGGTCTGGTGCATCGCTACCCCGATCGCGTGCTGTTTCTGGTTACGAATTTTTGTTCGACCTACTGCCGTTACTGCACGCGCTCACGTCTGGTGGGCGCCGCCGGCGAGCGCAGCCTGAAAAAAAGCGATATCGACCGGGCGATCGACTACATTGCCGCCACGCCGGTCATCCGTGACGTGCTGATTTCCGGCGGCGATCCGTTGAGCCTGGACGACGATCGGCTCGACTTTATCCTGGGCCGACTTCGCGCCATTCCGCACGTGGAGTTCCTGCGCATTGGCACCAAGCAGCCGGCCGTGATGCCGCAGCGCGTAACGCCGGCGCTGGTCCGCATCCTCAAAAAATATCATCCGCTGTGGATGAGCCTGCACTTCACGCACCCGGATGAACTGACGCCGGAAGTCGCCGAGGCCTGTAATCGTCTGGCGGACGCCGGCATTCCGCTGGGCAGTCAGACCGTGCTGCTGAAGGGCGTCAACGACGACGTGCCCATCATGAAACAGCTGGTGCACGGTCTGCTCAAGCTGCGCGTCAAGCCTTACTATCTGTATCAGTGCGATCCGATTTCCGGATCGGCGCATTTCCGCACCACGGTGGACAAGGGGCTGGAGATTATCCGCGGTCTGCGCGGTCACACCACGGGCTACGCCGTGCCGTCATACGTCGTCGACGGTCCGGGCGGCGGTGGCAAGATTCCGCTGCTGCCGGATTACGTGCTGGGACGCGACGGCGACGATCTGCTGCTGACCAACTATGCGGGTAAGGTCTATCGCTACCCCGATCCGCACGGCAGTCTCGGAAGGGACAAGCATCCGCGCCGTCGCGTCCGCCGCTTGAAGGCGCCGTCGTGCGCGTAGGCATCACGTTTGACCTCAAGGATGAATATATCGCCGCCGGGTTTACGGAAGAAGAGGTCGCCGAGTTCGATCGCCCGGACACCATCCGGGCGATCGCCGATGCGCTTGGCGAACTCGGGCACGCTCCGGAGCCGATCGGGAACGTAAAGCAGCTCGCCGCACGCCTGGTCGCGGGCGATCGCTGGGATCTGGTTTTTAATATCGCCGAGGGGCTTTACGGCTTCGGCCGCGAGGCGCAGATCCCCGCACTGCTGGATGCGTGGCGGATACCGTACACCTTCTCCGATCCGATGGTGCTGTCGCTGAGCTTGCACAAGGGCATGACAAAGCGGGTGGTGCGCGATTGCGGCGTGCCCACGGCGGACTTTGCCGTGGTCGAGACCGTCACGGATGTCGGCGCAATCGATCTGCCTTATCCGTTGTTCGCAAAGCCGGTGGCCGAAGGTACGGGCAAGGGCATAGGCGCGGCGTCGACGGTCAGCTCGGCCCAGCAACTCAAGACCGTGTGCCGGGACCTGCTGGCGCGTTACCGCCAGCCGGTGCTGGTGGAGACCTATCTGCCCGGGCGTGAGTTCACGGTGGGCCTGGTCGGCACCGGCCGCGAGGCGCGGGCGCTGGGCGTGATGGAGGTGCTGCTGGGCGCCGCCGCCGAACCCGGCGCGTACAGTTACGACAATAAGGCGCACTTCGAAGGGCGGGTGGAATATCGTTTAACGGAGGGCGAACTCGCTCACGCGCTTGGTCAGGTGGCGTTGAGCGCCTGGCGGAGTCTGAATTGCCGCGACGGCGGACGCATCGATTTGCGCCTGGACGCGAGCGGTGTCCCGCACTTTATCGAGGTCAATCCGCTGGCGGGGCTCAATCCAGAAATCTCCGATCTGGCCATTCTTTGCCGCCTCAACGGCATTGGTTATCAGGCGCTCATCGGCATGATCGTCGACTCTGCACTCAAGCGCATCGATGCGTCGGCCGCTTCGCGCATCGCCGACATCGAGGCGGCATAGCGCGCGAATCATTCGCCGGCGCGACCGGACACGAACGAGGGACGTCGACGCCACTGGCGTTTGGCAAGAGATACTCCATCGAACTGGACGTTGTTCGTGGTTTCACCTGTAACCATCTTATACGGCGCGTTGGCAAAGGACGCGCCACCCGACGAGCAGGACGTGCTGCTCGAAGTCGAGGCCGTGGGCGCGGCGCTGAAGCGGCTGGGCTACGCCGTGGCGACGTTGCCGGTCGGCTTGAATCTCGATGCCGCGCGCGCGGGGCTCCAGGAACAGCGTCCGGCTTTCGTGTTCAACCTGGTCGAATCGCTGGACGGGCGCGGACGCTTCTGCCCCCTGGGGGCCGCGCTTCTGGAAGAAACGGGGTTGTCATACTCGGGCTGTTCATCGGCGGCGCTATTTGCGTCGTCCAACAAGGTGCTGGCCAAGCGCCTGCTCAGGCTGGCCGGCATCGATACGCCGGACTGGCGCGAAGACGCCTGCATGCCTGCGTCTGCCGCGGACGGCCGCTGGATAATCAAATCGGTGTGGGAGCACGCGTCCATCGGCATAGACGACGACAGTGTGGTCGATACGCGCGACGTGCCCGATATGCTGGCCGCGCGGCGAGAACGCTTTGGCGGCGAATGGTTTGCGGAACGGTACGTCGGCGGCCGCGAGCTCAACATCGCGCTGATCAATACCAAAAATGGACCGCGGGTATTGCCGCCCGCGGAGATCCGTTTCGAGGATTTCCCGGCCGGCAAGCCGCACATCGTCGGTTACGCGGCAAAATGGCGGCCTGATTCATTCGAAAGCGTTCATACGCCGCGAACGTTTGATTTCGACAAACGCGACAATCCATTATTGCAGACGCTTGGCGAAATCGCCGCACGCTGCTGGTCGCTGTTTGAATGCCGGGGCTACGCGCGGGTGGATTTCAGAGTGGACCAAGCGGGCCGTCCGTGGGTGCTGGAGGTCAACGCGAATCCCTGTCTTGCACCCGACGCGGGTTTTGCCGCCGCGGCGGCGCGAGCGGGGTTATCCTATCATGAAGTCATCGCGCACATCGTAAACCATGTTTCGCATCCGTAAGATTCACGACGACACGACCGCGAACAAGGCGTCGCTGGCGCAGGTGCAGGCGATTCTGCGCACACAGTTTCAGGCGCTGGATGAGGCGGACATCGTCAAGCTGCCCGAGCAGTTGCGCAACCCGCTCAAGCATCGTTTTCGCGCGATCCTGTTTGTGGCCGAGGACGCGCGCGGGCAGGTGCTGGGATTCGCGCTGGTGTTTCATGATCCCGAGATCAACTTCTGTTACCTGGATTTCTTGTCGGCCGCGCGCGGCGGTACCGGCGGCGGCGTGGGCGGCGCCCTCTACCAGCGTGTGCGCGAGGAGGCCCGCTCGCTCAATGCCAGGGGCCTGTTTTTCGAATGTCTGCCTGACGATCCTTTGCTGTCCCCGAACGACACGATTCGTGCCCAAAACGCTTCCCGGCTGCGTTTTTACGAGCAGTACGATGCGCGGCCCATTACCGGTACCGCGTACGAGACGCCGCTGAAAGAGGGTGGGACCGATCCGCCCTATCTGGTGTTCGACGGTCTTGGCGGCGAACCGCCGCTGCGGCGTGAATACGCCCGTGCGGTGGTGCGCGCCATCCTGGAACGCAAGTACGGCAAGATCTGCCCGCCGCAGTATATCGATAACGTCGTGGATTCCTTTCGCGACGATCCGGTGCGGCTGCGTGCGCCGCGTTATAAATTCAAGGCGGCCGCCGGGCCGTCGCTGGGTGCGCCGGTGCGCGCCCGGCCAATCGCGCTGATCGTCAACGACAAACATTCCATACATCACGTGCGCGAACGCGGTTACGTGCAATCGCCGGTGCGGATCGATTCCATCGTCAAGGAGATTGTCGGAACCGCGCTGTTTCAGCATCTGCCCGCGCGGCATTACGGGCTCGATTACATCAAGGCGGTACACGACAAGGACTACGTCGATTACCTCAAGAACGCCTGCGCGCGGGTGCCGGCCGGAAAGTCGGTTTATCCGTATGTCTTTCCGTTGCGCAATCATGCGCGCGTGCCCGAGGATCTGCCGTTGCGCGCCGGCTATTACTGCATCGATACGTTCACGCCGCTCAATCAGAACGCTTACAAAGCGGCGATCGGCGCCGCTGACTGCGCGCTGACCGGCGCAGAATGCCTGCTGCAGGGTTACACGCTGGCTTACGCCCTGGTGCGCCCGCCCGGCCACCACGCGGAGCGCGACAGTTTTGGCGGTTTCTGCTATTTCAATTCTTCCGCCGTGGCGGCGCATCAATTGAGTCATTACGGGCGCGTGGCGGTGCTGGACGTGGACTATCATCACGGCAACGGCACGCAGGACATTTTTTACGACCGGGCCGACGTGCTGACGGTGTCGCTGCACGGGCATCCGCGGGTCACGTATCCCTACTTCAGCGGTTTCGAGGACGAGAAAGGCGAGGGCGCCGGCCGCGGTTTCAATGTAAATATTCCGCTGCCCGAAGGGCTGGATGGCGAGAAATTCCGCGATGCGTTGGACAAGGCGCTCGTGCGCATCCGCAAGTTCAACCCCGCCTATCTGGTGCTCGCGCTTGGCCTGGATACCGCGCGCGGCGATCCGACGGGTTCGTTTACCCTGCGCGCCAGGGACTTTCAGCTCAACGGACGCATGATCGGCGGTCTGCGGCTGCCCACCCTGGTGGTGCAGGAAGGCGGTTATCGCACGCGCTCGCTGGGAGTGAACGCGCGGCATTTTTTCCTCGGGCTCGCGGAAGCCGAGCAACCCGCGTTGCTGCCCCGTATCGTCAGGCATGCGAAAAACTGAATCGGCGATCGCGATGGCTGCGCACCTTGCCGGCGCGCTCACGTTTCGGGCGGATCTGTGCAGGGCGGACATCGACAGGGTTCGAAACGTGACGGAAGCGACCGGTTTTTTTTCGGCCAGCGAAGTGGAGGTCGCCGTCGAGCTGATTGAGGCGACGTTCGATCAGGGCGCGACCAGCGGTTACTCATTCCTGTTCGCCGAACGCGGGGGGACGATCTGCGGCTACACCTGCTTCGGTCCCGTGCCTTGCACCGCCGCCAGTTTCGATCTGTACTGGATCGTGGTCGACGCCGCGTGTCAGGGGCAGGGCATCGGCAAGCGATTGCTGGTTCGCACCGAGCAACTTATACGCGAGGCGGGCGGGCGCCAGCTTTACGCCGAGACTTCCTCGCGACGGCAGTATCGGCCTACCCGTGCGTTCTACCGTCACGCGGGTTTTCTTCAGGCCGCGCGCCTCCGGGATTTTTATGCGCCTGGCGACAGCAAGATTATTTACTGCAAGGTGTTGAATCGGGCCAGCACGTAAATTTTTTCCCGGCGCCTCCCGCACTGAACGAACTTGCGCGCTCGGTAGAGCGAGCGTCCGGCACAAGGCAGTCGTCAAGGTATCCGGACCTTAGAGTTCAGCACGGCGCAGACGCAGTGCGTTGCCGATCACCGAGACTGAGCTCAGGCTCATTGCCGCGGCGGCAATCATGGGGCTCAATAGGATGCCGAACATCGGATACAACACGCCGGCCGCGATCGGGACGCCCAAAGCGTTATAGATAAACGCGAAAAATAGATTCTGGCGGATGTTGCGCATGGTCCTGTCGCTCAGGCGCCGCGCGCGGACGATGGCGCGCAGATCGCCCTTGATCAGGGTCACGCTGGCGCTTTCCATTGCCACGTCGGCGCCGGTGCCCATGGCAATGCCGACCTGCGCCTGCGCAAGCGCCGGCGCGTCGTTGACGCCGTCACCGGCCATCGCGATGACGCGCCCCTGAGCCTGTAGCTGCTTGACCAGCTGCTGCTTGTCTTCGGGTTTTACGTCGGCGTGCACCTCGTCGATGCCCAACTCGCGCGCGACGTGTTCCGCGGTGACGCGATTGTCGCCCGTGAGCATGACGATGCGAATGCCTTCGTCTTGCAGGATCCGCACGGCCTCGAAGGTGGTTGGCTTGATGGGATCGGCGATGCCAATCGCGCCCGCAGGTCGCCCGTCGACGGCCGTCAGGATCACGATCTGGCCTTGATTGCGCAGCGCCTCAGCCCGCTCGCTGAGCGCCACGGTTTCGACGTCAGCCTCTTCCAGCAAGCGGCGGTTACCGATCAGTATCTCGCGGCCGTCTACCGTGCCGCGGATGCCCTGGCCCGTGACCGACTGGAAATCGCTGGTTGCCGCGGGCTTGACGCCGCGCTGCTGCGCCCCGGCGACGATAGCTGCCGCCAGCGGATGCTCGCTCGCGCGCTCCAGCCCCGCGACCAGGCTCAGGAGCGCGTTGTCGCTCCAGCCGTTTACCGTCTCCACGGTCTGCAAGTGCGGCCGGCCAGCGGTCAGCGTGCCGGTCTTGTCGACCACCAGGGTATCGACTTTATCCAGAAGTTCCAGGGCCTGGGCCTCCCGAATCAGCACGCCTTCGCGCGCGCCGCGACCGACCCCCACCATTACCGAGATGGGCGTTGCTAAACCCAGCGCACAAGGACAGGCGACGATCAATACCGATACCGCCGCCACCAGCCCGAAGCTGTACGCAGGTTCGGGGCCGATGAGGCTCCAGACGGCAAACGTCGCGACCGCAACCAATACGACCGCCGGCACAAACCTGGCGGACACTTTGTCCGCCAGACGCTGGATGGGCGCCTGACTGCGCTGCGCATGGGCCACCATCTGCACGATGCGGGCGAGCAGGGTATCGGCGCCGACCCTTTCCGCACGCATGACGAAGCTGCCGATCCGATTCACCGTGCCCCCGGTGACCGTATCGTCCGGGCCCTTCTCCTGCGGCAAGGGTTCGCCGGTGAGCATGGACTCGTCGATGGTCGTGGTGCCCTCGATAAGCTTGCCATCGACCGGCACCTTTTCGCCCGGGCGTACCCGCAGCCGGTCGCCAACCTGCACCCGCTCCAGCGGTACGTCGTGCTCATTGTCGTCGCCAAGTCTACGCGCAGTCGGCGGTGCGAGATCGAGCAGCGCGCGCAGCGCGCTGGAAGTGCGTGCGCGTGCGCGCAGTTCCAGCACCTGACCGAGCAGTACCAGGGTTGTGATTACCGCGGCGGCCTCGAAATACAGCGGCGGCCGATCACCATGTCCGCGAAACGCTGCCGGCAGCCAATCCGGAAAGACCAAGACCGCCACACTGGCGACGAAGGCCACGCCCACGCCCAGGGCGATCAAGGTAAACATGTTGAGACTGCGATGCACCACCGATTGCCAGCCGCGCACGAAGAAAGGCCGGCCGCCCCATAGCACTACCGGCGCCGCAAATAGTAATTGCAGCCATCCCAATGTGCCCACGCCCAGCCAGGCGCCGAGATGCACGCCGGGCATCATCTCGCCCATGGCAAGCAGGAACACCGGTGTGGTGAGCACAAGACTGATCCAAAAGCGACGCGTCATTCCGACCAGCTCCGGGTTTGGCGCTTCGTTGAGCGTGATCGTGCGCGGCTCCAGCGCCATGCCGCAGACGGGGCAACTGCCTGGTTCGTCGCGAACGATGCCAGGATGCATGGGGCAGGTGTAGGTGCCAGCCTTTGGCGCCTTTTCTCGCGCGTTCCGTTTCGCGGATGCGCAGCAGTCATGCGCGTCGATGCCACCCGCAGCGCCGTGCATGTCAGCATGCGAGTGTTGATTGTCGACAGCCGCTACCCGATCCGATTTCATTACCTAGTCCTCGTTATCCTGCAGCGCCTCGACGATCGGACAGCCCTGCACGGGCCCCTTACCTGAACAGCTCCTGGAGAGGTGCGCGAGCATTTCGCGCATGCGAGACAGGTCACGTATCTTCTCATCCAGCTCTGCGACCTTCCGGTCCGCGAGGGCCTTGACCCTGGCGCGCTTGCCCGGTTTCTCGTCTTGCAGTTTCAAAAGCTCGCGGATCTCCTGCAGCGAAAAACCCAGATCTTTCGCGCGACGAATGAATCGCAAGCGGGCAACGGCCTCCGGCTGGTAAACGCGGTATCCGGAAGGTCGGCGCGCTGCGGGTGACAGGAGTTTCTCGCGCTCGTAGTAACGCAGGGTCTGTATGCCGATCCCGCTGGCAGTGGCTATTTGGCCGATCGTCATAAGCATTGTTTTCACCTCGGACAAGAGTCTAAACTCTATAGTAGACTATAGAGTCAAGCTTTTGCGTTATAGTGATTCGCCCGGGCACGATCGGGTTTCCATTGACGGATCCGCGCCGGCGGGCATAGCATCGAATTGACTTTCGGTAAACGTCTGGATGAACAATCGCGCGGCACCCACCGGCCACGCCCGCCATGCGGGTTTAAGCTCGTTGTACCACCACAAGACTTTCATCCCTCTCCGATCTTCCAGCCTCCGCGCGGTCCAGTTCAGTCCTGGCCGTGCTGCGTGGCGAATGGGGACTTCACGCTGTTCCTTCGTCTGTAAAAATGGTAAGTGACGGAGATTCATCAAGATGCAGGGTGAGCAGCATGCGCATTGATGCCAAGCCATGCGCCCGCGAGGCGCCGGGGATAGCGAGCGGCGGGATTCTCAACGTCTGCGGGATGCTGCGAGTCATGCTGATCGCATGCGTGGCGACGGGATGCGCCGTGATCCCTGAGAAGCCTGGCTTCAAGGACGTGGCGCATATGGTCACCAAGCGCACCGGTCAGCGCATCGAATGGACGCGAGGCGGGCCTGAGGACCGCGCCGTGAGCCGGGCCATCGACGAGATGCTGGCGGCGGAGCTGGACGCCGGCGAAGCCGTACAGATCGCCTTGCTCAACAACCGTGAATTACAGGCGACCTATGAAGACCTGCACCTCGCGCAGGCCACGCTCGTGCAGGCGGGGCTGCTCAACAACCCGGTGTTCACCACCGGCATCGGCTTTCCGCTGGACGGTGGCTCGCTGGATTTGAGCTTCGGCATCGTGCAGGACTTCCTGAGCATTCTTTATCGGCCGCTGCGCCGGGAGATCGCGACCGCCCGGTTCGAGGCGACCAAGCTGCGGATCGCTGAAAGCGTGATCGAGCTGGCGGCGCGGGTACAAGCGGCGTTTTATCAGGTTCAGGCCGATCAGCAGCGCATCGGCTTCCTGCGGCAGGTCGGTCGCGCCACTGCCGCATCGGCCGAGGCGGCGCGGCGGCTCCATGACGCGGGCAATATCACCGACCTGGATCTTGTGCGCGAGCAGGCGCTATACCAGGAGGCGCGCCTGGCCCTGATCACCGCCCAGTCGCGGTTAATCCAGAACCGCGAGCGGCTGAACGCGCTGATGGGCTTGTGGGGGAAGGATACGCAATGGATCATCGCCCCGCGTCTGGCGGATCTGCCCGCGACGCCTGAGGCGCCGCCGCGGCAAACCGTGGAGCGGCGCGCGATCGAGGCGAATCTGGCGCTTAAGGCGACGCGCAGGAATATCGAGGCGGCCGCCGCCGTGCTCGGTTTTACGGACGCGACCGCCCTGATCCCCTTGCTGAAATCGGGCGTTGACGCAGAGCGCGAGAAGGGCGAGTGGGAAGTCGGTCCGGTGGTTGCGTTGCCGTTGCCTGTTTTCAATCAGGGACGCGCGCGGGTGGCCGCCGCGCAAGCCGAACTGCGTCGCGCCCGGCAGCTGTATTGGGCGCAAGCGGCCGAGATCCGCGCGACGGTGCGGGCCGCGCGCGCGACGGCGATAAGCGCGCGCAATCGCGCGCGGCATGTGCAAAACGTGCTGCTGCCGTTGTACACGCGCGCCGTCGACAGCACGCAACTGCAATACAACGCCATGCAGGTGGGCGTCTTCGCGCTGCTGGCGGTCAAGCAGCAGCAGATCGCCGCGGGCCTGCGCTACATCGAAACGCTGCTCGAGTACTGGCTGGCGCGCACCGCGCTCGAACAGATCTTGAACGGCAGCCTCGCCGACATCGAGATCACGCCCATGGCGGAGATCCCGGCGGGCAATATCCCGGGCATCTCCATACCCGCTGAGTAATACAGACCGAGGTCATTATCATGTTTACACGCCGTAAATTTTTGACCACCGGCGCCGCCGTCGCGGGCACCGCCGCCGCGCTTGCCAATGCGAAACCCAGGCCGACAGGTACGCAGCAGGAGAAGTCTTACCATGACAGCCTGCCGGATTATGCGGGCCTGCCGCCGGGGCAGCCGGGCCAGGACTACAACCCGGTCATCACGCCCAATAACGTTTCCTTGCCGTGGAAGATCGTCGATGGCGTCAAGGTCTACCATCTGATCGCCGAACCCGTCGAGCACGAGTTCGCGTCCGGCATCAAGGCGCACTGCTGGGGCTACAACAGTCGCGTGCACGGGCCGACCATCGAGGCGGTGGAGGGCGACCGGGGTGCGCATCTACGTCACCAACAAGCTCCGGGCGGGCACCAGCGTGCACTGGCACGGCATCTTGCTGCCCAACGGCATGGATGGCGTGGCCGGTTTGAACCAGAAGGTGATTCAACCGGGCGAAACGTTCAGGTACGAGTTCACCCTGGTCCAGCACGGCACGCACATGTATCACTCGCATCACGACGAGATGACGCAGATCGCGCTGGGCACCGTGGGGCCGTTCGTCATTCATCCGCGCAATCCGGGCAGGCCAAGATCAGACCGTGACTTCGTCTTCATGCTGCACGAGTGGCGGATTGACGTTGGTTCTTCGCGACCGAATCCCAACGAGATGACGGACTTCAACATCTTCACGTTCAACGCCAGGGCGTTTCCGGGCACCGAACCGATGGTGGCCAGGCTCGGCGAGCGCGTGCGCATCCGGCTTATTAATCTCGGCGCGATGAGCCATCACCCGATTCATCTGCACGGCTACCAGTTTCCGATCATCGAGACCGACGGCGGCCAGATCCTTGAGTCCGCGCAACAGCTGGAAACATCGGTGCTGACGGCGGTCGGTCAGTCGCGCGCCATCGAGTTCATCGCCAACGCGCCCGGCGACTGGGCCATGCATTGCCACATGACGCACCACGTAATGAACCAGATGGGTCACGAATTTCCCAACCTGATCGGCATGAACCCGCGCGATCTCGATCAGCAGGTCGGCTCCCTCATCCCCGGCTACATGACTGTGGGCACGGGTGGCATGGGCGAGCACGGCCTGCATGTGCAAAGCGGGCATGCGCCGGTGCCGCCGAACAGCATACCGATGGTGGGCGGACCGGGACCGTTCGGCTACATCACCATGGGCGGCTTGTTCACGATCCTCAAGGTACGCGAGACGTTAATCAGCTATGACGATCCGGGCTGGTATGAGTATCCTGAAGGCACGGTTGCCGGCCGCGCGAGCGATGACGAATTACAGCGCGACGGCATCCGCGTTACCGGTGCCGGTGCGGCGCCTGGGGGTCGGAATCGGTCCGGAATCGAAGACGACGCATGACCTCGCGACGGGCACAACGGTCGATTATTGCCCGGGGGGCTTTTCGGAGCCGCCGCCCCTGATCGCATCGATTTCCGCGAGTAGTTTGGCGACCTTGATGACCCTGTCCAGCCGCTGCTCGCGCTGCGTGTCGTCGAACGGAAACCGTTGAATGAAAGCCTCGGCGATGAGCCGCGGCTCGCGCTCGCCGATGACTTCGGCAATGTTTTCCAGCGAGCGGATCATACTCTCGATGTTTGGCGCGGATTGGTCGCGCTGTTCCGGCGCTCGTTGACGATACCGCGAAAGCGCGTGCCGCATCTTGCTCTTGCTTTCCAGCGACAGGATTCTATGCTGTTCGCTAACCGGCAGCTTGGCGATCAGCGCCGCCGTCGAAATGGACACCAGCCCGTCTCTGACCGCTTGGAGAAGTTGAGGATCGCTTTCCCGCTTGACCGCGGTGGCGCTCTCCACGCTGCGGGCCGATACATTGACCAGGCGCGCTGCTTGCTCACTCGCTTTGCCGCGGTGACCTGCGCGCAAATTTGCGCGCAGGTCTGTGCGCATGCCTTGCCGGCGCCGCGCCGCCGTTTCGAACATCGATCGGAGCTCGGCGCCCAGCAAGGCGCGCTGAGAGGTGCTCAGGTGACGGCGATGCAGGTTCATCGACAGGATAAACTGCAATAGCGAGTTTTGTTCGTCCCATACGCGAAACCGGGGTTTGATGCCGAGCTCTACACAGGCCCGATAGCGATGGCGCCCATCGACGATTTTACCTTCGTATATGACGATGGCTTCTCGCAGGCCGTGGGCTTCGATGTCGGCCTTGAGTTCCTGGTAGTCGCGCTCGGCCATCAGCGGGAAGATGTTCGCGATGTCGTGGAATTCCAGCGCGCCGTCCATGTGACAGGGTTCCCTAAATATGATCAGGGTTCACGTTTAACAGCTGTGCCGTACATCAATTGCGAGCTTCGTCAAAATACGGAAAACTCACAGCGCAGGCGCAGGCTCCACTGTGCGCCACGTCATATTTCGCACCTGTGCTCCCGCTTTGCCGGGCCGAGGCATTTGGCGCGTGAGGGAGGGCCTACGCCTGAATAACGTCCGCGCCCGTTCGGCGGGTGTCTGATCAGCAAACGTTTCAAAACTTCGCGCGGGCCAACTCGTCACGTTGCATCGTGAGGCCCGATCGCACATTTCATGATACCGCTTTCCAGGCGTTCGCGATGTCCACACGTTTCGAGCGGAGAATTAGTTTGCGCTAATGTTGAAAGCGCCGGGGGCGTTTGCTAAAAGTCGTCGCATCGCGTGGTGTCTGCCGGCAATAATTCGCCGCAGTTTCCCGGCTCGATTCAGCCGAGCCAGCCGCGCCACACTGTGTTATCGGGTGGAGGCACGCATAAGTTTTCGGTTTATTTTTTAGCGGATAATCAAACGCCAAACCCGTCGTGAGATGGGCGCGGAAAGCTGCGGGTCTTTGTTCAAAGGATAGCCGGGCTGCCGAGTGTGACCTCGATAAACTCGCATGGGCAGCCTGGCTTTTTTTTTGGAATTTTTCAGGTGGAGACGCGGAACTTCCAACAAGAATTTTATCGCCTCCGTTGACGGCAAATACGTTCGCGACGTGCTTGACCGGGCGTTCTTCGAAAACGGCGGCGCGGAACCATATTTTGCGATCGAGACAGGCTCCGGGCAGAGCTTGTCAGGGTTTATGCTGATTGAAGTAAGAAATAAGGGGAAGGCATTTGCGTTTACGGCGATCGGTCGCGGGGTTACTGATCGGGCTCGCGGTGTTTCTGGGTTTCGAAAGCTGCCAGCCCGTGCTTCGCCAACAGCATCTGATCTTTGTATTCGTCCACACGGTAGCCCTGCTGGCACCGCTGTCGGTGATGTTCGGGATAGGGGCCTGGCGTCGGTTTGGGATGATCGTGCCGATCGTGTTCTGGTGTGGCTTCTACCTGGCGGGCAAGCTGGTCTTCGCCGGCAGTTCCGCGCTGCCGCCGGCGGTGGCGTTACAAGTCATGATCGCGGGCACCGCGATGCTCGGCGTGTTGATCTGGCTTAGCTTCAGGTTGGCGAATGATTCACCCGATTTAGAGGATCTGATGCAGACTATCTCGCCTGTTGATAGTGGCGGGTCTCCGCGGATCCTGGACAAGAACGCCCCGGAAGTTGCGCTTTATATGCTCCAGAGCCGCCGCTCCGGGCGTCCGCTGGGCATGGTGATCGTCAAGCCGGACGCCGACTCGCAAAGCACGGCGGTAAAACGTTATCTGCGCGAGATCGAGCGCTCGATCACCAAGCGCGTGTCGCGCTTCAGGGTCGCAAGCCTGATCGGCAGCAATTTGCGCCGCGTGGATCTGCTGATCGACGGCATGACAGATGGCTTCGCCGTGCTTTGCCCCGAAGCGGATCGTGAAAGTCTGGACCAACTCGCGCAGCGAATTCAAAAAACCGCGCAGGCGGAGCTGGGCCTCTCGGTGGCATGCGGCACCGCAAGTTTTCCGGGTGACGCCTTTCCCCTGGACGTGCTTGCAAGAAGGGCGGAGGCCGATCTCTACCACAACACAAGCCCCGCAGCATCCGGCAGTCATCAGCGTGAGCGGAAAAATCCCGCGAACATCGCACGTGCGCAAGCCAGGGGGACGCATGAGAAACAGCGCAGCTCTAAGCATTGAGTTAAAGCGCCGTTTTGGCGACCGCCTGCTATGGCTGGATCGCATCGATCCGGGCGCCAGAACGATCCGCGGGCGCTGGTACGACGCCACCAAGCGCACGGTGGATGCGGCCCTGCTGCTGTGCGCTTCACCGATCATTGCGCCGGTATTTTTCTTCTGCGCGCTGCTGATCAAGCTGGACTCGCCGCGCGAGCCGCTGTTTTTCGCTCAGCAGCGCACCGGCAGGCACGGCCATCGTTTCACGATGTACAAGTTTCGTGCCATGGTGTCGGACGCCGAAGACCTTAAGGCGCGGATGTTACGGCTCAACGAGCGCAAGTGGCCGGACTTCAGAATTACCCATGATCCCCGGGTGACGAGGGTCGGCCGTCTGCTGCGCAAGACAGGGCTGGACGAGCTGCCGCAGTTCCTCAACGTACTGCGCGGCGACATGTCGTTGGTCGGCCCCAGACCCACCTCTTTTCTTGCCGGGACCTATGCCATGTGGCAGACGGAACGGCTCGAAGTGCCGCCCGGCATCACGGGCCTGTGGCAGATCGTGGGGCGCGATGAATCCGAATTCGACGATCGGTCGCGCCTGGATATCGCTTACATCGAGCGTCGATGTCTATGGCTGGATATTCAGATCATGGTGCGCACGGTGGTCGCCGCGATGAGCCATTTAGCGCCGCTAAGCCGTGCGCGCCAGTCGCGATTTGCGGCGGCGATCGGCTACCGGATTCAGGGCCGCGCGGCGGCATGTGACGCGAGTGCCGGGACGCGGGGAGGGCCATGAGGTACGAAATCGTCGAGGGAGCGCGCGCGTTTATGGCGCTCGAGCCGGCGTATCGCGCGTTGTATGCCTCGAGTCTGGCAAGTGACCCTTTCAACAGTCCGGACTGGATCTACACCTGGCACGCCCATTATGGCGACCAGGGTACGCCATACGCCATTTTGATTTATGACGACCATGGTCAGCAGCTGCTGTGCGCCTTCGCCCTGTTTCGCATCGCGCGCGCGCGATCGTCTTCGCATGCGCAGCAGATTGTGCCCATGGCGTATAACAGCGCGGATTATCTGGAGCCGCTCATCACGGCCGCGGATCACGCGGTCTCGCGGCCGCTGGCGAGCGCGATAAAAAAACTACTGGACAGCCACCAGTGCGCCCTGCGCATTCCGGAGATGCCGGCGGTTTCCGCCATGGCCTTTTGTGATGCGCTGTCACAACGCGGTATTAACTACGTCGACAGGCGCGCCAGCCTGTGCCCCTACGTGCCGCTCAGCGGCACGTTCCAGGAATTTCTGGAGGCAAGGTTCAATGCCAAGGCGCGTCAAACGTTCCGCCGCAAACTGCGGCGTTTGAATGATCGCGGCGAGGTCTCGATCACGCTCGCGCAAACAGGCGAAGCGCTGGATGCGCTGCTGCCCGTCATCGCCGACATCGAGACGCAAAGCTGGAAGGGCGACAAAAACATCGGTCTGTTCTCATCTTCGCGATCCAGAAACTTCTACATCGACGTATTGAAGAAGTTGGCCATCGCGGGCAAGGCGCGGATTACGGCGCTCGCCATCGCCGGAGAACCGATCGCCTACGAACTGGGCCTGCTGAGCGCCAGCCGCTACATGATGTACGGCACCGGTTATCTGCCTGGCTACCGCCAGTATTCACCCGGCGCGCAACTCATGCTGCACAACATCCGGTACAGCTTCGGCGCGGGCTACCGGATGTACGACCTGATGTGCGGCGACGAGGACTACAAGTTTCAGTGGGCCACGCACGCCTTGCGCAATCGGTCGGTGTTTGCCTTTGGCTCGAGCTTGCGCGGCTGGCTGGATTATCGATCGGTACAGGGCTACACCCGGCTGCGAGGTCTGGCGCGACGGGTGGTGAGGGGTAAATCGGCGGATGACGGTCTTTCGGGTGCGCAGGGCATTCATGGTTAAGCAATCATCGGTGGCTTGCAGGCGGCGCGGGTACGCATGAACAGTCCTGAACTTTTGGATCTGAACCTCGCGCCGACCATTCTGGAAAGCCAGGTCACGGCACTGCTGGTGGTCGCGCCCCATGAAGGCAACGGCGCGACCACGACGACCTTGTCTCTGGCCCAAGCGCTGATCGGACACCTGGGCGAATCCGTGCTGGTTATTGACGGGAATCTCAAGGCGCCTGCCCTGCACGCGATGTTCGCGCTGCCATTGTCGCCAGGATTCCGGACGTGCATGGAGCACGATGACAGTCCCGGGCGTTATATCCATCGAATTGCGCGCGAGAACCTCGACGTCATGGCGGCAGGCGAGGTCACGGTCACTTGTACGGCCAGCGAGTTGCGCGAAAAAATGCGCGCGGCCTTCGCATCCCTGTCGGGCAGCTACCGCTACATCCTGTTCGACGGCATGGCGGTTCAGACCCATCCGGAAGTGCTGGTCATGGCGCCGGTATTCGATGGTGTGATTCTGGTGCTGGAAAGCGAGGTAACGACCTGGTCGCTGGGCGCCGCGGTCAAGGACAAGCTCGAACGCGCCGACGCCCGCCTGATCGGCGCGATACTGAACAAGCGCCAGCTGTATGTACCGAAGCGAATCTACGATGCCTGGTGATTAAATCCACCGCAAGGAAGACTCATGCTGACTCCAAACACAATGTGTTGTGCGTTGCTTGGTCTTGTAGCTGTGGGTGCCGTCGCCGGGTGTGCCTCGACCCGTGAACCGTTCGAGCTGCGCATCCAGGCCAGCGAATTCGCGCGCGCGTCTGCCGCCGGCAATGCCGTGGCGAATCACGAGCCCGGCCAGGCGCCCGACCATTACAAGCTGCGTCCCGGCGACGTGATCGAGGTGCTGTTCCGCTTCGACAAGTCGACTGCGGATCTTTATCAGCTACAGCCCGGCGACCGCATTCGGGTGAGATTTCCGACCGCGCCGGAGCTTGACGTGCGCCAGGTGGTCGCCCCCGACGGGCGGATTTCGCTGCCGTACCTGGCGGAGTTGCACGCGGCCGGTGACACGGTAAGCGAGCTGCGGGCGCGGCTGGAGTGGCTGTACAAAGACGTGCTGATCAAACCGCAGCTGTACGTCGTGCTGGAGAACTACGGCCAGCGCGTGGAGGAACTCAGACAGGCGATCGGCTCGAGCTCGCAGGGACAGGCGAAGCTGCTGCGGGTGCGCGAAGACTATGGCGTGTCGGTGCCGATCGTGGGTGAGATGAACGCGCGCGGACTCACCATCAGGCAGCTCGCCAGACGTCTGAACGCCAGATTCGCACAGGTCGACCGGTCGATCGCGGTGGACCTGTCGCTCAATCGAACCCGGCCGCCGCGACTGTACGTGTTCGGTCAGGTGAACAATCCCGGCATGTATGCGCTGTACGAACCGGTGACCCTGTTCGAGGCGCTGGCCATGTCGGGCGGCGCCCGGCATGGCACGGCGGCCTTGGACAGCGTGGTGAGGCTTCATCGGCAGGGTAACGAACTGATCGGCACCCGCCACGATCTCGCGGCGGCGCTGAGTGGCGAGGGCGATGGTTTGCTGGGCACGGTGGAGCCCGATGATGTGATTTTCGTCCCCCGAACCGGGCTCGCGAGCGCCTCACAGGTCATGGCGCAAATACGCAGCGTGCTGTCGTTCAACGGTGTCGGCTTTTCCCTGTTCTACGACCTCTCCGAGGATGACCAGGACTTTGATCCGGGAGTCTCCATTGGCGGCCGCTAAAGATATGGTGGTTAATGCGCGCGAGGACAATGCCGCGCGCGAGTTCATCAGCATCCTGTTTGCGCGCAGGCGTCTGATCTGCGGCGTCTTCCTGGCGTTCTCGCTGGTGACGCTGCTGGTGATGTTGTTGGCGCCGTCCATCTACGTGGTCGAGAGCGAACTGGTGGTGCTCTCGAAAAAGGTGGTGCAGAACCCCGAGACCGGCACCTCGCCAGCGGAGTTCCTGCCACCCGCGCCCGAAGACCTGCACACGGAGATCAATATTCTGGTCTCTCCCGCGCTGGTCCGTGAGACGGTCGCGACGCTGCACGCACAAGGTGTGTTCGACGGCAACGGCGCGCCGGCCGGCGGCGATGCGCGAGACCGCACGCGGTTACAGTCCGTCAGTGACCGGATTGAGCATTGGCGCGCTGCGGTTCGCAACTGGACGAGCCAGCAGCTCCGGACATTGTGGCGAGGCGTCACAGGCTTCGTTGGTGGGGCATCAAGCGGCAATTCGTCGAAAAGCGGTGCGAACGCCGTCGCCGGTCACCGCGACGCTCCGGTGCTGGATGAACTCGCCACGCGCGCCTCGGAGAACCTGCAGGCCGAGATCGTGCCGGGCTCCAACGTCATGCATCTGTCGTACACGCACAAGGACCCGCGCGTGGGTCACGTCCTGCTCAACCGGCTGGTGCAAAATTATCTTCAGCGCCGGCGGGCGCTGTTGTTAAACGAGGGGTCCAGTGCGTACTTCGCGCAGAAAAGACGGGCTTACAAACGCCGGCTTCAGCGGCTCTCGCAAGCCAAGCTCGCGCTGTTGAGAAACGGGCAGACGGCCGATCCGCAAGGCGAGCTGAGCCAGTCGCTGGATATGGTCAGCGACGAAACCCGCCGGCTCTACGCGCTGCAGGACAGGTATGCCAAGGCGCGACAGTGGCTGGACTATGTCAAGGCGAAACTGCACGATCTCGACGCCAGCGGCGATCTGGCCACGTTTACACTCCCGCGGCCGCTGCACAACCCGGAATTGCTGGCGCAGCAGCAGCGTGTGGCCCGGGTTCACCAGACCTATGTCCGCGCGGCGCAGGTTTACGTGCCGGAAAGCCGTCGGATAAGCGCCTTGGCGCAGCGACTGGAGGCGGCGCGCCAGGGCCTTCGCGAACTGATCGCGAATCGGGTCGCCGAGGGCGATGCGCGCGCCAGCATACTGGGCACCGCGGTGCGCGAGGCGCGGCAGCGGATCGATGATTTGCGGTCGCGTGCACAAGCCCTGGAGCAGCTGCGCGCGCAAGTCGAGCAGTTGAATACGGAGATGCGCGTGGTGCGGCAGGCTTATCTGGACTTCAGCCGGCGGCTGGAGCGCGCGCGGGCGGAAGAATCCACCGATATCGGTCAGATATCCAACGTTCAGGTGCTCAACCGGGCGACCGTGCCGCTGCAACCCGCCTTTCCGAACGCCAAGGCCATCGTGCCGGTCGGCCTGCTCGCCGCCATCCTGCTGGGGCTGATGGTGGGCTACCTGCGTGAATACTTCGACCGCACCTTCAGGCGTCCCGACCACATCACAGCGCACTTGGGGCTGCCCGTCATCGCCTCCATCCTCAGGGATAATCAGGTCGCGCATGGCATGCGCGAGCCGGTGACGCCCGATAACGCTGCGCCAGTGCCGGATCCCAGCGAAGCAAAGCATATTCGGCTCAAGGCGTACGCCAGCGGCGGCAAGGCGGATCATGCGGACAGCGATGCGCGCCCCGTGCGCCGAATACTGCATCTGTTGAGCCCGGACGGAATTTATGGCGCAGAACGGGTGTTGTTCAACCAGATGCACGTGCTGTCCGGGATGGGTTTTGCGATTGCTTACTTCAACAAGACTTCGGCGGGCCAGCAAGATTTTCTGGAGGCGGCGCGCGCGCATGGCTGCACGCTGTTTCCCATCGAGGACAGGCTGACTCGTGTAGCGCGATCCCTGCGCGAGATCAGGGCGGCGATGCATGCGTCACGCGCCGAAGTTCTCCACTGCCACGGTTACAAGGCGACTGTCTTCGGCCTGGCGGCCGCCACACGGTTCGGGTTGCCGGTGGTGGTGACTCAGCACGGCATCATCGAAGGCCGCGCCAAGTTGCGTCTTTACAACTTTCTGGACAAACTCGCCTGCCGGTTTTCTCGCGCCGCCCAGGTGATCTGCGTCTCTCCCGAGATCTATCACAAATACCGCAGATTCGGCGTGCCCGAACGGCGGTTGCACGTGTTGCCGAACGCCATTCGCGTGCCCGAAAGGCTGGCTGAACACAACGGCGAAGACCGGCTGGCGCTGGCCCAGTTCGCGCCCGGCGAGCGCCGCCTTTTTGTGCTGTACGTCGGACGTTTGAGTGACGAAAAAGGCCCGGATCTGTTCCTCGACATGATCGCGCGCTTGCGCCAGTCTCACACCAACGTGCTGGGCGTGGTGGTGGGAGACGGGCCCATGCGCGTGTCGCTGCTGGATCGGGCCAAGGCCCTCAATCTCTATAACCACATCCGCTTCACCGGCTTTCGCAAAGACGCCGACGCGCTCATCGCGCATGCCGATCTGGTGGTGGTCCCCTCCCGTTCGGAGGGCCTGCCGATGGTGCTGCTGGAGGCCATGGCCGCCGGGGCGCCAGTGGTCGCGACCGCCGTGGGCGGGGTGCCGCAAGTGCTCAAGAATGGGGAGACCGGCCTGATGGTGGCGCCCGGCGACAGCGCCGCGCTGGCCGAGGCCGCGGGAACGCTGCTGACCTCGGCGCATCAGCGCGAACGTTTGCGCCGCCGGGCGTGGGCGTTCGTGCGCGAACATCACAGCCTGCAGGAGCAGGCCAAGGTCATGGCGAGGCTTTACGCGCAGGCCGTCGCGCAGCCCAAAGGATCCGCGCCGCAGCGCGGCGCTTGAAGCGGTGTTTTACGCCGGCGCGGCAACCGGCCTGCTCGCCGATCCATGGCCACCCGCGATACAAGCAACGCGCTCATGCCGTGCAAATGTCGTATTTGCTACGGGAAACGGTGATGATTCGGCGATCGTGCGCGCGCCGCGATCGACACCGCAGCAAAGATCGTCGCGCGGCTGCAAGCGATCAGCTAGCTCATGCCGCGGCCGTCGTGCTGACCGCGCGACCTGAAGCCGGCGGATTATTAATCGTACAGCGAACGGAATCGCTTGCGCGCCACGCTAAAGGCCGCTCACCGGCCAGCGCCCGGATAGAGATGGCTGAGAGCCCCGATGCGGCTCTCAGCACGCCTCGTCAACTCGATAAAGAGCGCGGAACCCGTACGGCTCCGGACGGCTATCACCGCAGGGGTTGGCGGCGGCCGGCAAACAACCACTCCAGCCTGGAGACGCCGCCGGAATCATCCGTGTCCATGTTATCGAACATCTTCTCGATGTGGGCCGTCAGCTCCTCCTTCGAGACCTGCTTGTCCTTGTCCGCATCCACCATCTCGTGCTCCATCATGTGGCGCCACACTTACCGTCACCAAAGGCATGGGTAACGATGGGCGTAAACGCGGTCAGCGCAAACACGCCACCCACGGCTGTGGTCATCAGGCTTTTGCTTTTCATCGTCTCTACCTCGATTAGTAAGGCGGGATCATCCCGCGCAAGCCACAGGAGCAACGGCCGTGCCATACCCACAGAATGACGGATTGTCTTATTTCTATCAGATGCTTACTGAAAATTATCTCATGGCGTCTCGCCCGAACCGCTGATGTAATCCGCAGTATTTGGTGGCGAGCTAATAAATACGGCGGGTTGCTTCGTTTGGGCATCCGCACCCCAACGCGATCGCGGCGCTGTGCTTTCGGAAAGCCGCTGCACCAGCCGAGCGTGGGGCGCCTTCTCGCATATGAGTGCGTCCTCGCCGTGTTGCGGCGCGCGGCTCGCGCCCGCGCCCTCTACCCCCATCATATATTGCGGCAATCACTAAATGCGGTGGTGATTCGGCGCCGGTTGCGTCGCGTGTATCACCGCATCGCAGTCAACATGTCTTTGATTGATTTATGTTTTGGAGCGGTTGCCGGCAGATGGCATGTGGGTTGCTCTTGCGCAGGCGAACGGACGCGGGATCGCGCTGCCGGCTGACCGCAAGTCGCGGTCCGGATCATGCCAACACGTTCCACAAAGGAGTCTTCGTCATGAAAAGCACGAACAAAATGATTCATTCGGCGGTGGCAAGCGCGATCGCGCTGTGCTCCCTGACTGGCGCGGGCCAGGTATACGCCGCGCACGAGAACGAAGAAAGATGCGCCGGTATCGTCAAGGCCGGGCACAACGATTGCGCCACCAGCCAGACGTCCTGCCACGGCTCGATCTCCGTCGACCAGCATCCGATGGCGTGGATCTACGTGCCGAAGGGCACCTGCGACAAGATTGCCGGCGCGCATATCACCACACAGCTCGCGCCAGACGAAGTGAAACTTGGCCAGTAGCGGGAACTAATTTATGAACACTCCCAAAGTCCGCGGTATTGCCGCCGCGTTAATGTTGGTGATGGCGACCGTGGCTGGCGCCGGGCTGCCGGTCAAACGGGTGCTGACCCTGGAGGCTGCGCAAAACATCGCGGAGGCCGCAAAGGCCGAGGCGGACGAGCGCGGCGCGACCGTGGTGATCGCGGTGGTGGACGACGGTGGTCAGCTCATTTTGCTCGAACGCCTAGACCACACGCAGGTGGCGAGCGTGGATGTCGGGATTGGCAAGGCCCGCACCGCCGCGATCTTCCGGCGGCCCAGCAAGGAATTCGAGGACCAGATTCGCGACGGGCGTGTGGCGGCGCTCGCACTGCCTGGGGCCACGCCACTGCAAGGCGGCCTGCCGATTGTGGTCGGCAACGAGGTGGTCGGCGCGATCGGCGTGAGCGGCAATACCCCGCAGGAGGACGAAGACATCGCCAAAGCCGGGTTGGCCGCGTTTGCCCAGTCGCAGGATTCACCCGCAGCTCCGGTCAGCTATTTTCCCGCGGCACAGGTGACAGAAGCGTTCGCGGTGGGCGAGCCGCTGATCGAACAGGCGAACTACAAGGTGCACGCCAGCCACCGCACCGAACCCGGCGTGGTGGAGGTGCACACGCGCGACACGGATACGATTTACGTGCTGGCCGGCAAAGCGACGTTCGTCACCGGCGGCAGGCTGCTCGATGGCGAAGAGATCGCGCCCGAAGAGATCCGGGGATCGAAGCTGCGCGGCGGGCAGAGCCGCGAGATTGCCAAAGGCGATGTGGTGGTGGTGCCCAACGGCGTGCCGCACTGGTTCAAGGCGGTCAGCAACCCGTTCGATTACTACGTGGTCAAGGTGCGCTCTGCACAATAGGGGATGCTTATGCACATGTGGATCAGGCTTGTGACGGGCGCGGCGCTGGCGAGCGTGAGTGGCCTGACGGCCGCGGCGACGTTGAGCCAGTCCCCGCCCGGCCGGGCGCCGGACGCCAGCATCGATCTCGCCACCGCCGCGGGTGTCGCGCAGGTCAAGGGTCGTTGGCGCTACAGCGATACCCGGATTGTCGAAGTCGATTTCAGGCAGCCGGATGCGGATGGCCAGCCGACGGGTGCGCCGGTGAAGACCTACGATTTCAGCCCGCACGCGGGCGCGGCCGAGTTCGACGACTCGGGCTGGGAGGTGGTGAGTCCCGCCACAGTCACGCAGCGCCGCTCCACGGGCAAGCTGTGTTTCAACTGGTACCGCATCAACGTGACGATCCCGACGCGTATCGGGGATTTCGATCCCACCGGCGCGACCGTCGCCTTCGACACCGCGCTGGACGACTACGCGGAGGTGTGGGTGGACGGCGAGATTGCGCGCGCTGGGTCAAAGCGGCGGTTCGGTGATTGCCGGCTGGAACGCGCCCAATCGCCTTATCATTGGCCGCGACGTGCAGCCCGGACAAGAGATTCAGCTGGCGGTGTTCGGCATGAACGGCCCGATCTCCAATCCGCCTACAAATTTTATCTGGATGCGCCACGCGCGGCTGGATTTCTACCAAGGCAACGCCGGATCGGTACCCGGCGTGGTGACGCCGCAGGAGGTCAATGTCGAGGTGCAGCGCCTCGATTCGGCGCTGGACACGATCGTTCCCGCGAACCCCAAGCTGTACAAGCTCGCCGAGGGCTTCAGGTTCACCGAAGGTCCCGTATGGGCTAACGAAAGCTATCTGCTGTTCAGCGATCCCAACAGCAACCGCATCTACAAATACGAAGCGGAAGCCGGCCGGCTCCGTGTTCAGAGAACGCAGCGGCTACAGCGGCGCGGACATCGCCGAATACGGCCAGCCCGGCTCCAACGGCCTGACCCTGGATTCGCAAGGCAGGCTCACCATCAACGAGCACGGCAATCATAGAGTCACGCGCCTCGAAAAGGATGGGCGCCTCACGGTGCTGGCCGACAGCTTTAAGGGCAAGCGCCTTAACAGCCCCAACGATCTGGTCTATAAATCCGATGGCAGTTTGTATTTCACCGATCCGCCGTTCGGCCTGCCGAAGTTCTTCGACGATCCGCGCAGGGAACTGCCGTTCAGTGGCGTCTATCGCTGGCAGAACGGCAAACTCGATCTGCTCGCCACCGACCTGACCGGTCCGAACGGCCTGGCGTTCTCGCCCGACGAGAGATATCTGTACGTCGGCAACTGGGACGTCAACAAGAAGGTCGTCATGCGCTACGCGGTCGCCCCCGACGGCAGGTTGACCGATGGCAGCGTCTTTTTCGATATGACCCGCGCGCCGGGCGAGGACGCGATCGACGGCGTCAAGGTCGACGAGCAAGGCAATGTGTACGTGTCGGGCCCGGGGAGTCTGTGGATTCTATCGCCGGAGGGCAAGCACCTGGGCACGATCAAGCCGCCGAAGCATCCGCACAACTTCGCCTGGGGCGACGCGGACGGCAGGACGCTGTACCTGACCGCGCGACGCGCTTTATCGCATGCCGCTGAACGTTCGCGGGAATCCGTCCAGGAGAATAGTGGATGGCGAAGCGTCCGCATGATGGCGACGCTCAGCACAGCGGCCGCTTTGTCACCGATCCATGGACGGCATGGTGCCGTTTATGGCTGGCGGTCTGGCTGCCGCCGCCGCGACGCGCCCCTGAACCAAGCAAGAACGTAATCTGGGTCGATTTTAGCCGGCCGCCGCATGCTCACCGCGGTGACCGAATCCGTGGCAGTCAGCCTGATGTCGGCGTCTCGCGCTGAGCCTATACTCAAGGTATTGACGGCGATTCGCCAACTCGTAACCCGGTAACAGGATGAAAATCGAGGACCTCACGATGAGCGTTCACGGCGCGCAGGCGCAAGACCTGTTGCGCCTGGTTGCCGACGGCACGGCCTCCGCCACCGGTGTGGAGTCCTTCAACGCTCTGGTGCAGTGTACGGCCACCGCGCTGACGGTCAGGTACGCGTTCGTCTCGGAGTTCGCGCAGGTCAAAACCCGCGTTCGCACCCTGTCGTTCTGGGCGGGGCAGGACTTCACGGACAACATCGAGTTCGACCTGGCGGGCACGCCTTGCGAGGCGGTGCTGGCGGGCGACGTGCGCTACTATCCCAAGGGCATACAGGCGCAATTCCCGGCGGATCGGGGCCTCGTCAAGATGCATGCGGAAAGCTACCTGGCCATCCCCTTGATGAACAAGCTCGGCGAAGTGCTGGGGCATCTGGCGGTGCTGGACGACAAGCCCATGGCGCCGCAGAGTGACCTGCTGCCTATCCTGAAGATCTTCGGCGCGCGCGCCGGCGCCGGGCTGGAACGCAAGCGCGCCGAAGAGGCCTTGCAGCGCAGCGAACAGCGCTTCGCCAGCATCCTGGCCTCGGCCATGGACGCGATCATCATCATCGACGACACGCGCCATATGGTGCTGTTCAACCGGGCGGCGGAGAAGGTGTTTCGCTGCACCGCGGCCTGGGCGCTGAATCAGCCCTTCGACCGTCTGATGCCGAAACCTTTCCGCGATCTGTTCGCGCGGCAGATGCAGGCCATTGGCGGGACGCCCGTGAGCGAGCGGCCGCTGTGGGCGCCCGAGGGCTTAAGCGCGTTGCGCGCGGACGGTCAGGAATTTCCCATCGAGGCCACCATCTCGCCGCTGGAAACCGGCGGGCAGCGGCTTTACACCATCATCCTGCGCGACGTCAACGAGCGGGTGCGGGCCGAGCAGATGCTGCGCGAGGTGCTGCAGAACAACGTGTATTTGTGGGAGGAAATCAACCGCACACCGGGCGTGCAGGACTGGGTGGGAGAATCGCCCGAGATGCAGGCGGTGGCCGACTCCGCGCGCATGGTCGCGTCCACCGATTCCACGGTCCTGCTGTACGGGGAGACCGGCACCGGCAAGGAGCTGATCGCGCACGTGATTCATCGGTGGAGCGCGCGCAAGGACAAGCTGCTGCTCACCGTCAATTGCGCGGCGCTGCCCAGCGAGCTGATCGAAAGCGAACTGTTCGGCCATGAAAAAGGCGCGTTCACCAGCGCCTCGGCGCAGCGCAAGGGCCGCTTTGAGCTGGCCGATGGCGGCACGATCTTTTTAGACGAGGTCGGCGAGCTGACCGCGCAGGCGCAGGCCAAACTGCTGCGCGTGCTGCAAGAGCAGGAGTTCGAGCGGGTCGGTGGGGCCAAGACCCTGAAGGTCGACGTGCGGGTGATCGCGGCGACCAATCGCAATCTCGAGGAGATGGTCAAGAGCGGCGCGTTTCGCGCCGATCTGTTCTATCGGCTGAACGTATTTCCCATCACCGTGCCGCCGCTGCGCGAGCGCGCCTCCGACATTCCGCTGCTGGTGGGGTGTTTCCTGAGTAGACTCAAGCGCAAGCTGGGCAAACCGCTAGAGGGCCTGGACGAAATCTCGCTCGCGCGTCTTATGCAATACAACTGGCCGGGCAATGTGCGCGAATTGCAGAACGTGATCGAGCGCGCGGCCATCCTGGCGACCGGCCTCCAGGTTCATGTTAACGGACTGTTGACCCCGACAGCCGATGCGTCGAACGCAAGCGAAACCGGCACGCTCGAAGACGTGGAGCGACGGCACATTCAAGCCGTGCTCGAAAGCTGTAACTGGATGGTTGAAGGCCGGCGCGGCGCGGCGAAGGTGCTGGGTCTCAAACCGAGCACCTTGCGGTTTCGCATGCAGAAGCTGGGCATCAGCAAACCGTCAGCCCGGCCGCATTAGCGCATCGCATCGGATGCAGGTCCTGCCTGCCCTTAACTGACGAGTCTTGACAGAAACCTTGCTTCGGGCGCTGAATTATGGCGCGGCGGCCTCGATCATAACGGCCGGCGGGCGAGTGCGGGTCCGCCCGCTCGCCGGTTGTGAGTGCCGATGGATAACAAGGCTACCATATTTGGCCCAACCGTCCGCAGGTGCGGTGCTCAGTAACCATTACTGTAGCAGCAGGTCGCGGCATCGATGCCGGCTAGCGCCGGGAGGGTGTCGGAATGGCGGTGGGAAACGGGCTGGTTCCTCGGTGCGCGAAAATTCCGGCGCATCGGTTTGCGCTGCACCTGTGGTTCGCGTCGTTCGTGGTCACCGTGCTGATGGCACTGCTGGCGGTAAGCTCACGGGCCGCAGACTCTTACCCGGATGTCCCGGATCGCCTCTTCCGAGTCGGCCTCCTGCACTGGGAGCAACTAAAGGAGGAGGCGGACGGCCGACGGATGAAGGTCGACCAGCGCCAAAAGCTGTTCGATGCTGACCCCGATCTCTTCCTGAGCGTCGACATTGCCAAGTTCGAGCTGGTCATGCAGACGCGCATCGAGACCGGCGCCAAGTCGTCGCGTCGGCTCGACCGGTCAGCGCGAACTCGCGATCATCCAGTGGCGCAAGGGCGAAGGGCCGCAACCGGGGCTGGACCCGGCCAAGCAGTTCACCAGCGACGACGACGTGACCAACCTGACCGATTCCCCGGACTTGCTGGCCGATGAAAAGGTCAACGGCGTGAAAGCGGAAGAGGCATTCCGCCGACTCACGCGCGAGAGATATCACAACGAGCTGGATCCGAAGGATATACAGACCAAATTCCTGTCGCCGACCAAGGCTTGGGCAGTGTTCAAGAGTCAAAACCCTGGGGCGATTCCGCCGCCGCCGGACTATCTCTATGCGTGGACGGCCTCGAACCCCGAGAAGTACAAAGATCCGTTCGGCGTCTACATGCTCGACGTGTGGGGCTACGACAAAGGCATGGTTACGCAAGACGTCAGAGACCCGCTCAACACCACCAAGTTGATTAGCGAAGTGTACGGCAGACCGAGCAGTCCTCCCACGTCAGGCATGTTCGCTTACATCGCCGACAACTACCGGCAGATCTATGACATCGTTGAGCTTCGTCTTCAACGTACCGGTCCAGCGCTTCAGCTTGTGGCGCACCGGCACTGCGGGTGGCGCGTCAGTTCCGACTTGGCGGCTTGATGCCTACGATAATGCGGGAACACTCATCGACTCGATTGGCGAAGAACATGGACTTCCCCGATGACGGTTCAATTTGTTGTCGAGGGCAGCGACATCGCTCGCGTGCAGCTCAGCACGGACAACCGATTTGGCGACACGACCTGAGCAACGTGGAATTCGCTGCCGATCGTCGGGATCCAGATCAACCGCTGAATCCGAAGTTTCTCGAACATTGACAGAGGTTGTTCGTAAACAGGTGGCGTATTGAGGTGAATTACTCGACCGTTCTCTTGTGCTTCGTGCTCACCGCGATTCCGCCGGTGACATCCTGTGCGCGGACCGCGACGCAACCCGCAGCCAGCGCGCGCATCGAGCAAGTCCGGGGCGAAGTGGACAGGCGACGCGATGACGGTATCTGGGCTGCGGTTGTCCCGCACGCACGTCTGCACGAAGGAACCGAATTGCGTACCGGCGCCGACGGGACTGCAGGTTTGGTTTTTGAGGAAGGCAGCAAGCTTCAGCTTGGTCCCGATAGCCGGCTCAGGCTGGACGCTCTGCGCAACGCGTACCATGAACCGCTCGTTTGGATTTTGCTCAGGCGAGGAGAGGTCGAGGCACAGGTATCGCCGCAGACAACCTCGAAGCATACGCTCTCGGTCCACACCCCGGTGACCAGCGTGATTGTCGAGGGCACATCGTTCTCGGTGAGCCATGAGCCGGCTCGGAAACTGACGACGGTTGCCGTGCGGGAAGGCGTCGTCCTTCTACAGCCGCAAGGCCGGAAACTCGCGCATGGGTCGATGTACCTTAAGGCCGGACAACAGGTGTCGCTGACTCGCTCTGCCATCGGGCCGGTAGTAGCGGTGGGCGCACCGCCAGGCTTGAACGAACCCGCTCTGCCGTACGCATTGCTAAACCTAGGCCAATGGCAGGAATGCGAGATCCGCCGGCAGGACATCTGCGGTACCTGGACCTGGGATCGCGAGGCCCAGCGATTCGACGCCACCTGGAGCAACGGCGAAAGCGCAGTGATAAAGGTCGTAAGGCTTGGCGATGGCAAGATCGTTCTCACCCGCGCTGACCGGAGTTCATCATCCATGGGGCGCACGGCGCGCTATGTCGGTCGCAATGCCGGCACCGACTTCGACGGCGACGTGGCCGTGCAACTGATTGCGGGCGAAGTGACCCGGGCCGCGCGCGGAGTCGTCACCAAGAGCGCGTGGCGCGCGCGTTCGTACTATTGGGTGGACATGGGCGTGGGCCCACAGCAGCGGCCAGTCCCATCAGAGTACGACACCAACCGACCGGGGAGCGACTACCGGAACTTCGAGCTGCAGGCGACCGACCCGCAAGCATGCGGCGCCCAATGCGCGGCGGAAGATCAATGCCGCGCATGGACGTATGTAAAGCCCATTCAAGAATCTCTGCCACGCTGCTGGCTGAAGGATGTGGTGCCTGAACCTGTCGGCCACACCTGTTGTGTATCGGGCGTCATCGCAGGTCGCTGATAACCGGAGCTAAGGCATGAAATGTCGACTGCACTGCTTGACTGTCACCTGCAATAGGCGTCTGCTATCGCGTATCTACACCTGCGGCGGCGACGCGATGAGAAGGATGCTCACATTGCTGTTGTCAGGAGTCGCGATCCTCTGGAGCGCCTCCTTCCTTTCCTTTGCTGCTGATTCCCCGAAACCCCCGCCGCTGGCCGCCGGTGGTCCGAAGCCGCTTCTGTCGGAGTGCGCGGAGACGAAGGCGGCGTTCTCGCACTCCACAAGGGGCGAGCGGGTCTGTCGCCCGATAACGGAAACCCTGGAATCCCCTCATGCCGACGTGCCGTTCGCGGTGCGTGTGCTGCTTACTGGCGTCAAAGCGACTCCCAAGATCTGGCGCTTAACCCAGAGCAGCTAACCATGGCTAAAACCCCGATCACCGCACTGGCTTTGGCGCTGTTGCTGCGGACAGGTTTGCCTCTAACACCCGCGCACGCCGCCTGTGACCCAAGCCCGGAGCAAGGTCTGCCGCCCGTGCCCGCATGGCTGCCCACGTCAAGGTGCCCCCAGCAAGGCTTTGAATATCTTGATGCGATTGCCCAGGGTGTTCCGAACATCGCGGATGGGGTCCTGGAAGCCTGCATGGCGGAGTGGGGGATAAAAAAAGACTCGAATTACTGGATCGAGACACGCGACGCGGCGGCTGCGTTTTGTCCCAGCCTGCCTCCTAATCTTCAGCAAGCCTGTTATCTCTCCTACACGCTTGGAAAGCTGGGGAAAGACTTCACGAAGTGCGCGGCCCAAGGATTCATCAAGGGCGCGCCAATAGGGTCGATGAGGCAAGGGGCCCAAGCGGCCTTCGACGTGTTCTTCGACGTGGCGGACGATATCGAGCTACGGGAAAAATTCCCTCGGTTCGGCTCGATGCAGGCCGATGAAAAACACAAATTCCTGAGAGGCCTCGTAAAGTTTTGGAATAAGGACCTGGCTGAACAAAGCCAGCATTTGCAGGAAAATTTCGTCGAGTTCTTTTCTACAACCGACAGCATCATGCTAGCCGCTCTCGACGCCGCTCACAGCGGTCTTGATGCGTGCGATTTCGAACAGGCGGAAAACCAGCTCGCCAAAGCCGTCGAGGCCGGCCAAGCATCCGTTATGGATGCCCGCCGCGCCGTTCGCGCAAGCAGGCGTCAGATGGCGTGCCAAGAAGATTTGTGGAGAAGGTTATACGGAAAAGACTGGCGTGACTCTACGTTCAGAGGTGGCGGCCCGGACGAGTGGGACTATGAGAAGCACAGGGAGCAGATAAGAGCATTGCTGGCCCAAGAGCCGGAGCGCATCGACAGCCTCCGCGAAGCCGGCTGGATGTGCCTGCAGTTGAATACGATGCGCACTTACGTGGATCGTGTGCGGCCGCAGTACCAGCGGCGCTTGCAGACCGTAAAGGCAGCGTTGAGCGGTCCTGGCTGCGAGCTGTCGGCAGTTAGACTTGCACTGGCCGACATGGAAAGGATAGAGCGAGGTACCTGCAAAGCAGCGGTCACGGGACTGACTCAAGACCTGCAAAGAGAGGGTTTTCGTGCGGCGAGCGCGGATGCTAGAGCCGCGCTGGAGAAGAAAATCCGCGATTGCAAAACGGCGACCTTGCAGGCGAATGGTTGGGCCGGTACCTGGCTCGATGACAGCAAGCGGATTGTCTATACGATTTCCGGTGAGGGCGGTTCACTATCGGGTTCCTACCAATATGACTTTCCCGGTACGTATCACGCCAACGCCAAAGGCAGTGGAACTTTTTCAGGCTGCAGAACGGAAGACGACCTTGTAATTTGCGACTGGACCGGTTCCCACGAAGACGACCACAAGACCATGTCCCTAAAAGGAATAATGAAACTGGACTTGGCAGGCGAGACGTTGACAGCTGCGACCGTGCATGTTGACGATTCATCAACGGTGCAGTGGAAGCCGGGTCAGCCCCAGTATGATCCCGAGATTGCAAAGGGCTACTATCACGTAACTGAATTGGTGCGGGCAAAGAATTGAAAACGCTTTGTCCTTTGGATGAAAGGCTCGTGCAAGACGTCGTTTTCCTACGGATGGCGCACGCGCTAAACCTGGGGAGATTGCCCACGTCCTATGCCCAGAATCTGAGGATGGCGGCATGAACAGGCTGATCGCGTTCCTCTTGCTCTTCGCCGGCGAAGTAACCGAGTCTCCGGCGACTCGATCAAGATTGTCTTGAATTCCTAATGTGTCCAGGTAACTGGCGTGGAGGCATAGGGTGAAAAGAGATTATCTAATGAAGAAAACCATCGGCTATCCGATCCTTGCCCTGATTCTCATGTGGGTCATGTGGTCTGCCCCTGTTTTAGCCGAGGGTGCCGAGGATTTTCCGGATGTCTTCTACCGTGGGACGGAATTCGGCACCAAGAAAAGCGATTACGTCCCCACTTTCACCAGAAATGGTGTGCGTAAACCCTTCAACGCCTTTCATGCAGGAGAAATACCCCCGGAAGGATGGAAGCTCCATGTCAGCGCAACCCCGCAATCGGCCCAGCAGATCGCAGAGGTATTACCCAAGCTGCGGCAGATGAACATCTACCACAAGGTCGTGCTTTCGAGAGACAAACTAGTCCTTTTGGAGGGGAGTGACACGCAGGCAGGCAAATTCATCACGATCTACCCGAAAGACGTCGAGGAGGCAAAGCGCATCGTCAAAATGCTGGACGAAGCGCTGGCCGGAAGAGGGCTCGCAGGTACCGTAATAAAGGGCGAGAAGGCGGTGGGCTCTTCGGGGCTTGTTTACGCGCGTTATGGGGAATTTAAAGACGGCCATGAAATAATAAACCCCAACACCGGTGAACCGGAGACGGGCTTGCGCGGTAATAAATACAAACCCGACTGGATCGACGATCCCTGGGATGAGACCGAGACCGCCGTGGCGAAAAAACCGCCTGTGGGCACCGGACCCGCCGGCGGTCAGGCCGCAAGGAAACATCCCCGGCAGGACCTCGCCAGGATCAAGCAACCGGGTAAACCGCGCCACCGCCTGCCCGATTACAAGCCCCTGCCTGGGGAAACGGAACTGGTGCTGGAGTACTACGACGACATCGTTCGAAAGAAGGTCAAGCCCTTGCAGAATCTCAAGAACAAGCAATGGCTGGGTATCGTCGATGTGACGCCCGACGAGATCGAAGCCGAGATACTGAAGAAATACAACTACGATGCCCTGATCAAAAAGTATCCGGAACTGCTGGATGTGGCGGCCAAGCGACGGCCGGTGCTCAAAAAGATCGTCAAGGAAATGATTCAGGAGCAGGTGAATCAAGCCAACCGGGCCCGCTACAAGATGTGGCGAGGCCTCTCAGGCAAGGACCAGCAGAATGTCCTCAAGACCCGTTCCTTCTGGGACAAGAACCATGGGCCCCAAAGTCAAGAACTCATAAATCAACTCGTCACGCTCGAGATGCTGACCGACATTGCGGTTACCTATTACGATGAGGGTCCGGCGGCAGCCGCGGTTCAGGGGGGAATCGGGTTGGCTTTTTTAGTCGGGTTCAAAGGGTTGGCTGCGGCCGTAGCGGCCTATGCTCCAGAGTCAGCGCTTGCTACGGCTTTGCAGCAGTTTGGTACCGGTGTCAGCGGCGGGCTTTCCTATCTCTGGCCTGTGGTGCTGGTCAATGTCGCCTACAACACGGTTTATGTGGCGGGCAACTGGACCTTGGATGTGCTGCGCTACGACACAGTCGACAAGCTGTACGTGGATCCCTCCAAACACAACCGGGATTACATCAGTTATTGGACCTTTTTGAATACTTACTATTTGGGCAAGAAAGGGATCAAGGGGCCTGCAAGCCGTGACAACCTGTTCGCGGTCTTTCCCGAACAGAATGACCTGGTCACCTCCATCTATGCCTATAAGGTCTGGTACAACCGGGAAGCCGTGTACACGCAGAACCTGGCCATGAGCCCCGTCTATGGCTATGACGCCTGGCTTTATATGGAACAGGCCGCTCTCAAGGACTGGGAAACGGGATACAACGCGTTTATGGAGAAAGTGGCGGAAGCGCTGAGGCAAGAATTCGAGGAAGACCAGGCCAAGCTGGCGCAGTTCAATACCGAGACTTCGGCGCTCATCAATGCTGGCGATCTGCGAGACCCTCAGCCGCGGGCCATGGTGACCGATATCGAATTCAGTCCCGAGAAATCCAAGCCGGGGGACACGATAAAGATCAACACGACCTATGCGGTGTTCGGTCTGCCTACGATCGACGTAGCGTCGAAGCTGGCGCTGCAGGTCGTCGGTGGCGCCTGGAAAGCTGACGAACAGGGGGAGACCCAGACAATCCAGTTCGATAAAGACAACCTGGTCAGAATCCTGACCAAAGAAACCAGTGTCAAGATTCCCGATTCGGATCAACTCGGAGACACCCGCGAGTTGTCCGTGAACGGCGAGATCACCGCCAGTCCCGGTCCGCAGCAGGCGGTGCTCGCTGCGAGAATCCCCCTTGAGCGAGGCGTCCTAGTGCCGGATCTGAGCGTGTTCGAGGGCGTGCCACAGATGAGAGCGGTTCTCTCTCATGCGGGATTGAGAGGCAGCTTCCAGGCGAAGACGTCAACGAAGAAGGAAGAGGAGTTCAAGTTCGCCGGCCAGGATCCCGTGGCCAACACGGAAGTCGATCCTACCGATCCTGCCCAAAAGATTGTGAAGGTTTATTTCTTTCAGAAGTACACCGGGCAGCTTTCCGAAACCAGCACGACTCCGGCGGTGCTGACGATGCAGGCGCCGATCCCGGACGACCCCAAGTACTTTGCCGGCACCTGGACCGTCGCCGATGGCAGCGCCACGCAGGAGGGCTACAGCGGGGAATATGTGTACAAGGGAACCTACTCGTGGACGTCGCCGCCCGCCAACGTCGGGCCGCAAGGCTTTTCGATCACGATGAACGCGACGTGCCAGGTGGGGCCCAAGCAGGGTGGCATCGCGACAGGTATCGGCATCAGCGTCGAAGGCTTCGACCTCGTCACGTCGACGACCGACCGCACGCCCGCCAAGCGCGAAGCCACGGAGGCGCCGGTGAACTGCGGAACGGGACAGAGCAACGCCGGTAGCGTCACCGTGTACGTCATGCCGCGCGCGAACTATTACGAGGGCGAGGTCGCGAAGATCAAGATCGGCGCGTTCTGGGGCGCCGGCGTGACCTACCGTTACGCCGCAACCCAGACGGCACCTTGAACGGCGTGACGGGCTCCTCAACCAAATGCGACAACTGACCGCGCGAGGTGAGCATTCATGAGAGCGGCCGCATTTACGGCAAGCGCGTTCTTCTTAGTCGCGACACCCGCGATGTCCGTGGAAATCGACGGCACCGTGCGCGACGCCAGTGGGAGCAACGCGACTGTCGTTACCCAATCGGATCTCATCCCGAACATCGGCGACGAAGTAGAAATTTTTTTCAAGATGCCTACAGGCGGCGAGATTACCGTGGGAACCGCACGCGTTAGTGACGTCGGTGCCGACGCGATTGAGGTGACAATCCAGGAAGCAAGCGGTTCAGTTGCAAAAGGCCAGCTCGTGCGAATCTACTCGGACAGTCCTACCAAAAAAGGAGCGGCCGCTGTGCTAGGGGCGGCGCAGCGTGAGGCCGTCGCTCCTTCGCGCGAAGGTGAAATGCGCAGTCCCGTCATCAAGTCTGCGGATATCGACACCGATTGTCGCGCTGACTTGAGAAGTCTGGGCGCCGCGATGCTCGCGTACCGCGTCATCCACGACGACAAGAATCCCACTAAGCTGTCCGACCTCTACTATGACGGCCTCGTGGAAAGTCTCGGCGATTTCACCTGTGTGGCCGCGGGCGCCGAGACGGCGTCCGAGATCGATGCCAAGACTGATTACACTCTCGAACCGTTGCCTGACGTTCAGGATCTGCTCGTCCGTGAAAAGGCCCCGCGCGAAGGCGCGAACGAAGTCCTGGCGATCTTCGCCGATGGGTCGATCAAACCCGTGGCCGTGGCCGGTGCTCCAACGATCGGTCCCGCCGTAACCAAGACCCAGCCCCCCGCCGCCGCGATTGACCTGCCGCCAACACAGCGCGCGCCCGTCGAGCAGCCCCCCACGACGCCTCCGGCGGTAGCCAGTCCACAGTCTGCCGAGCCGCCCGCGCCACCGATGGCTCAACCGGGGTCTGAACCTGCACCGTCCGCAGGCGCGGTGATCAGCGTTCAGACGGCGACCTATGGGGAGAACTGCGGCGCCCCGGTCAACAACGTCACCGATCATGCAAAGCAGGCTTGTGACGGGAAGGCGGGCTGCGACTATCGGGTGGATGGCACAATCATCGGTGATCCGGCCCCGGGCTGCGCGAAGGACTATGTGATCGGGTGGACCTGCGACGCAGAGCAGCAAGTGCATTACCTGAACGCTGCGCCGGAAGCTGGTCTCGGTAGCGTGCTGCGCCTGTCCTGCCCACCCCCGGCGGGTGCGGTTGCCGGACCTGTGCCACCCGGCATGACTACGCCGGACCAACCGCCGGTGGCCGGTAAACCGACGCGGCCGGTGGTCGTGACCCGGCAGCGTTCTGCACCACTCCCGCCGCCGCCGGATGAATACGGTCAGCGTGGTGAGCACCTCCGCTCACCGGCGATCACTAATAGGGTCTCGGCGAATCCGGTGGTTCAGGCCGCCGCCGGTTTAGACCAGGCGCGAGCAGCTCTCGACGATCTCATCGCGCAAAACCCAAGCTTGGCGAACCAACTCCGGACCATCGAGGCTGGCCTGGCCGAGGCGGAGAGGCAGCTCGATCTCGGGCTTACCCTCTCGGCGCGCACCACGGCACGCGACGCCTTGCGCTATGCCAGCGATTACGGGCGAGACGTGTTCAAGCTTCATAGCTTGAAGCAAGCCGAGCAACAGGCGAAAGAATTGAGTGCGCACTCACCCGGCTATCGGAAGCTACTGAAAGCGATCCAGGCTCAAACCGCGCAGCGCGATCAGGCAGCCGAAGAGAACTTCGCCCGCTACGTGGAGGTGATCGTGGAGCTGAGCGAGGCGGATAGTACGCACCGCGAGCAGGCCTTGAGCGATTTAGGTGCCAGCGGACTGACCGAACAGGCACAGGCGGCGCTGGCCCTGATCAGGGATCAGCTCGCTCACTATCAGCGCACCCGGCGCGCCGAGCCAGACCGCTGGAGGCTTGCGTTCCAGGAGCGGTTCGAAACGCTGGCGGATTGAGGTCAATGTTCGCGGGCGGATACCGCTTTCGCGAACCGGAGGTAGCCATGATGAAAATAGTGATTTCCCTCGCCCTTGCGCTGCTCGTTGGAGGTTGCGCGACCCCTGCGCAGCAGGGACAAGTAAATGGCGGTATCTCGGATTCCACCATGACCAAGGCGCAAGCAGCCGGTGTAGGCGCGGCCGTCGGAGCGATTGTGGGGGCTCTGCTAGGGGATGAAGAGGGCGCGCTGATCGGCGCCGCGGCGGGCGCGGGCGCCGGATTTCTCGTCGGAAACGAGATAGCCAAGCGCAAGCAGCGCTATGCGACCGAAGAAGAGTTTTTGGACGCCGAGATCCTCAGCACCGCCGAATACAATCGCACGGCCTCGCAGTACAACGAAAACCTTAAGTTGCAGATCGCGGCGCTGGATCAAACCGCGGCTGACTTGCGGGCGCAATACGAAAGTGGGCTGGCAGACCGTGACGCGCTCCAAATGCAGCGGAGCGAAATCGCGGCCCAGATCCAGACCACCGAGACGCTCGTGGCTGACTTGCAGAACGAGCATGAAATCAAGCTCGCGATCATCACGGAACAGAAAGCCAAGCGGGCCGCCGATGACGCCTATATTGTGGGTCTCGAGCAGGAGATTAATCAGCTACAGGCCAACATTCAGAATCTGCAGGCCAGCTCAGCGGAGCTTGCCCGCATCGACGAAGACCTCAACGTGTAGCGCCCGTCGTATGAAGCCTCATTGTAGAAGTCAGTCAGCCGCCTTCGCGGGATTGAGGCCCTGCCTGAGCACTTTGATGGCACTTGCTTTGGCGGCTTGCAGCGCGTCCACCGATCCTAACGAGGGCGGCCTCTTTGGTGGCGTGCGAGGCCTCTCGACCGGCGCTTACGAAAAGCGCGTCGCCGAGCGCGAAGCGCGCTTAGCCCGCCTGCATGAAATTCAGCGCAACCTGAACGCTGACGAGGTCGCGCTTACCGGCGAGCAGGCAGACAAGCGGCAGGCGATCGCAGCACTCCAGCGGGAGCTTGCCGCTTTGGGATCGGAGTCCGAGCAGTTGTCGCTGGATGTCGAGCGCCTGGAAGAAAAACGCGGCGCAGGCGATGCCCGCGTAGCCGAATTGCGAACCAGGCTCGCCGCCCTGCAGCAGAAGCTTGATACGGTAAATAGCGCGGCAACCGAAGGCGCCGCGAAACGGGAAGCGCTCAAGCGCAAGGCAGCGGCGTTGGAAAAGGAATATGAGGGCGTGCTTGAGCTCTACCTTGAGCTCGAACAGTAGGCCCGTTGAGCTCGCGCCCAAACGTCGCGTTTGAGCGAGGATGCCAGTTGATCGAGGGACGGTGCCGGATTGGACGGATGGAATGGGATTGTCCGCCAGGACGGAGCGGTTAACATCTTCGACGGATGTTCGCCTTTTCGGACCGGAGGGCAGCTTGCTGTCGACTCCGGCGCTACTGGGCACCAGCCGCAACTGTCGATTCGAATAGCGGGTTCAGACTGTTTTTTGCGACTGGGGCACGCCCTGCCGGGGTCTATGCAAGATCAGGCGCAGCAACGCCACAAGCAAACTCGATCGATGGTGTGTTGTTGAACTATGAGTATGCGACATAGCCGGGACCTGTGCCGAAGCCGCTTGCACACGGAGCCGCGTCGTCGGCGTCGTAGCGCGACCCAACGCGCCTCCTCGCGGCCAGCGCGGTTATTCGCGGTACGTCCGCAAGGTCCCGCGCCGAGCCGGCGATTGCGCAGGCGCTCATCGGCGTCGACCGTGGATGGATAGGCGCGCGCGGGCCTTCTGCGTGTGAAACGACTGCGATAGATCAACCCCGGACCCTGTTCCAGTGCGGCGTCCGCGGCGCGGCCGGTAGTGGTATGTGTCGGTTGATTCATGGCTGTCTTCCTGTCGTACATGCTCCTATCAGGGTAGGGGCAATTGACGGGCCAACCACGCCTGTCGCGTTGATCGTGCAAGGAAGTGTCCTGAATTGAAGCGCTTGGCTCACGCCCTGTCTGGCGCGGAGCCGCTATGGCGTCGGTCAGCGGCAACGGTATTTTGCGCCCTCCGCAATATGCCGTGGCGGCCTCGCTGAAAAGGACAGTTTCGGATTCAGTCATCGTATCTGCTCCAGGTGAACCTTCAGATCGAAGCCGCAGGCGGCGGCCATCGCCGGCGGCCATGCGAGCTATGCCATCGCGGGCAGCGGATGGGTCTGCCGCCACGTCACGGCCAGTTGGGTGTACACGGTCGGTGCCCTGCCGAGCAGGTCGTCCAAGTCCGCGTACCCGTGAATCATGGCTCGCTGTACAAGCCACTCGACCTGCTCGCTCATATCGCGCTCCATGAACACCTGCATGTCAGCCATCGCCGGATGGGTTGGGGGCGTTTTGGCGGACCCGGTAAGAATTTGTGCGTGCATCGTCTGCCTCCAAGATGCTGCTGGTATTCAAAAGAGGCCTGCGCCGGTTCCGTCCGACACAGGCTCTATCTGAACCAACGTTCAGTTCCGATCCATAACAAGCTCGATCCCTTCAACGACCTCTTCGCGCGCCGGCTGGTAGGCCTGTTTGAAGCTCCCGGCCCACAGCAGGTGTTTGCCGGCGGCCGGCCGCGTTACGGCGACCCCGGAAGGTGAACCGTCATACGCCTGCTCGAACCGACCCGCCCAGATCAGCGCATCCTGCGGTCTGGAACCCGAATTC
>JBOIDC010000012.1:0-60323 GCA_050740315.1 Gammaproteobacteria bacterium | reverse complement strand
GCCTGGTACCAGATACGGTCGCGCCGCGTACTTGCGCAGATCCCATCATGACCAATGCAAGAGCCCCCAGGCCGCCGAACAGGATTAGTGACGCCAAGTCGCCATTGGCCAACAGATGGGTAACCGTCCAAATCACAAGACCCCATAGCATGGGATGGGCGGTCCAACGTTTGATGTTGCTCGGCAGATAGGCGCCTGCCAAAAGGATAAAGGCGAAAGGCATGAGCCCTAATGCGATCACGTGCCCCCAGCGGGGCGGCGACCAGAGGGGCAGAAATGGCGCATTAGCCTTACCCATGATGATCAACAACAAACCCGTCAGAGCGATAGTCGCAAAGGCAGCCTGGTAGCCGCCTTCACCCAGCCGCTTGATCAGGTTCGAGCGCGCCTTTGGCGCACTTGGCAGGAGGTGTATGCCCGCGAATATGAGTAATCCCAGTGTAAGCAGCGCCATTGGAGTTATTGGAGTCAGAGATCAACGGTCATGTACGCTAACGACCACGGTGTCACCACGCTAGACCCTCCACCCGTTTATCAGCGATTTTCAACCTTTGACCCAAGGAACGTAACCTGTTGCGGCGGCCATTCGGTAGGGTTCTGCTACATCGGTGCATTGCACCATATGGTCTCTCTTTCCGGCACGGATGTCCTCTTGCATTAGCTGGCTTTATGCACAGCGGCGATAGACCGTGCGCCCAGTGCCACAAACTTCTGCGATCTCCTCCGGTACTCACCCCATATGAAATAAATAGCTCCGATAAACAAAGACTTGTACTGCTGTTTAGTTTTTGAGCAATGTAGCAAAAGCTTCATAATTACCTTGCTTGGCTTTGTTTATCTCAGGCTTTTCCACTGCCTTGTCCACAGAAGGTGTGGATAAACTGGAAATGCGAGCCATTACAGACGCTTAAAGGTCGCAGAGGGATTCCGTATGGGCAGCCCTCTACGATCTGGTGTTTGAATCTGCGACCTGATGAAGAAGGGATTAAGACTTTTGGAACCGCCACTGTTGTGTACTGCATCGCGGTTAAATCTGTGGAATGCCGCAAGGATCCGGGCGTTATCCACGAACCGCAGATGACGATCGCGCTTCTTCCTCCGGTCGACGATCTAGAATGATCCGCCAATTGCCCCGCTCTGGTAGCGGGCCCACACCGGCCTGACCTTGCGGCGCCATCCGTTGGCGCTGCTGCGCGATCGCTTGTCGGCGCGGCACGTGCGGCGCGCGTGCGAACTGATCGACCTCAACTGTGACAGCGCGGTAACGGTCGCGGGTCTGGTCACTTGCCGGCAGCGGCCCGGCACGGCCTCGGGCGTGATCTTCGTGACGCTGGAGGACGAGACCGGCTGCGTGAACGTGATCGTGTGGCCGGGCGTAGCTGACAAGCAGCGCCGCGCGCTATTGGGCGCCCGCCTGCTGATGGTCAATGGCAAGCTGCAGCAGGAAGCGGGCGTCGTGCACGTTATTGCCAGACGACTGACTGATCTAAGCGCGTGGATTGGTAATCTCGCGACCCCTGCGCGTGACTTCAATTGAGCGATTAATGTCGGTGCGCTGTGCAGATTGCACCCCTGGGCCAGGAAACGAACAAATAAGGCTGCAACGTCCACAGTCTGGCGATCGTATGTGAAACGTCGAGCTGCCGTGGACGGATATTAAGGCGATGCAATTCGTGCGCGCCTTCGGAATTAAAAGGCCGTTAGCCTGAAAGCCGACCCGGTCAGGGCGATGGTGCGGCTACCGCGAACGCTCTAACGGGACCACCTCGACGGGCGCCTTGAGCTCGGTTTTTAGGCGGCGCGCGACGTGCTCGGCATTTCCTATGGACATGAACTGCGCCGCCCGGCGGCGCTCCGTCACGAATCTAGGCTTGGCGCCGAGCCAATAGACCTTGCGGCCGCCTTGCTCTACTGCGATGACGTACATTGCGGGAAGTGTAGTTGAGTGCGGGCGGGTGGAAAACGCCTCGTTATCGCCACCGCGATAGCACTATAGCGCAGAATTTTGGCCAATAGAGTCTCCGGGAAAGCCGGGGCGGTTCAGGCGAAGCCCGCCGTAGCGCGTGGGTGCAGCGAAGGGTTAGGCCGCATGGCTTATGTATGCGACAAGCGCTTCGGAAATCGCCTGAAGTTCGAGCGGGTGATACCGTACCGCGGCCTCATGCTCCGGCGCACCTCGAGACACCCAAAGCTCGCCGAGTTCGCGCTGCTGCTCCAGGGTGTAGGTCTCGTACAACTCAAAGTAGTAGCGGCCCTTGGTGAATGCGAACTCCCAGTCTTTGAGTAGCGCATTGAGATCGGATAGGTCAGTGTGCCCAGGGAATCGTTGTGTCGCGACGGAGAGAACGGCCGCTCTAGTGGCCGGTGGCAACGCTTCCCAAAGCACGGAGTAGTTGTGGGAGCGCTTGTACTTGCACTTGCCCAGAACCGCCACTTGTGCAGCCTTGAGAAGAACCTCCAACGCGTGGATCCGCAGCAGTGACGCTGAGTCCGATGCAGCACGGCCAGACTGAGACAGGATATCGGCGTCGTTCAGACGATCCTGCGCATCCCTAAGCATGCGTGCAACGTGGTCGTTCATGCGGCCTAACCGCTCACGTTAACCCGCCGCCGCGGCACTCGCGCTGCGGGGACCCAAAGGCGCATGCCTTTGGGCGGTCGGGTTGAACGTGTTGTTAGATTTCGATGTACCCGGCGTGGAATACCGGCACGTCCTCGGTGGAGCGATAGACTCCATCAGGCACCAGGCAATGCAGATGACCTCACCCGGCTTCAGGCGCGTGATCAGGGGAGTGTGCCGCGGCATAATGCCGACCTCGCCCATCTCGGCGGGCGCGATCACCCATCTCGGCCGTGCCGGAGAAGATCTCTTCCTCGGCGCTCACGATGTCGACATGGTGTGTCATCGCCATAGGCCAGTCTCCTTAAGCCCTCCCTGGCGCCCTGTCCCAGCCCGGCCTTCCTTGGCCGGTCGCTCGCGGGCGCAAAGCGGTGCTTTGCGTTCTTCACGCTCGTCCTCGGCGCTCACGATATCCACATGAAGCGTCATTGCCATCAGCCAGCCCTAAACCATCGGTGCGGATGGGACTAGCTTAAATCCTCGATTGCCAGCCTCAGATAGCGGCGCATGGTCTTGGGATTCTCCGGCTTCACCAGGCGCACCGTGCGTTGCGCCTCGCGCTCTGTCGGACTATAGACCGCCAGGAACCCGGCGCCCTGCTTCGCCAGCCCGATGGCCTCGCGGATGTAAGCGACTTCACAGCCCACCGCTTGGCTAATCTTTTGCTGCACGCGGTCGAGCCAATTCGCATCCTTTAGCACCTTCTCGTACTCGGCAATCATGTACTCACCGGTCAGTGCCAGCACTTCATCTTCGCCGTAACCTGCCGCAAGCAACCTCTGTTCTGCGCGTTGCGCGGATTCGTAGGAATCGAAAACGGCGAAGATGTAATTCATGGGATAAAAGACACCGAGTGAGGTATCGCTTCCCTTCAATTCAGACCATCTCTTTCTCATGAGAACACCTCCATTAATGGATAGGGCTATTCAGAAACTACTACTTTGGGCCCAATTATTCTTTGCGCCCTGATCAATCCAAGCGGCAATTAATTCGACTTCCCTGTCAGGCAAAGGTGCACGACCACGCGGCATTTGAATAGATGGATCGGTCTTGCCCGCCGACGCACCCCATGTCCCCGCTTCTGAGGCCGTTCGGATTACGTGGATGCTGCTCTGCATGTCGTCCAAGTGCCAAATCCGATACTCACCACGCGGCCGGTGAGGGTGTCGGCCAGTGCAGACGAAGCCAGCAGAGGGAACACCCATATCAAGATGCACGCTTTAACGTGTCTCAGCCCTTTTGTCACCTTAGATGGCCCTTTCAGGGCTGCGACGATGGCACGCGAGGCCGCGCGTGAACTAGGGTAGTACCTGTCACCGCGTCAGTTTCCTCCGCTGATTGATACGGGTGACCTTTCAAAACCCCGCCCAACTGGCGGGGTTTTTGTTAAGTGGCGCTCCATTGGTGTGTTAGCCGGCGCTGGCCGCAGAGCCGCGCCGTTCCTGCAGCCGCTCCTGGCGCTCATCAATAACGCGTTGTCGCTCAGCTTCGAAGTGATCTATGGCGTCGTTGAGCGTGATCGTCCTTTGATCCACTTTGTCACAGAGATCCTGCCGCAGCGAGTAGAGATAAGTGAAGGCCGGGTCGCCTTCGTGTCGCACAAGCAGCCGTTCCCATTCCGCATCAACTGCGGGATTGCGGCAGTAGTTCTCCGACGCAGGCGCCGAGGAAGACATTAGCCAAAGTGCACATAGCAAGATGAACTTGGCGGATGATTCCATGGCAAGCATCTCGAGCTGCCTCACAAGCCCAGCTTTTCACGCATCCGCGCCACCTTGTCATCGGCGGTCAGGCTGTCACCGTACAGATAAAGCTCACTCCTGGACGTCGGCACCAGTTCTTTCAGGCGCGAACCATACTTGTCCTTGAGGATGGTCGCGACACGCTCGAATCGTTCATAGCCTTCGAACACCGCCGTTTCGCGCCAGATCACGGGATTCGGCCCCGCGTCATCACGGCGCCGGATTACGGTAAAGCCCTCACCTTGATCATCCGTCTCAAAATCCCACGATAGACGGATGTCATCGCCTTCAAGGTCTGGAAGCTGGTCCACACCCTTGAGCTTCGTTGCCTCGAAGCTTTGCTTGGCTGCGTCGAGTGTGTCGACCCATTGCTTCTCGATGTCCGACAGCTTGTCCCAGTTGGCTTTTGATTCGGCGATCGTCGGATACATAACGATCGCAACAATCTTCCAGCACTTCGGGCAGGAACTGTCCATGAGCTGATCGTGTTCTTCGACCGCGCCCTCGTTGAAGGTACCCTGCCAGCCGCAGCGGGGACAGGTCAGAATGGGGGTCTTCCAGTCGTCATGCCAGGCAAAATGGGCGCTCATTGTCAGTTCCCTTCGAGAGGCGCACGGGTGATCAGGCCGAGTGCTCGCGTCGTCCCAGTTCGGATTTCTGCGCTGGCCCCAGGCGTCGTAGGACAGGCGCTCCACGCTAGCGCGGCGCGCCGGCGTTCAGCGGAATGACCTTTGCGCCGGCCTTCAGGCCGTCCAAATAATTGGCCCACCTTTGCATCATCGCCCGCCGCTCGGGTAAGAATGCGGTGCGGTTGTAGGCGCGCCCGTTCGGGTCGCGAACTGCATGCGCAAGCTGATGCTCAATAAAATCGGGTCGGACGTTTAGGACTTCATCAAGGATGGTGCGCGCCATCGCGCGAAAGCCATGCCCAGACATTTCATGCTTGGCGAAACCCATGCGCCGCAGCGCCGAGAGCACCGCGTTATCGCTCATCGGCCGGGATAACGTGCGGGCGCTGGGAAAGACATAGCGGCCACGGCCGGTGAGCGCACGCAGCTCGCGCAAAATACCGACGGCCTGCGTCGCCAGTGGCACCAAGTGCGCGTGGTCCATCTTCATGCGCTTAGCCGGGATATTCCACTCGGCCTTATCCAGGTCGAACTCAGCCCACTCCGCGCGGCGCAGTTCATTCGGGCGCACGAACACCAATGGCGCTATGCGCAACGCGCATTTGGTCACGAAAGACCCCTGATAATCATCGATCGCGCGCAACAAGGCGCCCACGGCTTTGGGATCGGTCATGGCCGCGAAGTGTTGACCCTTGACGGGAGGCAGCGCGCCGCGCAGATCGGCCGCCGAATCACGTTGCGCCCTGCCGGTTGCCACGGCGTACCGAAACACCTGCCCACTAGTCTGTCGCGCCCGGTGCGCCGTTTCCAGCGCGCCTCGGCTTTCGATCCGCCGCAATACCGTGAGTAGTTCGGGCGCGTTGATGTCGGCGATGGGTCGCCCGCCAATCCACGGAAACACGTCGCGCTCCAATCGGCATATTACCTTGTCCGCGTGCGCCGGCTTCCAGGATGGCGAGAACTTCGCAAACCACTCACGGGCGACGGTCTCAAAGCTGTTCTCGCCCGCTTGCGCTGCTTTACTGGCCTTGCGCACGGCGCTGGGATCAATACCCGCCGCCAACTGACGGCGCATTTCGTCACGCTTGGCGCGCGCCTCTTTCAGCCCGACCGCAGGATATACGCCCAAGGAGAGCCCCTTCTGTTTTCCTCCAAACCGATAGCTCAACCGCCACCAGCGGGAACCATCAGGATTGAGCAACAGGTATAAACCACCGGCATCTGTCAGCTTGCGGAATTTCTCAGTGGGCTTGGCATTACGGATTTTGATGTCGGTCAGCGGCATGGCTTGCTCCTAACCGCCACAGCGCTAGTGGCATCCAGAAAAGTTCTTAGGTCAGCGGTTTCCGCCGGAGTCAGGTCAACTCGGCGGGTTCCTAGCTTGATGCTCAGCGCGCCGTCATTGCCCAAAAAGAAGCGCATTGCGGCGGTTTGCCGCTCCCGTGCCTCTCGGTCAGCTTGGCGCTCGGCCTTACGGTGCTCGCTTGGATCAATTCCATTGCTCAACAGCGTGCGAAACTCGTCTCGCTTTTGGCGCGCTTGTTTCAAATCCACGTCCGGATAAACGCCGAGCGAAAGCCCCTTTTGCTTACCGCCGAAGTAATACTTCAACCGCCACCAGCGCGAACCGTTCGGATTCAGGAGCAAATATAGGCCGCCTGCATCAGAGAGCTTGCGCGGCTTATCGCCAGGCTTGGCGCTACGAATCGTCGCCTCAGTCAATGGCACTTGTTGGTAACCGATTGGGCAGTGTTGGTAACTAGGCTGAAATCTGCCATCACTTACCGTGGATGTCAACGTACCAAAGCGAACTAACGCGGACTATCAGACAATAAAAAAGCCCGCTTTTTCGCGGGCTTATGAACTTCTGCGGATTCCTGCGGACTGCCTATTGGTAGCGGGGGCAGGATTTGAACCTGCGACCTTCGGGTTATGAGCCCGACGAGCTACCGGACTGCTCCACCCCGCATCCGAGGCGGCAAAGTTTACTGATCCCGCACGCTCATTTCAAGGCGAATCGGATCGCGCAATTCTCTTGGCGGCGCTTGTCCGGTGGCGTGACAAACGCTCCAACCAGGGTCGAATATCCTCCGCCATTCGTTCCCAGCCGGTCTCGACGATCAGCATGTGCGCAGAGCGCGCGTATTCAAGGTGCTCGGCGCGATAACGCCGCGCGATCTTTGCGACCATCCGGGCCGGCGTAATATTGTCCTGCGAGGCGCCGATCACCAGCATCGGACATTTAAGCTTCGAGGCATCCACCGTCACGCCCAGAATAGCGACCTCGCGCGTGGCGCGTCCGGACTCGGGCACCAGCCGGGCATGCCAGCTTGGCTGCTCATGAGCGGCAAAGCGGTTGAACAACAGCCGGCCTGACTCGGCCGGATCGAGCGACAGAGGCGCGCCCAGCGCGATCTCGCGTGCGTGGCGCGCGGCGGTGCGCAACAGGTCAGGCGTGCTCAGCGCGAATATGCCGCGTGGCGCGCCGGGCGTTATCAGCACCGCCGCCGGCGGATCCATCCGCTCCGCCAGTTTCTGCACGATCAAGCCACCCATACTGTGGCCGACCAATATGGGATTGCCCATATGCCGCGCTACTTGCTGGACGTCGGCGATGTAGTCATAGACGGAGACTTTGCCGACATCGGGCACCGGCCGTGACCCGTGGTGCCCGCGCAGATTCAACGCGCAACAGGTATAACCGCACGCGGCAAAAAATCCAAGGTAATTCCGCCACACCCAGTCGCCGCACCACATACCATGCACGAACAGGATTGAACGCCCGTTCGGCCGGCCTTCGGCCTCGGCTTTGACAAACGTAAGATCACCAGCGTCGGCTAACGAATCGCCCCGGCGAATCCCCCCGATGAACATAGGCGTGGTCTGGAAAAATCATGGAAATGAGAAACGGGCGTCAATAATAACGAGAGCCCGCTATCCGCAGGCGCACTTCATCGTCCCGACAGGCCGTCTGTCGGCAACCTGCAGAAATTATTGTGTTAACGCTTCCCGCAGCTATCGCAGCCTGGCGCACGCCAGATGCGAATGGTACAGCGGCATCAGTCCGTCGCCACGCCCCTGGAAATAGCGCTGCTCCTGCTCGGCTGCGGAGACGTCTTCCGCGAGCTCGAAGCCGCAGCGATCGAGCCCGCTGTCCAGCTCGACGCGTTCGAAACCCTGCGTCCACGGCTCTCCCCGGCGCGCCGCGAAGGCCATGCAATGCCGCACGCCGGCCGCCGAGGGCAAGCCGCGAAAACCGTCTGCGTCGATGTAGTCGAACACCACCTCGCTGCCACTGCCCGCGCAGGCGGCGATATCCCGAAAGGTACCGAACACGGCTTCCTTGCTGAGGTAATACGTCACGCCCAGCCACGACAAAAACGCCACCGAATCGGGCTGGAAGCCCGCGCTCAGCAGTTTGTCGCGCATGGAGTCGGTTTCGAAATCAACCGGCACGTAGGTCACGTTTTTCTGGTCGATGCCAAGCTTGGCGACCCGCGCGCGCTTCAGGCGCTGCGTCGCGGGATGATCGATCTCGAATACGCGGATATGCTCCGCCATGTCCTGCCTGCGCAGCGCGAACGAATCGAAACCGGCGCCAATCAAAACGCATTGCCGTACGCCGCGCCCATAGGCGGCATTGAAGCGATCGTCGGCATAGCGCGCTCTGGCGACGGCCAGCGCCCTGGCCGGCTGCAACCGGCCCAACGCGAGCCTGACGATCAGAAAACACAACAGACGGTTGCGAACTATGCGTCGCCAGCGTGAACTGGTGAGATCGATGGCGTACGGATCTTCGAATATCTTGGGCGCGCCATCCCATGCCAGATGAAACGCACGCGAGGCGGCGATGGCCTCGGCGGTTTGACTCCCGCGGTTCGCCTTCATGTTGTTGTTATCCGCCCACCGCGGTCGCGCATAGCGACATCAGGCCCCCCGGAAACACAAACAGCGCAAGCATGGAAAGCCCGTTGAGGCTCAATGCGATGTTCATGTCCGTGCTGCTTGGCAACGGCCGGTCGGTCTCCGGTTCCGTAAAATACATGAACCACACCACGCGCAAATAGTAAAACGCACCGACGATGGAAAACACCACGGCGTACACGGCAAGCCACACCAGGTCTATCTGGATAACGGCCTGCAGCACGGACAGCTTCGCGTAAAACCCCACGGTCAGCGGCATACCGGTCATCGCGAACATCAGCAGCAGCATCATGAACGCGAACCATGGGCTGCGCGTGCTCAGGCCCTTGAAGTCGGCCAGGTTTTCCGCCTCGAATCCCCGCTGACTCAGCAACAGGATCATGCCGAACGCGCCCAGCGCCATCAACGCATACATCAGCATGTAAAACATCGCGGCGGCGTAGCCTTGCGGGGTGCCGGCGAGTATGCCCAGCAGCACGAAGCCCACGTGCGAGATGGCCGAATAGGCCAGCATGCGCTTGATGTTCGATTGCGCGATGGCGACCACATTCCCCAGCCCGATCGACAGGGCCGCGAGCAACACGAGCATGCCCTGCCAGTCGGGCTGCAAGCCATCCAGGCCCCCAACTAGCAGCCGCATGAACATCGCGAACGCGGCGATCTTGGAGATCGTGCCGATATACAACGTCACCGACGTGGGCGCGCCGTGATAGACGTCCGGCAGCCACATGTGAAACGGCGCCGCGCCCAGCTTGAATGCGAGCCCCACGATGACGAACGACAGCCCGAACAGCAGCGCAACATCTGTATCGCCGGTGACCAGGTCGCGAGCCACTGCGGGAATGACGAGGTTGCCGGTGAGGCCGTACAGGATGGACATCCCGTACAGCAACATGCCGGAGGCGATGGCGCCCAGCACGAAGTACTTCATGGCCGCTTCGCTGGCCTGACCCGAGTCGCGATCCAGCGCCACCATGGCATACAAACACAGCGACAACAGCTCCAGACCGAGATACACGGTGATGAAGCTGTAGGCGGAGATCATCACCATGGCGCCCAGCAGGCCGAACAGGCCCAGCACGTAGTATTCGCCCTTGAACAACTCGCGCTGTTTCAGATATTCGCGCGAATAGAGAAACGCCGCCGCGGTCAAGAGATACACGAACGACTTCAGCACCGCCGCCAGATGATCGGCGATATAGCTGCCACCGAAGGTCGGCTCCGCCCGCGAATCGTATGCCGCCCAGGTAATCAGCAGCGCGCCGGCGACACTCACCTGCGTCAGCCAGTAGGTGATGTCGCGCTGGGTGTTCTTCAGAAACAGATCCACGATCAGGATGACGCAGGCGGCCGTCAGCACGAAGATCTCCGGCAGCGCCGGCATGAAATCGGGCATCGAAAAGTTCATCGGTATCCCTCGCTGCGCGCGCGCAGGCGCGGCACCCGCAAACAAGTGCGAAACCGCATATGAACGCTTCTCGTCTTGGCGCGAGGACGGTGTTGCATCAAAGCTTGGAAACCGCTACGTGCTGCAGGAGGTTTTCGACCGACGCGTGCATCACGTCCAGCAGCGGCGCCGGCCAGACGCCCAGCAGCAGCACCATAATCGCCAGCAGCCCCAGGACAAGAAATTCGCGCCGGTTGAGATCGCTTAAACCGGCCACGTGATCATTGGCCACAGGCCCGAACACCACGCGCTTGACCATCCACAAGGTGTAGGCCGCGCCCAGCACCAGGGTCGTCGCCGCCAGCAGCGCATACCAGAAGCTGGCCTTGAAGCTGGCGAGTATCACCATGAATTCCCCGACGAAACCGGAGGTGCCGGGCAGGCCTGCATTGGCCATGGCGAACAATACGAATAACGTCGCGAACACCGGCATGGTGTTCACCACGCCGCCGTAGTCGGCGATACTGCGAGAATGCATCCGATCGTACAGCACGCCCACGCACAGAAACAACGCGCCCGACACGAAGCCATGCGAGACCATCTGCGTCATCCCGCCCTCCACGCCCAGCGCCGCACCCTGCCCACTGTTCGAAGCGTCCAGCAGACGGAACACGAGAAAAAAGCCCAGGGTGGCGAAACCCATGTGCGCGATCGAGGAATAGGCGATCAGCTTTTTCATGTCCTGCTGCGCCAGCGCCACGAAGCCGATATACACCACCGCGATCAGCGAGAGCAAAATGATCAGCCAGTCCAGCGCCGCGCTCGCATCCGGCGCGATGGGCAGGCTGAAACGCAAAAAGCCGTAACCGCCGACCTTCAGCAGGATCGCGGCCAGAATCACCGAACCGCCGGTGGGCGCCTCCACGTGTGCATCCGGCAACCAGGTGTGCACCGGCCACATCGGCACCTTGACGGCGAATGCGGCCAGAAAGGCGAGGAAGATCAGCGTCTGCTCTGTGAGTGTCAACGCCAAGTGATGAAACGCCAGGATAGAGAAGCTGCCAGACTGCGCGTACAGATAAATCAGCGCCACCAGCGTGAACACCGAGCCCAGGAAGGTGTACAGAAAGAACTTGATCGTCGCGTAGATGCGCCGCTCGCCGCCCCACACGCCGATGATCAGAAACATGGGGATCAGCATACCCTCGAAAAATACGTAGAACAGCACCGCGTCCAGCGCCGAGAACGTGCCCACCAGCAGGCCTTCCAGAATAAGAAACGCGGCCATGTATTGCGCCACGCGATGCTGGATGACCTCCCAGCCGGCGATCACCACCAGCACGGTGGTAAACGTGGTCAGCAGGATCAGCGGCATGGAGATGCCGTCGATCCCCAGGTGGTAGTGGATATTGAACGTTTGGACCCAGGGCGCGATCTCGACGAATTGCATCAGATGCGTGCCGCGATCGAAGGCGGCAAACAAGGGAATGCTCAAGACAAACGTCGCCACCGATGCACCCAGCGCCAGCCGACGCGCCGTGTGAGGTGCGCGGTCGCCCGCCATGAGCACGGCGACGCCACCGACGATCGGCAGCCAGATAACAAGGCTCAATAGTGGCAGATTGTTCAAGCTTAGCTACAACGAATCGTTATGCGAAAGTCGCGACGCGCGCGACGTGTTCTTCGTTATCGATTGCGCGCTTCAAAGACGCGCGGCCCCCTCACATAAAAACAAACGCGGTCAATAACAGCAACAACCCGATAATCATCATGAACGCGTAGTGATACAGATAACCGGTCTGCACGTGGCGCGCCCTGCCCGACAGCCAGCCCACCATGCGCGCGGTGCCGTTGACCAGCGCGCCGTCGATGATGCCCGCGTCACCGACCCGCCATAACCACTGCGCGAGCCCACGCCCGCCGCCAGCGATGAAGCGCTCGTTGAACTCGTCGAAGCCGTACTTGCGCTGCAGAACGCTGCTTGCCCAGGAAAACCGCCGCTCGATCACCGCCGGCAGGTCCGGCCGTCGAATATACAACCACCAGGCGGTCGCCAGGCCTGTCAGCGCCAGCCAGAACGGCGCGGCTGTCAAGCCGTGCAGGATGTAACTCGTCGCGCCATGATAATGCTCTGCAAGCTCGCCCAGCACGTCGTGCGCGGGCGCCACGGTGATGGCGCCGGAGAAGTAATCGCCGAACAGCAGCGGTCCGATGGTAAATCCCGCGATGACCGACGGCACCGCCAGCGCGATCAGCGGCCAGGTGATCACCCGCGGCGATTCGTGCAGATGCGCCCTGGCGTGTGGATCGATGCGCTCCGCCCCGTGGAAGACCAGAAAGAACATGCGGAACGTGTATAGCGCGGTGACGAACACGCCGGTCAGCACCAGCCAGTAAGCCAAGCCCGAACCCGGCAGATGCGAGGCATGCACCGCCTCGATGATCGCGTCCTTGGAGAAAAATCCTGAAAAGCCGGGAAAACCTATCAATGCCAGCGAGCCCGCCAGCGCCGTCCAGTACGTAACCGGCATGTATTGCTTGAGGCCGCCCATGCGGCGGATGTCCTGCTCGTGATGCAGCGCCACGATCACCGAACCCGCCGCCAGGAACAGCAACGCCTTGAAGAATGCATGCGTCATCAAATGGAAAATGCCGGCCGCGTAGGCCGAGGCGCCCAGCGCCACGGTCATGTAACCGAGCTGCGAGACGGTCGAGTACGCCACCACGCGCTTGATGTCATTCTGCACCAGACCGACCAGACCCATGAGGAACGCGGTCAGCGCGCCGATCACCATCACCAAGGACAGCGCCGTCTCGGAGTATTCGAACAGTGGCGACATGCGCGCGACCATGAAGATGCCGGCGGTCACCATGGTCGCGGCATGGATCAGCGCCGAGATCGGCGTCGGGCCCTCCATCGAATCCGGCAGCCACACGTGCAGCGGCATCTGCGCCGATTTGCCCATGGCGCCGATAAACAAGAGAATGCAGGTGACACTCATCAGCGACCATTCGTTGCCCGGCAGCACCGATACGGTCTCTTTTGCCAGCGCCGGCGCCTGCTCGAACACCGTGTAATAGTCCAGGCTGCCGGTGTAGGCCACGATCGCGGCGATGCCCAGCACGAACCCGAAGTCGCCGACCCGGTTGACCAGAAACGCCTTGAGGCCCGCACTGGTCGCGCTCTCGCGCGTGTACCAGAAGCCGATCAGCAAGTAAGAAACCAGCCCCACCGCCTCCCAGCCGAAGAACAACTGCAGAAAGTTGTTCGACATCACCAGCATCAGCATGGAAAAAGTGAATAGCGCGATATAGCTGAAGAAGCGCTGATAGCCGGGATCGTCGTGCATATAGCCGATGGTGTAGATGTGCACCATCAACGACACGAAGGTCACGACCGCCATCATCAGCACGCTGAACTTGTCGATGAGGAAACCGATCTCGAAGCGGATGCCATCCGAGGTCAGCCAGGTATAGACCGCGCCGTTGAACGCCGGCGCGTCGTTGATCGCGATATGCCAGAACGCCACCAGCGACAGCAGAAACGACAGCGTCACGGCGGTGATCGTCACGCGATGCGCGCCCTGCCGGCCAATGTAATGGCCGAACACCCCCGCGATGATCGCGGCCAGCAGCGGCGCGACCGGGATGACGAGATAGATGAACTTCATCTCCTACCGCGGCTCCGGCGACCCAATTAACGGAAAGCCCGCAGAGACACTAACGCCGCCAAGTCTTTTGGAAGAATTCATTTGATATTCGTTTGCGCTCTCTGCGTCTTGGCGTCCTTTGCGCTAAATAAGCTCGATGGTCATCTATCCCTTCATTTGATCCAGATCCTGTACGTTGATCGTCTCGCGATTGCGAAACAATACCACCAGGATCGCGAGCCCGATCGCGCTTTCCGCCGCCGCCACCGTGAGGATAAAGAACACGAACACCTGCCCGGCGATGTCGCCGGAATAATGGGAAAACGCGATAAAATTCATGTTGACCGCCAGCAGCATCAGCTCGATGGACATGAGCAGCACGATCGCGTTCTTGCGGTTCAGAAAGATGCCCGCCACGCTCAACGAAAACAAAATCGCGCCGAGGATAAGAAAATTGGAAAGAGGGATCATGGCCGCTCCGGACGCAGCGGCTGAAACGGGCGCAGGGCGCGAACGCGACTAAAGCTGATCGACATCATTTGTTCTGCGTGGCTGCGTGTTGCGTGGGCGCGGTCGCCTGCGCCGTACGCCGCTCGGCCGGCATCTTCACCAGCCGCACGCGCGCCGCGCGTCGCACGGTTATCTGCGCACCCGGATCCTGATGCTTGGTCTCCGGCCGGCGCCGCAATGTCAACGTGATGGCGGCGATGATCGCGACCAGCAGGATCACCGCGGCGATCTCGAACGGGTAGGCGTAATGCGTGTACAGCACTTGTCCCAGCGCTTCGGTGTTGCTGAGCTCGCCAGGCGCGGACGGCGGTCGCGTTCTATTGAACACCTCCGAGCCGACGACCAGCGCCATCTCGATGACCATCACCGCGGCCACCACCAGACCCAGCGGCAGGTAGCGCGTGAACCCGGAACGCAGCTGCGCGATGTTGATATCGAGCATCATGATCACGAACAGAAACAGCACCATCACCGCGCCCACGTATACCAGCACCAGCGCGATGGCGAGAAATTCGGCCTCCATCAGCATCCACAGCGCGGCGCTGGTGAAGAAGGTCAGCACCAGATACAACGCCGCGTGCACCGGATTGCGCACCGTGATCATGCGCGCCGCGGCGAACAGCATGATGGCCGCGAAGATGTAAAAGACGAACTGCTGGAACGTCATCGGCGATATGGTTCGTTATGTGCTCTTAACGCAAAGACGCAGAGGACACAAAGCGCGCGAAGATGATTGAGCTAAAACAATGATGCTTCTTTGCGTACTCTGCGTCTTTGCGGTTTGCGTTAACACTAGCGATAGCGCGCGTCGGCCGCACGATCCGCGGCCAGTTGGGCCTCGTACTTGTCGCCGATCGCCAGCAACTGATCCTTGTGAATCACGTTCTCGCCGCGGTTCTCGAAGTGATACTCGAAGATCCGCGTCTCGACGATGGCGTCGACCGGGCACGATTCCTCGCAGAAACCGCAATAAATGCATTTGAACAGATCGATGTCGTAGAGCGTGGTGCGCCGGGTGCCGTCGGCGCGCGGCTCGGATTCGATGGTGATCGCCAGCGCCGGACACACCGCCTCGCACAGCTTGCAGGCAATGCAGCGCTCTTCGCCGTTGGGATACCGGCGCAGCGCGTGCAGACCGCGAAACCGCGGCGACTGCGGCGTTTTTTCCTCCGGATACTGCACGGTGATCTTGGGCGAAAACAGGCGCCTGCCCGTCACCCGCAGGCCTTTGAACAGCTCGCGCAGGGTGAAGCTGTTGAAGTAATCGCGGATATTGACAGTCATTCAACCTCCTCCGAAATGGCGGGGCGGCATCAATCAAACCAGGGTCGGAGCCCGACCGCCACGGCCACGCCCTCGGCGAACAACCACACCAGGGTCACCGGGATCAGCACTTTCCAGCCCAGACGCATGATCTGATCGTAACGATAACGCGGGAAGGTCGCGCGCAGCCACAGAAAACAGAAAACGAAAAACGCGGCCTTGATCAGAAACCAGTGTATGCCGGGCCCCAGCAACCAGCCGACCAGCGGCCAGCCAAACACAGCCCCCGGCAAAATGCCTTCGAACGGCGACAGCCACCCACCCCAGAACATCAGCGCGCACAGCGCCGAAATAAGAATGATATTGGCGTATTCCGCCATAAAAAAGACCGCGAAAGCCATGCCGGAATATTCCACATGGAAGCCCGCCACGATCTCCGACTCGCCTTCGGCCACGTCGAACGGCGCGCGGTTCGTCTCCGCCACCCCGGAGATGAAATAGACCCCGAACAAGGGCAGCAGCGGCAGCCAGAACCAGTGCAGCACGCTGCCCTGCTGCGCCAGCACGATCTCGCCAAGATTCAGGCTGTTCGACGCCATCAGCACGCCCACCAGCGCGAAGCCCATGGCGATCTCGTAGGCGACGATCTGCGCGGCCGAGCGCATCGCGCCGAGCAGCGCGTACTTCGAGTTTGACGCCCAGCCGGCAACGATCACGCCATACACGCTGAGCGAGGTCAGCGCCAGAATGTACAAAAGCCCGGCGTTGATGTCGGCCAGCACCATGCCATCGTCGAACGGGATGACTGCCCAGGCCGCCAGCGCCGGCGCGATAGACAGCACCGGCGCGGACAGAAACAGTGCGCGATTGGCGTTGCGGGGAATGATGACTTCCTTGAACAGCAGCTTGAGCGCGTCGGCGATCGGCTGCAGCATGCCCTGCCACCCCACCCGGTTGGGCCCGATGCGCACCTGCATGAAGCCGATGATCCTGCGTTCGGCCAGGGTGAGGTAGGCCACCGCCAGCATCAGCGGCACCAGGATCGCCGCGATCTTGGTCAGGATCAGGCCGGTGGTCTGGATGCCGGGTGGCACCGCGTCCCACGCCGAAGCGAATAAATCGATCACTTAAGCCGGCTCCAGCACGATATCGCCGAACGCCGCACCCAGGCCGCGCGTGGCTTCCAGTCCCACGGGGATCCACGCGACGTTGAGCGGCACGGTCTCGTCCAGCACCAGCGGCAGGATCGCATGGCCGCCGCTCTGGCGCGCAAGCACGCGCTCGGCGCCGTTGAGCCCCAGCGCTTTTGCCTGTTGTGACTTGAGATAGCACGCGGCGGGTTTCGCGTGCGGGGTGGCCTGTAATGCCTGCGCGCGGCGCACCAGCGCGTCCAGCGCGTAGATGGGCACGTTCGCCGCGCGCAGCAGGCTTTGCGGCGGTGACGGCAGGTTAAACGCGCCCTCCAGCCGCAGTCCGTTGTCGAATCGCAGCGCGCCGGAGAAGCGGGTCTTCAGCTCATCGCGCACTTGTTCAGCGGAGATGTAATCAAAACCCTCCAGCTTCAAGGTGTTGCCCAGCACCCGCAGCACCTTCCATCCCTGCCGTGTCTCCCCCGGCGCCCTGGACGCCTGATTCCAGCTCTGCCAGCGCCCTTCGAGATTGACGAAGGTACCGGGCGTTTCGGCGAAGGCCGCTATCGGCAGCAGCACATCGGCATACTCGCGCATCGACTCGCTCAGAAACGGCGAACACACCACGACGAAAGAGGCCCGGTCCATTGCCGCGCGCGCCCGCGCAGGGGCGTCGCAATCGAACTCGGGCTCCACGCCGAACAGCAGATACGCCTTGCGCGGATCCTCCAGCATCGCACGCGCGTGCATGCCGGGCCGCGCAATGGCATCGCCACCGGGCAGACGATGCGGCACCGCGCCGGCCAGCCACGCGCCCGCCGTATTCGCGGCCTCAGGCAAATAACCGAAGCGGCTGCCAGTGTGTTGCGCGATCACGAACGCAAGCGCGCGCAGCAGTGAGAACTGCGGATGCGTCACGGCCAGGTTGCCCAGCAGCACGCCGTTGTGTCCGCTCGCCGACAACTGCGCGGCGATGGCCCGAGCGTCGTCGTCCGGCTCGACCCAGGCAAGCAATTCGCGCAGCGGCGGTGGCCGGTCCGCACCAGCGCTTTCCAGCACCGTTTTAGCGACACCGGCCAGGGCGCGCACCATACCGGCCGGATCACGAACAACATGGGCCGCCAGCGGTAAATGCCAGCCGAAGTCGCGCGGATTGAGCGCCATGATCCGCGCGCCCTTGACCGCCGCCTTGCGCAGCCGGTGCGCGATGATCGGCTGCTCTCTGCGCACGTCGGAACCGATCAGCAGCGCCGCATCCAGCCATTCCAGATCCTGCACGCTCTGGCCGAGCCACGGAAACAGCGGCGCGTGCGCCTGATCGCTGAAGTCGCTTTGCCGCAGACGGTGATCGATGTTGTCCGTGCCCAGGCCACGGGCGATCTTCTGCAACAGATAAAGCTCTTCCAGGGTTGCGTGCGGCGCGGTCAGGAACCCGACGTCACCGGCGGGAGCACTGCGCAGACCGTCGGCCACCGTCTGCAAGGCCTGCTCCCAGTCGAGCTCGCGCCATTGGCCCGCGCGCTTGACCATCGGCGTCTGCAATCGGTCCTTGCTCAGGGCCTGATAACTGAAACGATCGCGATCCGAGATCCACGTCTCGTTGAGGGATTCGTCTTCGCGCGGCACCACCCGCATGGCGCGCCCACGCAAGGTATGAACATAGATATGCGAACCCACAGAATCGTGCGGCGCGATCAGGGCGTGCTGGATCATCTCCCACGAGCGCCCGGTGTGCCGCGACGGTTTCGCGTTGAGCGCACCGACCGGACACAGGTCGATAACGTTGCCGGACAGCTCCGAGGTCACGGCCTTTTCGATGTAGGTGCCGATTTCCATGAATTCGCCGCGGCCGGTGGCGCCCAGCTCGCGCACGCCGGCGATCTCTTCGCCGAAGCGCACGCAGCGCGTGCAGTGGATACAGCGGGTCATGTCGGTGGAAATCAGCGGCCCGATGTCCTTGTCTTTGACCACGCGCTTGGCTTCGTTGTAGCGCGAGACGTCCTCGCCATAACCCATGGCGACATCCTGCAATTCGCACTCACCGCCCTGATCGCAGATGGGACAATCCAGCGGATGATTGATGAGCAGGAATTCCATCGTGCCCTTCTGCGCGTCGATGGCCAGCCGCGACCGGGTATGCACCTTCATGCCCTCGGCGACCGGAAAGGCGCAGGCCGGCACCGGCTTGGGCGCCTTCTCGACCTCGACTAAGCACATGCGGCAGTTGGCGGCGATCGACAGCTTCTTGTGATAGCAAAAGCGCGGGATGCGGATGTCGTGGCGGTCCGCCACGGCGATAATCATCTCGCCTTTGCGGGCCCGCACGGGCCGCCCGTTGATCTCAAGATTGACGTTCGTGTCAGACATACTTACGGTCTCGCGCGCAGACACGCGAAGACGCGAAGAGCAACAGTGTTCTTCGCGGCCTGGCGCCTTTGCGCGAGGAATAAGTCACGCGGCCTCTTTCGGGGGTTCGGAAACCATGCTGCGGCCATGTTCGATGTAATGTTCGAACTCGTGGCGAAAGTGCTTGATGAAACTGCGCACCGGCATCGCCGCCGCGTCGCCCAGCGCGCAGATCGTGCGGCCCTCGATCCTGCGCGCCACGTCGACGAGTTTGGTCAAATCCGCCGGCTCGCCCTGGCCCCGCACCATGCGCGTGAGCATGCGGTACAACCAGCCGGTGCCCTCGCGGCAGGGTGTGCACTGGCCGCAGGATTCAGACATGTAAAAACGCGATATACGCCTCAACACCTGCACCATGTCGGTGGTTTCGTCCATCACGATCACCGCGCCGGAGCCCAGCAGCGAGCCGGCCTTGACCAGCGAATCGTAGTCCATATGCGTTTCCATCATGACATCGCCCGGCAGCACCGGCACCGACGAGCCGCCCGGGATGACGGCTTTGAGCGGGCGTCCGCCGCGCACACCGCCGGTCATCTCCAGCAATTCCGCGAATGGGGTGCCCAACGAAATCTCGAAATTGCCGGGCCGCTCCACGTGACCCGACACCGAAAAGCATTTGACGCCGCCGCTCTTCTCGGTGCCGAGATCGGCGAACCATTTCGCCCCATTGCGCATGATAGACGGCACCGACGCCAGGGTTTCCGTGTTGTTGATCGTTGTGGGCCGGCCATACAAGCCGTAGCCGGCGGGAAACGGCGGCTTGAAGCGCGGCAGGCCTTTGTTGCCTTCCAGCGATTCCAGCAGCGCGGTCTCTTCGCCGCAGATATAGGCGCCGGCGCCCAAGGTGTCGTACAGCTCGAAGTCAACGCCGGAACCTAGAATATTCCTGCCCAGATAACCTTCCGCGTAGGCCTCGTCCAGCGCGTGCTTGAAGCGCCGATAGACCTCGTCCTGAAACTCACCACGCAGGTAGTTGTAGCCCACCGTCACGTGCATGGCGTAACCGGCGATCGCCATACCCTCGACCAGCGCGTGCGGATTGAAGCGCAGGATATCGCGATCCTTGCAGGTGCCGGGCTCGGATTCGTCGGAGTTGCACACGAGATAACCTGGCCCGCGCGGCTCTTTCGGCATGAAGCTCCACTTCAGGCCGGTGGAAAAACCCGCGCCGCCGCGCCCCCGCAGGCCCGACGCCTTGATCTCCTCGATGATCGCCTCGCGCGGAACCCGGTCGCGCAGAATGCGCGCCCAGGCCTCGTAACCGCCGACCTTGCGATAGTTCTCGAGCGTCCACGGCTCGGCGAATTTCAGCGTCGCGAAACAAACCTCGTTTGACATCACCAACCCGCCATTACGAATCCAGTTTATCCAGTATCGCATCCACCCGTTCGGGGGTGAGATTTTCATGATACACGTGATCGACCTGCATCATCGGCGCGCCACAGCAGGCGGCCAGACATTCCTCTTCCTGCTTCAAATAGAAGCGACCGTCGGGCGTGCTTTCGCCGGTCTTGATGCCCAGCCTGCTTTCCAGATGCGCGACGATCGCGTCGGAGCCGCGCAACATGCAGGACACGTTAGTGCACACGGAAATCGTGTGCCTGCCCACCGGCTGCAGCTCGAACATGGAGTAAAACGTCGCGACCTCGTACACCGCGATACGCGGCATTCCCAAGTAATCGGCCACCGCGTCCATCATTTCGGTGGACAGCCACCCATGCTCGTGCTGCACCACGCGCAACGCGTTCAGCACGGCCGACTGCTTCTTGTCCGGCGGGAAACGCGCAACCCAGGTGTCGATCTCGGCGCGGAGGTGATCCGATAGTTCGGTACCGTGCATCGCTACAACTCCGCGTGGGAAAGTCTCAGTCGGGGTTGCGGGTTCTCGCACCCGCAGGCGAGGTACTTTTCTTTGCTCGTGCAAAGAAAAGTACCCAAAAGAAACACGCCCCCCGACTTGTCCCGCCCCAACTCCGTTGGCGCGGGATGCCCTGCGCTTCTCGTCGTGCGCGCGCCGCGCCGAACTCGCACATCCATGTGCTCAGACATACGGCGCTTTCCCGCGCGCACGCCTGCGATGCTCGGCTGCGTCGAAGGGGGTCTTATTTTTCTGATCATCGATCAATCTCCCCAAACACAATATCCTGCGTGCCAATAATCGCCACCACATCGGCCAGCATGTGGCCGCGGGCCATTTCCTCCAGCGCGGCGAGGTGGGCGAAACCCGGCGCGCGGATCTTCACGCGGTACGGCTTGTTGGCGCCGTCCGAGATCAGGTAACAGCCGAATTCGCCCTTGGGCGCTTCCACCGCTGTGTACACCTCGCCGGCCGGCAGGCAATAGCCTTCCGTGAACAGCTTGAAGTGATGAATCAGGGCTTCCATGTCGGCCTTCATCTCTTCGCGCGCGGGTGGCGTGATCTTGTGTTCGTCCAGCATCACCGGCCCAGGATTTTCGCGCAGCCAGTCTACGCATTGCTTGACGATTGCATTGGACTGGCGCATCTCCTCGATGCGCACCAGGTAACGATCGTAACAATCGCCGTTCACGCCAACCGGAATAGCGAACTCCAGCCGGTCATACACTTCGTACGGCTGCTTGCGGCGCAAGTCCCATTCGACGCCGGAGCCGCGCAGCATCGGTCCGGTAAAGCCCAGTTGCAGGGCGCGCTCCGGCGAGACCACACCGATGGACACGGTGCGCTGCTTCCAGATGCGATTGTCGGTCAGCAAGGTTTCGTACTCGTCCACGCAGGCCGGGAAACGCTGCGTGAAATCCTCGATGAAATCCAGCAGCGAGCCGCCGCGCGCGGCGTTCAGGCGCCGCGTCTCGCTCTCGTCGTGCCAGCGGGACGCCTGATACTGCGGCATCCGATCCGGCAGGTCGCGATACACGCCGCCCGGCCGATAATAAGTCGCGTGCATGCGCGCGCCGGAGACCGCCTCGTAACAGTCCATCAGGTCTTCGCGCTCGCGGAAACAGTACAGAAAAACAGTCATGGCACCGATGTCCAGGCCGTGCGCACCCAGCCACATCAGGTGATTCAGTATCCGCGTGATCTCGTCGAACATCACGCGGATATACTGCGCGCGCAGCGGCGGCTCGATTCCTAACAGCTTCTCGATCGCCAGCACGTAGCCGTGCTCGTTGCACATCATGGACACATAGTCGAGCCGGTCCATGTAGCCGATGCTCTGGTTGTACGGTTTGCTCTCGGCGAGCTTCTCGGTGGCCCGGTGCAGCAGGCCGATGTGCGGATCCGCGCCCTGGATCACCTCGCCGTCGAGCTCCAGCACCAGGCGCAGCACGCCGTGCGCGGACGGGTGCTGCGGCCCGAAGTTCATCGTGTAATTGCGGATCTCAGGCATGGGATTGCGACTCGACCGCCCGTTCGATGGATCGGTAATGATTGCGGATCATTTCAGGCAGCCGCGTAGAAATCCTGCGCTGCGGCCAGAACATTAACGTGTAATTGCGGATCTCAGGCACCGGGCGGTTTCTCCTCGACCACCTGTTCGATGTAGCGGTGGTCGTCGCGTATCACTTTCGGCACCAGCACTCTCGGCTCGATGGTGACCGGCTGATAAATGACCCGGCCCTGCTCCGGGTCGTAGCGCATCTCGACATTGCCGATCAGCGGAAAATCCTTGCGGAACGGATGCCCGATGAAGCCGTAATCAGTGAGTATCCTGCGCAGATCGGGATGCCCGTCGAAGACGATGCCGTACAGGTCGAAGGCTTCGCGCTCGAACCAGTTGGCCGACGCCCAGATGCCGGTGACGGAATCCACCATGGGCCAGTCATCGTTCTCGCAGAACACCTTGCAGCGCAACCGCTGGTTGCGGCTTACCGAGAGCAGCTGATACGCGACCGCGAATCTCGGGCCCGCCCATTTTGCCGCGGCGGGTGCGTCCTCGAAACTGAAACGCCCGAAACTCACCTTCTCGACGCCGCGGCTGAAGCCCTGGCCGGTCGCCTCGTCGGTCGCCCATTCGTCCACGCCGTAAGCCAGGTAATCCACACCCGCGACGTCCATCAATTGCTCGAAGCGGAAATCGCTTTCATCGCGCAGCGCCTGCGCGACCGTCAGTAAATCCGCCGGGCGCAGGGTCAAGGTGACCTCGCCATAAGCGATGGCGCACTCCTGCGCCGCGTCGCCAAAGCGCTCGCGCAGACTCGCCACCAGCGCATTTAAGTGCTCACTCATGGAATCACCGATCAGCGCGCGATGGTATTGGTGCGCCGGATCTTGTTTTGCAGTTGCAGGATGCCGAACAGCAGCTGCTCGGCGGTGGGCGGGCAACCCGGCACGTAAATGTCCACGGGCACGATGCGATCGCAACCGCGCACCACTGAATAGGAATAGTGATAATAGCCGCCGCCGTTGGCGCACGAACCCATCGAAATCACCCACTTGGGATCCGCCATCTGGTCATAGACCCTGCGCAGCGCGGGCGCCATCTTGTTGACCAGGGTGCCGGCCACGATCATCACGTCGGACTGGCGCGGGCTCGGCCGGAACAGCACGCCGAATCTATCCAGATCGTAGCGGGCGGCGCCGGCGTGCATCATTTCCACCGCACAACAGGCCAGGCCAAAGGTGACCGGCCACAATGAGCCGGTGCGCGCCCAGTTGATGAGCTTGTCCGCCGTGGTCGTGACGAAGCCTTTATCGAGAACGCCCTCTATGCCCATGATTCATTCCCAGTCCAACGCACCCTTCTTCCACTCATAGACGAAGCCAATAACCAGAATGCCGACAAACACGCCCATCGATGCCAGGCCGAACATGCCGATCGAATCCGATACCACCGCCCATGGAAACAGAAACGCAATCTCCAGATCGAAGATGATGAACAGAATGGCGACCAGGTAATAGCGCACGTCGAACTTCATGCGCGAATCTTCGAATGCGTCAAAGCCGCACTCGTACGGCGCGTCTTTGGCTTTGCCGGGCCGCCGGGGCCCGACGATGGAACCCAGCACGAGCGGTATGATGCCGAACACAACCGCCAACGCCATGAAAATCAGGATCGGCAGATAACCCTCGAGCATATTTAGGCTCCCTGAGAAGGGATTCGTTCAGCGGTTAATGAAGTTGGCGAGCCGTCGTCTTAACGCAACGGCGCCGTTGAACGGTCGCAGATAACTGCTGACATAATAACGAAGAATGAAACTCCGAGCGAGCCAAATCGCGTCCATACCCTTTAGGGCCGCCCGACCGTCAAAGACGATGTACGCCGCTGCGCTGTCAACCAAACCAGAGTCTTGGAAACGCGTAAATCGGCGCGACGATTGCGCAATAAAGGCTACCGGGCGGACCGCTACCGGAGTAGCATGAAGACGCGTGATATTCCGTAAGACTGTGATTTCCACTGGCATGACACGGACACCTCACCGGAAGCGATGACCCAGAAATATACGGTGCATATCATGGCAGTGGTGCGGGTGCCGGTTAGAGTCGCGGCAACAAGCCAGCGCGAGGCCATTCAAATCGTCCAGAACAACGTCAACCTGGCGCAGGTGCTTGATGACGCCAAAAGCGGCGTGGCGTTTACCGATGAGATTATTGAATATATCGTCGACGAGGCCGACGATCCGCAGCACCAGCGTACCCGGCGTTACTCGGCCAAGCGCATCAGCCGCCGCCGGCCAAGGAACTGAACAGCATTTCGTCGAGCGGCCAAAAAGCGTTTGCACCCTTGCCTGGCGTGAAAGCGATGAAAAAGCTTTCATAACAGCATGAAAAGAGTTAACTGGTCTGTGGGCGGGGCTTGCTTGAAAACCGATGTGATGGCCGGACACACACTTTAATCTTAACGTCATGTTTTTACGCACGTTAGTTAAGTTGCGGCTCGCAAGGTACCGCCAAAAGTACCGCCTTCTGTTGGAGATCATGGGTACAGGCACCATTGGACCAGCGCGCTGTGGGCTGGCAGGGACTCCGGGTATGCCAGTGCGGATGGCGAGTCTATTGGATTCGCCAGAGAACCGACTGGCGAGACCTTGTCCTTGCCGACCTTCGCCATGATCTTGCCCGGTGCCGTTATTAGACGGCGCGCGGGCAATACCGGCTGTCCCTTGACCGCATCCACTAAAGCTCCTACGCTCCAATCGGCACCGTGTGAACCGCGGAACCCAAAGATTCCCTAAGGAGAGCGGCCCCAATTCATCGTAATGAATTTCCCTATTCAGACTGCCGTTAATCACTAGGTTGGCGGTTCGATCCCGTCCCGGGGGGAGCCATATGAAGCAACAGCGTATAGCGTTATAGCGGTCTTCTCCCCAAAGTGGATTGCCTAAACTTCTGCATGTAGTGTACACGGTAGTGCTATAGAAGAAGGCCTACGGGGCGGCGAGTTGTGCGAAAGTCAGCAATGCCTCCAATATGTTCGCTGGAGAACAAGCTCCGCCTACCGAGACGAATAGCAAGCTTCATCTAGTACCTGCAAGGGCGACCCGCCGGCTGAAAAGCCCTTAAGCCTTAACCAGCCGCTCTGCGAATCATGTTGCATTTACCACCATCCGCGCACGTCAACAGAGTCTATAACGGCGAGCTTGTTCGCTCACCACCCAAGAGACGCTTTCGCGGCAGCAATGTTCCGTGCCAGTGGTGCGTCCTGTCCTGATCAGGCATGCATCATCCACGCATGACATTAACTCGATCAAACTTGGAGGCAGCACTAGATGACCTTATCACGAATCGCGGAGGGATAGTTTTTCAGCGCATCGTAATCCCACTAGCTCAGAAACGTTGCCCTAATCTCGTCGCCAGTGAGATCACTAAGGACGGCGGCGAGGATGCATTCCTGGCGACGGTGGCTCTCGATGATGGACGTGAGTTGAGTGTTGCCTGTTCAACCACGGCGACATGGGCCAAGATCCGTAAAGACTTGGTGCGCGTGAAGAGCCGAAAGCCCAAGATCAACGCGCTGTGGTTCTACACTCCGCAGGTCGTGACAACGGCGCGGACAGATGAATGGTGCGACAATGCGAGGGAGCAGTTCTCTGTCGCCTTGACAGTCTTTCGCGCGAGGAGGTCGTCAACCGCCTTCTTGAACCAGCCCACCAACATCTGGCCGGTCATTATCTTGGGCTCGCGCCGATTCTACCAAATGACCTCGAACAGATTCGGCAGTCACTGGCAAGTAGGACATCGGAACGCGTCAAGGCGTGGCTGCGACACCACATGGATCCGCGCCTGCAGCCGATCGCTCGCGAGTATTTATTCGATGCCGACGGCACTGGCGCGGACCGGGCTCTTTCCCAGGATGAACTAATTGAGAATTTAAGTGCCGGCGGCCTATTTCTCGTTTGGGGAGAAGCAGGCCTGGGAAAGACGGTTGGATTGGCGCAGATCGCCGCAAAGTTAGCGATCCGGAAGTCCAGTCCGACGCCGCTTCTAGTGCCGGCGCCTTCATGGGCGCGATCTGAACAAACCCTCGATCGGTTCTTATTCGATCAGTTCGTCGGATCAGGCGGCGAAAACGCGTCGAACATGCTGCGTCTGATGATTGCAGGTGAAGTAGCTGTTTTTATCAACGGGTGGAACGAGCTCGCACCCGAGCATGTACAGCGGTTAGCGGAGCAACTCGTCGAGGTCAAGCTCTCGGCGCCAGGCTGCCCGATAGTGCTCTCAAGCCGTACTAAGAACGGCACCGACCCACTCGGCCCACTGACGGCCTTTGAGCTTGCTCCCCTCTCTACCGATGCACGCCGCGCGATAGTCGACCGACTTGCGCCGGATAAATCAGAAAAACTCCTGACTATGATCGAACATGATTCCGAGGTCGACAGGTTAAGCCGTATTCCTCTGTTCCTTGTGCCGATCATCGACGCGCTTGATCGCGGCAGTCCAGTCCCGCGCACCCGACACGAAATACTAGAGGCCGCCGTGGTGTCCATCGAAAGGGCACCGGACCATGCCAGCGCGCTGGGTGGAACAACTCGCCGACGGTGTTTTCACGCAGCGCTCGGTCAGGTCGCCTTCCAACTTTCGCAACGCGGTCGTACTGAAGCGTCGCGCGGGGAAGCTGAGTCATGGCTTGCGAATCTTGCCGATAATGAACTGACGCCTGCTGTTCTGCTGAAGATCCTCATCCAGCATCACGTGCTTCAGGCGGATGCTGGCGATGGGATTCGATTTCAGCACCAGTATTTCCAAGACTGGCTGTGCGCTCACCACCTGTGGCAGCTAACAACCACTTTAGACGACGACTCGGTACTTGCGCGATATCTGGACGACCGACGTCTTAGCGCGGCCTGGGCCTTAATGGTTGCTGCGCTCGGGACTGAATCGGCGAAGTCAGACGCAGCCTCAATAGCCAATCGACTCTTTAGAATTGTGCTGGACGTGGACCTACGCTTGGCCGCTGAATGGCTTCCTCTGCTACAGGGGCTTGTCTCGCCGGGGGGTGCCGCCGACCTAAAGTCGCGGTTGCGCCGATGGCTGACGCAGGGCGGCTGTGCGTCGACGCTGGCGCTTAGGGCCGTACTTTCGGGCCAACTAGCGGACTTCGCGGATGAGTTCTGGCCCTTGCTTGAGTCGGATGACCAACAGGTTCGACTATCTACTTATCGTCTGCTCGAGCCTTTTCCGATCGAGGTATTGGGGTCTGGGTGGCGTTCGAGGGTAACGGCTTGGCCTCCAGAGCGGCGGGCGGAGTTTGCCACAGAGGCTACAGTCGGCAACTCCAAAGATCCGCTGACGTTGGCCAAAGATTTCGCTTCCCGCGACCCGTCATGGCTAGTTCGAGGCACGTGCTTGCGCCACATCGCCTTCTATGACCCTCTTGCAGCAAGGCACCTTTGTCCCCCGCCGACCCAGGAAAACATCGATGAATTTCTTGAGCACGGAACGCTTGAACTTTTGGAGCCTGAGATTGTGGTGTCCTACTTGCCGCACCTAGAAGCACTTGCCCGCTCCGACCCGCTGGACGAACGTGGCCGCCGGGCGCTGAATTACCTCACCGACATCGATCCAAGGCGGGTGCTCGACGTCTACAAGAGGCAGCTAAGCGGTGACATATCGGATTTTCACCAGAGACGCCAGATCTTTGAACTCGTCTCAAGCCATGATCGACGGTGGGCTGCCGAATGGGTACTCGAGCGCCTAACACTCGGACAACAGGTGTCCGATGAATGTGGTGCAGTCCTGCAGGAGTTCGGCGATGAGGAGTTGCAGGTCGCGGCAGGGCGCATTCTGCAAGCATGTGGCCGCCATACCCTCGCCAATGCGCTAATTCCATTCCTAAGCCACGGCTGCGTTCCGATTGTACGGCGATGTTTCGATGAGCTCTTTACGCTTCAATGGGCGCATGCTGAATCTTCGCATGCGCTAAACGAGAAGGATCGTGAGCGATTGCTTGATCTACAGCACGCCTCTCAGTACGTGCCGCTGATGACGCTCGTGCAGACCGCCGAGGAACGATCAAACGACTTCAGCGATGCTCGATCTGTCGGATTCCTCGCCGATCTTCTGTCAGCGGCCGCTTCTCATGATCCTGACATGGTTCCAGGGGCAGGCACTGGAGACGGCCGCACGTTAGAGGCGCTGATTCGCCGCCTCGCCGGGGTCATCCTGGCGGACGAAGACGAGGAAGGACACCGCAAAGCCGCGCTAGCGCGGCTCGTTGGACTTACGCACTTCAGCACACTTCGAGACCTGCTGCAGCAGCTCGTTACGGCCGAGAGCACACGTGTGCGGCAACACTTCGCAGAGCGCGAGCGTGGCCAAAGACGAGGCGGGGGCCGCTTTAGTCATGAGCACTGGTACGTTTCTGCCGTGCGGCAGGTCGCTGGCCCCAATGAGGTTATGGATCTGTTGAACCTGTTTGAAAACGACGTCTTTGAGCTTGAAGTGGGAGAACAGCTTGCGCGATTGGTAGGCATTCCCTTAGCCGGCACCACTGGCGGAGTCCTTGCCCGCGTCGACTGGGCTGCGGTGGCTGCAACACATGCGCACGTGGGTGAGCTTACGCAATCGACGGACGCGCAAGCAGCCGCTGCCGCAATCGAGCGTCACCTGTTGCAGTGGGAAACACGCACCGATCCCTCGCCTATTTATATGTCGCGGGAAATCACGAGGGCCCGGTTGGCGATCATGTATGCACGGATAACTGGACGACTCCGCGCGGACGTATTACTCGCCGTGCCACTAGGCGCGAATACGATCTATACGGTTGAACGATGGCTTCGAATTTTACTCCATTGCGGCATCACGATACCTAGCGTTGTCGCTAGCCGGGCCTTGGATGCGTGGCTTGCTCATGTCGAGGCAGTCTGCGTCGAGCGCAATCAAAGCATGCCGCTTATAAGTAGCTTATTGACTGCGCTTATGTTCTCCGATGACCTCGAGCTGGCGGCGGAGCGCCTTCAAAACACGGCAGCGCGGCTTTCACAGTGGACGATCAGAGACTTGCTGGCTCCGCTTGCTGCGAGCGCTGTGCCGAAACAATTAGAACTCCTGCTTCAGTTCTTCCCTATATCTGACGGCGACTCGTACGAGTACGAGTGGGCCCGGGTGGTTGAATTTCTATCCCACAGGCAGAAGCGAAGACTATTAGAAGCGCTGCTAAGAGAATTCAAGTGGCCAACGGGTCTGAACCAGACTTCCTCCGTCCGCGTTCCGCACAGCATCGCGATGCCATTCCTGTCCATCGTCCAGAGCGACCAATCACTGCGGGAACTCGTCGGTGTAGTGGTGCGATTTTCCTCTGATTCGCCAAAGCGAGATTTTGCCCGGGCGCTCCTGGTCGCACTCGGCGACCGTGAGGCCGCAATGACCTCGCTTGAGCTGGCCATGATCGATCCACAGCTGCGCTCCTTTGCGGAAGCCGCCATCCGTCAGGCACGTTGGTATCGGAATGCGGATGATCGACGAATACCGGATCGTCGGGCGCCGCAGGCCCTTACACCGGTAAGACGCGCGCTGCTGCGATTTGCTTACGAAGGCGACCGATCCGCCCGAGACTGGGCAAGTCGGCTACTTGCAGACATTGAAGCGGCATTGGAAGACGGCTATCCACCGGATGAGCCCCGGCACCCTGATCTTCAGTCTGGTTTTGCATGGCCAATAGTCGATCAACTAAACCTGCCGCCGACGCCGTCGTAATCTACCGACTGGGCTGCGTGGCAGCCCCTTTGCCGATGCTCGACCTGGGAATCCGATCTTCTAACTTTAAGTATTTCGATTCCAAGTGCTTGGCCCTTGCATTTCCGACCTCACTCCGAAGTTCCATGAAAAGGACATGACTACTAAATAGCGCCTTGCGTGTGAGCTCCTCCGCCACAGAAGCCATGACTCTTGCGTCTTTATGGAACGGGGATATTGATCTGGCATGCCCCGGATTTGGATGACACCGAGATAAGGTGGAAAAAAAGCCAGTGCGTTCAACTGGCTTATGGGCTTTCTTGGACTACCTTGGACTGGTGTGTGGTGCCGATGGCCGGACTCGAACCGGCACGGCTTGCGCCACTGCCCCCTCAAGACAGCGTGTCTACCAATTCCACCACATCGGCGCGGACATCGAGTTTACCGCTTATAGGGTTTTCCTGCAGTTCGTGTCGCCCCAGTTATCGCGGCACATCCTCCGGCAATGCATCACGGGTTGGTGACTGCTCCCGCGCTCGCTCTTGCGTGTCCGGGACAGGCACATCCTCGGCGGGAGTGTCCGCCGGAGACGTCGTATTCAGGCCGCTGCCAGTCTCATCGGGTGTTGACGCGGGCGGTGTCGCAGGCTCACTGGTGAGCTGTTCGGTCACACTGCGATCCACCGGCCGATGGCTGACGATATAGGCCAGGCCCAGACTGTTGATGAAAAACAATGTGGCGAACACCGCCGTAGACCGCGTGAGAAAAGACGCCGAACCCCGCGAACCGAATACGGTGGCCGATGCCCCGCTGCCAAACGCCGCGCCCGCATCGGCCCCCTTGCCATGCTGCAACAGCACCAGCACGATAAGGCCGATCGCCAGCAGCACGTCGATAGTCAGTAAAACGCTGTACCACATATATAACCCAATCAGGCGGCGGCGCTTATTTTCAGGAATTCCTGGCCGTTGAGCGAAGCGCCGCCAATCAGGCCACCGTCGATATCCGCTTGCGAAAAAAGCTGGCCCGCATTGTCGGCCTTCACACTGCCGCCGTAGAGGATCCGCACCCGTTCCGCGACTACAGAATCGGTGGCCCCAAGATGCGCCCGGATCGCCGCATGCACAGCCTGCGCTTGCGCAGGTGTGGCCGTTCTGCCCGTGCCAATGGCCCACACGGGCTCGTACGCGATCACCGCGCCATCGAACGCGGCGATGCCAGCCAGTTCCAGCACTGCATCCAGCTGGCGCTGCACAACCTGTTCGGTAATGCCCCGCTCGCGCTCTTCGAGCAATTCGCCGACGCACAGGATCGGCGCTATACCGGCGCGGCGCGCGGCCGCAAACTTGTTTGCCGTCAATGCGTCACTTTCGCCATAAACGTGGCGGCGCTCGGAATGCCCCACGATGCAGTATCGCACGTCGAATTCGCGCAACATGGCGGCGGCCACTTCGCCGGTAAACGCGCCAGGATCCTGATCGCTCACATCTTGCGCGCCCAGGACGATGTTCGTTCGCGCAAGCATCCCGCGCACCTCGCCCAAGTATACGAAAGGCGGGCAAACGACGATTTCGGCATGCGAACCGCGATCGATGCCGGCGACGATTACGTCGATCAGCGCCCGGATGCTTGTCCGAGAGCCATTCATTTTCCAGTTGCCGGCAATTAATGGTCGGCGCATGAGGCTATTCGCTCAACGGTAACGATGCGGTTTAAATCGGGTCGACAAATTGGCCGAGGGGCGCCGGAACAGTCGCACCCCGTGACGCATCTCCACCGGCGGACCACCACCAACAATCTACAATTTCAACACCGCAAAAAAGACGCGAAGCTTACCCGCGTCCACGCGGTGCTTCAAGAGGAGACCTGAGATTGACGGGGCGCCGGACGTGGTCGCTCCGCCTCCGAGCCTGCGGCTTGCGCGGCTGCCTCACGCACTGCTGTCGCCACGCGCTCGGCGATCTGCCGCACGCGCTCGATGTCGCGTCCCTCCACCATCACCCGCACCAGCGGTTCGGTGCCAGACGGGCGCAACAGCACGCGCCCGCTATTCCCGAGGCTTCGCTCGGCAGCCGAGACAGCTTGCTGCACCGGCTGCGACGTCTGAACATTAAAGGACTCCGCAATCGGCACATTGATGAGCGTTTGCGGGAACTTGGTCATGCCCGACTTGACCTCGTGCAGCCCGCGGGAGGTCGCGACCAGCACGTGCAGGACCTGCAAAGCCGAGACGATGGCGTCGCCGGTAGTGGTTCGATCCAGACAGATGATGTGCCCCGAGGACTCGCCGCCCAGCCGCCAGTCGTTGTGTTGCAGCATCTCCAGCACGTACCGGTCGCCAACCGCCGCACGCTCGAAGGGAATGGCCGCCGATGCCAGCGCCTGCTCCAGCCCCAGGTTTGACATCGACGTGCCGACCACACCACCGCCCAGGGTGCCCTCCTGTTGCTTGGCGCTGGCGATGATATAAAGCAGTTCATCGCCGTCCACCACCTCACCACGCTCGTCCACCATAATGAGTCGATCGCCGTCGCCATCGATCGCAATACCGACATCCGCCTGGTTCTCCAGGACTGCCGCACGCAGCGCCTCAGGCGCAATTGCCCCGCAGTCTTCGTTGATATTCAACCCATCAGGCTCGATCCCCAAGGTCACGACGTCCGCGCCCAGTTCTTCGAATACCGCAGGCGCGACGTGGTAAGTGGCGCCATGCGCGCAGTCGACGACGATTTTCACGCCGCGCAGCGCGGTGGCGAAAGGTATGGTGCGCTTGCAAAACTCGATATAACGCCCCGCCGCGTCCACCACCCGCTCGGCCTTGCCCAGCTGGTCCGACGACACGATCTTCATGGGTTCATCCATTCTTTCTTCGATCGCCGTCTCCACCGAATCCGGCAGTTTAAGTCCTTCGTGGGAGAAGAATTTCAGGCCATTGTCGTAATAGGGATTGTGCGATGCGCTGATCACGATGCCGGCGGAAGCGCGCAAGGTGCGGGTTAAATAGGCAATGCCGGGGGTCGGCATGGGACCCAGGAGATTAATGTTCACGCCGGCGGCCGATAGTCCGGCCTCCAGCGCCGACTCAAGCATGTAACCGGAAATGCGCGTGTCCTTGCCGATCAGCACCATGTTGCGGCCATCCGCGGCGAGCACGCGGCCCACCGCCCAGCCGAGCTTGAGCACGAACTCGGGCGTCATCGGATGGTTGCCGACACGTCCCCGGATGCCGTCCGTACCGAAATAGCGTTTAATCATTATTCCATTCTCCGCACGCCAAGTAGTATTTATAGATTCCCCAAGTGCCTTTACGAGCCGGCACGAATACAGCAGCTTTTACGCCCAGGAAAGCAACAGCCCCGGATGCCTTGCACAACCGGGGCCTCAAATTACGTCACAAACAACGATCGTTTTGCGAAGATCCAGCGGCGTTCGCTAATGCGAGCTGGCCGGTCCCCCAATTTTGCCGCTTTCCTTATCATCTGATTTTGAATCGTCGGATTCAGCGCCGGCAACGCTGCCGGGCCCAGACTTCGGTTCGTCGTCACGCCAGTCGCGTGGCGGCCGCGGCACGCGGCCAGCCATGATATCGTTGATCTGTTCCGTATCGATGGTCTCGTATTTCATCAGAGCCTGCGCCATGTTGTGCAGCTTGTCGATGTTGTCCTTTAGCAGCCGCTCCGCGCGCTGGTAATTGGAATCGATGATCCGGCGCACCTCTTCGTCGATCGCGTGCGCGGTTTCGTCCGAGAGCGTTTTGTGTTGCGTCACCGAATGGCCCAGAAACACTTCGCCGCGCTCCTCGCTGTAAGCGAGCGGCCCCATCTTGCTGGACAGGCCCCACTTGGTGACCATGTTGCGGCCGATCTCGGTGGCGCGCTCGATGTCGTTGGAAGCGCCCGTGGTCACGCGCTCGGCGCCGAAAATCAGCTCTTCGGCGATACGCCCGCCGAACAGGCTGGACAACTGACTTTCCAGACGCTGCTTGCTAAAGCTGTAACGGTCGTCTTCCGGCAGGAACATGGTCACGCCCAGCGCGCGACCGCGCGGGATGATGCTGACCTTGTAGACGGGGTCATGCTCCGGGACCAGGCGCCCGACAATCGCGTGACCGGCCTCATGATAGGCGGTGAGCTTCTTCTCATCCTCGCTCATCACCATGGACTTGCGCTCCGCGCCCATGATGATCTTGTCCTTGGCGCGCTCGAACTCGTCCATTTCCACTGACGGCTTATTGGCGCGCGCCGCGAACAGCGCCGCCTCATTGACCAGATTGGCGAGATCGGCGCCGGAGAAGCCGGGCGTACCGCGCGCGATCAGGTCCGGCCGCACGTCGTCGCCGATCGGCACCTTGCGCATATGAACCTTAAGAATCTGCTCACGGCCGCGCACGTCGGGCAGCGGCACGACGACCTGGCGGTCGAAACGGCCCGGGCGCAGCAGCGCCGGATCGAGCACGTCCGGACGGTTGGTGGCGGCGATGACGATGATGCCCTCGTTCCCCTCGAAGCCGTCCATTTCTACCAGCAACTGGTTGAGGGTCTGCTCGCGCTCGTCGTGCCCGCCGCCCAGACCCGCGCCTCGCTGCCGACCCACGGCATCGATCTCGTCGATAAAGATGATGCACGGCGCGTGCTTCTTGGCCTGCGCAAACATGTCGCGCACTCTAGAGGCGCCCACGCCGACGAACATTTCCACGAAGTCCGAACCCGAGATGCTGAAAAACGGCACCTTGGCCTCGCCAGCGATCGCCTTGGCCAGCAAGGTTTTGCCCGTGCCGGGCGAGCCGACCATCAGCACGCCGCGCGGGATCTTGCCGCCCAACTTCTGGAATTTGCCAGGATCGCGCAGGAACTCGACCAGCTCCACGACCTCTTCCTTGGCCTCTTCCACGCCGGCCACGTCGCTGAAATTGAGCTTGACCTGGTCCTCGCCCATCAGGCGCGCCTTGCTCTTGCCGAACGACATCGCACCGCGGCCACCGCCACCGCCCTGCATCTGGCGCATAAAGAAGATCCACACGCCAATCAAAAGCAGCATCGGGAACCAGCTGATGAGAATGTCCACCAGCAACGAGCGCTGATCCGGCGGACTGGCCTCGATCTCTACGTCGTTGGCCAGCAGATCATTAATCAATTGAGGGTCGTCGGGCGGGGTGTACGTCGTAAATTTTTCTCCCGACACGGTCTGACCGCTGACGGTGCGATCATCGATCTCCACGCGCTGCACATTCCCGCTTTTCACCTCCCCTATAAATTCGGAATAGGAAAGCGCGGTGGGCCCGGTGTTACGCGGACTGAAATTATTGAAGACGGACATCAGCACGACCGCGATGACCGCCCACAAAATCAGATTTTTTACCATGTCGTTCAAAGTAACACCTCGGAATCGATGAGCTGCTGCCGAAACTCAAACCGTCCAGAATCAAGCGGTTGCGGGCGTTCAAAAACTGCAAACGAGACGGTTTTAAGCTGGAGAAACAACTTGTTAGACCTTACTACAATTGGTAGTTCTTCGCCACCAGATACACTTCGCGGCTCTGGGACCGCGACGCCGCGGGTTTGCGCAACGCGGCCTTACCGAACATTCTTCTGACCATCGACACGTAACCATCGAGACCTTTGCCGTGAAACAGTTTCACCAGGAAGTCGCCGCCACGCGCAAGCGATTCCCGCGCCAGCTGCAGACTCAGTTCCGCCAGGTCCATCACGCGCGGCTGATCGATCGCCGCCACACCGGTAAGATTGGGCGCCATGTCGGACATTACAAGGTTAAGCGGCCGACAGCCCAGCCGCTGTGACAGCTGTTGCAACACCGACTCATCGCGAAAATCCGCCTGCACGAATTCAACACCCGCCAGCGGCTGCATGGGCAACATATCCAGCGCGATGACCTTGCCCGTTTCGCCGACGCGCCGCGCCGCGTACTGGCTCCAGCCCCCCGGCGCGGCGCCCAGATCCAGAACCGTCATGCCGGGGCGAAACAGATGATCACGCTTGTCCAGCTCTTCCAGTTTGTACACCGCGCGCGAGCGCCAGCCTTGTTCATAGGCGCGGTGTGCGTAATGTTCGCTGATATGCTGTCGATGCCAGTTGCGAGCGCGCTTCGCCCGCGTCATGGCTCGGCCTGGAGAATAGTACGCATCCGGCAATGATACACTCACGCGCCGAAGGACGCGCTTGTTGAGGGCCAAGCTATTGTTCGATCGAGAAAAACTGAGGACAGCGCACGCGCTCACGTTGACGGTCGCAGCGTTTGCCATGATCTTCGTCAATGGCTGCGATGCGCCGCGGCCGGCGGCGAATCAGCCGGAAGTCACGGCCATGGGCGAGACCGTTTTGCGCAAGGGCAACGGCGCGGAACCGCAGACTTTGGATCCGCATCGCGCGCAGGGCGTGCCGGAGGCCAATATCCTGCGCGATCTATACGAAGGGCTGGTCTCCGAGGCGCCTGATGGAAGCCTTGTTCCAGGCGCCGCCGCGCGCTGGGAGGTCAGCCCGGATGGCAAGGTTTATACGTTCCATTTGCGCAGGAACGCCCACTGGTCGAACGGCGCGCCGCTGACCGCCGGCGATTTCGTCTACAGCCTGCGCCGCAGTGTCGATCCCGCCACCGGCTCCAGTTACGCCGCGATCCTCTCGCCCATTCGCAACGCCGTCGCCATCATCAACGGGGAACGTCCGCCCGAAGCCTTGGGCGTGCAGGCGATGGGCCGGCACTCGCTTAAAATCACGCTGGAGTCGCCCACGCCTTATTTTCTGGGTCTGCTCACGCATACCACCACGTATCCCGTCTACCGCCCCGCGGTGACGCGGTTCGGCGCTGCATTCACGCAGCCCGGCAACAATGTCAGCAACGGCGCCTACACAATCCACGAGTGGGTCGTGGCCTCGCACGTGACGTTACGGCGCAACCCGCGCTACTGGGATGATGCGAACACCCGCATCGGCACGGTCACGTACTTTGGCATTGACGATCAGGAGGCGGAACTGCGCCGTTACCGCGCCGGTGAGCTCGACTGGACATCGACCGTACCGCTGGGACAGCTGGCCTGGGTGCGTCAGCACCTGCGCGACGAGTATCGGGCGGCGCCGTATCTGGGGACGTATTATTATGGACTCAATCTCACGAGGCCGCCGTTTGAGGACGATCGCGCCCTGCGTAACGCGCTGTCGCTGGCGATCGATCGCGACATTCTGGTCGGGAAGGTCACCCGCGGCGGCGAGATCGCCGCGTACGGCTGGGTGCCGCCCGGCGTCGACAACTACAGCGGTCAGACCGTTGCTTATTCCGCCTGGCCACGGCCCAAGCAGATTCAGCAGGCCCGGCGGCTCTATCGGCAGGCCGGTTATTCGCGCGCCAGGCCGCTTAAGCTGGAGATTCGTTACAACACCAGTGACGCGCATCAGAAGATCGCGGTGGTGATTGCAAGCATGTGGCGCGAGGTGCTGGGCGTGGACACGACGCTGGTCAACGAAGAGTGGAAAGTGTTTCTGCAGAACGTTCAGCAGCGGCGGGTGACGCAAGTGTATCGGGCTTCATGGATCGGCGACTACAACGATGCGCATTCGTTCGCCGAGTTGCTGCATTCGCGCTTCGGCCTGAACGGTACCGGCTACGCCAACTTCCGCTATGACCGGCTGCTCGAACGGGCCGCGCGGGAAAACGACCAGCGACGCCGGCGCGCGCTGTTGCAGCAGGCCGAGCGCGTGCTGCTCGCCGATCACGCGCTGATTCCGCTTTACTACTACATCAGCAAGCGGCTGCTGAAGCCCTACGTCAAGGGTTATCGCGACAACGTCATGGATCGTCACTACACGAAGAACCTGCGCATCAAAGTTCCAGCCAAGATACGGGAGCGGCACGACTGAATATGCTTAGGGTTGCGCTGCGCCGGGCCACGGCGGCCATACCTACGCTTTTCCTGCTGGTTACCCTGGCGTTTTTTCTCATTCGCCTCGCGCCCGGCGGGCCGTTCGACACCGAACGGCAACTGCCGCCAGCGATCGAGGCCAACCTGCAACAGCGATATCATCTGGACGAGCCGCTGATCCAGCAATACGGGCGATATTTGTGGAGCATCGCGCGCGGCGATTTCGGGCCGTCGTTTCAGTATCCGGACCTCACCGTCACGCAACTGATCGCCGCAGGGTTTCCGGTCTCGTTCGCGCTGGGTGCGTGTGCAATGCTGCTGGCGTTGAGCGTGGGCGTGTTGCTGGGGGCGATCGCGGCCATCAATCATAATGGCGCCGTGGACTACGGCGTGATGACGCTCGCCATGCTCGGCATTTCCATTCCGAATTTCGTACTGGCGCCGCTGCTGATCCTCTGGCTGGCCGTGTATCTCGGCTGCCTGCCCGCGGGCGGGCTGGAAAGCGGGCGGCACTTCATTCTGCCCGTGGTCACCTTGGCGGCGGTGCAGATCGCGTATATCGCGCGGCTCACGCGCGGTTCGCTGATCGAGGTGCTCAACGCGCCGTTTATCCGCACCGCGCGCGCCAAGGGACTGCCCGTACACGTGATACTTTTGCGCCACGCCGCACCCGCCGCGCTGGCGCCAGTCGTGTCTTATCTGGGTCCCGCCACCGCGGGCATCATCACCGGCTCGGTGGTGATCGAAACCATATTCGGCATTCCCGGTTTGGGCCGCCACTTCGTCAACGGCGCGCTCAACCGCGACTACACGCTGGTGCTGGGCGTGGTGCTGTTTTATGGTCTGCTGGTGATTGTGTTCAATCTTCTGGTGGACTTGCTATATGCGTGGCTGGACCCACGCGTGAAATACTGACGCCGGCATGCCTACCGATGCGCCAGAAGACATGATTCAGCCAGACGGCGGAGGTCTGTGGGGCGATGCCTGGCAACGCCTCAGACATAACAAGGCCGCCGTCGCAAGCGCGCTCGTGCTGGCCGCGCTTACGCTCGCGATCATCGTGGGGCCCTGGTTGATTCCTTATCATCCCGCCCAACTCGACTGGGCGCGCATGTGGTCGCCGCCGTCGCTCATCGATGGCCATCTGTTCGGCACCGACAGCCTGGGACGCGATCTGCTGGTGCGCACCTTGCACGGCGGGCGCGTATCGTTGCTGGTCGGCGTGGTGTCTACACTGGTCAGCCTCGTCATCGGCGTAGGCTACGGCGCGTTAGCGGGCTACCTCGGGGGGCACGCCGACGCGATCATGATGCGTATCGTTGATATCCTGTATGCGATGCCATTTCTGTTCTTTGTGATCCTGCTGATGGTCTTTTTCGGCCGCCATATCGTCCTGATCTTCGTCGCGATCGGCGCGGTCAACTGGCTGGACATGGCGCGGATCGTGCGGGGGCAGACCTTGTCGTTGAAAAATTCTGCCTACGTCGACGCCGCGCGTCTGGCAGGCAGCGGCGGCGCGCGGATCATACGCCGTCACATCGTGCCCAATCTGCTGGGCGTGATCGCGGTCTACGTGACCTTGACGGTGCCGCAGGTCATTTTAGTGGAATCCTTCCTGAGCTTTCTGGGTCTGGGTGTGGAGCCGCCGGCCACCTCCTGGGGCGCCTTGGTCAACGAAGGCGCGCAGGAGATGGAAACCGCGCCCTGGCTGCTGATCTTCCCCGCCACCTTTCTGGCCGTCACCTTGTTCTGCTGTAACTTCATCGGCGACGGCCTGCGCGACGCGCTGGACCCCAAGGATCGCTAAGCTGGACCGTCGACCCTTGCTGCAGGTGCGCGATCTCGTCATCGACTATCCGATGCGCGAGCGCATGAGACGCGCGGTGGACGGCGTCAGTTTCGACCTGTATCCGGGCCAGAGCTTAGGTGTGGTCGGCGAGTCGGGCTGCGGCAAAAGCCAGACCATGCTGGCGATACTGGGCCTGCTGAACCGCAACGCCCACGTGCAAGGCACGGCGCACTACGGCGGTCAACAACTGATCGGGCTGCCGCTGCATCTGCTCAACCGCATTCGCGGCGCCAGGATCGCGATGATCTTTCAGGACGCGATGAGCGCCTTGAACCCGCACTTGAGGATTGGCGTGCAATTGCGTGAGGTATTGCGCGCGCACACGCGGCTCGGCTATCGGGCGGCGAGAGCGCGAATAATCGAGATGCTGGCCGCGGTACGCCTGCCCGAACCGGCGCAATGCATCAAACGCTTCCCGCACGAGTTGTCCGGCGGCCAGCGCCAACGGGTGATGATCGCAATGAGCCTGCTGTGCGAACCGGAGATTCTGATCGCCGACGAACCCACCACCGCGCTAGATGTCACCGTGCAGGCCGAGATCCTGCAGTTGCTGCGGGAGATCAGGCAAAAGTCGAGCATGGCGCTGGTGCTGATCACCCACGATCTGGGCGTCGTCGCCGGGATTTGCGAGCGCATCATGGTGATGTACGCCGGACGGGTGGTGGAGTCCGCACCCGCCGAGGCGATCTTCTATCGGCCTCAGCATCCGTATACGCAGGGCTTGCTGGCGTGCTCCGCGCGCATGGAATGGGGCCGCGACGATGTCTTGCCGACGATTCCGGGCCAGCCGCCGGACGCCGGCTCGCCGGCGGAAAGCGGCTGCCGCTTCGCGCCACGCTGCCGTCATCGCTTCGACCGTTGCGTCCGTGAGACACCCGAGCTCCTTGCCTGGCGCGACGGACACGCCAAAGCATGTCATCTCGATACGCTGTCGTGAGCGATGCGCTCTTGACCGTCCGGGGACTGCGCGTGTTTTACAACGCGCCGACGTCCCGGAACTGGCGGCGGGCGCGGTGCGTCAAGGCCGTCAACGGCATCGACCTGGATCTTCAGGCCGGAGAAACCTTGGGTGTGGCGGGCGAATCGGGGTGCGGCAAATCCACGCTGGCGCGCGCGCTGGTGGGACTGCAACCGGTTACCGCCGGCAGCGTACGCCTTGCGGGCAAGGAGTTGACCCATCTTGACGGCGCAGGCTGGCGGGCGCTGCGCCGTGACGTGCAAATGGTATTTCAGGATCCTGTCGCCAGCCTCGATCCGCGCATGACCGTCGCCCAGATCATCACAGAACCGCTGGTGAATCTTTATCCGGAAATGTCGAGCACCGAGCGGCACAAGCAGGCGCGGGAAACTGCCGGGCAAGTTGGCCTGTCGGCGCGCGACCTTTACCGTTATCCACATGAGTTTTCGGGCGGCCAATGCCAGCGCATCGGGATTGCGCGCGCCTTGGTCGCGCGCCCGCGCCTGCTGATCTGCGACGAGCCGGTAAGCGCGCTGGATGTCTCCATACGCGCGCAAATAATCAATCTTATAGAAGACTTGCAGGATAACCTTAATATCGCCATGATCTTCATCTCACACGATCTGGCGGTGTTGAAAAGCATCAGCCACCGGGTGATGGTGATGTACCTGGGCAAGCTGATGGAACAAGGCGTTTGCGAAGAACTGTTCGCCAATGCCGCTCACCCTTACACCCGCGCGTTGCTGTCCGCAGCGCCGATCGCGGATCCCCACCAGGAACGCGCGCGCCGCCGGATAATCCTGCGCGGCGAGCTACCCTCGCCGGCCGCGCCGCCCGCAGGTTGCGTATTTCACTCGCGTTGTCCCTGGGTCGCCCAGCGCTGCAGGAATGAAATGCCTGTGCCGCGACGCCTCGCGCCGCACAAGGTCGCCGCCTGCCACTTCGCCGGCCAACTGAGCGAGACACCGGCGCCATTCACGGGGGCGGTCTAATGATCGCGCTGCAGCCAGGCGCGGGGCGAGCGGCTCGCGACAAACTGGCGGGCCTCCAGTGGGGCCTGTACATTCTCGCGGCCCTGGTAAGCGCAACTTACGTCGCCTGGCTCGCGCTGGCGCAAGTTAATTTTTTGTATCCCGTGTGGCACGACCTGATCGGCATCGACCGCACCATCGAAACCTACGGCCCGCAGAACCGCTATCGACATGGATTCGAACTAACGTCCAAGGCCGAGCGCTGCCGGCTGTTCGCCGGCATCGTGGATGCCATTCACGACCGTGGCGCGGGGCTCGAAAAGCTCGTTTATCACGATACCGAGGGCCACGCATTGGGAACGCTGTTGCGAGCAGCGGAGATTGTGCATCTAAAGGATGTCGCGGCGCTGATCGAGATGGCGGGCCGTATCGGTCTGTGCGCGAGCGTCATCGCAGTGCTGCTGTTGCTGAACATACGCAGGCGCAAGTTGCCGATACCGGCGGTAAAGTCGCTGTTGCCGGGGCTTGCGCTGGTAGTCGCGTTGGCGGCGGTCATCATCGCGGCCGGCCCCGTGGACGTCTTTTACTGGCTGCACACCGTGGTGTTCCCGCCCGGTCACGCGTGGTTTTTTTATTATCAGGATTCACTGATGTCGACCATGATGATGGCGCCTGTTCTGTTCGGATACATTGCGCTTGTCTGGGCCCTGCTGGCGGTGCTGCTGCTGACGGGGTTTATCGCCTTGGCGTGGCGCATGAGCCTCAAGGCGGCGCACCGCGGCGATTGCCGCTGGCCACCGGTCTGAGCGACACCGCCTGTCGCCTTGCTGCCGGCGCCGGTCTGCATGCCGTCGGACAATGCCGCTTCAGCAGTTGACCGCCAGTCGCACAAAACCGCCTGCCCATCCAGTTCGGCCTGCCGGCGATCTGCAGATTTGCTTAGTATCTAAGGTCGCCCTCCCGGACGCTTTTTAATACCGTCAGTCCAGACGAACCGCCGGGGCGATATCAGAAGAATTCTTGCACTCTTTAAAGGGGAAGGTCGATGTTCTTGAAAAAAGGTTTGATTGCCGCATTATTCCTGCTTTTTGCTTCCATAGCCGCCGCTGAGTCAGTCAACATTAACAGCGCCGATGCGCAAGCCCTGGCTTCGCTGAAAGGCGTCGGTCCCGCCAAAGCAGCCGCGATCATTGCTTATCGTGACGCGAACGGCCCTTTCTCGTCCGTCGAGGAACTGGTCGAGGTGAGAGGCATCGGTGAAAAGACGGTCGAAATGAATAAACAAATGTTAACGGTCAGCGACGAGGCTGAGTGAGCTCCTAGGCAGACCTTCAAAGCAAGCAAGGGCGGCGCAAGCCGCCCTTTTTAGTCGAGCCATCCCTGCGGTCACTGCCGATCGCCGCCCGGGAAGGCGCCAGCAACCTTGCCTTGGGCGCTGGCGTACGGCTGGACGTGGGAGTGGAAATCGCCGGCAAAGGGATTGCTCGTCGCCCCAGAGTTTCGCCATCCGGCCGGTGAGCAACGCCGGTATCACGGCGCCCTGGACTCGGTCAACGCAGCCAAGGGCCGGGCACGGCGTTCGGCGTGCCGATCCGGATAGCACCAGCCACGCAGCTTGAGAATGTTGGTACCGGCGGCAGACGCCATGAAGCCGCCTGCGCTTCGGCGATTACGTTCGAATTGATGCCCATCGTGGCGCGCAGTTCTGGTCGCCGCTGCGATCGCGCGTACAGACTTCGACACAAAGGCGAGCGTGCATGGGCCGGTGGCGACCAGCGGTTGCGATCCTGCAACGAATATGCTCGCGATCGCGGGCGTCCCGTGCGACTCGAGGCCGCCAGCCTGGCGGCGGCTGACGGCAGGCGCATGGACGTCAACCGTTTTGTACATCGGTCCAACGCGGCGACGTGCTCCGGGCCGACGGCTTGAACAACGAGCTGATCGCGGGTCAAATTTTCTCCGCGGAACGGTGAGCTGCGCGCTTTGGACCATACCGGCAAATCAACCTTTATGCATTTGAACGCACGGAGGTTTTTGAAGGCTCGGCTTCGATTGCGAGCCACCGCAATGATGGTAAGCTAGCGCCGCACGCTCGATGGCCTCGCGCGCTGTCAAATGCCACCCCTCACCAATTCGTTTCGGGAGTTTATCCCAAACCATATCTCAATTGACAACAAAGGCTTGACACCCATCGCGTAATCGCTAGACTAGGAAAATGGGACGTTTATCCCAAATTTCGTACCTACTATCTGGTCGGTGATCCTTCTGCTTTGGCACGGGCACCGAGATTAATGGACGCAGGTTATCAAAGGGGACGATGCGATGAATCAGTCGATGAAAGAGGGATTGTTGCTGGCCGCGGCTTTGGGGCTGGCGCTGGTAGCCGCACAGGGGCTGGCGGACGTTTACTCGCCCGGATCCTCGACCAGCCGGCCCGAGGCGGCAGGTGCCACCTCGGCGTCTGTTTCCACACCCGCGATCGGCAGCGCTTTGGTTGACGGCTTCTAACGGCGGGTGGTTTCGCCAGGGCGCGAAATCATATCGGCGATTCGAGCGGTTTCTGCGACCGCGCTTGAGGACTCTCTAAGCTGGCCAAACCAGTCGGCGTGGGTGCGCGCAGGCGCAGACGATCAACTGACGGCGCGTCTAGCTAGCAGCAGCGGCGCAAGCCACTCCACTTTCTATCCAGCTCTGTATCCCAGAACGCCTTGCGGCTGAGTGGCGGCGCGTCCGCGTGCGCCTGATCGTGGTGACGTCGATAACGTTCGTAAGCGTCGTCGCCCGATGCGTAACGAGCGATCTTCCAGAAGCGTTTTAGCGCCTTAAACATCATCCTGCCGTCAAGAGAAGCTCTTTTCCGCCAGCTGACTTGGCGCATGCGGCGTCTCGGTGAGCGGGCGCACCGGCAGTCCGCGTGTGTGCCGGTAACACAAGCGCGACATATCGAGAATAATTACCCACACCACCATGACGAAAAATAACGTCAGCCACGCGTCCAGGCGCTGGTTGAATATAAGTTGCGGCGCGACTGCCGCCTCCCCGGGCGGCAACACGCCGGAATGCAATTTTTCGGCCAGATCATTGGCGCCGGCGAGAAAGCCCACGCGCGGGTCGGCGCTTGCGATCTTCTGCCAGGCTGCCGTGGTGGTAATGAGCGCCAGCCACGCGAGTGGCAAGCCGGTCACCCACGCATACCTGAGCTTTCCTGATTTCACGAGTACGCCGGTGGCGACGCAAAGCGCGATCGCCGCGAGCATCTGGTTGGAAATGCCGAACAACGGCCACAGAATGTTGACGCCGCCGTTCGGGTCGATAACGCCAATGTACAAAAAGTAGCCCCAGGCGCTGACCACCAGCCCGCTGGTCAGCAGTACCGACGGATACCACGAGGTCTGACCCAGCGGCTTCCACAGGTTGCCGAGCAAATCCTGCAGCATGAAGCGGCCCACCCGGGTGCCGGCATCCAGCGCGGTCAGAATGAATAGCGCCTCGAACATGATCGCGAAGTGATACCACATGGCCAGCAGCCGACCGCCGAACGCGCTACCGAAGATGCTGGCCATCCCGACCGCCAGCGAAGGCGCGCCGCCAGTGCGGGCAAATAAGGTCGTCTCACCCATTGCCCGCGCCAGTTCCTCCATTTGCCCGACGCTGACGGGGAAACCCCAGGAGGAAATGGTAGTCACCGCTTCCCGCGCCGTGGCGCCGACCACGCCGGCGGGGCTGTTGATGGCGAAAAACACACCAGGGTCCAGGACCGTTGCGGCAATCATCGCCATGATGCCGACAAACGATTCCAGCGCCATGCTGCCGTAACCGATCATGCGGATATCGCGCTCGTTGGCCACCAGCTTGGATGTCGTGCCGGACGAGATGAGCGCATGGAACCCCGACACCGCGCCGCAGGCGACGGTGATAAACACGAACGGAAAGAGCTCGCCCCCGAAGATGGGGCCGGTGCCATCGATAAACTGTGTGACGGCGGGCATTTGCACATCCGGCCGCAGAATCACGATGGCGATCGCGAGCAGAAAAATCGTGCCCAGCTTCATGAACGTGGAAAGATAATCGCGCGGCGCCAGCAGCAACCACACCGGCAGCACGGAGGCCAGGAAACCATAACCGATGATGAACCAGGCCAGCGTTACGCCGCCGTGATCGAAGTAGCCGCGCAACCAAGCGTGGTTGTCCACCCAACCGCCGCCGATCACGGCCAGCAGCAGCAGGCTCACGCCGATCAGCGAGCCTTCCAGGACGCGCCCTGGCCGGATGTTGCGCATGTAAAGGCCGACCAGTATCGCGATCGGGATCGTGGCGGCGACCGTGGAGGTCGCCCACGGGCTGTGCTTCATCGCGTTGACCACCACCAGGCCCAGCACGGCGATGAGGATGATCATGATCAGCATGGTGCCGGCCAGCGCCGCGGCCCCACCTATGGGCCCCAATTCTTCGCGCGCCATCTGGCCGAGACTCCTGCCGTCGCGGCGCGTGGAGCACCACATCACCACCATATCCTGCACGCAGCCGCCCAGCACCGCGCCCGCGAGGATCCACAAGGTGCCGGGCAGATAACCGAACTGCGCGGCCAGGGTCGGGCCGATCAGCGGTCCGGGGCCGGCGATGGCGGCGAAGTGATGACCGAACACGATCCATCGGTTGATCGGCACGAAGTCGCGGCCGTTGTCAAAGCGTTCAGCCGGCGTCGCGCGCGTTTCGTCCAGCGCCAGCACCTTCGCCGCGATCCAGGCGCTGTAAAAGCGGTAGCCGATCGCATACACGCACAACGCGGCCGCGATGAACCAGATCGCATCGATGGACTCGCCCCGGTGCAATGCGATTCCGCCGATCGCCGACGCGCCGACTATCGCGACGATGGTCCATCCCAGGCCAGCAAGGATGGCGTTTGTCATGTCCTATCCCGGTAGATAAGCTTTACGGCGGATTCTCAGTAAATTAAGCGCCACAAAACGAGAAAATAGAAAGGACCAGGTTGAAAACTAATCCGGGCGAAACACTGGAATGGCGACCAGATATTGGCCGGGCAACAAGCTTTTTCTGGCCGAGGCACCGCCACGAACGCTGGGCTGCGATCAGGCGCGCGGTCAGACGTATCTCACTTCCACAATCTCGTATTCCCGTTCGCCGCCGGGTGTCCGCACCACCGCGGTGTCGCCTTCCTGTTTGCCGATGAGCGCGCGCGCAACCGGTGAACTGACGGAGATCAAACCGGCCCTGATATCGGCCTCGTCGTTGCCGACGATGCGATAAGTGACCTCATCGCCGGTGTCCGCATCCGCCAGATCGACGGTGGCGCCGAACACCACCCTGCCATCCGCGTTCAGCGCGGTCACGTCGATGACCTCGGCGTTGGCCAGCTTGAATTCCAGATCGCGTATGCGCGCCTCGACGAATCCCTGCTGTTCGCGCGCGGCGTGATATTCGGCGTTTTCCTTGAGATCGCCGTGCTCGCGCGCCGCGGCGATCGCGTCGATGATCTGCGGACGCTTGGCCTTCAGACGGCGTAGTTCGGCGCGCAGCTTTTCAGCGCCCTGCACGGTGAGCGGCACCTTGCTCAACGGCCGTTCTCCTCATGCAGATCCTGCAGGCGATAAACCGTCTGCTGATCTTTGTAACGCAGCGCCTGCACCGTCGCCAGCGCGCCGGCAAGCGTGGTCGTATACGTGACCTTGCGCTGCAAGGCCTCGCGCCGGATGGTGAACGAATCGGCGATGGCCTGGCGCCCCTTGGTGGTGTTGATGATGAGATTCACCTGCTCGTTCTTGATGAAATCGACGATGTGCGGCCGTCCTTCGGTGACCTTGTTCACGATCGCGCAGCTCACGCCGGCGTCTTCCAAGACCTTGGCCGTACCGCGCGTGGCGATGACGATAAAACCAGTATCGATCAAATCGCGTGCGATGCCAATCGCAGCCCTTTTATCTTCGTCGCGCACGCTGATAAATGCCAGGCCCATGACCGGCAGATCGACACCGGCGGCGATCTGCGATTTCGCGAAGGCCTCACCGAATGAACGCCCCACCCCCATCACCTCGCCGGTGGATTTCATCTCCGGCCCTAAAATGGGATCCACGCCCGGGAACTTGATGAACGGAAACACAGCCTCTTTCACCGAAAAATAGTCGGGATCGAATTCTTCACCCACGCCTTGCGAGCGCAGCGACTGGCCCACCATGCAGCGCGCGCCGATCTTCGCCAGCGGTAAACCAATGGCCTTGGACACGAACGGCACGGTGCGCGAGGCGCGCGGATTGACCTCGATGACGAACAGCCTGTCGCCCTGAATCGCGAACTGGGTGTTCATCAGACCCACGACTTGCAGTTCGCGCGCCATACGCCGCACCTGCTCGCGCAGCTCGGCCTGAATCTGGGCGTTTAATGAATATGGCGGCAGCGAACACGCCGAATCCCCGGAATGGATGCCCGCCTGCTCGATGTGCTGCATGATGCCGCCGATGAACACGTCCTCGCCGTCGCACAAGGCGTCGACATCGACCTCGATGGCGTCATCCAGAAATCGATCCAGCAGCACTGGCGCATCGTTGGAAACCTTCACCGCGTCGCGCATATAGCGGCGCAGCTCGGTTTCGTCGTACACGATCTCCATCGCGCGCCCGCCCAGCACATAAGACGGGCGCACCACCACCGGATAACCGATATCCTCGGCCAGCCGCACCGCCTCGTCCGGATCGCGGCCGGTGCGATTGGGCGGCTGACGCAGCTTGAGCTTGGCTATCATCCCCTGAAAGCGCTCTCGATCCTCGGCCAGATCGATCGAATCGGGCGAGGTGCCGATAATGGGCACGCCAGCTGCCTCCAGGTCGCGCGCCAGCTTAAGCGGCGTCTGTCCGCCGTACTGCACGATCACGCCTTTGGGTTTCTCGACGCGCACCACCTCCAGCACGTCTTCCAGGGTCAGCGGTTCGAAGTACAGTCGATCGGAAGTGTCGTAATCGGTCGAAACAGTCTCGGGGTTACAGTTCACCATGATGGTCTCGTAACCATCTTCGCGCAGCGCCAGCGCGGCGTGCACGCAGCAGTAATCGAACTCGATGCCCTGGCCGATACGGTTGGGCCCGCCGCCCAGCACCATGATCTTTTCGCGATCGGTGGGCTGCGCTTCGCATTCCTCTTCGTAGCTGGAGTACATATACGCCGTGCCGGTCGCGAATTCGGCGGCGCAGGTATCGACCCGCTTGAACACGGGATGCACGCCCAGCTGTTGGCGGCGCGCACGCAGAGCGTGTTCCTTGACCTTCAGCAAACACGCCAGGCGGCGGTCGGAAAAGCCCCGGCGCTTGAGGTCGAACAGCTCATCGCGCTCGAACGAGTCCAGCGGCCGCCTGCTGATCTGCTGCTCGATCCGCACCAGTTCCTCGACCTGCGCCAGAAACCACGGATCGATGGCTGTCAGTTCGAACACCTCGTCTACGGATAGCCCCAACCGAAACGCATCGCCTACGTACCACAAACGATCGGGGCCCACCTCGCGCAATTCCCGGCGCAGCTCGGTCAACGCCTGCTCGTCGTTGCCTTGCAGAATCGGATCCAGCCCGTCGACGCCGGTTTCCAGGCCGCGCAGGGCCTTTTGCAGCGACTCCTGGAAACTGCGCCCGATGGCCATGACCTCGCCCACCGATTTCATCTGCGTGGACAACCGCGGCTGCGCCTGCGGGAATTTTTCGAACGTGAAGCGCGGCACCTTGGTAACCACGTAATCGATGGTAGGCTCGAACGAGGCCGGCGTCGCGCCGCCAGTAATCTCGTTTCGCAGTTCGTCCAGCGTATAACCGACCGCCAGCTTGGCGGCCACCTTGGCGATCGGAAAACCGGTCGCCTTGGAGGCCAGCGCGGAAGAACGCGACACCCGCGGGTTCATTTCGATGATCACCACCCGGCCGTTCTCGGGATTCACCGCGAACTGCACGTTGGAGCCGCCGGTATCGACGCCGATCTTGCGCAACACCGCGATGGAGGCGTTGCGCAGGATCTGGTATTCCTTGTCGGTCAAGGTCTGCGCGGGCGCGACCGTGATCGAATCGCCGGTGTGTATGCCCATCGGATCGAAGTTCTCGATGGAACACACGATGATGCAGTTGTCGTGGTGATCGCGCACGACCTCCATCTCGAATTCTTTCCAGCCCAGCAGCGACTCTTCCAGCAGGATCTCGTGGCGCGGCGACAAATCCAGCCCGTGCCGGACGATCTCCTCGAACTCCTCGCGGTTGTACGCCACGCCGCCGCCGCTGCCGCCCAGGGTAAAGGACGGCCGGATGATGGTGGGAAAACCGATGTTTTCCTGAAGCTCCATCGCCTCCTCCAGGCTGCGCGCGATGGACGAGCGCGCCGACGCCAGCCCGATCTCGTCCATGGCGGTGCGGAAGCGATGCCGGTCTTCGGCCATGTCGATGGCATCCGAGGTCGCGCCGATCATCTCCACCCCGAAGCGGGCCAAAACACCCTCGCGCTCCAGATCGAGCGCGCAGTTGAGCGCGGTCTGTCCGCCCATGGTCGGCAGCAGCGCATCCGGTTTTTCGCGCGCGATAATTCTCGCCACCGTAGACCACTCGACCGGCTCGATATACGTGGCGTCGGCCATCTCCGGATCGGTCATGATGGTCGCGGGGTTGGAGTTCACCAGGACAATCCGGTAGCCCTCTTCGCGCAGCGCCTTGCAGGCCTGCGCGCCGGAGTAGTCGAATTCGCAGGCCTGGCCGATAACAATGGGCCCGGCGCCTATGATGAGAATGCTATTAATCTCGGTGCGCTTGGGCACGATCAGACTCAGGTTTGTGAATTGAATACCGAACAGCGCACGTCAATGGCGCTCGCCATTGCGCATCAGCTCTACGAAATGCTCGAACAGCGGTCGCACGTCCTGCGGGCCGGGGCTCGCCTCCGGATGACCCTGAAAGCCGAACGCCGGACGATCCGTGTAGCGGATACCCTGGTTGGTGTTGTCGAACAGAGAACGATGCGTGACGGTAACGTTGCCGGGCAGGCTGTCTTCATTGACCTCGAAGCCGTGGTTCTGGCTGCTGATCATCACCCGCCCGGTGTTGAGCTCCAGCACGGGATGATTGGCGCCGTGATGGCCGAATTTCATCTTGGTCGTGCGCCCGCCGCAGGCCAGACCCAGCAGCTGATGCCCCAAGCAAATGCCGAAGGTCGGCATGCCGGCATCGACAATCTGCCGGATGGCGTGGATCGCGTAAGCGCACGGCTCCGGATCACCGGGGCCGTTGGACAGGAACACGCCGTCCGGCTTCATCGCCAGCACCTCAATGGCCGGCGTCTGCGCGGGCACCACATGCACGCGACAGCCGTGATCGGTCAGAATCCGCAGGATGTTGCGCTTGATGCCGTAATCGTAGGCGACCACGTGAAACTCTGGCTCGCGCGCCTTGCGCTGCTCGAAGTCGGTCGCGTCCAGCACCCAGGCGCCTTCGTTCCAGTCGTAGGGATTTTCGGTACTGACCTCCTTGGCGAGGTCCATGCCCTTGATCCCGGGAAACACGCGCGCCGCCTCGAGTGCGGCTTGCACGTCGATCTCACCGGCCATGAGGCAGCCGCTCTGCGCGCCTTTTTCGCGCAGCAGGCGCGTCAGACGGCGGGTGTCGATACCCGTCAGCGCGACCACACCCTTGCGTTTGAGGTAATCCGGCAAGCCCTCTTCGCTGCGCCAGCTGCTCAGGCGCTGCGGCACATCGCGCACCACCAGACCGCTGGCGAACACGCGCGCGGACTCTTCGTCCTGCGCGTTGGCGCCCACGTTGCCGATATGCGGATACGTCAGGGTCACGATCTGCTTCGCATAAGACGGGTCGGTGAGTATTTCCTGGTAACCGGACATGGCGGTGTTGAACACCACTTCGCCGACGGCCTGCCCATCCTGGCCTATCGATTCGCCCCGGAACAGGCTTCCATCTTGCAGCGCGAGTAAGGCGGGTTTTTTCATGTTGGGCGCACGCGCGTGGCGGCGGCGGGGAGATAAGCCGATGCCGAGCCACTTGGTTTCAAAGGGAGACGAGCGGGAATTGTAAGTGATGGCGGGCGAAGCTGTCTAATTACGGTGGTCACTGAACGTGTGCGTTATCGCATTCGAGCGATTGCGCAACAGACCGCTCATATTGCGTGCGAGGTCTGCACCGTGCACATCAGAGTTGCTTGCGCGTCGCCCAATGTGATTGAGAGATGGCCGGGCACTCTCGGCTTCACCGCAGACCCAGCACGTCCTGCATATCGAACAGGCCGCGCGGTTGCCGCGCGATCCAGGCCGCCGCACGCACCGCGCCGTTGGCGAAGGTCAGGCGGCTGGAGGCCTTGTGGGTAATTTCCACCCGCTCGCCAAGCCCCACGAACATGACCGTGTGCTCGCCGACGATATCGCCGGCGCGAATGGTCTCGAAGCCGATCGTGTTGCGATCCCGCTTGCCGGTCTGGCCTTCGCGTCCGTACACCGCGCATTTGGACAAATCGCGGCCCAGCACCTGCGCGACGACTTCGCCCATGCGCAACGCCGTGCCCGACGGCGCGTCGGCCTTGTCGCGATGATGCGCCTCGAGAATCTCGATATCCACCGAGTCGCCCAGGGCGCGCGCGGCGATGTCCAGTAGTTTAAGACACAAATTCACACCCGCGCTCATATTGGGCGCCAGCACGATGGCGATGTCCGCGCCCGCCGCTTCGATCTGACTGCGCTGCGCGGCGCTGAAGCCCGTCGTGCCGATGACCATGCGTTTACCGCCGCTCCTGCACACGGCAAGATTATCCACGGTCGCGGCGGGACGCGTGAAATCGATGACGACATCGAAATCCGCGAGCACGCGATCGAGACCGGGCTGAATCACGACGCCTGTCTTTCCGACACCGGCAACCTCGCCCGCATCCGCGCCGATCAACGCGCTATCCGGATGCTCCACGGCGGCGGTGAGATCCACCCCCTCGCCCGCCTGGCAAGCCTCGATCAGCGTGCGGCCCATACGGCCGCCGGCGCCGCTGATCGCGACCCGGATCGGCGTCATCGAATGATTGTCGGTCATGTGCGTCGCGGTTTGCGTGAATACACGCGATGCTAATACAAAACGGCGCGCTATCTAAGCCTTGTAAGCTCATATATCATTTTCTATATATCCGGTGAACAAAATGTTATTTCAGTTCGGCCGCGTGCCGCGCTAGCATGCCGCAACTTGACTTGACTATACGGAGCGACAGCATGCCCGAGCCACACAATCTTACCGACACCGAAACCGGTGAACCCGCCCAGTCGGCGGCGGAACACGTGCTGCGTGCGCTAGAAGGCATCCGCTACGGTGCGGTGGAGATTGTAATACACGCCGGGCGCATCGTTCAGATCGAACGCAAGGAAAAAGTCCGCCTGGACACGCCACACGAAACACGAACCCATCGTTAACACCTTTTTTACTTACCAGTCAACTGGAAAGCCTTTAATCCCAAGCACTTTTTAGCGCGAGGCTGACCGGCCCTCCGGAGGCGGTAATGCGCGACAGGAATGCATGCATGTCAAATAATGCACTTATACGATCGGCAATGTTAGTTATAGCCATAGCCGTTCTGCATGGGACCGCCGCCGCGGCGCCAGCGACTCAGCAAGACCTCGAAGCGCTGGATCAGAAGGTCCGCATCCTCGAGCGCCAACTCGAGATCAAGGAAGAAGAAGAGGCCGACGCATTGGAGGAGGACACGACTGCGTCGGCCGACGAAAGCGGCTTCGTGATCGAGTCCGGCGATGGCGCCTTCACGCTCAAACTCAAGGCGCTGGTCCAAGGCGATACCCGCGTTTACGCCGATAACGAAGACACATCCAGCGACACCTTCCTGGTGCGCCGGGCGCGCCCGACCTTGGAGGGCACCGTCGGCGAGTTTGTTTCCTTCAAGCTGATGCCGGATTTCGCCGGCGACAACGCCACCTTGATTGACGCCTACGTCGACGTTGAGGCGGTCCCCTTCGCTACCCTGCGAAAAGGCAAGTTCAAGGCGCCGGTGGGCCCTGGAGCGTCTGCAGTCCGCCAGCAACCTGCACATGATCGAGCGCGGCTATCCCCACCGAACTCGCGCCGAACCGCGACATCGGCGCAGAGCTATACACCGGAGGGCTCATCAACGGCAAGCCCGACAGCCCGTTTAGCTATGCCGTGGCCATTACCAACGGCACGCCAGACGGCCGTGATTCGCCAGCGACCAATCCCGACGACAACTTCGAGTACTCAGCGCGCGTGTTTGCAGAGCCGATTACGGGCTTGGGCTTCGGCATCGCTGGTAGCTTTGGAGACAAGGAAGGCGGTGCGGGCGACGACGCAGGGGATTTCCTGCCGCGGTATCGCAGCCCCGGTCAACAGACCATCTTCGAATACGCGGAGACCACGGCGGCCGACGGGCAACAACTGCGCTGGTCGCCACAGGGCTATTACTACGCTGGACCGTTCGGTGTGTTGGCGGAGTACATCCGCTCCGAGCTCGACGTCACGGACGGCACGGCGGTGTGGGTACTTACCGGCGAGGACGCCAGCTACGCGGGCATCGATCCGTACAAGCCCGTTGGGGGCGGCGGGTGGGGTGCGTGGGAAGTGGCGGCGCGCTACGCGTGGCTTGATCTGGATGATGACGCCTTCCCGCTCTTCGCCGACCCGGCCGACTCGATCTCCGAGGCCAAGACTTGGGGCGTGGGCCTGAACTGGTATCTCACGAAGAACTTGAAAGCCGCTCTAGCCTACTTTCAGACTGACTTTGACGGCTTCGGCGGCGCGGGTGACTTCCCGAAGGAAAAAGCTGCCCTGTCGCGCCTGCAGGTGAGTTTCTAAGCCCTTTACATCACGAGAGTAATCACACCATGAAACTTAGTATTCGACACCTAATCGCGGCGATGACGGCAACCGCCATCATCGGCGCGGCACCGCTCGCCTCAGCCGAGGAGTATGAGCTGCTTAACGTATCGTACGACCCCACGCGCGAACTCTACACCGAGTTCAACGCCGCCTTCGCCAAGTACTACCATGAGAAGACCGGCGACACGGTCAGGATCAATCAGTCGCACGGCGGCTCGGGCAGCCAGGCGCGTGCTGTGATCGATGGGCTGGAGGCCGACGTCGTGACCTTGGCATTGGCCGGAGACATCGACGCGCTGAACACGGAAGCCGAGCTGATCCCGGCCGACTGGCAGAAACGTCTTCCCCACAACAGCTCGCCTTACACCTCGACCATCGTGTTCCTCGTGCGCAAGGGCAATCCCAAGGGCATTAAGGACTGGGGCGATATCGTCAAGCCCGGCGTCAGCGTCATCACGCCAAATCCCAAGACCTCTGGCGGTGCGCGCTGGAACTATCTCGCGGCTTGGGCTTGGGCGCAAGAGGAATACGGCTCGGAAGCGAAGGCGCGGGAGTTCGTAACCAAGCTCTTCCAGAACGTGCCGGTGCTGGATTCCGGCGCACGCGGCAGCACCACCACGTTTGTACAGCGCGGCATCGGCGACGTGTTCTTGTCTTGGGAGAACGAGGCGTTTCTCGCCGTGGAGGAGCTCGGCCCGGAGGAGTTTCAGATCGTATATCCGTCTCTCTCCATTCTCGCCGAGCCACCGGTAACGGTGGTCGACGATGTGGTAGATGACCACGGCACGCGCGAGGTGGCCACCGCGTATCTCAAATACTTGTATACCAAAGAAGGCCAGGAGATCGCGGGCAAGCACTATTACCGTCCGCGCGACCCGCAGGTTGCCGCCCAGTACCAGGATCAGTTCAAGGAGATTCCGCTGGTCACCATCCAGGACTTCGGCGGCTGGGACGAGGCGCAAGCCAAGCACTTCGACGACGGCGGCTTATTCGATCAAATTTACCAGGAAGGACGTTAATCATGACTATTACCGTAAATACACGTAACCAGTTCCGCGGCACCGTGGTGCGCATCAACGACGGCCCGGTGGTATCCGAGGTCGAAGTGGAAACCCAGGCCGGGATCATCACGGCGGTGGTGACCTCCAGTTCCATCCGTAACGTGGATTTACGGGTGGGCGACGAAGCGGTGGCCCTTTTCAAGGCCACCGAGGTGCTCGTCGGAAAACTTTAGATCGATGGTCGGCAACCACGATTTATCCCGGTTATGTGCATGATCATTTTTGCGATTCGAGAAGACCTGCTTCGCGCCGCCGCCAGGTTAAACCCGGACGGCTGGGGCCTGATGGGGTTCAACGAGGGCCGTTTGCGGCTGAGGCGGCACGAACATGTCAACCTGGACCAGCTGCTGGCCGTGGAGCGCGAACTGCGTGGCGCGAAATACGTGCTACATCTGCGTCAACGCACGCGTGGCAGTTCGGATGCCAGCAACGTGCATCCGTTTGAGGTCAGCAACGGACTTTATCTCATGCATAACGGCACCTTGCACCTGCGAGCGCGGGTGCCGGGCCAGTCCGACAGCTGGCATCTCGCGCATGACGTATTGCGGCCGCTCACCAAGCACTGGCACGGATTGTTCGGCGATCCGGCGTTTCGCGCTTTGCTGGAAGGCGCGCTGCCGAAAGATAACGAGCTGGTGCTGCTGGATCATGTCCAGCGCAGCATCGTTATCGTCAACCGTCACCATGGCGTCGAGTTCGAGGGTCTGTGGCTCTCGAACCGGCGCTGGATCGATCGCACGTTGTTTTCGATGGGTCTGGGCGCATCCCAGGAAAGAAGCTACAGCGCGACGGACGTGCGATTTCTGTAAGGCACAGGAGGGCCAAACATGCTGCATAATTTCGGACTCACCGCGAGCCGGCTGCTGATGGCGACATGCGTCGTGTTCGGGTTGCTGATGAGCCTGGACAGCCACGCCAAAAGCCAGCCGAACGTCGTTTTCATTCTGTCCGACGACGAGGATCTCAAGAGCCACGCCTTCATGCCCAAGACAAAGGCGCTGCTCCACGCGCACGGCGCGGTGTTCGACAACTACTTCGTCACCGCGTCGCTGTGCTGCCCTTCGCGGACCTCCATCCTGCGCGGTCAGTATCCGCACAACACGAAGATCCAGGGCAACGCGCCGCCCGAGGGCGGTTTCGAGCGGTTCCGGGCTTTGGGTCTCGAGCAGTCCAACGTCGCGACCTGGTTGCAGGGGGCCGGTTACCGCACTGCGTATTTTGGCAAGTTCATGAACGGTTACCGCGCCGATTCGCACGGGGTCCTGCCCGGCTGGGATGAGTGGTACGGCAGCGGCAACGGGTTTCGTAACTACAACTACACGCTCAACGAAAACGGCGCGCTGGTCGCCTATGGCGATGACCCGAAGGACTACTTGACCGACGTACGCAAAGCCGCGGGTGTCATCCGACGGGCGGATCGGGTGGGACAGCCGTTCTTCCTCTACATCTCGCCGTTTACACCGCACACGCCCGCCACGTGGGCGCCGCGTCACGCGAATCTCTTTACCGACGCGAAGCTGCCGCGTCCACCCTCGTTCAACGAGACCGACATCACTGAAAAACCCCCATACGTTCGCGAGCGCGCGCTGTTGAGCGCGGGTCAGGTGACGACTATCGAGACGCTGTACCAACGTCGCCTGCGATCGTTACAGGCCACCGACGACTTGGTCGAAGCCCTGATCGAGACGCTTAAAGCGACAGGTCAGCTCGACAACACCTATATCGTCTACACCTCCGACAACGGTTTCCGCATGGGCGAGCACCGGCTGCTGCCGGGTAAGGACACGGCCTACGAGGAGGACATCCGCGTGCCGCTGATCGTGCGCGGTCCTCGTGTGCCCCCGGGCGCGCGGATCGAACCGATGGTGCTCAACACCGATCTCGCCCCGACCCTGGCGCAGATCGCCGGCGCCAAGCCGCCCGACTTCGTGGACGGGCGTTCGTTCCTGCCGCTGCTGCGCGATCCGGAGCAGCCATGGCGGCGCGCTTTTATGGTGGGACGGCTGCAATACCAGGGTCTCGAGCAAGCCGAGCGCGCCGGCAAGATCCGCTTCAAGGCGCTGCGCACGCATCGCTGGGCCTACGTGGAATACGCCGGCCACCGGGAGCGCGAGTTGTACGACTTGCAGCGCGATCCTTATCAGCTCGACAACCTGGCGCAGGAGGCGCGTCCGGCGCTCTTGCGGGCGCTGTCTTCGAGGCTCGCCGGCCTCAGCCGTTGCAAGGCGTCCGTCTGCCGCAGGCTGGAAAACGCACCGCTTCCCTTCTGATATCTCGCCCGCGTTTTAACCTGCAAGGACATATTCAACATGGAAAACATCACGATCGCCATACCTGACGCCGACCGTAGCCGCCATGCCGCTCGCGCGCCGAAATACGACGTGATTATCATCGGCGGCGGCTACGCCGGCGTAGCCGCCGCGATTCACCTGCTGCGTCAATCGCCGGTGCCGCCCCGGCTGGCGATCGTCGAACCGCGGGTGCGGCTGGGCCGCGGCGTCGCATATGACACACGGCTGAGCTGCCACCTGCTCAACACGCGCGCGAAACACATGAGCCTGCGTCCCGACGACGAGCAGCACTACACGCGCTGGGCGCAGGCGCGCGCCGAGACCAAGGACCCCGCTCCTGGGGTGGGCGAGAACTGTTTCACCCCGCGCGGCTGGTTCGGCGATTACGCTCGCCCGACACGCGCGTCCTGCACGCCTGGGACTTGCCGAGCAGGCCGTTACAACCCCAGCTCGATGTGCTCATCGTCGGTACGGGTCTTTCGATGGTCGACGCCTTGTTAACCCTGGAGCGCCAGCGTCATCGGGGGAAAATCCATGCGGTTTCCCGCCACGGCCTGTTGCCGCAGGCGCACAGCGATAATCACGGGCGCGCCGAACCGCTGACCGGCGTCGGCCTGCGCGCGCTGGTGCGCGAGCTGCGCGAGGGCGTGGAAGAAGCCAAGCGGATGGGCCGGCCGTGGCAGTGGCGCATGGACGCGGCGCGCCATCAGGCTCAGGCCCTGTGGCGCGGACTGACCTTAACCGAGCGGCAGCGCTTTCTGCGCCATGCGCGTGCCTACTGGGATTCGCATCGCCATCGCATCGCGCCCGAGATCGCGTTGCAGCTCCAGGCGTTTAAGCAGAGCGGAAGGCTGATCATTCACAGAGGCCGGGTCGGCGAGGTCCGTGCGACCAGTGACGCGCTGGAGATATCGCTGCGACAAGCCGGCAGTGGCAATTCGGTGCGCACGGTACAGGTACAGCGCGTGATCAGCAGCCTGGGTTTCGAGCTCGACCCACGCCGCAGCGACTCGCCGCTGTTACGCAATCTGCTGCGCACCGGCGTCGCGCGGCCGGGTATCGCGGGGCTCGGTCTGCGTACCGACGAGCTCGGGCGCCTGCAATCGGCCGGTGGCTGGACATGGTCCTCGTTGTTCGCGCTCGGCAGCCTGCGCGCCGGAGAACTGTGGGAAACCACCGCCGCTTACGAGATTCAGCAACAGGCCATCGAGCTTGCCGAGCATCTGGCGCGACGGCCCGTGTGGTATCCCGTTTCCATCTAGAGGTGCTTATGCGAACTGAGCCTTCATCGTCCAGCGCACGCTTGCGGAAACCCCGTTTCTTCAAGCGTGAAAGTGTGCTGCCCGGCTTCGGCCTGACAATGGGTTTTACCCTGATGTACATGACCCTGCTGGTCCTGATCCCGCTCGCGGCGCTCGTGCTGAAGGCGCTCGATCTGTCGCTGGCGGATGTGTGGGCGGTGGCGACGGATCCACGCTCGATTGCGTCCTACCGCATCACGTTCGGCGCGTCACTGGTCGGCGCCGTCATCAACCTCGTATTCGGGCTGCTCACGGCCTGGGTGCTGGTACGCTACACGTTTCCGGGCAGGAAAGTCGTCGACGCCCTGGTTGATCTGCCCTTCGCGCTGCCCACTGCGGTGGCCGGCATCAGTCTGACCTCGCTGTACGCGTACAACGGCTGGATCGGACAATGGCTGGAGCCGTCAGGCATCCGGGTCGCCTACACCGAACTGGGCGTCATCGTCGCGCTCACGTTTATCGGCCTGCCCTTCGTGGTGCGTACGGTGCAGCCGGTGCTGCAAGACGTGGAGAAGGAACTCGAGGAGGCCGCGGCCAGTCTGGGCGCGAACCGCTGGCATACGTTCCGTCGAATCCTGATGCCGGCGCTATGGCCGGCACTGCTTACGGGTTTTGCGCTGGCGTTCGCGCGCGCCATCGGCGAGTACGGTTCGGTGGTATTCATCTCCGGCAACATGCCATACCGGACCGAGATCACACCGTTGCTCATCATCACCAAGCTGGAGCAATACGATTATGCCGGCGCCGCCGCGCTGGGCATGGTGATGCTGGTCGTCTCGTTCATTCTCCTGTTCGTTATCAACGCG
>JBOIDC010000011.1:0-66728 GCA_050740315.1 Gammaproteobacteria bacterium | reverse complement strand
AGGCGCAAGGCTGCACATTGAATGGCGTGAACAAGAAGCCAGAACTTTTCTGCTAAAATAATAGGTTTGGCTGCATTGCGTCACCATTCGCAGCACTACTTGAGTATTCGATATGGATCAAGACCAGCAATCTAAACTGAAGGATTTGATCGCGAAAGGCAAAGAGCAAAGCTTTTTGACCTACGCCGAGGTCAACGACCATTTGCCTGATGGCATCGTCGAGCCGGATCAGATCGAAGACATTATCAGCATGATCAACGATATGGGTATTGCGGTGCACGAACAGGCGCCGGATACCGATAGCCTGATCCTGGCCGACAATGGCGTCGACACCGACGACGATGCGGCCGAAGAGGCCGCGGCCGCGCTAGCCACGGTCGACGGCGAATTTGGTCGCACCACCGACCCGGTGCGCATGTATATGCGCGAAATGGGCACCGTCAGCCTGCTGACCCGGGAGGGCGAGATTCAGATCGCCAAGCGCATCGAAGAAGGATTGGGGCAGGTGCTGTTTGCGCTCGCTCAGTTCCCGCCGGCTATCGACGCGTTGCTGGCCGAGTACGAGCTGGCTGAAGCCGGGGAGCGGCGCTTTGGCGATGTCATTGCCGGGTTTGCTGATACCGATGCGGATACGAATACTCGGTCGAACGTGTCCAACAATGTGCCGGCCCTTGAGCAAGACGATGCCGAGAATGAAGACACCGATGCGGATACTCCGAGCGAGATTGATACCGGGCTTGATGTGGAGGAAGTTCGCAATCGCTTTGACCAGCTGCGCAAGCTGCACGCGAAGGCCAATAGCGCCAGCGTCCGGAAGAATGCAAAAAAACACGCGCAGGCACGCAAGGCGGTGGCCCAGCATTTCATGCAGCTCAAACTGGTGCCGAGGCTGATCGATCAACTGACGCAGACACTGCGCACTACCATCGATCGTATTCGGGGCTACGAGCGGCAGATCATGCATCTTTGCGTGAACGAGGCGCGCATGCCACGCCGGGAGTTTATCGACAGCTTCCCGAACAATGAGACGAATCTTGACTGGCTCAAGGGAATCCTCAACGCGAAAGCCAAACATGCTACCGTGCTGGCGTCGCACGAAGACGATATATTGCGCGCGCAGAAAAAATTGCTTGCTGTCGAGCAACACGCCGGGCTGGCCATCGTCGATATCAAGGACATCAACCGGCGCATGTCAATCGGTGAGGCCAAGGCTCGTCGCGCAAAGAAGGAGATGGTCGAGGCCAACCTGCGCCTGGTGATTTCGATCGCCAAAAAATACACCAACCGCGGGCTCCAGTTTCTGGACCTGATCCAGGAAGGCAACATTGGCCTGATGAAGGCAGTGGACAAATTCGAATACCGGCGCGGATATAAATTCTCTACCTACGCAACCTGGTGGATACGCCAAGCCATCACGCGTTCGATCGCGGATCAGGCCCGCACCATCCGCATTCCGGTACATATGATCGAGACCATTAACAAACTCAATCGCATTTCACGGCAAATGCTGCAAGAGATGGGGCGTGAAGCCACACCGGAAGAACTTGCGTTGCGGATGGAAATGCCCGAAGACAAAGTGCGCAAAGTTCTCAAGATTGCCAAGGAACCGATATCGATGGAAACCCCGATCGGCGATGACGAAGATTCGCATCTTGGCGATTTCATCGAAGATTCCAACATCGTTTCGCCGATCGACTCCGCCACCAACGAGGGGCTGGGTGAGACAACGCGAGAAGTGCTCTCTTCGCTGACGCCGCGCGAGGCGAAAGTGTTGCGCATGCGCTTCGGTATCGATATGAATACCGATCATACCCTGGAGGAGGTCGGCAAACAGTTTGATGTCACCCGCGAGCGGATTCGCCAGATTGAGGCCAAAGCGCTGCGTAAATTGCGGCATCCGAGCCGCTCCGAACAGCTGCGCAGCTTCCTTGATTTGGAGTAACTGACACCGTTCTTTCCCGCGGACCGCGCGCGGCGTTGAAGCGCGGGTTGGGCAACCACGGCGATGTCCATAACTGGCTGTAGTTGCCTTTGAACAGATGAAGAACTGTTGCAGTTAAATTTTTTGGGCCTGTAGCTCAGTCGGTTAGAGCAGAGGACTCATAATCCTTTGGTCCCAGGTTCGAGTCCTGGCGGGCCCACCATGCATCGGGGCGCCATCGGCGCCCTCGCGCAAAGATCTTTTTCCGCTCACCAAGCGCAAAGTTCTTGAGCGGGCAGGACCCCCGCGGCGCCTCGCGTTCCCCAGGCGCAGGCCTTAGCGCAGCGTCATCCCACCGAGCCGCGCAAATGGGTAAGACAATATCAATCGCTCCAGCGCGCGCATGGCGTCCGTAAGACGAGAGTACTCGTCGCTGATTTTTATCCAGACGCCGCTGGTGTTATTCATAACAAAATAGACGCGTTTTTCCGGCTGCGTGTGTTGTGGCTTTTCCATAGCTCGTCGTCCTAATTTCACTGGATTCCACCAATCCATACTGTGTGGATTCTATACGTCGCTGCCGTTCTGAACAGAGAACGACCGCTAGTTTAATTGACAGATCCGCCGTTCGTTCGTTCAAACTCTTCCAGCAATAGCGATTTCCCTTTCATCATCGATGGCTGAGCCAATCCGAGCAGCTGAAGCACTGTCGGCGCGACGCTGCTTAAACCCGCACCGGTGGCCAGACGCCAGTTCGACTTATCAATTATCAGACAGGGTACGGGGTATAGGCTGTGCTGCGTATGCGGCTGACCGGACACGGGATCGATCATCTCGTCGCAGTTACCGTGATCGGCTGTCAGCACAACGGTGACGTCGTTGGCGATCGCCGCATCCAGCACCCTGCCCGCCTGCTCGTCGAGCACCTCCACCGCGGTGATGATCGCCTCTCGCATGGCGGTGTGACCCACCATGTCGCCATTGGCAAAATTGACAATATACAGCGCATAGCTTTCATCGCGCAGCGCGTCGATCATCTCATCGGCCACCCGCTCGGCGCTCATTTCCGGCTGCAAATCATAGGTTGCCACCTTGGGTGACGGCACCATGATGCGTTTTTCACCTTCAAATGGCGCTTCACGACCACCGTTGATAAAAAATGTGACATGCGGATATTTCTCGGTTTCCGCGCAGTGCAGTTGCTTAAGTCCGGCCTCGCTCACTATCTGTCCAAGGGTAACGCCTGGCCGCTCCGGCAAGAACGCCACGGGGCAAGGGTAGTGAGCGTCGTATTCCGTCAAGGTCGTCACGTTGACCGGACGAAATCCGCCCCGATCAAATTCGTCAAAGTTTCGCGCCGTGAGCGCCTTTGTCAACTGCCGGGGCCGGTCGTTGCGGAAATTGAAGAAGATGACGCTGTCGCCGGGCACTATGCGTTCCGCGTCAGGAAGTATCGTGGGCACGATGAATTCATCGCCCTTGCCATCGCTGTAGGCCCTGTCGATCGCACTGGCTGCGCTGTTCGCTTTATCGCCGTCCAGCTCCACCAGCGCCCGCCAGGCCTTTTCGGTGCGTTCCCAGCGCTTGTCCCTGTCCATGGCATAGTAGCGCCCGATGATAGTCGCAAGAGCACCGCCCGCTTCACTCAGCCTTTGTTCGAGTTCAGGCAGATATTTCTTCGCGCAGCGCGGCGCGGTATCACGGCCGTCGGTAATCATATGCACGACCGGTCGCACATGGCGACGCCGGCAAAGTTCGATCAACGCCAGCAGATGCCGGAGATGGGAATGCACACCGCCATCGGAAACCATGCCCAACAGGTGCAAGGGCCGCTCGGTCTCGCGCGTCTGGCGAATTGCGTTGATGAACGCATGATTGTCAAAAAAATAGCCATCCTCGATGGCATGATCGATGCGCACGAGGTCCTGGCGCAATATGCTTCCGCACCCCAGCGTAACGTGCCCCACTTCGGAATTGCCCATTTGTCCCGGAGGTAGCCCGACCGCGGGTCCGGAAGCGTCCAAAACCGTGTGCGGATAACGCGCGAAGTATTCGTCAAGCCGCGGTGTATGCGCCTCCAGCACCGCGTTGTTGCGTTTGCTGGGATTGACGCCGAACCCGTCCAGAATGAGCAACATCGTTCGGCGGCGCAAAGGAAATCCTTGTTGTACTGACATAGTTCGGCTCTAATAACGGCTCTGCATTAATTTGCGAGCGGATTTTAGCAAGCGACGGTCGGCAAGTCGCTCCAGACGATCCTTGATCGGCTAGACTTGTTCACAATACATTTAATTTTCACGCGACACTTCGACAGCATATGGGAGAAGAATTTTGATGCAGTCGCAAAGCGTAGACGCCGGCAGGGCGGTGAGCTGGTACGGCTTTGGCTGGCGAACATTTATGGCCAAGCCTGGCATATGGGTGGTAATGATGCTGCTCATCGCCGTCATGATGCTGATCCTGCAAATTATCCCGTTGGTAGGCCCGCTTGTTTTATCACTAATTTTTCCGGCGTTGACCGGAGGTCTGATGTACGGCGCCAAACAGGCGGCGGAAGGCCGGCCCGTTGAAATTGCTCATCTTTTCATGCCTTTGACCGACGAGCATAGTCGTGTCCCCATGCTTATCCTGGGCGCAATTCTGCTTGGCTTATCGATTTTGCTCAGCATCGCGGCCGTCATCGTGGTAGGTGGCTCGGTAGGGGTGAGCATTTTTGGCGGGAACGGCGGCGAAATGAGCGATACGGCCGTGGCGGTGGGCGCGATGGGCATCGGCATGGCGCTGATGTTTCTGATCGCGCTGGTGTTTGGGCTGGTGACATTCGCGGCGCTGGCATTCGCGGTGCCGCTGGTGTTGTTCGACGGCATCGCGCCTGTCGCTGCCGTTAAGAGCAGCATTAACGCGTCGCTGAAGAACGTCGTCCCGCTGGCGGTCTTTTTAATCGTCTATTTCGTTCTGGCGGTGATCGCCGCCATGCCGTTTTTTTTGGGCTTCCTGGTGCTGGCACCGGTTACCTCAGCCGCGCTGTATGCCGGCTACCGCGACATTTTTAAGGCGGATACAGCCGCTGCCGAAGTCATACCCGCTCAAGGCGGATAGCGTGTCTTTATCGCTATCAGACATCGCTTTGGATAGCAGACACAATCATTATTGCGCCCCTTAAATCAGTCCGCTTCCTGATGTTGATGCTTTCTGCGTAGCATTAGCCTGGACAATATCAGGCCCACTTCGAACAGGATGCACATCGGCACGGCGAGCAACGTCTGCGAGATCACGTCCGGCGGCGTTAAAACCATACCGATGACGAACGCCCCCACGATGACGTAAGGGCGTTTGGCGGCCAGGTCCTGCGGCGTTACGATTTCAAGCATGACGAGCACTATCGTGACGACGGGTACCTGAAAGGCAATGCCGAACGCCAGAAAAATAATAATGACAAAGTCAAGATAGCGTGCGATGTCCGTCATGACCTCGACGCCCTGCGGCGCTTGTCCGGTCAAGAAACCAAGCGCCAGCGGAAACATCACGTAGTAGGCGAATGCCATCCCGGCATAAAACAGACAGGTGCCGGAGATCAGTATGGGAAACACCAGGCGACGCTCGTTATGATAGAGCCCGGGCGCGACAAACGCCCACGTCTGGTAAAGGATCCACGGCACTGCGATGACGATCGAGAGCAACAGTACAAGCTTGAAGGGGATCAAAAACGGGGACGCGACGTCAATCGCGATCATCGAACTGCCCGCCGGCAGGTTGCGCGTCAGAGGCCCCGCCAGAAAGCTGTAGATCGGATTGGCGAACGGAAACAGGCACAGAAAGATGGCCAGTACGCCGAGCAGGATCCGGATTAACCGGTCGCGCAACTCGACCAGGTGGGAAATAAACGACTCTTCTTTTTGCGGCTCAGACCCGCGGGCGTCGTTTTGCGCCATTCTCCGGCGTCGCTTTATCGGGCTGCGGCGGCGGTTCTGTATCCGCGCTGCGGCTGTTGAGCGCCGCAGCAGGGCGCCCTGGACCTTCCGTATTTTCCCCAGCCGGCTCTTGCATCGACTTGACCATGCCCTCAGTCTCGCGCAGTTCCGCCTGCACCTCCGCCTGCGTATCGGAGATCATGCCTTTCAGTTGGCTTATCTCACGCTGCTGTTCGTTCAGCATACGCTTGAGCTCGTCCGCCTCGAACTCACGCTCGATATCCGCCCGCACATTGCTGGCGAAGCGTTTCGCCTTGCCAAGCCAAGTACCCGCCTGCCGCGCCAGGCCGGGCAGCCGCTCAGGACCCACCACCAGCAGCGCAACGACGCCGATTAGCACCAACTCCCAAAAACCGATATCGAACATGGTCGCGCATCGTGAATGGTCAGACGCATCGCGTTGGGCGATGACCGCGCCGATTGTTGCCGCTCAAACTTTGTCCTTCTCCTCGAATTTGGCGTCGTAAACGCGGCCGCTTTGGGCGCTGCTCTGATCGCCAATCTTATTCTTCTCGGCTTTGTCAGAATTATCCTCGCCACTGCCCATTGCATTTTTGAAGCTTTTTATTGCCCCGCCCAAATCGCTACCGATGTTGCGCAATTTCCTGGTTCCGAACAGCAGCGCGACGATAAGCAGAATAATCAACAGTTGCCAGATACTGATACCCATGGCCGTACTCCAGTTAAGGTCAACACTCTGAATCCGTCACGTCCCGATATTTTCCCGACGCGACTTTTCTTCGAGCCCTGACAACCCAAAACGCCTGTCCAGCTCAGCCAGCACCGCGCGTGTGCTGATCCCGCTGTAAGCCAGCATCACCAGGCAGTGAAACCACAAATCGGCGGTTTCGTGAATAATGTCTTGCCGCGCACCATTTTTTGCCGCCAGCACCGTTTCGGTCGCCTCCTCGCCAAGCTTCCTGAGAATGGCGTCCAGGCCCTGCGCATAAAGACTGGCAACGTATGAGTGCTTCGGGTCCGCGTGTTTGCGGTCTTCCAATGCGGTGCTCAGCCGCGCCAGAACGTCTGCCTCATGCATAAATCGACCGCGGGTCTTCGATCACAGGTTCGACGCTAATCCAGCGGCGCTCATGCAACCGACGGAAAAAACAGCTCGCCCTGCCAGTATGACAAGCGATGTCGCCCGCTTGTTCGACCCGCAGCAGCAGCGCATCCCGATCGCAGTCCAGTCTGATATCCTTCACGACCTGAACATGCCCGGAGCTTTCACCTTTGCGCCAAAGGCGCCGGCGGGAGCGCGACCAGTAAACAGCCTGACCGCATTCAACGGTTTGCGCCACTGCCTCGCGATTCATCCAGGCCAGCATCAGCACCCTGCCGTCAGCCGCCGACTGCGCGATCACCGGCACCAGACCGTCCGCGTCCCAGCGTATTTCATCGAGCCATTGATCAGTCAAGGGCACACCTCGTTTCATGTCCGTTAGCTTACCACAGCCGCTGGAGTCAACAAGTAAACGGCGGCAACGCGGCGGTCTTTACGCCGCACAAACCGGGATTTCAAGGGATAAACTGAATCGCCGATCGTTACGTTCTGCGCGCGGCATTATTGCCGCATTTCGATGCCGCGCTGGGCCATGCGCTGTTTCGCCTCGGCAATTGTGTACTCGCCGAAGTGGAAGATACTGGCCGCCAGCACGGCGTCCGCGCCACCGAGCAACACGCCGTCGACCAGATGATCGAGATTACCCACACCGCCTGAAGCGATGACCGGCACGCGCACCGCGTCCGAGACCGCGCGTGTAAGCTCAAGATCGAAACCGCTCCTGGTGCCGTCCCTGTCCATGCTGGTGAGCAAGATCTCGCCAGCCCCATAGCGCTCCATGCGCTGCGCCCATGCGACCGCGTCCAGACCGGTCGCCCTGCGGCCGCCGTGGGTATACACCTCCCATCGATCGGGCTCACCCGCAGCATTAGCGCGCTTGGCGTCGATCGCGACCACGATACACTGCGACCCGACCGTGTCGGCCGCCTGTTGCACCATTGTTTCATTGCTGACCGCAGCCGTGTTGATGCTGACCTTATCCGCACCGGCATTCAGCAGCCGCCTGATATCTGCAAGGCTGCGCACGCCACCGCCGACGGTAAGCGGAATGAATACCTGCGACGCCACCTGCTCGACCACATGGGCCATGGTGGCCCGCTGATCGGAACTGGCCGTAATATCAAGAAACGCCAGTTCATCCGCGCCGGCGGCGTCATAGCGCTGCGCGATCTCCACCGGGTCGCCGGCGTCGCGAATGTCAATGAAGCGCACCCCCTTGACGACGCGGCCGTGGTCCACATCAAGACAGGGGATGATGCGCTTCGCTAACGCCATCGTCTATTCAGCGCACAGCCTGTCGGCCAGCGCTTGTGCGGACGTGAACTCGATGGCGCCTTCATACAGCGCGCGGCCGATGATCAGCCCGGCGATACCCTCGTCGGCGACTTCGCACAATGCCTTGACATCATCCAGGCTGGTGACGCCGCCGGACGCAATGATCGGAATGTGCACCGAGCTCGCGAGCTTGACCGTACCCTCAAGGTTGACGCCGGACATCATGCCGTCGCGGCTGATATCCGTGTAGACGATAGCGGCCACGCCGTCCTGCTCGAAACGCTGCGCGATATCGACCACGTCGTGATGGGAAAGCTTGGACCAGCCGTTGATCGCGACCTTGCCGTCTTTGGCGTCCAGCCCGACGATGATGTGGCCGGGGAATTCCAGGCATAAATCGTTGACGAAATGCGGCGCGCTGACCGCCTTGGTGCCGATGATAACGTATTGCACCCCCGCATCCAGATACGCCTGCACGGTGTCCTCGTCGCGAATGCCGCCGCCGATTTGAATTGGAACGTCTGGAGTTTCCCTTGCGATGCGCTGCACCAGATCCGCGTTCACCGGGCTACCGGCCGCCGCGCCGTCCAGATCCACGATGTGCAGGCGTCTTGCGCCCGCTTCGACCCAGCGCGTCGCGACCGATACCGGATCGTCTGAAAATTCGGTCACCTCGTTCATGCGGCCCTGCCTCAAGCGCACGCATTTTCCGCCCTTAACATCTATGGCCGGGATCAAAAGCATCTAAGCCCCCAATCGATAACACCTTAGCTACAAGCGTGGTTACCCTAAACCAAAGCGATGTAAACAGCCAATTCCAGCGGTGTCAATCGCTCATGCCGCACCGTCCCAGCGCACGAAATTGGCCAGCAGGGACAAGCCCGCCGCGGCGCTTTTTTCGGGATGGCACTGCATCGCGAATACATTGCCGCGCGCGATAACCGACGCAAATGACACGCCGTATTCGGTGACGCCGACGGTCAGCGCGGCGCTCTGCGGCACGACATAATAGCTGTGCACAAAATAGAAGCGGCTGTTGTCCGCGATCCCCCGCCATAGCGCGTGGGGTTGTGTTTGCGCGACCTGATTCCAGCCCATATGCGGCACCTTCAGCCGCGGCGCGAAGTCAGTCGAAGCGAACGCATCACCGAAGTACGAGACCCGCCCGGGCAGCAGACCTAAACATTCGGTACCGCCGTTCTCAGCACTGAAGTCGAGCAACGCTTGCATGCCCATACATAGTCCCAGCAATGGCTTTGAGCCCGCCGCCTCGTGTAACGCCTCATCCAGACCGTTACGCCTGAGCGCATGCATGCAGTTACCGGCAGCGCCCTGTCCGGGAAAGACGATCCGCTCCGACGCTTTCACCGCGGCCGGATCGCTTGTCACCTTGACCTGAGCGCGCCTTTCGGTGACATATTCCAGCGCCTTGACCACGGAGCGCAGGTTGCCCATGCCGTAGTCTATGACTGCGATGAAGCTCATGGATGGAATTACCGAACTGTGGGAAACTGCGGTATGCGCGGAAGTCCGTCGTTCTAGAGGCTGCCTTTGGTCGAAGGAATGGCGTCCGCCATGCGCGGGTCCAGGTCTGCGGCCATGCGCAACGCGCGCCCAAACGCCTTGAATACGGTTTCGCAGATATGGTGTGCGTTGACGCCGCGCAAGTTGTCGATGTGCAGCGTGGCCTGCGCGTGATTGACGAAGCCGTGGAAGAATTCCTGCACCAGATCGACATCGAAATCACCGATGCGGGCGCGCGGGTAAACAACGTTGTATTCCAGACCCGGGCGCCCGGAAAAGTCGATGACGACCCGCGATAACGCTTCATCCAGCGGCACATAAGCGTGGCCGTAGCGGCAAATGCCCTGCCCGTCGCCCAGCGCCTGGCGGAAAGCCTGTCCCAATGTTATGCCCACGTCTTCCACCGTGTGGTGCGCGTCGATGTGCAGATCACCATCGGCCTGAATATCCAGATCGAACAGGCCGTGACGCGCCACCTGATCGAGCATGTGCTCAAAGAAAGGCACACCAATACGCAACTGGGAACGGCCGGCGCCTTGCAGGTCTAAAGCGACCCTGATCCGGGTTTCCGTGGTATTGCGTTCAACCGACGCGGTGCGCTGGGTCATGCGAGCGTAAGGTAACCTGCTGAGCGCAAAGAATACATCGTGGCGCGCGGTTTTAACACCGGGCGCATCAGCGCGCAGCCGGCGCGGTCCGCAGCCAGAACGTGACCGGCCCGTCATTGACCAGATGAACCTGCATGTGCGCGCCGAAGCAACCGGTTTCGACCACAGCGTGTCGCCCGCGAGCGCGGCGTGCGAGATAATCGAACAGCGCCGCGCCGTGTTCCGGCGGCGCGGCGGCGGCAAAGCCGGGCCGTGCGCCCTTGCGCGTATCGGCCGCCAGGGTGAACTGTGGAACCAGCAGCAGCCCGCCGCCCGTGTCTGACAGGCTGAGATTCATGCGCCCCTCGATATCCGCGAATACGCGGTAGGCCAGAATGCGGTCCAGCAGACGGTCGGCGCACTGGGTATCGTCGCCACGCTCGACCGCCACCATCACCAGCAAACCCCGCGCGATCGCCGCGACCGAGACATCGTTGATTTCAATCCGGGCCTGCGCCACGCGTTGCAGAAGCCCGATCACGCGAAGCGATCGGCCATCGCATCGGTTGCGCGCACCAAAGCATCGACCGTTCCCGGCTCGGTAGCGGAATGGCCGGCATCGGGTACGATGTTCAGCGCGGCGCCCGGCCACACGTGATGCAGTTCAAGCGCCTGCTCCAGCGGGCACACTACGTCGTAGCGGCCGTGCACGATGACGCCCGGGATATCCCGCAGTCGGTGCGCCTCGTCCAGCAGCTGATTGGGTCTCATAAAGCAGTTGTTGACGAAATAGTGGCATTCGATGCGCGCCAGACTCAGTGCCACATGGGGATCGGCGAAGTGTCCCACCACGTCCGCGTCGGCGCGCAACGTCGCCGCGCGCCCTTCCCAGATTGACCACGCCTTGGCGGCCGCCATGCGCTGCACCTCATCGTCGCCGGTCAGGCGCCGGTAGTACGCGTACATCAGGCTGCCGCGCTCCACGGATGGTATCGGTTCGAGGAAATCCTGCCAGTAATCCGGCAATATGCGGCTGGCGCCATCCTGATAGAACCAGTCAATATCGCGTTTGCGGCACAGGAATATGCCCCGCAATATCAGCCCCTGCACCCTGTCCGGGTGCGCCTGCGCGTAAGCCAGCCCCAAGGTCGAGCCCCACGAGCCGCCAAATACGATCCAGCGGTCGATGCCCAGATGCTGGCGAAGACGCTCGATATCCGCTATCAATTGCGGCGTGCTGTTTCCTTCCAGCGCGGCATGAGGATTGGAGCGACCGCCGCCCCGCTGATCGAACAGCACCACGCGGTAGCGTTCGGGATTGAAAAACCCGCGATGATAAGGTTCGCAGCCGGCGCCCGGGCCGCCATGCAGAAAAACGGCTGGCAGGCCATCCGGGCGCCCGCATTCTTCCACGTATAGCTCGTGGGGCGCCTCGACGGGAAGCCTGAACTGCCGGTAAGGCTTTGTGTTGGTATGAAGCGATAGCACCTTATTATTCTCAACCGGTTTGATCGGGCGCGCGCCTGCTGAAGCGACGGTCCGACGCCGATTTCAGGTCTTTGTTACGACGCACCCGCGCGCACTCTGCGATGGCCCGACAAATATGATAACCGTGCGCCTGCGGTTTACAAACTTCGCTCGATCTGGGATAAATTGCTGCAAAATCCTGGCTTGAGAATCAACGATGTCAACAATCCCCCCGGCAAGGCCCCCAAAATCACTGTTGCGACTCGCCGGCAAGGCGATCGCGGATTACGAGATGATCCGCGCGGGCGACCGTATCCTGCTGGGATTGTCCGGCGGCAAGGATTCTTTGAGCCTGTTGCATCTGTTATTGCGCTTGCAAACGCGCGCGCCGATTCGTTTCGAGCTCGGTGCGGTTACGGTGGACCCGCAGTCAGAAGTCTACGATCCGTCCCCGCTCATTCCTTACATGGAGCAGCTGGAGGTGCCGTATTACTACCAGCGCAAACCGATCCTGAAGATTGCCACCGAGCACATGGACAACGCGTCTTACTGCGCGTTTTGCTCGCGCATGAAGCGCGGGGTGATGTACGGCGTGGCGCGAGCGCAGGGCTACAATGTGCTGGCGCTGGGCCAGCATCTCGACGATCTGGCGGAAAGCTTCATGCTCGCCGCCTTCCACGGCGGCCGGCTTAAGACCATGAAGGCGCATTATCGCGTCGACGCCGGCGATCTGCGCGTGATCCGCCCGCTGGTGTACGCACGCGAACGCCAGACGGCGGCGTTCGCGCAGGAATGGCGGCTGCCCGTCATTCCGGAAAACTGTCCGGCCTGCTTCGGCATGCCCATGCAGCGCATGCACATGAAGTCGCTGCTCGCCACCCAGGAACAAGCCAATCCGCGCCTGTTCAAAAGCCTGCTGTCGACGCTCAAGCCGCTGATGGCCATAGGCCTGGAAAACACCAAAGATGCGCCCCTGCGAGCTCGACTGGCGGATGCCGGCTGAGGATCAATATCACCGGCGTCGATGGCGCTTGCGCCTTCGTCGTGATGCACAAGCTGTTAATCCCGTCGCTACTCAAGTTGTTGTCGCTGTTGCCGTTACGCATAGCGCACGGTCTTGGCGCGATAGCAGGTTTATGTATCTATATCATGCCCACGCGCATGCGGCGCGTTACCGATATCAATCTTGCGCTGTGTTTTCCTGAGCGGACTCCTGACTGGCGAAGGCGCATCGCGCGCGCAAGCCTCATCGAGACGGGCAAATCCTTAGCCGAGGCGCCTTATCTGTGGCGTGCGGGCGCGGATCGCATCGACGCGTTGGTTAAACAAAGGACCGGACAAGCGACCATGGACGAGGCCGTGGCGCAAAACCGCGGCGTGATCCTCGCGGCGCCGCATCTGGGCAGCTGGGAATTGTGCGGATTGTACAGCGCGACGCAGAGCGCCATCACCAGCCTCTACCGTCCGCCCCGGCTTCAGTCGCTGGAGAACATAATGCGCGTCGGCAGGGAACACACGGGTGCGCGCCTGGTGCCGACCGAGGCGCACGGCATCAAATCGCTGGTCAGGGCGCTCGATGAGCAGCAATGTGTGGGCATCCTGCCCGATCAGGTGCCGAACCCCGGCAACGGTATATATGCGCCATTCTTTGGAATCGATGCGTACACCATGGTGCTGATCGCGCGCCTGGCCCGCAAGCGACGCGTGCCCGTGATCTTCATGTACGGGCAGCGGCTGAAAAAAGCAGCTGGCTTCTGCGTCCATTACCGGCGCGTCGGCGACGACATCTATGATCCGAATCCCGTCACTGCCGCCGCCGCGGTGAACTCAAGCGTGGAACGCATGGTGCGAGAGTGCCCCGAGCAGTATGGCTGGAGCTACAAACGCTTCAAGGACCGGCCGCCGGGCGCGCCGCAGCTATATTAAGGCGCGCGCGCGGTCGGCGACGATGGGAATCATCCATAACCGCATGGGACATCGGTACGCACGGGGCCGCTGCGCCGCCGCTTCCGGCGCTTCACGATGCGCCCTCACCGGCCGGCTTCTGGCCCACCAGCATTGCTTCGTTGCGGAAGCCCCGCGAGACATCGCCGACACGGCCTTCCTCGCGATAAAAGAGTATTCGCAGCGGCGCGAACGCGTGCAGCAGCTCGTTGGAGTCAAGCCGATAAGCCGGATTCGCCGGCCCGGAGACATCGATACTGTCGCGGATGAAGGTCTGATAGAAAAGCAGGCCGTGAGGACGCAGTGCCTCGGTCAGGGCGCGCATGAGCGGGCGCGACAAAAAATACGAGACCACCACCACGTCAAAGCTTTCGGACGCAGGCGGCGTGTGCTCCACATCGCGACAAGAGGCCGCGAGCGAGAGGTTATCGCGGCGCGCGAGATCATTGAGCTTGTCCACCACCACTGTGGACAGATCGTACGCGTCCACCGACAAGCCGCGCCGCGCCATAAACAAACCATTGGCGCCGAGCCCGCAGGCCAGATCCAGCGCGCGGCCGGATGCGGGCAGCAGATGCGCCATGTCGCGCAAGACGCGCGCGGGCTGGGGCGCGTCGATGCCCTGATCGCGATAGCGCGCATCCCATTTGTCGGCCGCCGCCATGAAAGTTGCAAAGTTGAAGGTTGACGACTATTCCGGCCTGCGCCGGAGTACCCTGAAGCGGGCCATAGCGCATAACAGGCGCGCTACAGGGAATGCTGTCAGTCAACTTCTTTGGGGTTGATGCCCAGGGCACGCAGCTTGCGATAGAGATGCGTGCGTTCCATGCCGACGCGCTGCGACAGCCGACTGACGCTGCCCCGGCACTGTTTGAGCTGGTGCAACAGATAGCTGCGTTCGAACTCCTCGCGCGCCTCGCGCAACGGCAATTCGAACACATTCTGCTGCCATTGCGGCTCGTCCTGATTCTTCTCGGCCTGCTGGCCCAACGCCAGCTCGACCTCACTGGCGGCGATCTGCTCGGAGGTTCCCATGATCAACAGCCGCTGCACCAGATTGCGCAGCTCGCGGGTATTGCCCGGCCATGCATAATGACGCAGCCGGTTCTGCGCGGGGATGGCGAAACGCCGGTACGGCAATCCTTCGCGTCCGCAATAAAAATCGACATAATAATTCAGCAGCTCGGGGATATCTTCGGCATGCTCGCGCAATGCCGGCACCCGCAGTGGCACCACGTTGAGCCGGTAATACAGGTCCTCGCGCATACGGCCGGCCCGCACTTCCGCTTGCAGATCGCGCTGACTGGCGGCCATGACACGGACATCGAGGCCGCTCGGCCGACTGTCGCCCACGCGCGCAGAGTTCTGCCCTTCCAGGACGTTTAACAGGCGGCTTTGTACCTCAAGCCCCATGTCTCCGACTTCGTCTAAGAAGAACACGCCGCCACTGGCCTGTTCCAGCACACCTTGACGCACCACGCCGTCGGTATCGGCAGAGCCCAGCAGTTCCGCGGTCGAATCGAGCGCGGCGGCGGCGGCACTGACAAACGGGCGGTCGTTGCGCGGGCTCAGCGAGTGGATGTAGCGTGCGATGGTTTCCTTGCCGACGCCGGGCTCGCCGGTAATCAGCACCCAAGAATCATGCTGCGCAATGCGCCGGGCCTGCGCGCGCAGCTGCTGCATCATGACGCTGGAGCCAATGGGCTCGCTCAGATACGGCTGATCGCCCAGTTGAGCGCTTTCGCGTTGCTGCTGATCGCTCTCCAGCGCGCGGCGCACAGACAGCAACAGCTTCGCCAGGGTGAGTGGCTTCTCGATAAAATCGTAGGCGCCCAGCCGGGTCGCCTCCACCGCGGTTTCCACCGTACCATGCCCGGACATGATGATCACCGGGCACGACAGTCCGCCCCCATCCTGCCATTCCTTGAGCAACGTGATGCCGTCTTCGCCGGGCATCCAGATGTCCAGCAACACCAGGTCGGGCCTGCGCAGCCGGCGGCTTTCACGCGCACTGGACGCATCGGCGGCGACATCCACCTCGTAGCCCTCGTCGGACAGGATTTCCTGCACCAGATTGCGGATATCCGGTTCATCGTCCACGACCAGAATATGCGATGCGCTCATGCCGCGTCCCCTTCGAGTTTAGGATGCTGATCGGCGCTTAACGGCAACAGCCGGATCAGGACGCACGCGCCGCCCTTGCGAGTATTCTGTGCCCATACCATGCCACCATGCTCCTCAACGATCTTTTTAACGATGGCGAGCCCCAAACCATTGCCTTTGACCTTGCTGGTTACGTAAGGCTCGAACAGCCGGTCCAGCAAGGTGGCCGGGAAACCGGGGCCGTTGTCGGCTACGCGCATATCCAGAAACTGGCTGCCGCCATCCTCAATGCAGCGGGTGGAAATGCGCAGCACGCCTTGTTTATAACCCTCCAATGCCTCCAGAGAATTCTTGATCAGATTATGCAGCAACTGGCGGATGCGCACCGAATCCCCATTGATCTGCGGCGCGCTCTGGTCGAGATCGAGCTCCAGCCGGGCACCGACCGGATTGGCCCGGTATAGCTCAACCATTTCCAGTATCAGTTTGTTGAAGTCCAGCGGCGCAACCTGCATGGCAGGCGGCCGCGCGTAGTCTCTGAAGGCGTTGACCATGGTTTTCATAGATTCGACCTGTTGCACGATGGTATGCGTGGCGCGGTCGACGACCTCGGCGTCGTTGCGACTGAGCTGCGGCAGGAGCTTGCGGCGCAGACGTTCTGCCGACAGCTGGATCGGTGTCAGCGGATTTTTGATCTCATGCGCCAAGCGGCGCGCGACATCCCCCCAGGCCGCGTCGCGCTGCGCCTGCACCAGCGCAGTAATATCGTCGAACACTACCACATGCCCGCCGGACAAGCCTCCATCCGCCGGTAACGGCGCCCCACGGCAGATCAATATCTTACGTCCATTAGCACTGAATAACACCATTTGTTCCTGCCACTCTCCGCGCGCGTTCGCAACGAGTGGCTCCAGGATCTCGCAAAAGCGCGCAAGCATTGGATGCTCACGGCCCAGGTCGGTGAATCTACGCTCCTGATAGGCTTCCAGATCCAGCCCCAGGATCTGACTGGCCGCGGCATTCACGGTACGCAGTATACGATCTTTATCCAGGCTCATGACGCCGGAGGACAAGTGCTCCAGCAACGTTTGCAGGTAAGCGCGCTGACTTTCCACCAACCGCTGACTGCGGTCGGCCGCATCCCGTGCCGCCGACAGCTTTTCGGTCATTTGATTGAAGGACTGCACCAGCAGGCCAAGATCGTCCTGGCTCGCAACCGGCAAGCGTTTGTGATACTCGCCTGCCGCGACGGCCTTGGTGCCTTCGGCCAGCTCGCTGATCGGCGCCATGAGCCGCCGGGACGAATAAAACGCCGCCCACACCGCAAACAGCAATCCCAGCAGCAGCACCAGCGACAAGGTGAGCATAAAGCTCTGTTTCAGCGGCTCGCGCAGATAAACCAGTTCGTTGTATTGGCCAAACGCGCCTTCCACACTGCCGGCCAATGCGCTGATGCGATCGGTCAGCGGATACAGCGCCTGCAAAAACCGCGGTTCTGAGCTGATCGCGGAATTCGGCACCGGAACGACCACTCGAATGCGCAGGTTCGAATGCTTGTCCGGATCCAGCCCCACATAGCGTTGTCCCTGATTGACCAGGCGCAGGATAGTATCGCTGGGCAGCTGCGGCACGATCGCAGACGACACTTCGCTGCTGGTGGCGATGATGCGGCTGTCGGCGCCGAACAAGGTCAGCTCCACCGCGCCACTGTCGCGCAACAAATCGTGCAGATTAAGCGGCGCCAGCGCATCGGGCACACCGGCCAGGAATTTCGCCATGGGTTCGGTCTGATGCTTGAGCTGGCGCATGACCAGATCCAGCGACGAGCGGCTCAACTCCAGCGCATCCTGCAGCGCGTTGTCCACCCGCACGTCAAACCAGCTGTCGATGCCCCGGTCGAGCATCCGGATGGAAAACGTAAACACAATCGCCACCGGCACGACCGCCAACACGATCGACATCAGCATCAGACGCGCCGTCAGGCGGGCGCCGGGCTGCCGCGCCATGACTTGCCGGATCAAACCGATCAGGTTCGCGCCGATCAGATAAACCAGCACGATCAGCACCAGCGTGTTGAGTACCAGCAGCCACGTATAGGAGCGCCCGAAGCGCGTGGCGTTATCGGTCGCGTCTGCCATCAGGTATAGCGACACCAGCAGCACGGCGAACAGGCCGAGTACCGGGATCAGACTGATGGATGCGCGTTTCACGTCAAATCCCACGTGTACCACCTGGAAGTAAGCCGCCATGCGCGCGAAAGATATGCGCTGACACGTATGGGCAGCGGCAGCTCATTAATCGCCAGCCGCGCCTGCAAGCTCGCGGTATAGGTCTGATTTTTATCGAGCAGCGCCGCGTCGATCAATGGCAATTGCCGCACCGCGCCTTGGTGACGCAAGGCGGAAGGCAAATCGGAAAACGTCTGCTGTAACCCTGTATTGAGATTTTCGACGACGAATTGACGGCTCAAGGCGTGATAGCTGAGCCGATGACTTTGCTTGAGATCGGCGACACTGGCATCCCACCAGTATGGGCGCCCGCGAAACACCCCTATCTGAATCTCGAACACCAGCGCGATGCCGTTGAGCAACGCCTCTCGTACCGGCGCGGTGAGATCGTAATCGATCGCCGCGTTTAACCGATAGACGCCATCTACAAGCCGGGTATCCGCGTTTAATATTCGGAACCCGGACGCGCCGGCCTCCGCCGCGGGCAACCCGAACGCAACGCATCCCAGTATGAACAAAAGCGACAGACTGACGAACTGACGTCGAAAACCAGCTTGTCGTTCAGCGATTAACATGTCTCTGCTTGGAGCGAGTGCCCCCTACGCATCAATATGAAGCTGGCATTACTCCGCAATCTCGATAGGCGCGTCCATCCTACACCGCGGACCCTTTCCCCAGCAGGGCATAGTAAAATCCGTCTCTATCCGCGTCGCCGGGCAGGATGATGCGTGTATCAATCAATCGAGCCGAGTATTCGCGCATAAAGGCCGCTATGACTTGCGCGTTTTCTTCGGGCAATATTGAACACGTCGCATATAACAGCATACCCTCGTCGTCCAGTAACGGCCAGAGGGCCCGCAGCAACCGCAGCTGGCGCCGGCGCAGCGACCCTATGTCCCCCGGTGTGCGTAGCTGCTTGATGTCGGGATGCCGGCGAATCACCCCGGTGCCGGAGCATGGCGCATCTAACAGAATGCGGTCGAATTGTGTTCCATCCCACCAATTTTCTGGACAGGCCGCATCGGCGACATGTAATTCAGCTTGCCAGCCGCCACGACTCAACGTGGTTTGCAGAAGCCGCGCGCGTTCTGCGTCGGTTTCAACCAGGACGAGGTCGATGTCTCCCTGGAAAAACTCCAGCAAATGCGCCGCCTTGCCGCCCGGCGCGGCGCAGGCATCCAGTACGCGCATCCCGCTTTCGCAGCGCAGCAACGGCGCGGCGAGTTGCGCCGCCGCATCCTGTACGCTCACGGCGCCCGCCATGAAGCCCGGCACGCAGCGCACGTCAATCGGACGCGCCAGCGTAATCGCGCTGGCGACGGATGCATGCGCGTGCGCCGCCAGTCCGGCGGTTTTCAGTTGCAACAGATAATCGTCGCGGCTGACAACGCAGGTGTTGACACGCAGCGTCATCGGCGGATGCGCGTTCGCGGCGTGACAGATCCGCTCCCAATCGTCCGGATAGGCATGTTTTAGGCGCTTCAACAACCAGGAAGGATGAGAGAGGCGAATTTCCGGCGGCTGATCCAGGGCACACAATAATGCATTGCGCTGACGCTGGAAGTTACGCAACACCGCATTGATGACGGCCTTGGCCCAGGGCTTGTTCAGCGCATCCGCGGCGCGAACTGTCTGGTCCACGCTGGCGTGCGCGGGCAGGCGCATATAGATGAGTTGATACAAACCAACCTCGATCAGAGCCGCGATGTCCAGGTCTTTATGCTTGAGCGGCCTGGCGAGCAGCCGATCACGGATCGCGCTGAGCCGCACGTGCCAGCGCAATACGCCGAAGCATAGTTCTTTCAACAGCGCCTGTTCATTCGAAGCGACCTGACTGAGTTCGGTCGCCAGGGCACGGGACAACGATTCACGACCAACCACAACGCGACGTAGCACTCGCGCCGCGACGGCGCGTGCTGGCATCGCGCGCTGCGTTTTCGTAGAGGTGGCCAAACTCGTGTGACGATCAGCAGGGGAAACCCATCCCTTCGACCGCATGGGCATTGACGAAATCAGCGGCCGTGATCGGCCGTCTTCCCGGCAGCTGCAACCTGAGCAGCCGCAGAACGCCGTTACCGGTCGCGATATCAATGCCTTGCGGCTTGGCGGCAATCACACGACCGGGTGGTTCGGTAGCTGCCTGCGCCAACACCATGGCCTGCCAGATCCGCAGCGGTTCGCCCCGAAAACGAGTCTGGGCGACCGGCCAGGGCGTCAGCGCGCGAACCTGGCGTGACAACGCTTCGGCGCCATTGCGCCAGTCGATCTCGGCCTCGGCTTTTTCGAGCTTGGCCGCATAAGTGGCATGCCGATCGTCCTGCGGCTGGGGCGTCAAGGCGCCACTTTGTAAGCCTTCCAGCGCGACCAGCACCGCCTCTGCGCCGATATCCGCCAGGCGGTCGTGCAGGCTCGCAGCGGTGTCCCTATCCGTGATAGGCGTTGTGCGCTTGATCAGGATATCGCCTGTGTCCAGCCCGGCCGCCATCTGCATGATCGTCACGCCTGTTTGCTTGTCGCCCGCCAGGAGCGCGCGCTGCACCGGTGCCGCGCCGCGCCAGCGCGGCAACAGCGACGCATGAATGTTGATGCAGCCCAGCCGCGGCGCATTCAGCACCTCCTCGGGCAACAGCAGGCCATATGCGGCCACCACCATGACGTCGGCACCCAAACCGAGAATAGTTTGGCTGATGTCACGCGAACGAAGGCTGACGGGCTGATAAGTCGGTAAGTCCCGTTGATCCGCGAAACGCTTGACCGGGCTTGCGCGCAGCTTCGGGCCACGTCCGGCCACGCGGTCAGGTTGCGTGAAAACCGCGACGACATCGTGTGGTGAATGGGTCAAGGCGTGCAACGCGGGTAGCGCGAATTCCGGCGTGCCCGCGAAAATCAGGCGCATGCGCGCTGTGTAGGGGAGACGGCCAGGGCGCGCTTCAAAGCTGCGTTATGAGCCACAGCGCTGCTTTTTGGGGCGCGGACAAATTCAAAGCGCATCCCGACTGGCTTCGATTTTCCCAGTTCCCAGGCGCTTGGCCTTTTCGAATTTTTTTTGCAGCCGCTGACGCTTGAGAGGCGACAGGTAATCGATAAACAATTTGCCCACCAGGTGATCCATCTCATGCTGTATGCACACCGCCAGCAGGCCATCCGTTTCAAGCTCGAAGGATTCGCCTTCGCGATCTAGCGCGCGCACCTTGACCCATTCGGCGCGTTTGACGGTGTCGTAAACGCCGGGCACCGACAAACAACCCTCTTCCATCTCCTCCTCGCCCTTTTTGGCCAGAATCTCGGCATTAATCAGGCACAAAGGCTGGCTTTTGTCGGCAGATACGTCGATGACGATGATCTGCTGCTGGATATTCACCTGTATCGCCGCAAGTCCGATACCCGGCGCGTTGTACATGGTCTCGAACATATCATCGACCGTCTGTCGCACTTGATTGTCCACCCGTTCCACCGGCGCGGCCGTATTACGCAATCGAGGATCAGGGAACTGTAATATGCCGAGCAAGGCCATGCCGATCACCACGCATCGTCAAATGACTAACAAGCATTTAGTTATTATCAACATAGCAGAAAATGCGGGGGCCAGCACGCCTCGACACCGGCGTCAATCAGACACCCGACACGATTAGGGAACGACCGATGTTGGCAAGCACGATATTTCGTTGCAGTTCGATTCTACCGATTACTGTATTGGCGTTATTTTTCCTCGCCGGGGGCTGCGCGAGCACCCCTGCCGCCGCGCCAGGACACGCGACATCCGCGCCGAATACCCCTCAAGCAAGTAAAGCCAGCGCGGTCGTCAAAGCGGCTCCCGCACAGGAGCCTCAGCCCACAGCAGAACTCGAGGCTCAGCCCGTTGTGGAACTCAATGCTACCGCTCCCGAACGGTACGTCGTGGCGCAGGGAGACACATTGTGGGGCATTGCCTCAAAGTTCCTGAAAGACCCGTGGTATTGGCCGGAGATCTGGCACGTCAATCCCCAGATCGATAACCCGCACCTTATCTACCCGGGCGACGTGCTGACACTTGTTTACATTAACGGACGGCCTTACATTCAGGTTGGCGATGGGCCGCGCGCCGCGGGCGCGCACGCAATCAAACTTTCTCCGCAGGTTCGCGTGGAGGCGCTTGCGCGCGGCCGCAATCGTGTGCCGGTGCAAGCGATTCAACAATTCATTACGCGGCCAAGAGTCGTGAGCAAGGAACAGCTCGACAGCGCGGCTTATATTCTGAGCGCGCATGACGACCGCCTGATTTACGGCAGTGGCGATCGCGTTTATGTGCGCGGCACAGATGTTTTGAACAAAGGTGACCGGTACAGCGTGTTTCGCCCGGGGCAAGTCCTTGTCGATCCCGTAACCAATGAGTCGCTGGGTTACGAGGCAATACTCATCGCGGACGCCACCGTCATCAAGAGTGGCGATCCATCGACCGTCGCCCTCGAGAACAATCAGCGGGAGGCTCTCAAAGGCGATCGCTTGCTACCACTCAATGATGAGCAAGACCGCATCTTCTTCCCGCGGGCGCCGGAACAAGAGATAAACGGCATCATCATCTCTTTATTCGACGCAATCAGCCAGATCGGCCAGCATCAGGTTGCGGTGCTGAATGTGGGCACGCGCAATGGCGTCCAGAAGGGTCATGTCCTTACGGTTTATCAGGCTGGGCGCACCGTGCACGATCCTTTTGCAACCGTGGAGCAAAGTAAGTCGGTTGTGTTGCCCGCGGAAAAGACCGGTCTGATGATGGTGTTTCGCACCTTTGAAAAAGTCAGTTACGCACTGGTTATGGACGCGACCCGCCCGATCCATATCGGCGACACCGTGCAACCGCCGGAATAGGCGGCGATCCCCCAAGCAACGACGAAAAATTCGCGCTCGCGATATAGGCTCAAGGGTAATTACGCGCACTGGGTCATGTCTGAATTAGCCGACTGGCTCACCTTGTGGCGGGTGGCTGGCATAGGGCCCGCCACGTTTCATATATTGATCGGGCGTTTCGAATCGCCCGGCGAGGTACTGCGAGCGGGTCATTCAGAGCTGAAACGGCTGGGGCTCTCCGATGAAACCATCGCCGGTATCAGCAAACCCAGGCTCCGAGATGTAGAGCAGGATTTGGCATGGTGCGCGCAGCCGGGCCACCATGTTCTGTTGCTCAAAGACGCGGCATACCCCAAGCGACTACGCGAACTTTCGAACCCACCGCCGATGTTGTTTGTCGATGGTGATCAGCACTGCCTCTCGGACCCGCAGATCGCTATCGTTGGCAGCCGGAGGCCCACGCCGGCTGGCAGCCAGAATGCTCGGATGTTCGCTGCGCAAATGGCAAACGCCGGGTTGATCGTCACCAGCGGACTGGCCACCGGCATCGACGGCGCGAGCCACCAGGGTGCACTCCAGGCAGGCGGTTTGAGCATTGCCGTCGCCGCTACGGGGCTGGATCGGGTGTACCCCGCCAAGCATCGCGAGCTGGCCAGGCGTATCGCCGACCAAGGCGCCGTCGTTTCCGAATTCCCGACCGGCGTGCCGCCAAAGGCTGAACATTTTCCGCGCCGTAACCGCTTGATAAGTGGGCTCAGCCTGGGTGTGCTGGTGGTGGAAGCGGCGCGTCGCAGCGGCTCGCTGATAACGGCACGCTGTGCCGCCGAACAAGGCCGCGAGGTGTTTGCAATCCCCGGCTCGATACACAATCCCGCCGCCAGGGGTTGCCATCACCTGATCCGTCAAGGCGCCAAGCTGGTCGAAACGGCAGACGATATTCTCGAAGAGATCGCAAACCAGATCGAGCTGCCATCTAGGCGCGCCGGGCCTCGCAGTGAACCGGTCGGCGTCGAACTTGACGACGCGTATTCTGACCTGCTGGACAGTCTAGGGTACGACCCCATACCCGTAGACGAGATCATCGAACGCAGCGGATTGACCGCGGACACGGTTTCATCCATGCTGACTATACTGGAGCTAAAGGGTTTAGTCGCCGCCGCCGGCGGTCTCTATATGCGCCTCACCCCGGGAATGACGCAATGAAAGAATCGGTGCTTGATGTACTTATGTATCTGTTTGAAAGCTACATAGACGATGACAATGAAGTCGAACTGGATCGCGAGGCGTTGCAGTCCAGACTGCTGGAGGCCGGCTTTCATCATCGCGAAATCGAGAAGGCGTTCGACTGGCTGGAGGGGCTTGCCGGCTGGAAAGACATGCCGCAGGGTGACTTGCCGGCGCCTCGTACCATGCGCGTTTATCATACCAGCGAGGCACAGAAGCTGGATCGCGAGTGTCGCGGATTTCTTATGTTTCTCGAGCAGACCGGCGTACTTACGGCTGCGAGCCGGGAATTGGTCATCGATCGCGTGATGGCGCTGGACGACGAGCACCTCGACCTGGAACAGCTGAAGTGGATTATCCTCATGGTGCTGTTCAACCTGCCCGGCGAAGAGGCCGCCTACACCTGGCTGGAGGGTATGGTCATGGAGGATGCCTCGAATTATCTGCACTGAGGGGATGTTTCGAGATTCTGTTGATTCAGCTCGGGTGGCTGCGTAATCGGCATAGCAGCGCGCCTGAAACCTTGAATATCTCGCGCTCGGCGCCACCGGCGCACGAATCTTGCCCGCCAGCGACCCCATCTTCTTTACGCACAGCGAGATGAGCAAAAATCTGGTTATCGTGGAATCGCCTGCCAAGGCGAAGACCATCAAGAAATACTTAGGCGCCGACTTTACGGTCATGGCGTCGTATGGTCACGTGCGCGACCTTGTGCCCAAGGAGGGCGCAGTCGATCCCGACCACGATTTTGCGATGAAGTACGAATTGATAGACAAGAACGAGCGCCACGTACGGGCGATTAGCAAGGCGCTGTCCGGCACCGATGCCTTGTATCTGGCGACCGACCCGGATCGCGAGGGAGAGGCCATCTCCTGGCACCTGTACGAGCTTCTGCGCGAGCGTAAGGCTTTGAAGAAAACGCCGGTTTACCGGGTGATCTTCCACGAAATTACCCAACGCGCTATCAAGGAAGCTATCGCGCATCCTCGTGAGCTGTCCATCGCCTTGATCAACGCGCAGCAGGCGCGGCGCGCGCTGGACTACCTGGTTGGGTTCAATCTGTCGCCGCTTCTGTGGAAGAAAATCAAGCGCGGCTTGTCGGCAGGCAGGGTGCAAAGTCCGGCGTTGCGCATGATCGTCGAGCGCGAAGAGGAAATCGAAAAGTTCGATGTCCGCGAGTATTGGACCCTGGAAGCGGACGCCACCAAGGCGGGTCAGGCGTTTACCGCGAAACTTTCCGTGTATCACGGGAAAAAGTTTGAACAGTTCGACATTACCAATGGGCAGGATGCGGCGACCGCGAAACAAACGCTTTTGGATGCAGCCGCCGGCACGCTGCGCGTCGCCAGCGTCGAAAAGAAGCAGCGCCGACGCAATCCCGCCGCACCCTTTACCACCTCAACCTTGCAACAGGAGGCCGTGCGCAAGCTGGGGTTCTCCGCTCAGCGCACCATGCGGGTGGCCCAGCAGCTTTACGAGGGCATCGATCTCGGTTCCGGTCCGGTCGGGCTGATCACCTATATGCGCACCGACTCGGTCACATTGGCTAACGACGCCATAAGCGAACTGCGCGAACTCATCGCCAAGCGCTATGGCCAGGCGAAGCTGCCCGATGCGCCGCGGCAATACAAGACCAAGTCGAAAAATGCGCAGGAGGCGCACGAGGCGATTCGCCCCACTTCGGCCTGGCGCGTACCGGATGAGTTGAAATCTTTCTTAAGGCCCGAGCAGTTCAAGCTTTACGACTTGATCTGGAAGCGCACCATCGCCTGCCAAATGATCCACGCGCTGCTCGACACCGTCGCCGTGGATTTGTCCTGTGGCGACGATCACCGTTTTCGCGCCACGGGCTCGTCGGTAATAGATCCGGGCTTCACGCTGGTGTACCGCGAAGGCACCGACGACGTAAAAGTCGAAAGCGACGAACGCCTGCTGCCCGAGTTAAACGAAGGCGAAACCGTCGACCTGCTTGACGTCCGCCCGGAACAGCATTTCACCGAGCCGCCGCCGCGCTATACCGAGGCGACGCTGGTGAAAACCCTGGAGGAATACGGCATTGGGCGTCCGTCGACGTACGCCAGCATCATCTCAACCTTGCAGAATCGCGAATACGCCGAGCTTATCGAGCGGCGTTTTCATCCGACCGACATCGGGCGTGTGGTCAACAAGTTCCTGACTCTGCATTTCACGCGGTACGTCGACTACGACTTCACCGCCCGGCTGGAGGACGAACTGGACGAGATCTCGCGCGGCGAGAAAGAGTGGGTGCCCGTGATGCGCGCCTTCTGGGATCCGTTCAAGGCCCTGGTGAGCGACAAAGAGACCAATGTTTCGCGCGAGCAGGCCGTCCAGGCCCGCGAGATCGGCAAAGACCCCGACAGCGGTCGCCCGGTTACCGTACGCATGGGGCGCTATGGGCCGTTTGTCCAGATTGGCACCAAGGACGACGACGAGAAACCGCGTTTTGCCGGTCTGCGTCCCGGTCAGAAGATGGACGATGTGACCCTGGAAGAGGCACTGCCCCTGTTCAAGCTGCCACGCCACCTGGGCGAGACACCGGGCGGACAGCCGGTACAGGCGAGCATCGGCCGTTTCGGCCCTTACGTGAAATACGGCAACAAGTTCGTGTCTCTTAAGGAGGACGATCCATATACGATCAATCTCGAGCGGGCGCTGGTGCTGATTGCGGAAAAGCAAAAGCTGGACGCGAATCGCGTCATTCAGGAATTCAGCAACACCGACATTCGCGTGCTGAACGGGCGTTACGGACCGTACGTAACCAACGGCAGCAAGAATGCGAAAATCCCCAAAGACAAAGAGCCCGCCAAGCTGAGCCTGGAAGAATGCGAACAGTTGATCGAGCAGGCGCCGGCCAAAAAATCGCGCCGCCGGGCGTCGCCAAAACGCACGGCAAGCGGCTGACGCACGCCGGCTCGAGCTTGACCGTCGTACAAGGTGTTAACTGAAGCAGTCGAACGCGCGGCGCAGATCGTACGCGCAGGCGGCGTCATTGCCTATCCGACCGAGGCCGTATTCGGGTTGGGTTGCGACCCGCTTAACCAAGCCGCGGTGGAGCGGCTGCTTGATCTAAAGGGCCGACCGCGGGACAAGGGCATGATCCTGATCGCGGCTGCGTTCGATCAACTTGAAACCTTGCTTGAACCGCTCACGCGCGCGCAGCGGCAGCGCATCAACCGCACCTGGCCGGGCCCCGTGACATGGCTGATACCGGCGACGCGCGCCGTCCCGATCCTCTTGCGCGGTAACCACGAAACGCTGGCGGTACGCGTCACCGCCCATCCGGTGGCCGCCGAATTATGCCGCCGGGCCGGCCGCGCGCTGGTCTCCACCAGCGCCAACATCACCGGCGCGCCAGCCGCGAAAAGCGCGGACGCGGTACAGCAAATCTTCGGCAGCCAGATCGACTTCGTGCTCGACGGGCCAGTGGGTGAGCGCGAGCGGCCCACCGAGATTCGTGACGCGATTTCCGGAAAAGTGGTTCGCGCGGGCTGATGCAGATCGATAGCGACTCAGTTCGACCCGAACCGCAAGCGGTCGAAGGCTATCTGCTCTCGCTGCAGGATCGCATCTGCGCCGCATTCGAACGCGAAGAGCCCAAGGCGCGATTCGCCGAAGATGCCTGGCAACGGACGGCCGGCGGTGGGCGTACGCGCGCGCTTTCCGCGGGCCGCGTGTTCGAACAGGCCGGCACCGCGTTTTCACACGTGCGCGGGGAAAAGCTGCCACCGGCGGCCACCGCTCATCGGCCTGAACTGATTGGCCGGGACTTTCAGGCGATGGGCGTTTCGGTGGTGGTCCACCCGCGCAATCCGTACATTCCTACCGCGCACGCCAACGTGCGGTTCTTCATCGCGCGCAAACCGCACGTCGAGCCGGTGTGGTGGTTCGGCGGCGGCTTCGATCTGACACCTTATTACGGCTTCGAAGAAGATGCTGCCCACTGGCATAGGACGGCGCGGCAGGCCTGCCAGCCATACGGGGAAGACGTCTATCCACGCTACAAGAAATGGGCCGACGAATATTTTTATCTGAAGCACCGAGATGAGCCGCGTGGAATCGGCGGGCTGTTTTTCGACGACCTCAACGAATGGGGGTTTGCAAGCTGCTTTGCGTTCTTGCGCAGCGTAGGTGACCATTTTTTGCCGGCCTACCTGCCGATCGTGCAACGCCGTAAGCATTCGAGCTTTGGGCGCAGGCAGCGCGAGTTTCAGCTTTATCGGCGCGGGCGCTACGTCGAGTTCAATCTGGTCTACGACCGCGGCACGCTGTTCGGTCTGCAATCCGGCGGGCGTACCGAATCGATCTTGATGTCATTGCCGCCGCGCGTTCAATGGAAGTACAACTGGCAGCCCGCGCCGGATAGCGTGGAAGCGCGCCTGTACGAAGATTTTCTGCGCCCGAGAGATTGGTTGCGCTGACACTTACATCAAGCGGGGAGGTGCCACACGTTTGCTATTCAGGCACCCCGCCGCGTGGGCGGGATGCCTAATAGAGGAGGCAAGATCGTGGCCTACGCACCCTCGCCGCATTTACCTTCGCCGCACTTACCTTTTTTATCTTCTCCGCATTTCCCCTCGCCTTTCTTGCCCTCGCCGCATTTGCCTTCTCCGCACTTCCCCTCGCCATGATCAGCAACCATATATCCACTGGAAAGCTTGCTCATGCCAAACGGATTCTGGTCGGCCTGCACATAAAGAAACGGACACCAGAGAGGCGACGACAGCGGTACCGATGGCGGCCGCCAGCGGTTTCATCGTCGATTTCTTGCTCATGTTGCATCTCCTGTAGAAAATGGGTTGGCATCGAGCATCATATCTCACACACTCTGGTACGGCGACGCCAGGCGTTTGGATGCGGTCCGGTCGCCGCTCGAAACCACCGCGGATGTTCGCTATTCTTGGAGCACGATATCTCGTTTCGGGCGGTACACGTTCATGAAGTGACGTGCGGCCGCCCTGCCGCCATAGGATACCGCGATGCCAATCTATACCGGCGACTACCCCATGACGCGCCCGCGCCGGATGCGCAAAGATGCCTTCAGCCGCCGTCTTGCGCGTGAACACCGGCTCACGGTGGACGATTTGATCTATCCCCTGTTCGTAATCGACGGCAATGGGCGCGAGGCGATCCCGTCGATGCCGGATATCGAACGCTTGAGCGTATCCGAATTGGTTCGCGAGGCCGAGGCGCTGCTCACGCTGGGCGTTCCCGCCGTGGCGCTGTTTCCGGTGCCGCCGGCTGATAAGAAATCCGCCGATGCCGCGGAAGCCTACAATGCCGAAGGTCTGGTTCAACGGGCGGTACGCGCGGTAAAGCAGGCATTTCCGGAACTGGGTGTCATCACCGACGTGGCCCTGGACCCGTATACTACGCACGGCCAGGACGGGCTGCTGGACGACAGTGGCTACGTGACCAATGACGAAACCGTAGACGTGCTGATCAAGCAGGCACTGTCGCACGCCGAGGCAGGCGCCGACATCGTGGCGCCGTCGGACATGATGGACGGGCGCATCGGCGCGATCCGCGAGGCGCTGGAGGCCGACGGTCACGTCAACGTGCGCATCCTGGCCTACAGCGCGAAATACGCCTCCAGCTTTTACGCGCCGTTTCGCGACGCGGTCGGTTCGGCCAAGAATTTGAGCGGCGGCGACAAATTCAGCTATCAGATGGACATTGCCAACTCAAACGAGGCGTTGCGCGAGGTGCTGCTGGATATTCAGGAAGGCGCGGACATGGTCATGATCAAGCCCGGCCTTCCGTATCTCGACGTGTTACGACGCATAAAAGACGCGTTCAAAGCGCCAACTTTCGTGTATCAGGTCAGCGGCGAATACGCCATGCTGAAAGCCGCGGCGCAAAACGGCTGGCTGGACGAGCGCGCCTGTGCGCTCGAATCGCTGCTGTCGATGAAACGCGCTGGCGCGGACGCGATTCTCACCTATTATGCGAAACAGGCGGCGCAGTGGCTAAAATCATGAGGGCGCATTCATTTGCGCCATGCCGCTCGCGGTTGAAACCGCCCCTGCGTTCAAGCCGTCGCTAAGCGCCAATGGATCGCTACGCGGTCATGGGCAACCCCATCGCCCACAGCCTCTCGCCACGCATTCATCGCCTGTTCGCCGAACAGACCGGGGACACACTGAGCTACGAGGCAATACTGGTGCCGAGGGATGGCTTCGCCGAAGCGGTCGCCGCATTCAAGGCCGAAGGCGGCAAAGGCCTGAACGTCACCTTGCCGTTCAAGCGCGAGGCATGGGAGCTGGTCGATGAACGCAGGCCGCGCGCCGCGCACGCCGGCGCGGTAAACACCATCGTCATTCAGGACGACGGCCGGCTCACCGGCGATAACACCGACGGCGCCGGCCTGCTGCGCGATTTGACGACCAACAACGGCATACGTGTCGAAGATGCTGAAGTCTTGCTGCTTGGCGCCGGCGGCGGGGTGCGGGGCGTGCTGGAACCGCTGCTGGCCGCCAAGCCGCGATGTGTAGTCATCGCGAATCGCACCGCCGTTCGGGCCCGGCAACTGGCACGCGATTTCGGCGATCACGGACAGGTTCATGGCTGCGGCTTCGACGAGCTGAGCGGCAAGCAGTTCGACCTCATCATCAACGGCACCGCAGCCAGCGTGCAGGGCGAAGTGCCCGGAATTCCGGACGATAGCTTGCGAGAAGGCGGATGCTGCTACGACATGTTCTACGGCCGGGAACCCACCGCGTTCGTGCGCTGGGGCCTGGAACGCGGCGCCGTGAGGTCAATCGACGGTCTCGGCATGCTGGTCGAGCAGGCGGCCGAATCGTATGCCTTGTGGCGCGGGGTGCGACCGGAGAAAACCGCCGAGTTGATCGCTGCGCTGGCGCCGCCGCTGGTCGGCAACAAACCGCTGCGCAACTCATGACGGCGTTTAGCGCAGCGTCACCAGCTCCTCCGCGCTGGTGGGATGGATCGCCACCGTGTCGTCCAGATCGCGCTTGGTGGCGCCCATGCGGATGGCGACCGCGAAGCCTTGCAGCATCTCGTCGGCGCCAGGACCGATGACGTGGCAGCCGATGATTTTTTCACTCGCGCCGACGGTCACCAGCTTCATCGAGGTCTTGAGCCTGCGTTCGGTCATCGCGTGGTACATCGACGTGAAGCGCGTTTGATAAACCTTCAACGTCGCACCGTGCGTGGCGCGCGCCTCGTCCTCGGTGAGCCCCACCGTGCCGATCGGCGGATGACTGAAGATCACCGTCGGGATGTTTTCGTAGTCGAGCCGGCGCTCCGGCTGCCCGCCGAACAGGCGATCCGCCAGCCGCCGGCCCGCGGCCACGGCTACCGGCGTGAGCGCCGCGCGGCCGGTGATGTCGCCGAGCGCGTAAACGCGAGGCGTGCTGGCATTCTGATACGCGTCCGTGCGTACAAATCCCTCATTGTCCGTTTCGACACCAGCGGCCGCGAGGTCCAGATCCGCGGTGTTCGGCGCGCGACCGATCGCCCACAGCACGGCATCGAAATCCTGCGTCGACTGGCACTGGTCGCACACAAGCCTGAGCTTTCCATCGCGCTGCTTTTCCACGGCCTCGACCTGCGAGCGCGGAAAGATATTGATGCCATCGTCCAGCATCGTCTCCATCAGCGCCTCGCGCAGCATGGTATCGAATCGTCGCAACAGATGCTGCTTGCGCAGATAAAGGCTGACCTGGCTGCCGAACGCGTTGAACATGCCGGCCAGTTCGACCGCGATGTAACCGGCGCCAATCACGGCCACGCGGCCAGGTGGTTGCCTGAGCTCGAAAAAGCCGTCGGAGGTGATGCCGAGTTCGGCGCCCGGAATATCGGGCACCATGGGCGAGCCGCCGGCGGCAATGACGATATGATCGGCGCTGTAACTTTCCCCCGCGGCCTCCAAGGTATGCGCGTCGATAAAGCGCGCCCGGGCTTCGATCCAGTCGACCTCACCGTCGGCGAGATACGTGCGATACCAGTCGTTGAGCCGGCGGATGTACGCCTCGCGGCGGGTAACGAGCTTGGCCCAGTCGAAACCGTTGCGTACGATATCGAACCCATAATCGACGGATTCGTCCAGCATCTGCGAGAGTACGGCGCCGTACCACATGATCTTTTTCGGCACGCAGCCGCGATTCACGCAGGTGCCGCCAAGTCGACCCGGTTCTATCAGCGCGCACCGGGCGCCGTAGCTGGCCGCGCGCTGCACGACCGACAGACCGCCGCTGCCGCCGCCGATGGCGATAAGATCATAGTGCTTTGGCATAATTGCTCGACCGTAACCGGCCTGATCACTCTAACGTATTCGCGCTCGATCGGCGTCTATTGCAAAAAAACGATTCCTCGACCGCGATTTTCCGATCCGCGCGTCCCGACCAAAGCATCGCTCTTACTAAGCCACGCTGCATCCAATGGATAAACACGCCGCCATTGACCCGAGCGCGATTTCAAACAAGGCCCGGCAATACGCGCTGCTGGTACGCCTGAACCGGCCGATCGGCATATTTCTGCTGCTATGGCCGATGCTGTGGGCATTGTGGATCGCAGCCGAAGGACTGCCGGACGCGCGCGTGCTGTGGATCATGATCGCGGGTGTGGTCATCATGCGCTCGGCGGGATGCGCGATCAACGATTTCGCCGACCGCGACCTCGACCCCTGGGTCGAGCGCACGCGTGATCGCCCGCTGGCACGCGGCAGCATCTCGCCGCGCGAAGCGCTGGGCGTGTTCGTCGTGCTGAGCCTCGCCGCGTTCGCGCTGGTGTGGCTGACCAATCCGCTCACCGTGTTGCTGTCGGTGCCCGGCGCAGCGCTCGCCGCCAGCTATCCGTTCATGAAGCGAGTCCACTACCTGCCGCAGGCGCATCTGGGCGCGGCGTTTGGCTGGGCGGTGCCGATGGCCTTCACCGCGCAAACCGGCGCGCTGCCGCCGCCGGTCGGGTGGCTTATCTTCTTCGCTGCGGTGCTGTGGGCCACCGTATACGACACCATGTATGCGATGGCCGATCGCGACGATGATATCAAGGTCGGCGTCAAATCCACCGCGATCCTGTTCGGCCGCGCGGATCGCGCGATCATCGGCCTGATCCAGCTCGCGTTGATCCTGGACCTGATCCTGATCGGCCGCCAGGCGGGCCTGGGGGTTTATTACTATCTGGGCCTGCTCGCCGCGACGGGCTTCGCGATCTATCAACAAGCATTGATTGCCGGCCGCGAGCCTTCACGCTGCTTTCGCGCCTTTCTCAACAATAACTGGTTCGGGCTGACCGTGTTCGCCGGCATCGTGCTGGACTATCGATTCGGCTAGGCCACGCGCGCAATGCTCCACACCTCGATGCGCTCCGCGCCCGCCCGCCTTAAGACCCGCGCCAATTCATGGGCGGTGGCACCGGTGGTGATCACGTCGTCCAGGATCGCCACGTGGCGCGCGTTGAAGCCGGCCGCGATCTCGAAGGCGCCGCGGATGTTCTTGCGCCGCGCCTTTGCCGGCAATTCCATCTGCGGATCGGTATGTCTGTTCCGCCGTACGCACCTGGCATCCACCGGAACGCGCAGACGACGCCCGATATGGCGGGCGAGTTCCACTGCCTGATTGAAGCCGCGGCCACGGATGCGGCGCGGATGCAGGGGCACCGGCACGATACATTCCGGTCGTGCGCTCGCGGACAGATGCTCGGCCAGCAGATGTCCCAGCAGCCGCGCGTGCAGGAGCCGGCCGTGGAACTTGAGCTGGTGGATCAGATAGCTCACCGGCGGCTGGTAATGATACAAGGCCATCGCCTTATCGAAAGCAGGCGGCCGTTGCTGGCAGGCGCCGCAGACCAATACATCCGGTGATGCAACCGGCAGGGCGCAGCGCGCGCAGGTGTAGCCCAACCGCGGCAGCTCGTCGGCGCAGTCCGCGCACAGATCGAGATCATCGTGCCCCCGCGCCTCGCACAACACGCAGGTCGGGGGATAAGCGAATGCGCGCAAATCGCGCATCCATCGATAAGCCATCAAAGCGCCTTCGGTTGACAGCGTTGCCGCGCCGGATAGACTGGCGCTGCTTGCCGCGTGCTTGACGTGCAACCATCGTGACGACATCGCCTTTAAAATCACCCCCAGAGGACCCGATGAGCCAGCCCATGTCCGTTCAGACGGCGCCCGGTCAGCCTGCCATCCGCCACGACTGGCGGGTGGACGAGATCGAGGCGTGGCTTGCATTGCCCTTCAACGATCTGCTGTTCACCGCGCACGCCATCCACCGCGAGTATCACGACCCCAACGCCATACAAATCAGCACGCTGCTGTCAATCAAGACCGGCGCCTGCCCGGAAGACTGCGGCTATTGTCCACAGAGCGCGCGCTACCATACCGCGCTCGAGCGCGAGCCCCTGCTGCCGCTGAACGACGTTGTCGCGAGCGCGAAGACGGCCAAAGCCGGCGGCGCGTCGCGCTTCTGCATGGGTGCGGCCTGGCGCAATCCGACCGACAGGCAACTCGATAAGGTGATCGAGATGATCCGCGCGGTCAAGATGCTGGGGCTGGAGACCTGCGCAACCCTAGGCATGCTGACCGATGCGCAGGCGCAGCGGCTGCGGGCGGCGGGACTGGATTTTTACAATCATAACCTGGACACCTCGCCGGAATTCTACGGCAATGTCATCACCACGCGCGTGTATCAGGATCGGCTGGACACGCTGGCGCACGTGCGCGATGCCGGGATAAGCGTCTGCAGCGGTGGAATTTTAGGCATGGGCGAATCGCGCCGCGATCGCGCCGGGTTGCTGCGGCAGCTCGCCAATCTGCCAACGCATCCTGAATCGGTACCGATCAACCTGCTGGTGCGGGTCGCGGGCACACCGCTTCATAACGCCGCAAGTTTCGATCCGCTCGAGTTCGTGCGCACCATCGCGACGACGCGCATCCTTATGCCGCAGTCCATGGTGCGGCTTTCGGCCGGGCGCACGAGCATGAGCGACGAGCAGCAGGCGCTGTGTTTTTTCGCGGGCGCCAATTCGATTTTCTACGGCGAGAAACTGCTCACTACGGCGAACCCGGAGATGCACGACGACGAACGATTACTCGAGCGTCTGGGCCTTAAACCGTTGAATGCCGGCGCCACAGATGCGCGCCCGAGCGGCCCAGCATCGCCGGCCGCAAGGCTTCCATAGACGCCGCGGCGTACATCTTGCGCGGCCGCCCTGACGTTCGCGCTGCACACTCGCCCGCCGACCAATGGGTAAGGGACTAGGAAGGTTTCCGCAGTGATCCTGTCCGACGAAGATCTGGAAACGCTGCGGGATGCCCGGGCCCTGCTCGAAAATCCGAGCCTGGCCGCCAGGATCGCGAACGCGCTGGGCACGCCGATCGAACAGGGACTCAAATTATTGCCTGCTTCGGCCGCGGAGATCGTCAATCACTCGACGCGCGTGGCGCTTGAAAAGGCGTTGCGGCTTGCGGTCACGAGCCTGAATCGGCGCGCGTTGCGGCCGCCGTCCAATCTCTTGCACAAGCTCGTCGTGGCGGGCACCGGCGCGGGCGGCGGTGCGTTCGGGCTGGCCGGCCTGCCGGTGGAACTGCCGATTTCCACAGTCGTGATGCTGCGGTCAATCGCGGATGTCGCGCGCAGTGAGGGCGAACTGATCGGGACACCGGAATCCATGCTTGCCTGCATCGAGGTCTTTGCCCTTGGCGGCCGCACAACGTCAGACGACGCCACCGAGACGGGCTATTTCGCGGTGCGCGCCGCACTGCAACAGGTGCTGGCGGAAGCGGCGCAGCACATCGCGCGAAAAGGCGTCGCGCGACAGGGCGCGCCCGCGCTGGTGCGGTTCATCACGCAGATCGCGTCCCGCTTCGGCATGGTGGTGTCCGAAAAGGTGGCGGCGCAGGCCTTGCCCATTATCGGCGCCGCGGGCGGCGCGGTCGTCAACGTGCTGTTCATCGACCACTATCAGGATATCGCGCGCGGACATTTCATGATCCGGCGCCTGGAACGGAAATACGATCGAGCTACGGTCAGAACGACGTACGAGCGATTTTGACGTTAGTGCCGATCACAGCGGAACACATGCCGATTGTAAGAAACACTGTCAGGCATAAAGCTTTCAATCGCGCGTTGACGTTGCCGTATGAACTGCGGCTGGAGGATTTCCAGCTTGCGCTGCAGGACGCATACCACTTCTTCTTCGACGTGAACAGCCATTTAACCGGCAAGGGATTGCAGCGTCTGGACGACATGCTGCGTCCCGCGATTATGTCTGGTGTGTTATCTGACATGCTCACTGCAAGCTTAGCCAAACACGCGCGAGCGCTGACGGAGAATACTTACTTCAATGGACATCCCGATCTCGTTGTGCAAGGCATCTATCCCGGCAATGCTGCCAAGGCCGGCACGGAGGGTATCGAAATCAAGACCACGAGGAAGCGTGGCGGCGCGGTCGATACACACGGCGCGCGCAACCAGTGGATGTGCGTATTTGTTTATCAGATCGACCTGGAGACTGAGCCTGCATCCAACCGGCTGCCGATGGCATTTACGGAAGTCTATTTGGGCCGGGTAGCAACGGAAGATTTCCGAAAGAACGCCCGCGGCGAGCTTGGCACAAGGACCGCAACACTGCACAAGGAAGGAATTAGAAGACTTCGAGAGAATTGGCTGTATAAGCTTTAGCGGAGCCGTTTCCTTTGTACGCGGCAAGCCTTGGAATGGACTCGCACGCCATCTTGAAATAGTAAGCGTCTTTTTCTATCCCCACCCCCGAGTAGCCGACCGCCAGACAGGCGGCAAGCGTCGATCCCGCGCCGGCAAACGGATCCAACACTACGCCCTCACCCAACGGCAGCGATGCGCGAACTACTTCTCGAAGAAACGCTTGAGGTTTAAGGCTTGGATGCGGTGCCAGCTTCCGCTCTGAGCTCCGAGTCGGCGCGGAGGGAATAACGTCGCCAAACGGTTTAACGAGTGATGGCCGCCGAAAGCCCCCGGTTTTCCATTTCCTCAAGTTATCTTGAACCCGACCCTCTATTGGCTTCCGATAGATAAGCCAAGGCTCCCACATCGACCTTGGAAGGACGCTTACCCCCGGAAACTCCGCGTGTGCGGCTTTCGGACGATCACCGCCGCGCATGGTCATAGTCAGGCGAATGACTTCTCCGCGCCTTTCGAGGCCGCCGGCGGCCAGCGCCCACGCGACCACGTGCGACATCAAAGGGTTGGAGGCAACGATCACGTGTGCGCCCGGCACAAGCTTTGGCAGCAGCGACCGCGTCCATAGCAGAAAAAAATCACGCAATTCCTCAATCTGGTTGCCGGTCAATGTTGTAAAACGAGGCAGCGGGGCGCGCTTATGCCCATCAAAGGCAGGCGGGATCCTCCATACGCCGCCCTTACCAACCCGCAATTTTGCCTGTTGTTCCGGTGTATATTCATGCAATCCGTAAGGCGGATCAGTGACAATCGCATGAAACGAGTCTGCCGGCTGTTGTTCGAGCCACTGAAAGCAATCGGCGTGGAACATGGTGACATCGCCAAGCGTATAGGGCGGCTCTCCAGGCTCCAATGAGGGGAGATCACGCTGCCTGTGCGGCGGCGTGCTTTGCCGCGAGCGGTACACGCCTCTGTCCTCGCGCACGAAGAGATCAGGGGTGTTCAGTCTGAGATACGATCTGATAGAAGACTTCGGCGTGGGCCCGATGATCTGCTGAACCCGTTGCTCGATTTCCTTTACAGACAGCGCTTTCGCAGCGTCGGTCAAGACATGAACGATGGCATCACGTACCTGGCCCGGTAAACATCTTGCATCATTTTTTGGCATGCAGGAATCCTGGACGTCCAGACGTCTTTTGTCAATAGCGCAAGCGAAATCCGCATGAGAGACTTGCACGCCCCACTGAAGCGGCGCCGCACGGTTGGGCTTTACCGCGCCCGGCGCATCGCCGAGGGGCCGCAAGGGCCGGAGCAGTTCATCGACGGCAAACGGGTGCTGTCGTTTTGCAGCAACGATTATCTGGGGCTGGCCAATCATGCCGAGGTCGTCGCCGCGTTCAAAAAGGCGGCCGATGAGTACGGTGTGGGCAGCGGCGCGGCACATTTGGTCAACGGCCACTCTCGCGCGCATCACGCGCTGGAAGAAGAACTTGCCACATACACCGGCCGCGCGCGCGCGTTGCTTTTCTCGACCGGCTACATGGCGAACCTGGGCGTGATCTCGGCGCTGGTCGGGCGCGGCGACGCGATTTTTCAGGATCGCTTCAACCACGCCTCGCTGCTGGACGCCGGATTGCTGTCCGGCGCGCGTCTTGTGCGTTATCCGCACCGCGATACTCAGCGCTTGAGCCGCAAGCTTGCGACCCGTGCGAGTGGTGAAAAATTGATCGCGACCGACGGCGTTTTCAGCATGGACGGCGACACGGCGCCGCTTGACGCCCTCGCGAACGTCGCCGATGAACACGATGCCTGGCTGATGGTCGATGACGCGCACGGCCTGGGCGTGCTGGGCGACCGCGGGCGCGGCACCTTGGAGCATCTGGGCGTTGGGAACCGGCGCGTGCCGATACTGATGGGCACGCTGGGCAAGGCGTTCGGCGTCTTCGGCGCGTTCGTGGCCGGTGGCGAGGCGCTGATCGAGACGCTCATTCAGAGCGCGCGCACGTACATCTACACCACCGCCCCGCCGCCCGCGGTGGCCGAGGCGGCACGCGCGGCGCTGCGTGTGGTACAGCAGGAAACGTGGCGCAGAGACAAACTGCGCAGTCTGATCGAACGCTTCCGAGACGGCGCGCAAACGCTGAGCTTGCCGTTAACGCAAAGCCACACGCCTATCCAGCCGCTGATCATCGGCGACGCCGCGAGAGCCACGGCAATCAGCGACGCGCTATTCGCTCGAGGCCTGCTCATCACCGCCATCCGCCCGCCCACCGTGCCCACAGGCAGCGCGCGCCTGCGCATCACGCTCTCGGCGGCGCATACCCAGGCGCATATCGACACACTGCTGGAGGCGCTGAGCAAGATGTGTAGCAGGCAAGGCCTGCGCCAAACGAACACGGCGACTCCCGCTGAAGAGTGACGCTGATCGATCGGCGCCGCCCCGTCGACCTCACTGATTGGGGCCAGGCGCGAAACGCGCTAGACTGACACCGGACTTAAGTTTTGCCTTCAAACCGCCGCCCGGAGGGCCCTGCGTATTAATGACTCAACAGGAGGTTGATATGAGCCGCGCTTTCGTCAACGAGGATCTTGTCGCTGATAACGCCGCGCCGCTCGAACGCCCGATCAGCACCGACACCAACTACGTCACGCCGCGCGGCCTGAGGCTGCTGAACCAGCGTCTTGCCGAGCTGACTGCGGAGCGGTCACACCTGAAGGAGCGCGAGGAGATCGCCACGCGCGACCGCCTCGCCGAAGTCGAGCGCAATCTCGCTTATTACGCCGCGCGGGTGGAATCGGCGAAGCTGGTGCCGGTGCCCGCGCAGGCTCCGGAACAGGTGACGTTCGGTTGCCGCGTTACGGTCGCCGCGCCCGATGGAGAGGAGGCGAACTACACGCTGGTCGGCGAAGATGAAGCCGATGTTGAGCATCACCTCATCAGCTGGGTCTCACCTTTGGGCAAGGCCCTGCTTGGCGCGCACGAGGGCGACCTGGTTGCTTGGCGGCGACCGGCCGGTGATGTGGAACTCGAAGTAGTCGAAATAGGGCTGCCGGCGCAAGCAGGCTAGCGCATGCTTGAGCGATCCCGCTCTTACTCAGATTTCTCCGGCCGAATCGCCTTTTGCCAGTTGTTTGCGTGGCGCACATAAGCCTCCGGTGCGAAGACGTTGCTGATCGCGCTTATCGATCATCGACGGAACTTGCGGGATCCTTTGCCTAGGGGTTGATGACCGGCCGCCGCCGAGGCTGTAAGATGCGCCCCACCCCGGGACGGCACCCGCGCCGGCAGAACAGACACCACACGCGGCCGTGATTCGATCGCCGCCCGCTGAGTGCGGCGCATTTTCCTGATGACTCAAACGAGGATAGATTATGGAGTTGCTGACAAGCCCCGACGCCTGGATCGCGTTTTTCACGCTGACCGCGCTGGAACTGGTGCTGGGCATCGACAACATCGTCTTCATCTCCATCCTCGCGGACAAGCTCCCCGAAAGTCAGCGCGATCTCGCGCGGCGCATCGGTCTGGGGCTTGCCATGTTCATGCGCATCGGACTGCTGCTGCTGCTGTCCTGGATTATCGGGCTGACCGCGCCGCTGTTCGAGATCATCGGCCAGGAGATTTCCGGCCGCGACCTGATTCTGCTGTGCGGCGGGCTGTTCCTGCTCTACAAGAGCACGCATGAGGTGCATCAGTTGCTGGAGGGTGAGGAAGGCGAAGGTTCGGCCAGGGTTTCCGCCACGTTCGCCTCCGTGATCGTGCAGATCCTCATCATCGACACAGTGTTTTCCATCGACTCCATCATCACCGCCGTCGGCATGGTCAACGAAATCGCGATCATGGTCGCGGCGGTCATCGCCTCGGTAAGCCTGATGATGGTGGCCGCGGGGCCGATCGGGCGCTTCGTGTCGGCGCATCCGACCATAAAGATGCTGGCCTTGTCGTTCCTGTTCATGATTGGCGCCGTGCTGATTGCCGACGGTCTGGGCCATCACGTGCCCAAGGGCTATATCTACTTCGCGATGGCGTTCTCGGTCATCGTGGAAATGTTGAACATGCGCCTGCGCAAACGCAAGGCCGAGCCGGTGCAGTTGCACGAGCGCTACACACGCGAAGATGCGTAGGCGCCGAACTCCGGAGCGCCACCAACGCAAATTCAGCGCCAAACCGGAGGGTTGATAGCCGGGGCTTTGGTTGAGGTAAAATAATTGGACGTAGCCGTGTGCCACCACGGTCGCATACAAATTCACAAGGACGCTGTTCAGCATTTCTCGAACAGCCCGAGAGGGACAACGAAATGAGACGCCGCAAACGCCGGACGCGCCGGGCAGCCCGGTCCCTGACCGATCGCATCGCGATCGGCGCGATCGCCTTGTCTGCGGGCCTGCTCCTCATCACCGCCATAAGCAGCGACCGGTCGTCCGGCCCTGGCTCGGGCGTGCAAGCGCGGTCGCAGGAATCCGCCGCCGAGCAGCCCGGCAAGGTGGCTGACCAGCGCGCGCGGCTGGCGCGGCGCGAGGAAGCGGACGCGGGCGAGACCGGCAACCGCGACGCATCAGCGCAAGCGACGCCGCCGGGTCGTTCGGACTCGAAACGCCCGCTTGCCGAGGCTCGGTCGACTGAAGCCGAAACGCCGATCGAAGGTGCGGACAGCGCCGACCGCGATACGGCCGACCTCGCGGCATTGGAGTCAAACCCCGGCGGGACCGACGACGCATCGCCGGGCCAGGTGTCGCGGGCACAGTTCACCACGGGCATCGACGGAAGCGAACCTGTCAACAGCGTCCGCTCGGTGTTTTCCACAGACGGCCAGGTCTTTTCGCTGGACGGGCGGCCCTTGGAGAGACTTTATTATTTTACCGAGATCGAGAATATGCAGGGGGAGACGGTGACTCACCGCTGGGAACACGAGGGCGAAGTCGTGGCCGAAACCTCGTTTGACGTTGCCGCGGAAAGCTCGCCCATCTATTCCAGCGAAAACCTGCCCCCGGCCATGCCGGGCGAGTGGCGAGTGGTCGTCACCGATACGCAGGGCAATGTGATACGCACCGATCGTTTTTCATATCAGGCGTTCTAGTGCGCCTGGTCTGGCGCCATGGAACATAACGCGCGGTCAAGCGGTCACACGGGTTACACCTACATTATATTCTCGTCTGTCACCGGCGGGATCTGTCGTTTCTATCGATCGGCGCGCGTCACGCGCACCGCTTGTCAAAGGGGACTTGCCATGAGACGCCACAGACGCCGCACCCGCGGTATTGCCTATCGGCTCACTCGCGTGACCGCAGTCGCCACCCTGGTGCTGTGGGGCGGCTTGTTTCTGGCCGCCGTGTTGAACTACAACGAACCAGCCGATGGCGAAATCAGTCCAGCAGCAACCCAAGCCGGAGCCGGGACGGGCCTCGAGCGCACTGCCGAGGGTTCCAACCGCGCGGCAGAAAATACAGGCGCTGAGTCCGCTGAATCCAATGATCCAGTCGCCGCGGCCGACAATCGCCCAACGGGCGATGAAGCGCCGGATCAATCCAGCTTGTCCGCGCACGAGGCCCGCGATACCGACGCATCAGCGGACAAGGCCGCGCCGGCGGTCACCCCCGAATCCGTAACCGATACTGAACCAGTGGTGCGAGCGAACGCCGAACCTCCTGCCGTCGAAGCCCAGGGAGCTCCTGCGCGGCAAACGACCGCGGGCGGGTCGCACACGCCGGCCGAATCTGATCCGGTCGAATCCGATATGGCCCGGCTCGAAACAGCGCCCGAGGGGTCGGAGCCATCATCCGGCGTGGATCACATTGCGCGCGCGCAGTTCACGACCCGGATCGAGGGGCGCGAACCGGTGGATCGCGTGGAGGCGGTATTTTCCAGTAACGGGCAGGCGCTGCGGACGTTGTTTTATTTCACCGAGATTACCGGCTTGAGCGGCGAAACCGTCACGCACCGCTGGGAGCACGAAGGCCGGGTGATGGCCGAAGTGTCGTTCGATATCGGCAGTGATCGCTGGCGTGTGTACTCCAGCAAGGACCTCACCGAGGCGATGACGGGCGAATGGCGGGTCGTGGTCACCGATTCACAAGGCCAAGTCATCAAGACCGATTCGTTTGCCTACGACGAATCCTGACGCATCTGCGCAACCATAGTCACCTTGACCGTTGCGTATCCGGGGGCGGTTAACGCGGGGATCTTTTAAAGCAAGCCGCGTTCGGCGAACGAAACCGTGTCATCGCCGATCACGATGTGATCGAGCACGCGCACGTCGATCAGCGCCAGCGCATCCTTGAGTCGCTGCGTGATATGGCGATCGGCCGCGCTGGGCTCGGCCACGCCGGAAGGATGGTTGTGTGCGAATATAACCGCCGCCGCGTTGTAATGCAGCGCGCGCTTGACCACTTCGCGAGGGTGTACGCTGGCGCCGTCTATGGTGCCGTGAAACAGCTCTTCAAACATGATCACGCGATGGCGGTTATCCAGAAACAGCGCGGCGAAGACCTCGGACGCATGGTGGCGTAGCCGCATGGTCATATAGTTGCGCGTATCCGCCGGATTCGACAGCGGATCGCCGCGCTTCACGGTTTCGAGCAAATGCCGGCGCGCGATCTCCAGCACCGCCTGCAACTGCACGTATTTGGCCGCACCTAAACCTTTGCCCGCGCAGAAGCTCGCCTGATCCGCGTTCAGCAAGCCGCGCAGCCCGCCGAACTGCTTCAGCAGTTCGCGCGCCAGATCGACCGCGCTCTTGCCTTTCACGCCGGTGCGCAGAAAGATCGCCAGCAACTCGGCGTCGGACAAGGCGGGCGCGCCGCGGGCCTGCAGCTTCTCGCGCGGCCGCTCATCGGCGGGCCAGTGGGCGATGGACATTTCACTCTCCGTAAGTTCAAGTCGAGAATCTTGAAGGTTAAGTCAAGGCGCCTTGACGACATTTTAACCAGCGCACGTTTTATCAGGCGCATCCGGCTTTCTGATAAACTTGCGGCCCATGACCTCGCTCGCCAACAAGCACGTTCTGCTCGGCGTCACGGGCGGTATCGCGGCTTACAAGGCCGCCGACCTCACGCGACGCCTGCGAGACGCCGGCGCGGACGTGCGCGTGGCGATGACCGCGGCGGCGCGTGAATTCGTCACGCCGCTGACGTTTCAGGCTCTGTCCGGCAATCCGGTGCATACAGACCTGCTGGACCCGCGCGCCGAGGCCGCGATGGGCCACATCGAACTCGCGCGCTGGGCGGATTGCGTGCTGGTGGCGCCGGCCAGCGCGGATTTTATCGCCCGCCTCGCGCACGGTCTCGCCGACGATCTGCTCGCAACATTATGCCTCGCCACCGGTGCGCCGGTCGCGCTGGCGCCGGCCATGAATCGCATCATGTGGGCCAACCGGGCCACACGGGCAAATTGTGACACCCTGAGCTCACGCGCCGTGCGGCTGTTCGGGCCCGGCGCCGGCGATCAGGCCTGCGGCGAGGAAGGGCCCGGGCGCATGCTGGAACCGGACACGCTGGTCTCGATGCTCGCGGAAACGTTTGTCAGCGGAGAACTTGCAGGTCTCAAGGTGTTGATCACGGCCGGACCGACACGCGAGGCCATCGATCCGGTGCGCTACATCAGCAATCGCAGTTCCGGCCGCATGGGTTTCGCGCTGGCGCGCGCGGCGACCGAGGCGGGCGCGACTGTCACGCTGATCAGCGGGCCGGTGACTTTACCCACGCCGGCCAATGTCACGCGCATCGACGTCGAAACGGCTGAGGACATGTGCGCGGCCGTGTTACAGAAAGGCCCGGACATCGTTATCGCCTGCGCGGCAGTGGCGGATTACCGGCCTGCAAACACCGCGACGCGCAAGATCAAGAAAGCCGGCCAGCCGTTTTCCCTGGAGATGGTCCCGAATCCGGATGTCGTCGCGGCGGTCGCCGCGATGGCGCGGCCGCCTTTTACCGTGGGTTTCGCGGCTGAAACAGAGGATTTGACGACGCACGCGCAAACCAAGCTGACCGTCAAACAGCTGGACATGATTGCCGCCAATCTGGTCGGCGCGGGACGCGGTTTCGAATGCGAGGACAACGCCCTGGAAGTGTTCTGGCCGGGCGGCCACCAGAGCCTGCCCAGCGCCAGCAAAGATCAGCTCGCGCGCGAGCTGATCGGACTGATCGCGCAGCGCTATCGCACGCAACGCGGCGGCAGCGTCCAGTCGCTGGGCCGCGCGCAGGGCTGAGATGGACCAGCCAAATGCCGCCAGGATCCAGCTCAAGATCCTCGACCCTCGGCTGGGCGTGGAGTTTCCGCTGCCGGATTTCGCGACCCCGGGTTCGGCGGGGATGGATCTCAGAGCCTGCCTGGACGAGCCTCTGACGTTAACGCCTGGCGCGACCGGATTGATCAAAGGCGGTTTCGCGCTGCACATCCGCGATCCGCGGCTGGCAGCCGTGGTGATCCCGCGCTCCGGCCTGGGCCACAAACACGGCATCGTCATGGGTAATCTGGTGGGGCTGATCGATTCCGACTATCAGGGCGAGATCTTGATCTCCTGCTGGAATCGGGGTGACAAACCGTTCACCATCGCCGTCGGCGAGCGGATCGCACAACTGGTATTCGTGCCGATCGTGCAGCCCCGCTTCGACGTGGTGGAGGATTTCGAGGCCAGCGCGCGCGGCGCGGGCGGCTTTGGGCATTCCGGCCGGCAATAGGAGCGAAGACTCGCGATAGACCGTTGATGCCACTGCTGCCGTGGGCGAGCGTTACCAATCGAGCGAAAGGATTAAAGGATTCATATGAATATCAACCCCGACATCTTCCGCGCCTACGACATCCGCGGCGTGGTCGGCAAGACCTTAACCGCGGACGTAGTACGCAGCATCGGCCAGGCGGTGGGCAGCCTGTATCCAAACAGCCCGCGAGTGGCGGTCGCGCGCGACGGACGCCTGTCCAGCCCGGAACTGGCGAATGCCATATGCGAGGGCCTGGTGGCCGCCGGGCACACTGCCATAGATATCGGTCAGTGCCCGACGCCGGTGCTGTATTTCGCCACGCATCACTTGAAAACCGGCGCCGGCATCATGGTCACCGGCAGCCACAATCCCCCTGACTATAACGGCCTGAAGATGGTGATGGACGGCCACACCTTGTTTTCCGAGCGTATCACCGCGATTTACGATTGCATCCGCACCGGCGCCCTGGCCGAAGGCAAGGGCAAACGCGAAACGGACAACCTCAATCAGATTTACGTCGAGCGGATCTGCGAAGACGTGCGGCTGGCGCGGCCATTGCGCATCGCCATCGACTGCGGCAACGGCGTGGCGGGACCGGTGGCCGGCCGGCTGTTCTCGCAGCTCGGCTGCGAAGTCACGGAACTGTTCTGCGACGTGGACGGTAATTTCCCCAATCATCATCCCAACCCCAGCCAGCTCGAAAACCTGGAAACGCTGATCGAAACGGTGCGTACCCGGAAGCTCGACTTGGGGCTCGCGTTCGACGGCGACGGCGACCGCGTGGGCGTGATCGACAACGAAGGCAACGTGATCTGGGCCGACCGCCAGATGATGCTGTACGCGGCCGATGTGCTGTCGCGCAATCCCGGCGCGGAGATCATCTACGACGTCAAGTCCTCACGCCATCTGGACACCGTGATCGCCGAACATGGCGGCAAACCGCGCATGTGGAAGACCGGCCACTCGTTCATCAAGGCCAAGATGAAAGAGACCGGCGCGCTGCTGGCCGGCGAGATGAGCGGCCATATCTTTTTCAAGGAACGCTGGTACGGCTTCGATGACGGGCTCTACGCCGCCGCGCGCCTGCTGGAGATACTGTCGAAAGACAAGCGCACCAGCCATGCGGTCTTCGCCGCGCTGCCCGACGCCATCAACACGCCCGAGATCATCGTCGATTTCGAGAACGACGGCGCGCAGCACGCGTTCATGAAAAAACTCGTGGCGCAAGCCGATTTCGGCGAAGCGAATGTCAGCGACATCGACGGCCTGCGCGTGGATTATCCGCACGGCTGGGGACTGGTGCGCGCGTCTAACACGACGCCCAGTCTGGTGATCCGCTTCGAAGCGGATGACGATGCGGGCATCAAGCGGATTCAGCAGACGTTTCGCCAGCAGCTCACAAAGGTCGATGCCGGCCTCAAGCTGCCGTTCTAGCGTAAAGCTGTGGCTTAAGCTGAGCGCGTAGGTTGCCGTTCATGGACAAATCCGCCGCCATCAATGTCGCCAAAGTCCTCGTCGAGGCGCTGCCGTACATCCAGCGCTTCGCGGGCAAGACCGTGGTCATCAAATACGGTGGCAACGCGATGGTGGACGAGACGCTCAAGCGCAGCTTCGCGCGCGACGTGGTGCTGATGAAGCACGTGGGCATCAATCCTGTCATCGTCCACGGTGGCGGCCCGCAGATCGGCAAGATGCTGGCGCAGCTGGGCATGAAGAGCCGTTTTGTCGACGGGCTGCGGGTTACCGACCGCGACACCATGGACGTGGTGCAGATGGTGCTGGGCGGCATGGTCAATCCCGAGATCGTGAATCTGATCAACGGTCACGGCGGCCGCGCGGTGGGCCTCACCGGCAAGGACGGCGGCCTGATCCGTGCCCGGCGCCTGACGATCACGCGCGATGCCACCGAGGCGATGGCGCCCGAGATCATCGACCTGGGGCACGTGGGCGACGTCGCGTCCATCGATCCGTCCGTCGTGCGCATGCTGGAGGGCGGAGACTTTATCCCGGTCATCGCGCCGATCGGCGTGGGCGAGGACGGCGCCGCTTACAACATCAACGCGGACCTGGTGGCCGGCAAGATCGCCGCCGTGCTGGCCGCCGAGAAGCTGATTCTACTGACCAATACCGAAGGTATTCTCGATGGGCGCCGGACGTTGCTGAAGGGCCTGAGCGCGTTACAGGTCGAAAACCTGATCGCGGACGGCACGATTCACGGCGGCATGCTGCCCAAGGTGAAGTGTGCGGTCGATAGCGTGCAGTCCGGTGTCCGTTCCGTGCATATCATCGATGGTCGCACGGAGCACGCGGTATTGCTGGAGTTGTTTACCGATCAGGGCATCGGCACCTTGATCGGCGCGCGATGACGAACTCGCGCGTGGCCTAATAGCGGTTCCGCGATACTACCGCTGGCGTGATTCCGAGCTTCAGCGACGCGTCAATTCGCGGTAACGTCCCAGATCGGCCGCGAAGGTTTTTTTCAGCATGCGCTTTTCGCGCTGTCTGGCGGCCAGACTGTCCTCCAAATAGCTAATATTGGTGCGCAGGCGTTCCAGTCTGCTCGCAAGGTCAGCAGGCACCGGCTGCTGTTTTGCCGTGTAACTTTTCGCCTGCGCATCGAGGTCGGCGTGCTGCAACCGCAGCTCCGCGAGCTTTTCCCGCGTGATCAACAGGGTTGAATTCAGCGCGGCGAGACGGTCATCGCGCACAAACTTGAGATCTTCTTCGCTGGTGAAGGTCGCCAGCAGGATGCGATCGCGGCGCGCCTGCTCCGCCGCTTTCGCTTCGCGTTCGAGCGCACTCTGGATTTCCTGCTCAGTCCTGGCGGGCTCCACCACATTGACCTGACGCCCTTCCTCGTCATAAAGCCGATAACCCGACCGCACGTGCTCCGCCGGTATCGTATCGCTGTAGTGAACCCGGCCTTCCGCGTCTACCCAGCGGTAGGCGCCGGCATCGACCCACTTGACGCCAGCCAGCAACGCTGCCATGACCGTGAGCGGCGCCAGCATCACGCTTAAACGCAAAACCATTTGGCATCTCCTTCGCGCATTGTTCTTCATACCGCGTGCTCGTTGCGTGGTTTATCCGGCCGGGAAGTTGCCCATGCGGTCTTGCCTCGCTCGTGTATCGCCACACACTCGATACAGAATGTATGCCAGACTCGGCCCGCACCCAGGCACAGAATCGCCGATCATGCGCTTCGGCGGCCCTGTCGAGGCCAGAGCTGGCAGCATCCACCATCGCATTGACAATTTTTAGCAACTTGTGACCGAACGTTGCCTTTAGCCGACCAACTGCTACTGTTCCTCGTATCGCTGCTCGCCAACGTGTTTTCCGCGTTTTCCGGCGGCGGCGCGGGCCTTATCCAGTTCCCGGCGCTCATTTTCCTGGGATTACCTTTCGGTATCGCGCTCGCGACGCACAAGGTCGCGAGCGTTGCCCTGGGTCTTGGCGCGACCTTGCGGCACTGGCGTGAAGGGCATCTGGAAAGGCGTTTCTGGCTGCCGATGCTGCTGACCGGATTGCCGGGGGTGATCGTCGGCGCCAATATCATCATTGCTGTGCCCGATCGCGCCGCCGAGGTCGCGTTGGGCGTGCTGACCGCCAGCCTCGGCGTCTATTCCGTATTCAAACCTGCGCTGGGTCAACGTTACGAACCACGCCATGCCGATGCTTCCGGCTTATCGATGAGCGGTGCGGCCATGTTCGTCGTCGGCGTGCTCAATGGCTCGCTCGCCTCCGGCACCGGCCTCATCGCCACGCTGTGGCTGATCCGCTGGCACGGCCTGGACTACCGCCGCGCGGTCGCCTACACGCTGGTGATGGTGGGTTTGTTCTGGAACGGAACCGGCGCGGTGGCATTAGGGCTACTTGCCGAAATCAAATGGGAATGGCTGCCCGCGCTGCTGCTGGGGTCGCTGATCGGCGGTTATCTCGGCGCGCACCTTTCCATCGTCAAGGGCAACCGCTGGATCAAGCGCGGTTTTGAGATCGTGACATTGACAATAGGGGCGAAGCTGATCGCCGGCTAATGGCTGACCGCGGCAAGCTCACACCCCATAGCGCGCTCGATAGCGTTCTATCGCGCACCGCGTCGCCGCCATTTCGGGCTGATGTCCTACAAATGCCAGCAGGTCAGCCAGCGAAGCGATGGCGACGACGTTCAGTCCGTAACGCTGGCTTACTTCCTGTACCGCCGACAGCTCACCCTGCCCGCGTTCCTGGCGATCCAGCGCGATGGCGACGCCGACCGGTTTGGCGCCCGAGGCTTCAATGATCCGCCCTGATTCGCGGATCGCGGTGCCTGCCGTGATCACGTCGTCGATGATCAGCACCCGCCCGGCCAGCGGCGCGCCCATCAGAGCACCGCCTTCGCCGTGGTCCTTGATCTCCTTGCGGTTGAACGCGCAAGGCACATCGCGCCCCTGTTCCGTAAACGCGATCGCCGTGGCCGTGGCCAGCGGGATGCCCTTGTAAGCGGGTCCGAACAGCATGTCGAATCCGAGGCCCGAAGCCGTTATCGATTGCGCGTAGAATCGCCCCAGGCTGGCCAGGGCGGCGCCGCCGCTGAACTGGCCGGCGTTGAAGAAATACGGACTCACACGCCCGGATTTGAGGGTGAATTCGCCAAAGCGCAACGCGCCCTGCGCAATGGCAAGCTTCAGAAACTCGGTTTTGAAATTCATATTCCTGGCAAGGCGTCGTTGGTCGGCGCCATTCTGACCGTGTAACTGGCGTGCGGCAATCGCGCGTGGTTTCCAAGTGCGTGGCGCGCCACTACAATGCCGCGTCTTCGCCAGGTCGTCCGCCCTAGAAACGCATGCGAATCATCACGCTCAACGTCAACGGTATCCGTTCGGCCGCCCGCAAGGGCCTGTTCGACTGGCTCGTCGCGCAGAACGCAGACGTGGTGTGCCTGCAGGAAACCAAGGCGCAGGAACATCAGCTCAGCGATGTGTGCTTCCGGCCGGACGGCTGGCACTGCCATTACGTGGACGCGTTCAAGAAAGGCTACAGCGGAGTCGCAATGTATGCGCGCGCGAAACCGGACAAGATCATCGAAGGCCTGGGCTGCGAGGAATTCGACCCGGAGGCGCGGTACCTGGAGATGCGTTTCGGGAAGTTGAGCGTGGTGTCGTTATACCTGCCATCGGGCACCACCAGCGAAGTTCGCCAGGCCGCCAAGTTTCGTTTCATGGATCAATTCCTGCCTTACTTGCAAAAACTGCGGCGCAGCCGGCGCGAATACATCATCTGCGGCGACTGGAACATCGCGCACAAGACCATAGACCTCAAGAACTGGCGCAGCAATCAGAAAAATTCCGGCTTTCTGCCCGAAGAGCGCGCCTGGCTGGACGTCGTATTCGGCGAGGCCGGCTGGATCGACGCCTACCGGCATCTGCATCCGGACACTGAAGGCGAGTCGTATACCTGGTGGTCCAACCGCGGACAGGCCTGGGCCAAAAATGTGGGATGGCGGCTCGACTATCACGTGATCACGCCCAGTCTTAAAGACTTTATTCGGAGCGCGTCTATCTACAAGGCTCAGCGCTTCTCCGATCACGCGCCGCTGACGATCGATTACGAGCTGACGCTATAAGCGCTTGCTTGATAGCTCTCGAGCGACCTGCCGCAAGATCATGTTGCGGCAAATGCGGAGGCGAGCGCCCGATCGAATGACTTCACGCGCGCGGCCCCGCGTCGCCGGCAACAGGCGAGGTGCACCAAATCGCGTGCGCCAAGTGCGGGGTGTACGTCGAGCAGAGTGCGCGCTGTGCGGATATCCTCCGCCTCAACGGGCCAAATGTCGTGCATGGTGGCTTCGACGAGCTGCAATGCCGCATCCAGAGTGCTGATGCGCCCCACCGGCACGTACGCGTGCAAAAGCTCCTGCATTACCTCGGCGGAGGTGCACAACGTCATGGCTTGCCGGGGCAGCGCTTGCCGAAAGAACTCTCTAGCTTCGGCTCGAAGCGGGTGCGCGCGCCCAACGGCGTACATGAAAACGTTCGTATCGACAAAGATCACGTGCCGGAAAGCCCGTTGTCTCTGGAACGGTTGATAACCTCAAGATGCTGCTCCCAGTCCGGTTCACGACCGGCTTCCTGCCGGTCGCAACGCACAAAAAACGCCTCCAGATCCTCGGCCGACCGGAAGCCGCCCGCGGCCTGCGTGGCGGCGAGACGATCATGCCCGGCTCGTTTCAACCATGCGCTTAGCGACAAACCATCAGCCCGGGCCTGCCTCTTGAAGAGCTCGCGTTCGCGCGCGGTGAGCAACACCTGCACTTTAACTGACATTTATACGTACTATAGTTACGTCTACGTGCGATAATTACACACTCGTCGGTACCAATCAACTTGCAGGCTCGATGATCTGCGCTTCCGCACCGAACTAGGTAGCGCATAGCGCGATCGAGAATCTTGTGCGTCGCGAAAGGTTGTGACCCTTTCGCAAATGACGCTTTTCAAAGTTGCAAAGGATACCGCTGACTGCTCCGAGTATGCCGCCTGTCGGTAATCGAACAATGCGTGGTGCAAGTCCGCTTATGATCCCTGCTGTTTCGTCGAACCATTAAGATGCGCCGACCTGCGGCTCGCACCAGACGTTTGCGCGAGCGTTTCAGAGTGAGGGCGTCCTTAAACATTTTGAGGAGAGCTTCATGTCTAAACGTCTGGAAGACAGATTCAACGAATATCACTTGCGCATCGAAGAGGTGCTTAGCGGCATGGACTCCGTGCTCGTGCAACTCAACAATCGGGTCGGACGCTTGGAGAAGCAAGTCACCAGGCTGCTTCGAGACAGGGCTGTCGATGGTGCTGCTGGATCGCGTAGCAACGCGATCGATCGGGTTAGAACGCGCAGACCAAGCGATCACAACTCGCCAGATTGAGCCGACCAATGCCCTATGTTCAAAGGTGGCGCGATCGCTATCGCGGCGGCGGGGGTGGCGACATCGATCCGATGGCTCGCCTGGTCGAAAAATATCGTCAATACATAAAGCTCAAGCCTGAACGATGCGGCGGCGGTCGCATCAACACTCGCCGTCAACACACTTACGAGCCGCGACCCTGACGAGCTGGCACTGCGAGCCATCCAGGATACGAATCCCGATTTTGGACCTGATCGGCTGTTCGGTTATTCCGATGCGGAGTGGATGGGAATCGTCAACAGTGCGAAGGGCAAGTACTTCGAATACCTCGTGGCAGACCGGCTCAACGATGGACAAACGGTAGGCGATGTCACATTACCCCAAGGCCATAGCGCCGTCGTTGCCGAAAATATGGCCCAGCCGGGCTGGGACCTGAAGATTGTTGATGATGCTGGAGTCATTTCCGATATTTACAGCTCAAAGCCACCGATTCCTTGGCTTATGTCAAGGCGGCGCTTGAGACATATCCAGACATCACGATTCTAGCGACTTCGGAAGTCGCCGGTCGCTTCCAAGACGGGCGCATGGTGCTGGATTCCGGGATCACCGAAGACGACATCGAGCAAGCAGTTGCGGACACATTGGATATCCACGGCGCCGGGTTTATTGAGCAGTTCTGGGGCGCGTTCAATCCGATAGTGCCGCTGATGCTCATTGCTGCAATGCAAGCCCGCAGCGTGCTGATCAATAAGCAAACCGTCACTAACGCCGCCGAGGAAGCCGTGGCGCGTGGTGGGCGCGCGGTGATTTCAACAGGCGCCGGGGCAGTGGTTATTTGCTTTGATGGCGGCTTACTCTCCATTCCTGCTGCCGTTTTCGCGGGATGGTACTGGGATCGTTATCGAACCCGTGGCGACCTGATGCTTGTGCTCACGCGCCAATGCGATGTTTTGCGGCTGCGTGCACAATTTCACAGCAAACTGCTCGCTGGGACTTAGGAAAGGCCGATGCCTTCGGTGGTTAGAGAAATCTGGGGTGATATCAAATGGGTAGGTCGTGGATTCATCGAGATCGCGGTGCCGAGAGTTCGCAAGATCATCGAGAAGATCGTCAGCGCGGTTGCAGAAGCCGTAGCAGCTTCCGTCCGGCCAGAACCAAGTGATCCGATAGGAGCCCGCGAACGCGAATTGGCGGAAGTCAACAAGCAGATCATGCGGCTTCGCGAGCGCTATCACACAAGCGGAGCGCTCAGCGCCCATGAGCGACGAAACCTTGAGCACCTGACGGCGGAACGGGCAAAGTTAACGCAGGCTTTAGAAGAGCTACAACGAATCAAAACCGCTGAACAGGTGTGGAAGCACCAGGGCGAATACTCCGCTACGCAAATCACTGATAATACGGCTCATATTCTTCAATATGACGTCGGACAATCCACCGATAACAAGATGTGCCCGAACTGTGCGCGACCGATGGTGCTTCAGTGGCAACGTGCGCTACAGACCGCCAAGGTTCGGGACTTCTTCTGGGGCTGCTCAGGCTGGTACGTGTTACGACGGAACGGCGAACGCGCATGCGAGGGGAAGCAGCGACTATCCAGCGCGGATTTGCAGATGTTCGCCAACCTGAGCCGGCCCGAGTTCCAATTGAGTTCGCCCGAGTTGACAGGCTTGATAACCGCGGCAGGCTCCGCTGACAGACTGCGCAGGCCACTTGATGAGATTCAACACGAACATGGACGCGGCAAACGCGGAACCGAGCTCTATCGCTGCCCCGCGCATGGTGAGGCCCTCAGACTCAAGCGCAACCATAACGGCCACGGCATCCTGGATGAATACTCTCTCAGATGTCCGTGGTGGCTGCCAGGCAATGCCGGCTGCAACTATCTGGTGAAACTCAAGTCCGCGGCTCAGCTTAGCGCCATTTTAGATGCCGAGTGCGGCAGTGGAGTCATTGCGGCGACGGGCACTTGAAGTCCTTAAGGCGAACACGCTCTGACGTAACGTTACCAGACCGTGCGCACCGGATACTGTGTAATCAGGGCGTCTGGCGTAACGATCGCCAGGCCGTGTTCGATGGCCTGACAGACCAGCATGCGGTCGAACGGATCGCGATGCAGCGGCGGCAGCCGATAAAGATGCGTCGTTGCAGCTTCGTCGACCGCAAGGCTTTCGATGCCGTGTTGCACGCGCTCTTGGGCGACGAATTGCTCGGCCGGAGCGGGCAGCGGCAGCTTTCCCAGCCTGTGCTTGACCGCAATTTCCCACGCCGATAGGGCGCTCAGGTATACGTCATTGTCCGCATCCATGAACCGCGCGCGGGCGCTGTCACTCAGTTCTGCCGCGTTGGTTATGATCCACAGGAAGGTGCACGTATCCAGCAATAGCCTCACGCATGCCGCCCTTCGAAAGCCTCGATCTCTTCCTCAGGCAAGGGCTCGAAGAACGATGCGGGAACGGCAAACGTGTCTTTGGCCAATCCTATCGGACGAGGATCGGATCGCGGCGCCGTCAGGGGCCGGATTTCGGCGATAGGGACATTGCGCCGGCACAGCAGAATCGTCTCGCCAGCCTCCAGCCGCGCGAGGTAACTGGATAGATGCGTTTTAGCTTCATGGACGTTCAATTTGATCATGGTTTGATACTGAACCATAAACTCAACTAAGTCAAACGCGACTCTTTTGTGCGTGCGCGATACTCGTACGAGCGCCGTCGGCATTGGCCGTGCGCATCAGATACAGCACCAGCAGTATGGCCGGCACGCCGACGAGGGCTGAATAGATGAAGAAGATAAAATAACCCTGGGCCTCGACGACAAGGCCGGAGAAGCCGCCGATAAACTTGCCCGGCAAGGTCATCAGCGAGCTGAACAGGGCATATTGTGTAGCGGTATATGCCGTGTTGGTGAGGCTGGAGAGATACGCGATGAACACCGAGCCCGCCAGGCCGCCGACCAGGTTGTCGGCGCTGATCGTTACCGTCAGCAGCGACAAGTCCGGCCCGGTTACCGCCATCAGGGAGAACAGCAGATTGGTTGCCGCCGCCAGCACGGCACCCAGCAGCAAAGGTCGCATGATGCCGTAGCGCACCACCAGCAGACCGCCGGCGGCCGCGCCGGCGATGGTCATAAAAAACCCGAACACCTTGGTGACGCTGGCAATCTCCGCCTTGCTGAAACCCAGGTCCAGATAAAACGGGTTGGCCATTACGCCCATGGTGATGTCAGCCACGCGAAACACGCCGATGAACAGCAGGATCACGAGCGCCATCGCGCCGTTGCGCGCGAAGAAATCCACGAACGGGCACACGACCGCGCCGATGAACCACGCCATCGCGCCGCGCAACCGCGGTGGCAGATGCGCCGAGCGTTCCATGAACGCAATCACGCGCGCTTCGCGCTGATAAGCGTCGCGACCAACGGTCTGCACTGGCTCCGCGATCACCAGCACGGTGATCATGCCGACCGACATCAGCGCGGCCATGGCGATGTACGCCGCGGGCCAGGAACCAAATTCAGCGATGTAAAGCGCGCCGGCGCCGGCGACCAGCAGCGCCACGCGGTAGCCGAGAATGTACGTTGCGGCCATCGCGGCTTGCCGCTCTTTTATTACCGCCTCGATGCGATACGCGTCGATCGCGACGTCCTGCGTGGCCGAGCCGAACGCAACCAGCAGCGCGAACGCGGCCACGTAGGTCAGCTGCTGCGCGGGGTCGATCAACGCCATGCCCAGCAAACCCAGGGCGACGGCGGCTTGCGCCATCAGCATCCAGCTGCGCCGCTTGCCAAGCTTTCGCGTCAGCCACGGGATCGGCAGCCGATCGACCACCGGCGACCACAGCACCTTGATCGAATAGGTGATGCCGACCCAGCTGAAGAAACCGATCGCGCTGTGGCTCACCTGCGCGTCCGACAGCCACGCCGACAACGTGGAAAACACCAGCAGAAACGGTAGCCCGGCCGAAAAGCCCAGAAACAGCATCGCCACTACCCGCGGATGCCGATAGACGCGCAGCGTCTCCCACCAGCTCATGCGGGGGAACGCGGCCATGCGCGCCATGCAAACCTACGCAAGATCATGCCGCGTAAGATAGCCGCATCACCCTGGAATTAGAAGGCGCGCCAGCGCCGCCGACTTGCAGCAAATGCGCGCGGCTTAGGCTAGAGTAACGGTGTCGGCATTCACGGAAATATCACAATGGCTACGCAAATGACATCAGAACAGACAATCGACGACATCATCGCCCAGGGCATGCGCGACCAGCTCAAATGGCTGCATGACCACATCGCCCGCGGCCTGCCCCGGGTGGGCTGGAAGATCGGTATCACCGACGCCGCCGCGCAGGCCAAATGGGGCCTGACCGGGCCCGCGGTGGGCGCGCTGGCGGGCAATTGCGCGTTCGATTCCGGGGCCGACGTGCCGGTGCGCACGGGCGCGGTCATCCGCGGCGAGGCGGAAATTTCCATCCGCATGCGCGAAGACGTGCCGGCCGGTTGCACCCTGGAGCAGGCGCGCGCGGCGATCGCCTCGCTGGGGCCGGCCATCGAGCTCATCGATATTGGCAAGCCGGGCGGCGATCTCGCCACGATCTTGAGTCACAGCATCTTTCATGTAGGCGTCGTGTTCGGCGACGAATATCCGCCGGAAACCCTGCAAAAAGTCGAGCCCTACTGGCCGCGCGCGTTTCGCAACGGCAAGGCCGTGCGCCAGCCTGAACCGGCGCTGATACCGGAGGATCTGGGCGCGCTGGTGCGGCTGGTCGCGAACCTGCTGCCACGCTACGGCGAATCCTTAAGGGCCGGCGACCGCATCATCTCCGGCTCCTTCGTAAAACCCATGATCGGCGAGCCCGGCGACACCATGAAGGTCGACTTCGGCGCGCTGGGCACCGTGGAACTGCGCGTGACACAGGCCGACTGATGCGTTGCTCGCCGGCGCCCGAGCTCTCAAGCTGATCGATTATGCATCCCGGCCTGATCAACACCTTCTCGATCGTCGCCTTCGACGCGCACTCGGGCGAGCTCGGTTCGGCCTCGGCCAGCCGCTCGCTGGCCGTGGGCGGCGCGATCGTGTTTTCGAGGCCAGGCGCCGGCATCGTCAATTCGCAACACCATGCCAATCTGCGGTTGGGAGAAACGGCGCTTGGTCACATCAACGCCGGCAAGCATCCTCAAGCCGCGCTAGAAGCCGTGCTCGCAGCCGACTCGATGGCGCAGGCCCGGCAACTCATCGCGATCGATAGCCATAACCGCAAAGGCGCCTGGACCGGGCCTGATTGCACCGACGTGAAGCACCACCAGTTCGGTGACTCCTGCGTCGCGGCCGGTAATCATCTGGTTGGCAAAAAAGTGATCGACCAAATGGTGAAGGCATACGAAAAAACCGGCAATCAATCCGTGAGCTGGCGTTTGCTGATGGCGCTCGAGGCGGGTGAGGCCGCCGGCGGCGACAAGCGTGGTAAGCAGTCCGCGGCCATCAAGGTCGTCCCGCCCAGCCTCGCCAGGGCGGGCGAAATTAACGTGGATCTGCGGGTCGATGACCATCCGCGGCCACTCGTTGAACTGCGCCGGCTGTGCGCGCTGTTCTGGCAGGATTATCGCTAACCACCACGGCTATGGTCGAGATGCTCGTCAACATCGATGTCGACGATCTCGACAAGGCCATCGATTTTTACGGTCGCGCGCTCGGACTTCGGGTCGGCCGACGCTTAGGCGCCACGATCGCGAACTGCGAGGTTTGGCAGCCAGGTATCTGCTGGCAAGATTCCCCGGTAGTCGGACCCTCAGGATCGCGCTTCGTTCGCACGTTTTTCCATCGCCGTCAAAGGCCACATTTGTAGCAGTAATTGTCCGATCTCATCCGCCGGCAGCGGTCTGCTGAACAGGTATCCCTGCACCTCATCGCATTTCAGCAGGCGCAGAAATCTCAGTTGCTCGTCCGTTTCCACGCCCTCCGCGATTACCTTCAGTCTTAAATTATGCGCAAGGGTAATAATCGCCATGATGATGGCTGCATCGGCCGGATCGCTGGTCGTGTCCCGCACGAAAGACTGGTCGATTTTCAACCGATCGATCGGGAAACGTTTGAGATACGACAGCGAAGAATAGCCCGAACCGAAGTCGTCGATGGCGATCTGCACCCCCATCTCTCTTAATTCCCGCAACGTCGAAATGGTCCGCTCCGGATTTTTCATGACCGAGCCCTCTGTCAATTCCAGCTCCAGGCAATTGGCGTCAAGCCCGGTATCCGTTAGTGCTTGGGCGACCATCTCGACCAGATTGGATTGCTGGAACTGGTATGGCGAGAGATTGACGGATACCGATAAACGCAGGGTTTCAGTGGCCTGTTCCTGCCAGCCCTTGAGTTTCGCGCAGGCGGTGCGCAGCACCCATTCCCCCAGGACCACGATTAACCCGGTCTCTTCCGCCAAGGGGATGAATTCGGCCGGAGACACCAGCCCCAATTCAGGATGCTGCCAGCGAATTAGCGCTTCAAGGCCCACCGTGCGTCCGCTGTTGATATCGACCAGCGGTTGGTAATAGACCAGGAACTCCTCGCGCTCGAGCCCCCGCCTCAGGCTGTTGCCAAGGCTTAAGCGCTTGATGGCCTGGTCATTCATATCGGCGGCGTAGAACTGATAGTTGTTGCCGCCCTGTTCCTTGGCGCGGCGCACGGCGGCGCCCGCGTTCCTCAGCAGGGCCTGCTCGTCTGCACCGTCGTGGGGATAAAGGCTGATCCCGATGCTGGCGGTGACGTACAGCTCCTGCCCGTCGAAGTTGAATGGGGGCCTGAAGGCCTCAATGATATTGCGAGCAATCTCGACCGCGTCCTCGACAACTCCGGCGATCTCGGCGGCATCCCCGGCGCGGCCGATCTGTATAAATAACAGCGCGAATCCATCGGCAGCGAAGCGTGCGACTGTATCGCTTGCACGTACGTGGCTCTTTAGCCGCTGAGCTACGCTGTGCAGCAAACGATCACCCACGGCGGGCCCCAGTGTATCGTTGAAGGTCTTGAAGCGGTCCAGGTCGAGAAACATCACAAACAGGGCTTGCGCGTTGCGTTTCGCGAGCATCAATGCCTGGCGCAGGCGGTCTTCGAATAACGTCCTGTTCGGCAACCCGGTAAGGGCGTCGTAGTAGGCTAGATGTGCGATCCGTTGCTCAGCCTGCCTGAGCTCCGTGATGTCCATCATCGAACTGACCATCCGCACCGGGCGCCCCTCCACATCACGCGAAATCAAGCCGCGATCGATGACCGCGGCGTACGTGCCATCGGCGCGGCGGTAAGGATATTCACCAAACCATATCTGCGCGTCATTGTCGCCGAGGGCGAGCACGCCGGCCGTCACCCGATCCACGTGGTCAGGATGTATGCGTTCGAACCACCAGTTTGATGTCCTCGTGACCTCATCGTTTGGGTAGCCGAAGAGGGTGCGGACGCCCGCGTTCCACCACACGACATTCGTCACCATATTCCAATCTCTGATCGCGTCGTTCGTCGCGCGCGCGACCAGCCGAAAGCGTTCTTCGCTCTTGCGCAGCGATTGTATCGCCTTTGCTTTCTCCCGCTCCGCCTCGCTTTTCTTCAAGGCGTTCGATACCGCGGAGGGAAGGCGCTTGAGGCTGGACTTCAGGATGTAGTCATACGCGCCTTCCCGCATGCACCTGACCGCCGCTTCTTCCTTGAGCGCGCCGGTGATCAAAATGAATGGGGCATCGACCTTGAGTTCCCGGACGATGCTGAGCGCATCCAGCGCGGTGAAATGCGGCAGCTTGTAATCGGAGAGAATGATATCCGGCGCGAACTCGCGCAGGGCCTTCACGAAGGCGTCTTTATGCTTGACCTGCCTGGCTGTGAATGCGATGGCGGCCTTGCGCAGTTCACGTTCGGCCAACTCCGCATCCGTGGCGACGTCTTCCAGGATCAGTATGCGTAGTTCTGAGGTCATCGGCTTATCTCCGTCGTTCTTGCGGCGCATCCCCGGTGAGTTTCAGGTGACCTCCCGGGAAGCGTTTTTATGGTATGCGCTTGGCGCGGCGGCTTATTGAGCAGCAGCCAGTACATTACCAGGTCGGAAACCGCGCGGACGAAGCTTTCGAACTCGATCGGCTTGGCGATATAACTGTTGACGCCTAGCGCGTAGCTGTCGACGATGTCCCGATCTTCTTCTGAGGATGTCAACACCACGACCGGAATGGCTTTAGGCCTTGGATCTGCCTTGATTCTGCGCAGCACCTCCAGAGGAAGCCGTTGACAGACGCCAAACAACTTGTTCTCGTACTGCATATCGAACCCCACCCCGTTGTCCTTGACGTGTTAGATGTTTTGCTCGCTCTGTCACTGGGAACTAAGATGCAGCGCCGCAAGCTGCTGATTTTGGATCGTTTGGCCGATTCATGAACAGTATTACAAGATGGGCGTTGCCTTATCGGCGATGAACGGCCATAAGTCTTTGGCATTCCGCCAAAGGTCTCGACAGGCTTCCAAAGCCTCTCTTCAAGCGCGGATGGCTACCGGGATAATCGCTTCCAGGGTTCGGCCAGCAGCGCTGCGGCGTTAGCCTACCGCAGCAACGGAGCGCGCTCGACAACCTGTCAGCCTGTGCTAGTCTAGGCGCGCCTCAAGCAACAGCGTTGCTTGATCTGCGTGCGTCGCGAGGTGCGCGCCGCCTCGCCCGAAGTTTTCCGCCACCGCCGACAGTTTTAGCGCCCCGCGATGACTTTGCCTCTGATCGCACTGTTACCTTTGCTCGTAGCGTGGCTGCCCGCCGTGCTGATACGCCGCAGCCGTGCGGCAGCCGCGTGGGCGACGGCGGCCGTCACCGCCGCTGCACTGGGACTGCTACTGTCGCTCGCGCCGCGCGTCTTTGCCGGCGAGGTCGTCGAGGCCGGCTGGCGCTGGATGCCCGCCATCGGCCTCAACGCCATCTTCAGGCTGGACGGGCTGGGTCTGTTGTTCGCGCTGCTGATCTTGGGGATAGGCCTGCTGGTGATTCTGTACGCCCGCTATTACCTGTCCGAGCGCGATCCCATGGGCCGCTTCTACGCTTTTCTGCTGCTGTTCATGGGCGCCATGCTGGGCATCGTGCTGTCCGGGAATTTACTTTTGATGCTGATGTTCTGGGAGCTGACCAGCCTCGGTTCGTTTCTGCTGATCGGCTACTGGCAATACCGGCCGGACGCCCGTCAGGGCGCGCGCATGGCGCTGACCGTTACCGGCGGCGGCGGACTGGCGCTGCTGGCGGGCGTGGTGTTGCTGGGTCATGTCGCCGGCAGCTTCCAACTGTCGGTGATTCTGGATTCCGGCGCGGCGATAAAAACGCATCCGCTGTACCCGGCGATCCTGGTGCTGATCCTGCTCGGCGCGTTCACCAAGTCCGCGCAGTTTCCGTTTCACTTCTGGCTGCCGCACGCGATGGCCGCGCCGACACCGGTGAGCGCGTATCTGCACTCGGCGACCATGGTCAAGGCCGGCGTGTTTCTGCTGGCGCGCCTGTTTCCAGTGCTGTCGGGAGGCGACCTGTGGTTTTATCTGGTCGGCGGCGCCGGCTTGATCACCTTGCTGTTCGCGGCCTATGCGGCGCTGTTCAAGCACGATCTGAAAGGGCTGCTGGCGTATTCGACCTTGAGCCATCTGGGGCTGATCACGTTGCTGTTTGGCTTCGGCACGCCGCTATCAGCTGTAGCCGCGCTGTTTCACATCATCAATCACGCGATCTTCAAGGCATCGCTGTTCATGGCGGCCGGCATCATCGATCACGAGACCGGCACCCGGGACATGCGCAAGATCAACGGGCTGTGGAGTTATATGCCTTACACGGCGTGCCTGGCGATGGTGGCCGCCGCCAGCATGGCCGGGGTGCCGCTGTTGAACGGCTTCCTCTCCAAGGAGATGTTTTTTTCCGAGGCCCTGGCGCTGAGCCCGTTCGGCGCCTGGAGCTGGCTGCTGCCGGCCGCGGCCGTGCTGTGGGGCATCTTCTCCGTGGCCTATTCCGTGCGTTTCGTGCACGACGTGTTTTTCAACGGCGAACCCGTAGACCTGCCGCGCACGCCGCACGAACCGCCGCGCTGGATGCGCATTCCGGTCGATATCCTGGTGGTGCTGTGTCTGCTGGTCGGCGTCGCGCCGGCCGTCATCGTGCAGCCGCTGCTGCTGGCCGCCGCCACCGGCACCCTGCACGTGCCGCCGCCCGATTACAGCCTGGCGATCTGGCACGGGTTCAACACGCCGTTCATGATGAGCCTGCTGGCGCTGACGGCCGGCACCTTGGTGTATTCGCTGCGCAGATATCTGTTCGCGTTGCACGACCACGTGCTGCCGCGTGTGGATGCGAAGGCCATGTACGATCTGGCCCTGAACGCGTTGCAGGCAGGAGCGCGGCGGTTCACGGAATGGCTGGAGAACGGATCGCTGCAGCGCTACGTGACGCTGCTCGTTGTCACGGCACTGGCGCTGGGCGCGGCGCCGTTCTGGCGCAGCGGCACGCAATTGAGCGGGTCGCTCGCCGCGCAATCGGCGGACGGCGTCACCGTGCTGGGCACGATTATTCTGGCCGCCGCGGCCGTCGCCACCGCCGTGCTGCACAAGAGGCGGCTGCTGGCGCTGGTTAGCTTAAGCGCGGTGGGACTGATGGTGTCGCTCGCGTACGTGCGCTTCTCCGCGCCGGACCTGGCGCTCACGCAACTGGTCGTGGAAGTCGTCTCCACGCTTTTACTGCTGCTGGCGCTTTATTTCCTGCCGCAATACAGCCCCGCCGAAACCAGCGGATGGCAGCGATCGCGCGACGTGCTCATCTCCGCTGCGACGGGCCTCGGCGTCATGGCGCTTGCCTGGGCGCTACTGACCCGCCCACCGGAGTCGATCTCCGGCTACTTTCTGGAAAACAGCAAGCCCGGCGGTGGCGGCACCAACGTGGTCAACGTGATCCTGGTGGACTTCCGTGGCTTCGACACGTTAGGCGAGATCACCGTGCTGGCGATCGCCGCGCTGGCCATATTCGCGCTGCTGGACGGCTTGCGGCTCCGGCTGCCGGGCAGCGACGTCGAGGGCCGGCCGTGGGCCGAGGATCGCTATCCGCTGATCATGGCCGTGATCGCGCGACCGCTGCTGCCGCTGGCGCTGCTGGTCTCGGTATATATCTTTCTGCGCGGCCACAATCTGCCGGGCGGGGGGTTTATCGCCGGGCTGATCACCGCTTCGGCGCTGATCCTGCAATACGTGGCGCACGGCGACGACTGGGTCAAGACGCGGTTGGACTTGCGCTTTCAGCTGGTGATCGCGACGGGACTGCTGTGCGCGCTCGTCACCGGGCTCGGCAGCTTTGCGTTCGGCAGCCCGTTTTTGACTTCCGCGTTCGATTATTTTCGTCTGCCGATCGTCGGCGAGTTCGAGCTGGCAACCGCGATGCTGTTCGATCTGGGCGTTTATCTGACGGTGGTGGGCGCGGTGTCGCTGATCCTCGCCAGTCTGGGCAAGCTCAGCACCGCCGACCTCGGCCACGGCCTTGCCGCCCGGCAGCCGGCAACGGGCCCGGCGGCGAGGTCTGCATTGAACACCGGGGCCGGCTGATGGAAGCACTGATCACCCTCGCGATCGGCGCGCTCGCGACCTGCGGCACGTATCTGGTACTGCGCGCGCGCAGCTTTTCCATGATCATGGGATTGCTGCTGCACACCTATGCGGTCAATCTGTTCCTGTTTGCGAGCGGACGTGTGGCGACCGGCCGGCCGCCCATCATCGGCCACGGCGGCTATGCCGATCCGCTGCCACAGGCGCTGGTGTTGACGGCCATCGTCATCGGCTTCGGCATGACGGCCTTCGTGGTCGTGCTGGCGTTGCGCGCCTGGGGCAAGCTGGGCACCGACCACGTGGACGGCGGGAAATGACCACGCTGAATCACTGGCTGATCGCGCCGGTGCTGCTGCCGCTAGCCTGCGGCGCGGTACTGATGACCTTCGGCCGGCACAGCCTGCCGTTGCAGCGTGCGCTGAGTGTGGCCGCTACCGTCGCGCTGCTGCCCATCGCCGCGGGCCTGCTGATCGCCGCCGGCGACGGCGATTATCGGGTTTATGCGCTGGGCGGCTGGCCGCCGCCGTTCGGCATCGTGCTGGTGCTGGACCGGCTTTCCGCGCTGCTGCTGCTGCTGACTGCGGTCGTCGCCGCGTGCAGCCTGCTGCACGCGCTGCGCGGCACGGACGCGGCCGGCAGCAACTTTCACGCCCTGTTTCAGTTTCAGCTGATGGGATTGAACGGGGCGTTTCTCACCGGCGATCTGTTTAATCTGTTCGTGTTCTTCGAGGTGCTGCTGCTGGCCTCCTACGGTCTGTTGCTGCACGGCGGCGATGCCGCTCGCATCCGCGCGGGTTTCCATTACGTGGTGTTGAATCTGGTCGGCTCAACCTTGTTTCTGGTGGCGGTCGGAATTCTGTACGGCGTGCTGGGCACCCTGAACATGGCCGACCTGGCGCAGAAGATTGCGACGGCGACGGTCGCCGATGCCGCGCTGCTGCGCGCCGGCGGTCTGCTGCTGCTGGTGGTATTCGGGCTCAAGGCCGCGCTGCTGCCGCTTTATTTCTGGCTGCCCGGCGCCTACGGCGCCACCAGCGCGCCGGTGGCCGCGCTGTTCGCCATCATGACCAAGGTGGGTGTGTACGCGATTATCCGCGTATTCACGCTCATATTCGGCCCGCAGGCGGGGCCGGCCGCCGACGTGGCCGCGCCGTGGCTGTTGCCGCTGGCGCTGGCGACACTTGCGGCCGGCGCACTGGGCGCGCTGGCCAGCGATAATCTGCGTACCTTGGTCGCCTACCTGATCGTGCTGTCCGTCGGCATGCTGCTGACCGCGGTGGGCCTGTTCAGCGCGTCGGGTTTGAGCGCCGCACTCTATTACCTGCCGCATACCACCCTGATTACCGCGGGCCTGTTTCTGCTGGCGGATATCATCGCCACGCGGCGCGGCCACGATCGCCTGCAGGCCGGGCTGGCCCTCGACCGGCCGCTGGTGCCGGGCGCGCTGTTTTTTATCGGCGCGGTGGCGATCGTCGGACTGCCGCCGTTCAGCGGGTTTGTCGGCAAGCTGGTGATCCTGCAGGCGGCGCGGGGCGACCCCGCGATCGCGTGGATATGGGCCACAGTGCTGACCGCCAGCCTGCTGAGCCTGATCGCGCTGGCGCAGGCCGGCAGCACATTGTTCTGGAAGGCCGCCGCGCCAGCGGCCGGAGAACCGGCGCGGGCCCAGACGCATCGGAATGGTCTGAGCGCCACGGTGCCCGCGGCGGCATTGCTGAGTTTCGGCGCGTTGCTGGTCGCGTTCGGCGGCCCGATTACGGCGCTCACCGGCGCCACCGCGCAACAACTGGTCGATCCTTTGAACTACATCGAAGGCGTTCTGGGCGACGACGCTGGATTGCCTGCGACCGGCGGAGCATCGCCATGACGGTGACGCGACGCTGGCTGCCTCATCCGCGGCTCAGCATTCTGCTGCTGGTCGTATGGCTGTTGCTCGTCAACAGCCTCGCGCCCGGTCATATTCTGCTGGGTGCGGTGCTCGGATTGGTCATTTCGCGGGTTACTCGCGCGTTCTGGCTGCAGCGCCCGCGGATCTCACGCCCGCTCTTGCTGCTGGTCTTTGCCGGCCGGGTGTTGTGGGATATCGTCATCGCCAATCTACACGTCGCGCGAATCGTCCTGGGCTCGCAAGCCGCGATCAGCCCGCGTTTCACGCGGCTGCCGCTGGACTTGACGGACCAATTCGCCATCACCGTGCTCGCCAACACCATCTCGCTGACGCCCGGCACGGTCACAGCCGATGTCGCGGCCGACCGCAAGAGCCTGCTGATCCACAGTCTGCACGTGGTGGACGAGGCCGCGCTGGTCGCCGGCATCAAGCGCCGCTACGAGAAACCGCTCAAGGAGATCTTCGAATGCTAGCCACTGCCCTCGCCATCGCCTTTGCGATGATCGCGCTCGCGTCAGGTTTGAACCTGTGGCGCATCCTGCGCGGTCCCGATGCGCCGGATCGCATCCTGGCGCTGGATACCTTGTACATCAATGCCGTCGCAGTGCTGGTGCTCTTCGGCATCCATGCCAACAGCGTCGTCTATTTCGAGGCGGCGCTGCTGATCGCCTTGCTCGGCTTTATCAGCACCGCCGCGCTGTGCAAGTATCTGCTGCGCGGCGACATCATCGAGTGACAGACTGATGGAAATCCGAATGGTGGAAACGGTGATCGAATTGCTGGTGTCCCTGTGCGTGTTGATCGGCGCGGCGTTTACGCTGATCGGCTCGATTGGCCTGACGCGACTGCCGGATTTTTTCAGCCGGCTGCACGGCCCGACCAAGGCCACCACCCTGGGTGTCGGCGGCACGCTGGTCGCTTCGATGCTGCACTT
>JBOIDC010000010.1:0-67351 GCA_050740315.1 Gammaproteobacteria bacterium | reverse complement strand
TCCCTGTGCGTGTTGATCGGCGCGGCGTTTACGCTGATCGGCTCGATTGGCCTGACGCGACTGCCGGATTTTTTCAGCCGGCTGCACGGCCCGACCAAGGCCACCACCCTGGGTGTCGGCGGCACGTTGGTCGCTTCGATGCTGCACTTCAGCGCGCAAGCGCGCACGCCGAGCATCCGCGAGCTGCTGATCGCGCTGTTTCTGTTTATCACCGCGCCGGTCAGCGCGCACCTGATGGCCAAGGCGGCGCTGCACCTGGGCATCCAGACGGGCCGCGCGGAGCGCGCGCCGCGGTGCGAAGAAGACTAGTCGGCCGGCGCGGCAGGTGCCGGCGCAAGCCCGTGCACGCCAGTTGACCTTTCCCAGCCCCTATTCGCCTTCGTGGAACTTACCAATCAGATCATCCTGATCGCCGGGCTGCTGTTTCTGGTCAGCATCCTGGCGAGCGTGGTTTCGTACCGGCTGGGGATGCCGGTGCTGCTGATGTTTCTGGGGCTGGGCATGCTGGCGGGCGAGGACGGCCCCGGCGGCATCCACTTCAGCGACGTGCAGAGCGCGCACCTGTTCGGCAGCATGGCGCTTGCGATCATCCTGTTCGATGGCGGCCTGCGCACCAAGGTCTCGGTATTTCGTGTCGCCTTATGGCCAGCGGCGGCGCTGGCGACGGCCGGCGTGATTCTTACCGCGGCCATCACCGGCGTCTTCGCAGCGTGGATTTTTGATTTGAACTGGCTGGAAGGCCTGCTGGTGGGAGCTATCGTGGGTTCGACCGACGCCGCGGCGGTATTCGCGTTGCTGCGCGCCCACGATCTGGGGATTAAACAAAGAGTCGGCGCGACTCTGGAGATCGAGTCGGGCAGCAATGACCCGATGGCCATATTCCTGACCATCGCACTGATTGAGGTGCTGTTGATGGACCAAGGTATCTTGAGTTGGACGCTTGCGCAGGAATTCATCATGCAGATGGGGTTGGGGGCCGCTTTTGGCTTGGTCGGCGGCCGCCTGCTGGTCAGGCTCATCAATCGCCTGCCATTGACCGGCGGCCTCTACCCGTTGCTGGCGTTGTCCGGCGCTCTGGGCGTCTACGGCTGCGCCGCTGTGATTGGCGGCAGCGGTTTTCTGGCGATTTATCTCGCGGGCCTGGTGCTCGGCAACCGCCGTCTGCAGGCCGCCAACAATATCGAGCGGTTTCACGACGGCATGGCGTGGCTCAGCCAGATCGGCATGTTTCTGATGCTGGGGCTGCTGGTGACCCCCTCGGCGCTGTTGCCGATTGCCTGGCAGGCTCTGCTGGTCGCCGCCGTGCTCATTTTAATCGCGCGCCCGCTGGCAGTGCTGATCTCGCTGGCGCCATTCCGGTTTCCGTGGCGCGAGCAGGTGTTCATCAGCTGGGTGGGCTTGCGCGGCGCGGTGCCTATCGTGCTCGCGCTGTTCCCGCTGCTGGCCGAGCTCGACCATGCGACGCTCTATTTCAACGTGGCGTTCTTCGTGGTGCTCGTGTCGCTGCTGGTGCAGGGCTGGAGTGTGGCGCCGGTCGCGCGCTGGCTGCGTCTGGAAGTGCCGGCGACTTCTGAAGTGGTGCAAAGAGTGGAGCTGGACGTACCCGGACAATCCGATTTCGAGCTGGTCGGTTACAAGGTCGCCGCGGATAGCCCCGCGCTGGCGCGGCCCGCAGACGATCTACCGTTGCCCGACGGCGTGCAGCTCGCGACGATATTGCGCGGTCAGCGCGCGCTGCGCACGGATCAGGCGGTGGCAATGCAGGCCGGCGATCGCGCCTACCTGATCGCCAAACCCGAAGATCTGCCGCTGCTGGATCGCGTGTTTGTCACGTCGCGTGCGCCCGAACGCTTAAGCGAACGCCGCTTCTTCGGCGAATTCGTGCTGGACGCCGACGCCAAGGTCGGCGACCTGGCCGCCGCCTACAACTTCGAGGCACCGCCCCACGCCGCGCGGCTGACTCTTGCCGAATATCTGTCGGCTGCGTTCTCGGGCCGCGCCGTGGTCGGCGACGCGGTGGCGCTGGCCGATGTCCAACTGGTGGTGCGGGAAATGGACGGCGCGAAGATATCGAAAGTCGGGCTCAAGTTGATGCCGGCAGGGCGGAGGCAACGAGATCCCGGACGGGAAAAGAGCTGAAAGACTCCATAAGAGTGAACCGACGAACGCGGACTTAAATAATCGTCTTAAGAACGAAGCGCGACAGTTTCCGCTAGCTCTCTAGGCCTCAATTGCGTGCGCATGAAAGCAGCCATGTTCGATCGGGTGATCGTCGATACCCATTTATACATCTCCACCGAATCATCCTTTTGTCTTTTCTGACGTGGGTTGAACAGCAACGCCAGCGTACGGCTGCCACGCCATAATTAATTGCTCAACTTCGGTGCGAATCCTTAGGAATACTTTTTATTGGTTTGCCGACGAGTTGTAGCTGTCATTTACGCTAAGGAGCCCTTGTGACCAGCATCACAATTATGTGATGTATATCTATTGACAGACATCATATACGTAGCGTATCGTTCGCTTCTGTGAATATTGTGATTCACATACATCATGGATAAATGATATGAACGTTACACGTAAACAGGTTGAGAGAGAGCTTGAGAAGTTAATCCGGGGCGCCGCGAATATTGCCGATACGCATTTTGGTCAAGGTGCTGGCGCCGCGATGCTCGGAGTAAAAGAGATGCCGGATGACTGGGAAGACGCACAAGTCGAGGTAACTCATTTCCCAATCCATCACACCCTTATGCATCTTTACGGGTACGCCGTAGAGGCGGTCGGGGATGGTAACGAAATCGACTGGCTGCACGAGCTGGACGACTTCGTCAGTGGCATTAGCCAGTCACCGCTTATGCATGCTACCCCTGAGTTCTGCCAGCAGGTACTAGACGTTGCTATCGCGCGCTGGAAACTCGATTCCAACGAGGATGACCTCACCATACGCGAGCTCGCTCTCCTGGCCCGGCTTGACGAGCGCTCGGTCAGAAACGCCGCGAGCAAGAACGAATTCAAGACGAAAAAATCCGGTAATCAGGTGTTTATAGAGCCGGATGAGGCGAGTGCGTGGCTTTCGAATCGCCGCAATTTCCAAGCAACGCATTTTAAGGTTCACGGAAGCAAGCAGCCGGCTGAAATTAGACTTGCAACAATCGAACTAACCGATGGAAATCTGCGCAACGCTCATTTGTATCTTGAAAGTGTGATGCATTTATTTCCAGACGATGTGATCGGGGGAAAAAATAAAGCTGAGCGCGCGGCGCGCGAAATGACCGTGGACTACGGGTTCGATGAGCCTGTCGTGACAGATATCGCTGGCGACAAAAAGATCTTCCGTAGCCGCGGCTGGCTCGCCGAGTTCTTCAAGCGCCACCATTTTGTCGCTGGCGACCGCGTCGTAATCGAACGGGTCGACGACTACAAGTATCACTTGTATCCCGCCCGCGGTTAAACCATGGAAACACTTTGAAAGGAGATAAAAATGAACACGTACAATATAAACACTTGGGTTGATACGATCCTGGCGCTGAACGATCGCGATATTTCATCCGCGAAGCCGTTGCCGTCTGCGCTAAGAATTGAGGCGGAAGATCCGCTGGAGGTCTACTACGCGCCTTTCGACTATATACATCGAGATGCGCGTCTGGTGATCGTTGGTATCACACCAGGCCGTACGCAGGCCGTTGACGCGATTCTTACGGCGCGCCGGGCGCTGCTAGAGGGACTGTCATCTGAAGAAGCAGCTCGGCAGGCCAAGCGCAGCGCCAGCTTTTGCGGGCCAATGCGCGCCAATTTGGTCGAGATGATCGACTTCATTGGACTCACGAAATGGCTGGGTCTAAGCGCGGCTCGTGAGCTCTTCGAGCTGGACTCTACCCTGCTGCACACGACTTCAGCGTTCCGAAACCCCGTTTTTTACCGCGGCGTCAATTACAACTGCCAGGTAAAGCTCAGGCGGTCATCGATGCTCCAGCGTACCGCGCGTGAGATATTGGGCAGCGAGCTTGCCGCTCTGCCGAAAGCCGCCATAGTTCCGCTTGGCCCAGCCGCAGAGGAGGCCGTGTTATATGCGATGCGTGAGCGCCACCTCGATACTTCGCGTGTACTGGCTGGAATGCCTCATCCGAGCGGCGCGAACGCGGAGCGGGTCGCCTATCTGGTCGGCCGTAAGTGTCGTGAAGGGCTCTCATCAAAGACCAATGCGGAAAAACTTGATCGAGCACGAGAGTTTCTATGTAGCGCTGTCGCCGCGCTCTAAGGCCGTGACGCTGATTTAGTGCTGTCTCTGTAGTGAGTGTGCGAGTGTTGGGCCAGCTTCATGCTGGCCCTTTCTTGCTAAACGCTAAGACGTAGGTAGCTAACGGAAGATGGGCCTAAAAGGCGTTCTCATGCATCCCGGGAATGTACTGAACGATAAGGAGATTAAATGGACAAGACCGATCGTTATTTTGGCAAGCTTTGCTGCTGATAGCCGTTTACGCCCGGGGAATCCGTAGGACTTCGCTATGGGAGAATAATCACCTATGGTATTGAGGCATCTACGGCGCGCGGAGTTTCCCCCGGCGTCGGCTATCGATGGTAAGCGGTTGTGGCGCGCGTCCAACGGCGCATCAGTAGCTGATTCATAATTCAAGTGCTACCAAGAGCTCGGGCACACAACGCGAAGAAAAGTTTTGGACAGTAAAAACGACACCAAGCAACAAGCGCCCATGGCGAAGATCGCCTTTGCCAGCTTTATCGGCACCACGATCGAATATTACGACTTCTATATCTACGGCCTGGCGGCGGCGCTGGTGTTCCCGGCGCTGTTCTTTCCCCGGCTCGATCCGGCCTCCGGGCTGCTGGCCGCGTTCGCGACGTATGGCGTCGCGTTTCTGGCGCGGCCGCTGGGCGGCGCGGTGTTCGGGCATTTCGGCGATCGGGTCGGGCGCAAGACGATGCTCATCTTTTCGCTGCTGCTGATGGGCGTGGCCACCATGCTCATCGGCCTGCTGCCGGGCTACGACACCATCGGCATTCTCGCGCCGATTCTGCTTATCGTGCTGCGCTTTCTGCAGGGCGTAGGACTGGGCGGCGAGTGGGCCGGCGCGGTGCTGATGGCCGCCGAGCACGCGCCCGCCGGTAAACGCTCGTTTTATGGCGGCTTTCCGCAACTGGGGCCGGCGCCGGCGTATCTGTTGTCGGCCGGCATCTTTCTCGTGCTCATCGCGTGGCTTACGCCGCAACAGTTCGCGGCATGGGGCTGGCGCATCCCGTTTTTGCTGAGTATCGTGCTGGTCGGCGTGGGGCTTTTCATTCGCGTAAGACTGGCCGAGACGCCGGTGTTCCAGCAAATCATGGACAGCCACACGGCCGCGCGCGTGCCGTTATGGGTGGTGTTGCGCGCGCATCCACAAACGGTGCTGCTCGCCGCCGGCGCCGGCATCGTCATCTTCTGCTTTTTCTACATCGTCACCGTGTTCTCGATCTCCTACGGCGTCAATCAGCTTGGCCTGCCGCAGGCCACCATGCTGTATTGCGTGATGGTCGCGATCGCGTTCATGGGATTGGCGATATTTTTCTTCGCGACGATCTCCGACAAAGTCGGTCGGCGCAATCTCTCGCTCTTCAGCACCGCGCTCCTCGGGCTGTGGGCCTTCCCCATGTTCCGTCTCATCGATACGGGCAACCCGGCGCTGATAACTTTTGCCTTCACCGTCGGCATGGTCGCCTGGGCGGCGATGTACGGCCCCATGGGCGCGTTCTTCTCCGAGCTGTTTCCCACGCGCGTGCGCTACTCCGGGTGTTCGTTGAGTTTCGCGCTGGCGGGTGTGCTCGGCGGCGCTTTGGCGCCCACGGTCGCGGTCAGACTCATGACCGCGACCGGCGATTCGTGGTCGGTGGCGGCTTACGTGTTCGCGATGGCCGTGATCAGCTTTGTTTGTCTGCTGCTGCTGCCGGAGACCTGGCGCGACATTCCTTACACGCGTGCGCACGGCGCACCCCTGGCTTGCCGCGACGCATCCGATGCCGCCATATCAAGACCGGCGAGGAATTCAACACAAGACGCGCCTGAGTTCTAACGCGATGACCCGGGCCCTGGAAATCCTCCGCACCGTTTTCGGCTACGAACAGTTTCGCGGTCAGCAGGCCGCGGTAGTCGAGCACCTGATCGGCGGCGGCGACGCGCTGGTGCTGATGCCGACCGGCGGCGGCAAGTCGCTGTGTTATCAGATTCCGGCGATGCTGCGTCCGGGGGTAGGCGTCGTGGTTTCGCCGTTGATCGCGCTGATGCAGGATCAGGTGGACGCGCTGTTGCAGGCGGGCGTCAAGGCCGCGTTTTTGAATTCCAGCCTGGATTCTGAAGCCGCGAAGCGGGTCGAGAACCGGCTGCTGAATGGTGATCTGGATCTGCTGTATGTCGCGCCCGAGCGACTGATGACGTCGCGGTTTCTGCAATTGCTCGACCGTGCGCAGATCGCGCTGTTCGCGATCGACGAGGCGCATTGCGTGTCGCAGTGGGGACACGATTTCCGTCCCGAGTACGTGCGGCTTTCGATCCTGCACGAGCGTTTTCCGCAAGTGCCGCGCATTGCGTTGACCGCGACCGCCGACGCGCTCACGCGGCTGGAGATCGTCGAGCGTCTGGGCCTGGCCGGCGCGCTCCAGTTCGTGGCCAGCTTCGACCGCCCGAACATTCACTATCGCATCACGCAGAAGCACAACGGCCGCGAGCAACTGCGCGCCTTTCTGGCTGCGCAGCGCGGTAACGCGGGTATCGTCTACTGCCTGTCGCGCAAGAAGGTCGAGCAGACCGCGGCCTGGCTGGCCGAGGACGGCTGGCCGGCGCTGCCCTATCACGCCGGGCTCGGTGCGGCGACGCGGCTTGCGCATCAGCAGCGTTTTCTGCGCGAGGAAGGCGTGGTCATCGTCGCGACCATCGCCTTCGGCTTAGGCATAGACAAGCCCGACGTGCGCTTTGTGGCGCACCTCGATCTGCCCAAAAGCATCGAGGGCTATTATCAGGAAACCGGCCGTGCAGGCCGCGACGGTTTGCCCGCCGAGGCGTGGCTGGCGTATGGATTGAGCGACGTCGTTACCCTGCGCCAGATGGTCGAGGGCGGCGAGGCGAGCCCGGCGCGCAAGCGGCTGGAGAAGCAAAAGCTCGACGCGCTGCTGGGATTTTGCGAATCGATCGACTGCCGGCGCGCGGCGCTGCTGGACTATTTCGGCGAGGCGCACACTGGGGCCTGCGGCAACTGCGATAACTGCCTGGAGCCGCCGCGCACCTGGGACGGCACCATGGCCGCGCGCATGGCGCTCTCGTGCGTTTATCGCACCGGCCAGCGCTTCGGCGTCGCGCACCTCGTTGACGTGTTGCTCGGTAAACGCACGCCAAAGGTCGCGCAATTCAGCCACGATCAAAGAAGCACCTTCGGCATCGGCCAGGCGCACAGCGCCGCCGAATGGCACAGCGTATTCCGGCAACTGGTCGCCAGCGGCTATCTGCACGCCGATGCCGCGGCCTACGGCGGCTTGACGCTCACCGAGGCGAGCCGGCCGGTGTTGCGCGGCGAAGTCAGTGTGGCATTCCGCGTGGACGACCGGCCTTTGAGGAAGGACAAGCTGCCGCGCGCCGCCGCCACGAGCACGCCCGGCGACGCTCTGTGGGAGCAGCTGCGCGAAACCCGCCTCGCGCTCGCCCGCGCGCAAGACGTCCCGCCCTATGTGATCTTCCACGACAGCACCTTGCGCGAGATGCACGCGCGCCGTCCGCGCACACTGGCCGAACTCGTGCGCCTGCCCGGCGTCGGCGAGCGCAAACTGGAACGCTATGGCGGGGCCTTTCTGAGCGTTCTGGAGCAAGCCCCGGACGCGCTCGCGCCGACACCGGTCAGCGAGGCGCCACGCGCGCGTTGGGACGGGCTTTCCGACACCAGCCACGCCACCTTGCAACTGGCGCGTCAGGGCAATACGCCGGAACAGATCGCGCATGCCCGTGGGCTCAAGCTGAGCACCATCTACACCCACCTAGCCGATGCGATCGAAGGCGGCCGGCTTCAGCTCAGCGAACTCCTGACCTTGCCCAATGTGGAGATCGCGGCGATTCAGGCGGCGATACTCGCCCTGCCGGAGGGCGAGCGGCTGACCCTCAAGCCGGTGTTCGAACGGTTCGAAGGAAAGTACGACTACGGCATCCTGCGCTGTGTGCGGGCCGCGCTGCTGGTCGATAGGGATCGAGACGCCTCCAGCGCGGATGGGTCCGCGCCCAAACCCTGTTAGACATCCGATGTTGCGGGGACATCTGCACCGGGAGTAGTCTGACATGATGGAAACGCCAATCGTCTCTTGCAATCCTAATGTGATGGGCGGCACGCCTGTATTTTCAGGCACACGAGTGCCGGTGCAGACTCTTCTAGACTACTTGGAGGCCGGGGAGTCGATCGACGATTTCCTCGAAGGATTCCCCTCTGTTACCCGGGAACAAGTGATCGCGTTCCTCGAACAAGCGAAGAACCGCCTTGTCGCCGCAAGTTCGTGAGGGTTCTCCTCGATGAGTGTGTGGATTGGCGACTTTCCCGCGACATAGTCGGGCACGAAGTCCGGACAACACGCCAGACGGGCTGGTCCACGATCACAAACGGAGAACTGCTGGTCCTAGCCGCGAAAGAGTTTGACGCATTCGTCACGGTTGATCGTAACTTGTCATTTCAGCAGAGGCTTCCCGCCTTCGACATCGCAGTCATCGTGCTGCGTGCGGATTCCAATCGGCTCGCCGAGTTACGTGCACTAATGCCCGAGTTGCTTGGATCCATTCCAACCGCTAAGCGGGGCCTTGCCACATATGTCGGCGTCTAACGTCCCGCTGGAGCCGAGACCGCCGGGAAAGTACGCACTGCTCTCAGGCGTCCGGGGTCGGAAGCATTGGAATGTTATGGAGCTAGCGCACCTGGCCCACCCGCCGCGATATCGCAGGGATGTGCTTACAGGGTCGATGCGCTTCGATCGCGGTTTTTCCTGTGTTAGTCTTGGGCAATATAACCGCTCCCAAACGCGCCACTCCCACCTGAGGGCGCGCGCCCGCAATCGTTGATCGACCCTCGTCATGCAGAAACGTCTCGACGCCGACAAAGCCATCCGCAACCTCATGAAGTGGATCGCGGAGTCCGGCGAGTGGTCGGAGGAACAGGATGCCATATTCGATGCTCAGCTTGCCCCTGTCTGCGAGCATTTTGATATCGATCCGGATGAGTTGGGTGCGGAGCTGACGGAGCACGAATACGCGGGCATGATGTTCGGCGTCCTGTTCGAGGACTTCGTCAGCCGCCGCTCGGACGATGGCGATAACGTCATCGATGCTTACCTGGAAAAACGCGGGTGGCGCGAGAGCGTGCACGGCCGCCAGTATCTCCAGCAACTGCGCGATTCCGTGCTCTCGCTGTACGAAGTCGTCGATGTCGCGCCGGGCCGCCATTGCGATGTCCGCGACCTCGTGCGCGGCGGCAAAGTGCAGAGGGTCTACGAGCGCAGCGGCACGGAGACGCTCGTGAAGTGGGATCGGCTCGCGGCTCGGGTGCTGAAAGGGGATGGCAAGCGCATTTTTGCCGGCGGCCTCCTGGGGTTCCCGCTGGACGCGGCCACTGAGCTTCTGGAGTTATTGGAGGAATCCCGTAACGCGATCAAGAAAGGGCTGACTCAATTCGGTGGCGGCGAGGCGCTGACGCCGGAAATGATTCAACACGAATGGCTTAAAATGTCCTGCCCCGTTTTTGTACAAACCTGGCTGCTCTACACCCTTGAGCGCCTGCGCGCGCCGCTGCCCGAACTCGTCAACCGTGACGGCGACACGCTGGTCTTTACCGAGACCCGGTTTCCACTGGCGGAAAGGCATCGCGAAGAGACGATCAGGCGGCTGGACGCCGCGCCGGAATGGGAGCGCGCAAGCGACGACGAGCCGACGTGGAACTGGATCGCCGAACCGGATTCCGTCCCCCGCTTGCCGGCAAAGGGGCTGGCGCTGGACTCGTTCCTGGACGGCAGCGAACTCGTCCACGGCATGGTCGAACTGTTGGCGGACGAATTGCAGCTCACGGCGAACTCGTTGGAGCGAACGGAGCGCGCGAAGCAAACCGTCGCGCTGCTCCTGCACGGTCTGATCGGCCCACCATCGACTAGAACGCGAACCCCGGAACAGGCCCTTGAGGAGGCGGCGTCGAATCCTGAATCCGACGACCCCAACGAATCGCGCGGCATCGATCCCGTTGAAGCCGAGCGCGTCATGCACGAGTTTATGGAACAACATTATCGCCGCTGTCTGGACGACCCCCTACCCGCGCTGGACGGACAGACACCGCGCCAGTGCGCGAGCAGCGCGAGTCAACGGGAAAAGGTCGTGGCCTGGCTGAAACAAGTAGAGAATCACGAGTATCACCGGGCGAGCGAGACCCTGATCGAGCCGTATGACGTCGCATGGATGTGGGACGAACTGGGGCTTGCGCGTTACCGGCGATAACGCGCACGAAATCCCGCCAAGACACACACAATCCTCGCCGCTCAAGTCCGTGTGAGTCGCACGTCGTAGCGCGCGTCCTGCCAGCCCCTGCCGCATTGCACCAACACAAAGCGTTCCTTCGCGCGCATGCACCGAAGCGGTTCGCCGTTTGTCCCGTGGACTATGTATCCCATTGATTTATCGTCGTATCTGTCCTGGCACGACGGTTGCGGTGAGTTTTTGGGATGTATGGCACGGCATGGCGATGACTTCCAAGGAGCCTCTGGTGGAGAAAAGAACACGGCTGGTCCTGATCGGCAACGGCATGGCGGGCGTGCGCACGCTCGAGGAACTGCTGAAGATAGCGCCCGACCTGTACGACATCACCGTGTTCGGCGCGGAGCCCTACGGCAACTACAACCGCATCCTGCTCTCGCCGTTGCTGGCGGGCGAGAAGAGCCTCGATGAGATCATGACCAACCCGCGCGCGTGGTACGAGGCGCGCGGCATCACCCTCTATACCGGCGAGACGGTCACCCGCATCGACCGGCGACGGCGGACGGTGCAGTCGGCGGCAGGACGCGAAGTGCCCTACGACCGCCTGCTGCTGGCGACCGGCTCAGAACCGTTTGTGATCCCGGTGCCTGGTGTCGATCTGGACGGCGTGATCACCTTCCGCGACATCGGCGATGTCAATGTCATGCTGAGCGCCGCGCAACTGGGCGGAAAAGCCGTTGTGATCGGCGGCGGCCTGCTCGGGCTGGAGGCCGCTTATGGCTTGCACAAGCGCGGCATGGCGGTTACCGTCGTACATCTATTGGACAACCTGATGGAGCGCCAGCTCGATCCGGTGGCCGCGGAGTTGTTGCGACATTCACTATCGCAGCGGGGGCTCAGATTCCTGATGGGAAAACAGACCAGCGCGATCCTGGGCGAGAAGCGTGTGACAGGCGTGCGCTTCAAGGACGTGGACGACTCCGAGATCGAGGCCGATCTGGTGGTAATGGCGGTGGGCATTCGTCCCAACGCGGCTTTGGCACGCGCCGCCGGCCTGCACTGCGGCAAGGGCGTGGTGGTTAACGACACCATGCAGACCTTCGATCCGCGCATCTACGCGGTAGGCGAGTGCGTCGAGCACCGCCAGGCGACCTACGGGCTGCTGGCGCCGCTGTGGGAGCAGGCCAGGGTCTGCGCCAGCCATCTGGCGCAGATCGGCCACGGTCGTTATCCCGGCTCGTTGACCGCCACGCAGCTCAAGGTCACCGGCATCGATGTGTACTCGGCGGGCGATTTCACCGGCGACGAAGACTGCGAAGCGCTCGTTTACAAGGACATCCGCCGTGGCGTGTACAAGCGCGTGATGCTTAAAGATAACCGCGTCACCGGCGCGGTGCTCTACGGCGATACCCGCGACGGCGGCTGGTATTTCCGCCTGATGCAGGCAGGCAGCGACGTCTCTGGCACGCGCGAGCATCTGATCTTTGGCGCGGCCTATGCCGATGCCGAGCAGGCGGAGTGCGCGGAAGAACCATTGGCGGCGTCCGCTTAGAAGTATGGTTGCGACGACTCGGACTACCTGCCCCTACTGCGGTGTCGGCTGCGGCCTGCGCGTGAGTGTCGATGGTGATGAAGTCGTGGTCGCGGGCGATAGCGAGCACCCTTCGAACCGCGGCAGTCTGTGCTCCAAGGGCACCGCGCTTGCGGATACCGTCGGCCTCCAGGACCGCTTGCTGTATCCCACCGTGAATAAGCAAAGAGTCTCATGGGACACCGCGTTGAACGCGGTCGCCAGCGGCTTTGCCGACGTGATCGCCGAACACGGCCCGGACGCGGTGGCGTTCTACGTCTCCGGGCAGTTGCTGACCGAAGACTATTACGTCGCCAACAAGCTGATGAAGGGCTATATCGGCGCGGCCAACATCGACACGAACTCGCGGCTGTGCATGTCCTCGGCGGTCGCCGGCCACCAGCGCGCGTTCGGCGAGGACGTCGTGCCCGGCTGTTACAAGGACCTGGAGCTGGCCGAACTGGTGGTGCTGGTCGGCTCCAACACAGCCTGGTGCCATCCGGTGATCTATCAGCGCATTGTCAAGGCGCGCGAGTTGGACCCGCGCAAGCGACTCGTGGTCATCGACCCGCGCCACACGCCCACAGTCGAGGGCGCCGATCTGCATCTGGCGATCAAGCCAGGAACTGACGTGGCCTTGTTCAACGGCCTGCTCGCCTATCTCGCGGCCAGCGGCGCCGCAAACAAGGACTTTCTGCGAAACCACACCGACGGCGGCCAAGCCGCGCTGGAGATGGCGCGCGACGGCGGCGATCTGCGCGCCGTGGCGAAGATCTGCGAGCTTGATTTGGCCGATGTCGAGCGCTTCTATGATTGGTTTGCGCGCACAGCTCAAACGGTCACCTTGTTCTCGCAGGGCGTGAACCAGTCCAGCAGCGGAACGGACAAGGTCAACGCGATCATCAACTGTCACCTGCTGACCGGGCGCATCGGCAAACCCGGCATGGGACCGTTTTCGATTACCGGTCAGCCCAACGCCATGGGCGGGCGCGAGGTCGGCGGCCTGGCGTCCACCCTGGCCGCGCACATGGGCTTCGAGGCCGGCGATATCGTGCAACGCTTCTGGAATTCACCGGTGATCGCGAGAAAGCCGGGCCTTAAAGCGGTCGAGCTGTTCGAGGCAATCGGACAGGGCAAAGTCAAGGCCGTGTGGATCATGGCAACAAACCCCCTCGTCAGCCTGCCCGACGCTGACGCCGCGAAACAGGCGCTGGCCGATTGCGAGCTGGTGGTGGTCTCGGACTGCATGCGCCGCACCGACACCACGGCGTTGGCCGACGTGCTGTTGCCGGCCGCCGCCTGGGGTGAGAAGAGCGGCACGGTGACGAATTCCGAGCGAGTGATCTCGCGCCAGCGCGCGTTTCTTGCCTGGCCGGGCGAGGCGCGGCCGGACTGGTGGATCATCTGTCAGGTCGCGCGCCGCCTGGGCTTCGGCGAGGCATTCGCATTCGAAAACGCCGCCGAGATCTTCGCCGAGCACGCACGCCTGTCGGCCTATGAGAACGATGGCACGCGCGCGTTTGATATCGGCGGTTTGGCGCAACTCGATGCCGGCGGCTACGATGCCTTAAAACCGACCCGATGGCCGGTATCGAGCGCGAGGCGTAAGGCAGGAAACGGTGCCGGCATCGGGGCCACATCCATCCATTCAAACCCCAGTTCCAACGACGCGGCGCGTCTGTTCGCGAACGGCGGCTTCACATTCCCGGACAGGCGCGCGCGACTGATCGCAGTGGCCACCAAGTCGCCGGCCAATGCGCCGGACACTGAATATCCCTTGATCCTTAACACCGGGCGCGTGCGCGATCACTGGCACACCATGACGCGCACGGCCAAATCGCCGCGCCTGGCTGCTCACATTGCGGAACCTTTCGTTGAGATCCATCCCGCGGACGCCGCGCGTTACGGCATCGAGGACGCAACGCTCGCCTCAGTGACTACGCGCTGGGGCTCGATGGCCGCGCGGGTAATCCATGCTCCCGGCCAACGTCCGGGCACCCTGTTCGTACCCATCCACTGGAACGATCAATACGCAAGCCATGCGAGAGTGGGCGCGCTGGTCAATCCCGCCGTCTGCCCGATCTCCGGCGAGCCGGAGTTCAAACACACCCCGGTCAAGATCGAGTCCTTTCATGCGGCCTGGTACGGCTTCGCGCTCGCCGCCCGGCGATTGCCCATGGCGCATGTCGCAGGTGTCGATTACTGGGTTGCCGTGCCGGGCCAGCGTTTCTGGCGCTATGAATTGGCCGGCCGACAGCCGGCTGACGACTGGGCCGTCGTGGCGCGCGAGCTGTTGAACATCGGCGCATGCGAACTGGACTGGATCGAATATCGCGATGACGCCGCTGGCGTCTATCGCGCGGCTCACGTCGATACCGGCGGGCTGGAAGCCTGTTTGTTTGTAGCGCCCACGCCCAGCCTGCCGGCGCGCGCCTGGCTGGCCAGCCTGTTCGTGCAGGACCGGCTGGAGGCAGCCGAGCGCGCCAGCCTGCTCGCGGGCCGTCCGGCCGATCCGGCCGCGGACACCGGGCCGCAGGTCTGCTCATGTTTCGGCGTGGGCCGCAACACGATCATCGAGGCCATCCGCGCGCGCAGTTTGCAAACCCCTGCCGCAGTCGGAGAGGCGTTGAGCGCCGGCACCAATTGCGGTTCCTGCGTGCCCGAGATCAAGGCGCTGCTGGCGCAGGCGCAATGAACGCGCGTGACGCATTGATGGCGGACCATTTAGGAGGTAACCCATGAGCGAAGAGGGTTTCAACGAGGCACAGAAGAAGTATCTGCAGGGCGTGACCGCCGGTCTGCACATCGCGCGCGGCATTCCCGGTTTGTCGGGCGGCAAGCTTTCTCCGGATGAGATCCACGCGCAGGCCCGCATCCGCACCCAGGCCGAGGGTGGCGAGCTGTGCGCTCAGGAGCTGGCCAAGGCGGAAAAAAACCCCAACGATCTCTGGGACGAGATGCTGGCGAATGCCGCCAAAGGCGTCTACCCGAAAGGCGACGACGTGTTTCTGTACAAGTCCAGCGGCCTGTTCTACGTGGCACCCAATCAGGATTCCTACATGTGCCGGCTGCGCATGCCGAACGGAATTTTTTCGAGTCACCATGTTCGCGGGGTGGCGGATCTGGCGGAGACTTACGGCGGTGGCTATACGCACGTTACCACCCGCGCCAACCTGCAGATCCGCGAGATCGGCGCGCGCGATCCGATCCACGTGCTGATGGGTTTGCATGAACTGGGAATCATCAATCGCGGCGCCGGCGCGGACAACGTCCGCAACATCACCGGCGGCCCGCTGGCGGGCATCGATCCGCAGGAGTTGATCGACACGCGGCCGCTCGCGCGGGAGATGCATCATTACATTCTCAATCACCGCGAACTGTACGGGCTGCCGCGCAAATTCAACATCGCGTTCGACGGCGGCGGTCGGATCAGCGCGCTGGAGGGCACCAACGACATCGGCTTCGCGGCGGTGCTCCCCAGGCCGGATTCGCCGCTGCCGCAGAAGCCTTACTTTCGCTTGGCTCTGGGCGGCATCACCGGCCATGAGGACTTCGCGCGCGACACCGGCGTGATGCTCAAACCGGAGGAATGCGTGGCGGTGGCCGGCGCTGCGCTGCGCGTGTTCATCGCCAACGGCGACCGCACCGATCGCGACAAGGCGCGGTTGAAATACCTGCTCGATCGCTGGGGCTTCGACAAATTCATGGCCGAGGTGCAAAAGCACCTGCCGTTTACCTTGCGCCGCTTTCCGCGACATCGATGCGAGCCGCGCGCGCCCGTGCACAAACACGGCCACATCGGCGTGCATCCGCAGCGCCAGAAGGACAAACACTACATCGGCGTCGTCCTTCCCGTCGGCAAGCTCAGCTGCGAGCAGATGCGCGGCATCGCGCGTTTGAGCGATCAGTATGGCGATGGGCTGATCCGCTGCACGGTCTGGCAGAACGTGATCCTGGCGGGCATCGACTCGGGCGATGTCGAGTCGGCGCGGAAAGAAATCGAGCAGCTCGGGCTGGATCATTCGGCCAGCAGCTTGCGCGCGGGACTGGTGGCCTGCACCGGCAGTTTCGGCTGCCGGTTCGCCAACGCGGACACCAAGACCCACGCGATGGCCATCGCCGCCCATTTAGAGGACAAGCTGGAGGGCAAGCTCAAGCTGGAGCAGCCGCTCAACATCCATGTGACGGGTTGCAAAAACTCCTGCGCCCAGCATTACGTCGGCGACATCGGGCTGCTGGGCTGCAAGGTGGATATCGGCGGCGACGAGGCGGTGGACGGCTACCACGTGTATCTCGGCGGCGGCTACGAACACGAGGAAGGCATCGGCCGCGAGCTGCGGCAAAGCGTGCCGGCCGACGAGGTGCCGGTTTATTTGGAAGCCGTGCTGCGGGCGTATCTGGAACGCCGCAGGAACGCGGACGAGAGCTTTGTTGCCTTCGTGCGCCGCCACGAGATTGCCGAGCTTAAGGAGATGCTGGCTCACAACCAGGCCGAAGCGGCCTGAGGATTCGTCTTATGAATGCGCAAATCGATCTGATACCGGAAGGCGCGCCGTTTGAAGCTGAGCAGCGCGCCTGGCTCAACGGACTGATCTCGGCGCTGGCGGGCTGGGAGGGTTCGCTGGGCGGCGCACCGCAGCAGGAACAGGCCAAGGAGAGCTTTCCCTGGCACGACCCGAACATGAAAATGGACGAGCGCATGACGCTTGCCGAGGGCAAGCCGCACGAGCGCCGGCTGATGGCGGCCATGGCGCAGCTGGACTGTGGTCAGTGCGGTTATCTCTGCAAGACCTACGCGGAGGCCATCGCGCTCAAGGGCGAAGATTTGAACCGTTGCGTGCCCGGCGCGAAGGAGACCGAGCGCAAGTTAAAAGAACTGGTGGCCGCGGAGAAAGCAGCGAAGTCATCCGCCGACAGTGCCGATGCCGCGCCTGCGCCAGCGCCGCAACCCAGGCCCAAAGGCCCGCTCGGCAGCCGTGACAATCCTTATCGCGCGCGCCTGGACTCCAGCACACCGCTGAACAAGGAAGGCTCAATCCGCGATACGCGGCACGTCGTCATCGACTTAGGCGACAGCGGGATCACCTATCGCCCCGGCGATTCCATGGGCATCTATCCGGAGAACGATCCCAAGGTCGTGGACGCGATCCTGGAAGCGCTGAATGTCTCCGGCGGCGAGACGGTCAAGGCGCCCGACGGCGAGAACAAACTGCTGCGCCAGGTGCTACTCAAGGATCTGGACATCACCAAGCCCAGCGACGAGTGTCTCGCCTGTCTGGCCGACGCCGCCACCGACGCCGACGAGGCCGACGACCTGACAATGCTTTCCCGAAGCGGCGCCGAGGAGGGTCAAAGCCTGCTGGAGCTGTTGCGCGTCTATCCCAGCGCGCGGCCGAATCTGCAACCGCTGGTGAGCGCGCTTGCCAAGCTGCAACCGCGCCTCTATTCCATCTCGTCCTCCCCAAGGAAATATCCCAACGAGATCCACACTACCGTCGCCGTGCTCAAGACCGCGATTTATGGCCGCGGTTACAAGGGCGTGGCCTCGACCTTTCTCGCCAAGCGTCTGAATCGCGGCGGCGAAGTGCCCATTTATCTGCAACCCTCCGAAGGCTTTCGGCTTACCGAAGACGCGGACGCGCCGGCGGTCATGATAGGCCCCGGCACCGGTATCGCGCCGTTTCTGTCTTTCCTGCAGGAGCGCGAGGCGCGTGGCGACGCCGGTCGCAACTGGCTATTCTTCGGCAATCCCAACAGCACGACTGATTACATCTATCAGGAGCAACTGGAGGGCTGGCGCAAAAGCGGCCTGCTCGCGCGCCTGACCCTGGCCTTCTCCCGCGACCAGGAAGACAAGGTCTACGTCCAGCACCGCATGCTCGAAATGGCGGACGAGTTCTGGCTGTGGCTGGAAGCCGGCGCGGTGGTCTACGTCTGCGGCGACGCCGAGCGCATGGCCAAGGACGTGGATGGAGCCCTGCACCGCATCGTCGCGCAACAGGGAAGCTTGAGCGAGGAAAGGGCGGCCGCTTACGTCAAGCGGCTCTCCGAACAAGGCCGCTACTTCCGCGACGTGTACTGAACCGCCGCCTGCGCGCCCGCGCCACCACTGAGACCGAACCTCCCGGCGAACGATCCGAAGGACCGCCGCGTCGATCTTCGCCGCCGCCGTACCGTTGTCGGTCGCCGCGGCGCTGCGCCTGGGTCCGATCGGTCGATTCTTGTCTTCCATGATCGCCGACTCTCGTCCGAGGAAATCTCGGCCAAGGGTCAGATTTGCTCTCGAAAGACGGTCGCGTCAACTAAAATAGCTAAACAATGTCATGCACTTGGATCGAACTACGGCAAACTAGAGACTGGTCAGGGAAAGTCCAGCGCACTCCAGGATACTGTGTCGTAGTGAAATCTTTCTGTTCACTTTCGCCGCTTTCCGGCCGTCTTGATCGCATCGGCAATGACGCTGAGCGGAAGGATGAGCTTGAGCGGATCGTCCAGCAGAGGCTGGGCGCCGAACCGCTCGTACCAACGCGCCGCGGTCTCGTCCTTTGCGTCGATGGCAAGCGCGACGCCGCCGACTTCCGCTGCCACGGCCAGCGCCCGCTCGCCGGCGGCCAGCAACAGGTCGCCGCCCAGGCCCTGGCCCTGCACGGACCGACCGACGGCCAAGCGCCCAAGGCGAAAAACCGGCACGTCGTAGCGACCAAGCTTCCTGGTCAGGTTCGCCGGCACGCGGGCGAACTCGATGGAGCCCGGGCTGATCGAATAGAAACCCAGGACACGCGCCGGTTCCGCCGGAGACACCGCGACGAAGGTCTTGGTGCCGCCGGACTCGTGGTTCTGCCGGGCGTAGCGGGCGAGACACTCGTTGAGGTCGGCCGCGCCGCAGTCGAAGCTCTTGCGGTCGTGGTGCCGGCCGATGGGCTCCTCGCGCCAATCCACGGACGGGATCAGGTCCGGCCGCGGGCCGGCCGAAGCCGGCCTTTGGCCGGCGAAGGCCGGGCGGCACGGCGACGCGCAGCGGCCATCAGGGCTGGGGTCGGCTTGGGCGGGTTCTCCAGTAGCTCCAGCACGCGCACGGTGTCGCGCTCGCTGAGCACGATACGTTCGGCCCGGTCCACCACCTCGCGGGCGGTGGGCAGCACGTTACGCATGATGAAGCTGGTCACGTCCAGCCGCTCATAGGCGGCGGCCGTCGCCAGGAGCCGCTTTTCCTCCTTGGTCGCCCGCAGCTCGATCCTGTCTTCGCGGGCCGCTGTGGTTGCCGGCATGGCAGTCTCCATATTGCAGAATTACGTACGGACTGTATCCGTACATCACGTAAAAGTCAATACGGAGAGCTGCCCTAGTCTCCGTTGCTTCTACGTTGTACTGCGCTCTGCTGCGATCTATCCACCAAAACCGAGCGGGCGCTCCCAGCGAGCCATGTCGCTCGGTTCGGTACCCTCGGAGTGCAGATCAGGCGTCGGAAGGCATCCAAACGCCGGCAAAATCCGGCGTGCAAACTGATCGGATCGGCGCAATTTAGCGATATGTCCACTCATTGACAGCTTGATTTTCGTGGAGCAAATCGGCCCCAGAGCGGCGCAGCGGGTCCATCCGATCCGCTTTCGCGCGAGCCCAATGCAGCCATTGTCGCAACTCGTCGGAAGCGTCGGCAGCACTTTCAAGGCCCGATTTTCGTTCAAGCTCGTCGAGGAATGCGTGCGCCTGTCGCGCTTGTTCTGCCGTTGCCGCAAGTTCAAGAAAATGCCGCCATTGGGCCGCATCGGCCCTTCGAAGCCGCTCCTGCTCCGCCCGCTTCTGCTGCTCTTCCCACTGTTGCCGTTCGGCTTCTCGGCGACGCGCTTCCTCCTCTTTCAACAAGGCCGGCGTGGCGGCCAGTTGGCTCAGAATGTCGCCGACCTGATCTTCGAGGGGCTGATCCTGTTGGTCGCGCCACTCTTTTCGCGCACCGCCGCCGATGTGCGACTTGATCCGAAAAACGAGCTGACCAGTGGGCTCCTTGATCTGTCTCCACTTGTTGTGCTGGTAGAGCGAGTCGTATTTTTCCTCCTCGGTAAGGGGGCGGCGGCGTTGTCGTTCATACTCGAAAAGCACGAATTCGATCTTGCGACCGTCGATCTCAAGATAGGCATGGTGGTAGCCGTAGCCGTCAGTTTTTATGCGGTGGCCAAGCCGCTCCCATTCACGAAATAGCGCGCTGAGGACTCTGAGTCGGCGCTTCCTGACCTCGGTGCCGTCGATCGGATTGTGAGGCATCGGCCATCTCGATCGGCGATTCTCGCGTTCGCGGCGACGATCTTCTTCAATCCATTTGCGGATCAGCGGATGCGCGTTCGTTAGCGTCTGGGACACGCGGACCGTCTTTATCTTCGCGGTTTCTGCCGCGATTTCCGCCTCGACGGCCTGACGGATGGCTGGCCGCGCGGGAGGCGCAGGCTTGGGCGGCGTCGGGCTGATCGTCACTGCAAGCTGGGTGCCGTCCTGAGCCGGGGGAAGGCGATACTTCACCACAGGCTTGCCCGCTTGGAGCTTGTTCCAGTAGCCGCGCGGTGGGACCGGCACGTGCATCCGCTTGCATATTTTGGCAAGGCCGGTGCCCGTGATGCCGAACTCCTTCGCGAGCCGATGGCTCGGGGTGGCCCATACCTTTCGGTAAAGCTCCTCGCGTGTCAGCGTAACGGATTTATGTTGATCGCTCATGATCGATCCCCTGCCAGTAGCCACAGCGGCTCCTCCGCCGTGTTCCGCGTCCCCGGGACATTGCTTCCACTGGAATTATACTGGCAATATTCGGCATTCTCTGTCATCCCATTCCGGGAAGGGGCTAAGCAATGCCGGACGAGATCCTAACGCTGCCAGAGGTGACACACTTGCTGAAGGTGGCGGAGAAGATCGTCTATACGATGGCCCAGAAAGGCGGGCTGCCAGCTTTCAAGTTCCGCGGTCAGTGGCGATTCAAGCACGCCGACATCGATGACTGGATCGAAAGCCGGAAGGCCATGCCGTACGCAAAGCGGCAAGATGACCGAGTATGACGGGCGGGGACCATGGAGCGTGATCAAATCAACAGCGCGACAGCCGGCAAAGTGAATAAGGCCACGTTGTCGCCGATGTACGGCATCAGGGATAACCACAGTCGGGGAACGGTCGCTGATTTCCTTATGACCCGCATTTCCGAGGGAAGCGCGATTTCCATCGTTTCCGCGTATTTCACGATCTACGCATACGACGGGAGCTTGAGGAGATCAATGAGCTGCGGTTCTTATTCGGAGAACCACGATTCATCTCATCACTCGACCCGGATAAGACTGACAAGAAATCCTTCAAGATAGAGGACGAAGGCCTCGCGTTGGCCAACCGGCTGCAACAGAAGGAGGTCGCCCGTGGTCGAAATCCGCTCGATACGTCAGGCCAACCTGTTGCATGGAAAGCTCTATCACGTCCACGATGGCCATCGCGAACATGCCATTATGGGCAGCTCCAACTTCACCCGACGGGGCCTCGGGCTAGCAGCCACTCCAAACATCGAACTCAATCTGATCGTCGATAGCGATCGTGATCGGGCGGACCTCAGGGCTTGGTTCGACAGCATCTGGGAAGACAATAAAACTCGTCGCCGACGTCAAACAGGAGGTGTTGCGCTATCTGGAGCAGCTCTACGTCAACCATGCGCCAGAGTTCATCTACTTCAAGACGCTATACCATGTTTTCGAGAAATTCCTCTCCGGCCAAGCCGAAGATGCGCGGCTGTTCGAGCAGACAGCTATCGTCGATACCGACATCTGGAAGACACTATTCGACTTCCAGAAGGACGGTGTTAAAGGCGCGATTCACAAGATCAATGCACACAATGGCTGTGTTCTCGCGGACAGCGTCGGTCTCGGAAAGACATATTCTGCGCTCGCTGTCATCAAGTATTTTGAATTGCGCAATCACCGTGTTCTCGTGCTGTGCCCCAAGAAGCTGCGTGTCAACTGGACCATATACCTCGCTCAGAATAACAGCGAGTTGAACCCTTTCCTCAGAGATCGCTTCGCATACACCGTGCTCTCCCACACCGACCTCTCCCGCGAGTACGGGAGCGCGGATGGGGTCGACCTCGCTACGCTGAACTGGGGGAATTTTGATCTCATCGTTATCGATGAGTCGCATAACTTCCGCAACAACGTAAAGGAAAAGCGGGACGAGAACGGCAATATCGTACGGAAAAGTCGCTATGAGCGGCTGATGGAAGACATCATTCAGTCTGGCGTCAAGACCAAGGTTCTGCTGCTGTCGGCGACTCCGGTGAACAACGACCTGAAGGATTTGCGCAACCAGATATACTTTGTCACCGAAGGTAAGGATGCCGCGTTTTCCCAGAGTTTTGGCATTCACAGCATTAAGGACACTCTGGCCGTTGCCCAAAAAGCCTTCATGGAATGGGCTCGGAAAGCTGGTGAGAAAGACGCTAGAGAGCTAATGGGCGGGGTTCTTCACACTCCTTGACGAGCTCACCATTGCCCGCTCGCGGAGGTACATTCAGCGCTACTACCGCAACACCTTGACCCAAATTGGTCAGTTCCCCAAGCGGAAGAGGCCGGACGCTATCTGCTCGGAAATCGACATCAAAGGACGCTTCCTGTCCTATGACAGGCTGAACGATGAGATATCCAATTACAAGCTGTCGCTTTTCAATCCGTCCCATTACGTCAAACCAGAGTTCAAATCGATCTACGAGAGGGAAAAAATCCAGACCTTCAATCAACAGCGCCGTGAGGAGTTGCTGATTGGCATGATGAAGGTGAACTTCCTCAAGCGACTGGAAAGCTCAGTACATTCCTTTGGCATCACGATGGAGCGCACGGTCAACAAGATCGAAGATCTGGAAGGTCGGCTGCGCCGGTTCCTGGAACATCAGACTCAGCTCGGCCGGCGCGATAGACGCGGTCGAGGCATTGCATGCCGCTTTCAAGGCTCATTTGAACTGACATCCGATAGGGCGGCATTTGGAGGCTACGGGACGCAGCCTTCAGATCGCGACAATCAGTGAGTGTCGCTCTCGGTCAAGGCGCACCCGCGCCACTGTACTCGCGGCAGCCGAGCCGCAGGCATATCGAATTCGCGCTCGGCTCTTTACCCGCCTGATCGTACTGCGCCGCACCATCCGCGGGCACAACACCATCCCGATGAACCAATATCAGGCACTTTCGAGCGCCCGCCTGCTCCGCAGTTTGCTCAGCCTTCACCATAAGTCCTTGTTTGTACGTAGTTGTTTAATCGAGCGCGCGCCTGGCACAACGCTTGCCACCGATCGGGGAACGCCCTCAAGAAACACTTGCTGCGGCGTTCCACGCTTGATGGGTCTGCCCGATAGCCGCTTGGACTCGAATGGAGATCTCACGATGAAACTCACCGCCAAAGTCATACCGATCGATCTGCGCCGTCGGCGCGCGTTAGCGAAGGCCGCCAGCGCCGCGTTCTCGGGCACAGACGCCGCGCTTGAACCGCAACGTTTGAACGGGCCCGAGAGCCATCGATCGTCGCGACCCGTCACGAAGCTCAAGTCGCCGATGCGAATCGTCGACGGAGAGCCTTCATGACCGGCCGCACCATCCACGACTGGCGGCCGAACGATCCCGCCTTCTGGGAGGCGACTGGCAAGAAAGTCGCGCAGCGCAACCTGATCTTTTCGATCTTCGCGGAGTTCCTGGGCTTTTCGGTGTGGCTGCTGTGGAGCGTGGTCGCCGTGAATCTCGAAGCCGCCGGCTTCGACTACTCGACTGAGCAACTGTTCTGGCTGGTGTCGCTGCCGGCTTTGGTCGGCGCCACCTTGCGCCTGCCGTACGGCGCGGCGGTACCGATCTTCGGCGGACGCAACTTCACCGTGTTCAGCGCCGCGGCGTTGCTGGTGCCGACCATTGGTCTCGCACTGCTCGTGCAAGACCCGTCCACGCCTTACTGGCTGATGCTGCTGATCGCGAGCACGGCGGGTCTGGGCGGCGGCAATTTCGCGTCCAGCATGGCGAACATCAGCTATTTCTACCCCGATTCCCAGAAGGGCTGGGCGCTGGGGCTCAACGCGGCCGGTGGCAACATCGGGGTGAGCTTTGTGCAATTGATCGTCCCCGCCGTCATCGGTTTGGGCGTACTCGGCCTGGGCGCCGCCGCCGTGGGTGCCGCGCCGGAGCTGCACTGGGCTGGCTGGATGTGGGTGCCGCTGATCGTGGCCGCCACTTTGTGCGCCTGGTTGTTTATGGATAACCTCAGCGTATCGCGGGCCAGCCTGCAGGAGCAGTCCGTGATCCTCAAGCGCTCGCATACCTGGATCATCTCGTTTCTCTACATCGGCACCTTCGGCTCGTTTATCGGTTATTCGGCCGCGCTGCCGCTGCTCATCAAGCTGCAATTCCCGGAGTTGAACCCCTTGCAGTTCGCGTTCCTCGGGCCGCTGGTCGGCTCGGTGGCGCGACCGCTGGGCGGCTGGCTCAGTGATCGCTACGGCGGGGCGACGGTGACGTTCTGGAATTTCCTGGTCATGCTCGCCGCCGCGCTGGGTGTCATCGCCGTACTCGAAAGCGGCTCATTTGCCGCGTTCCTAGCGATGTTCATGGTGCTGTTCGTAACGACGGGGATCGGCAACGGCTCCACGTTTCGCATCGTGCCGACGGTGTTTCTGCGTGATCGCCTGGCCGAAGTTGTGGGGCACGGCGAGGCGGCGCGAGTCACCGCCGAACGTTGCGGCCGCTTTGAAGCGGCCGCGGTGCTGGCCTTCAGTTCGGCGATCGGCGCGTATGGCGGCTTTTTGATCCCGCAGGGCTTCAGCCGCTCGATCACGGCCACCGGCGGGCCCGAGCTTGCGCTGGCGCTGTTCGCGGTGTTCTACGTTGCCTGCCTGGCGGTTACCTGGTGGTGCTACGTGCGCACCGCCGGCGACACCGAACCCGCGAAAGCCGCCGTCGCGATGGCGGAATCTTGAGCATGAACGCGGATGGCTTTTCCGATCTCCATTTGTGATGCCGGGGTGGAAAACGTCAACGGTCACAGGGCCACCACCTTGCACCGGAAGCACAAGGGCAAACCCGATCCCAAGGCATGGTAAGGTTTCAAGTTCCCGGTCCCGTTCGAGTACTCGATGCACAGTTTTCTGCTGCGCTAAGATGAGCCTGGGGCGCCTCACCCGATCCCGGATCGGGTGAGGCGCATGATGAAATGTTTCGCTTGCGGCGACACGGATCAGCCCAACCGCGGGTCATTAAATCGTTCCTGAAGCAGCCCACAGAACACGGAAAAATTAGACATGCCCATTTACTCGCGCCTGAAACACGGCGTTATCTTGAGCATCTGCTTGACCGCCGTCGTCGTACCCGCGCCGGTGGCAGCCGACGATTTCTGGGGCGCCTTGAGTGGCGGCAAGGTCGATCTTTACCTGAGGTATCGCTTCGAACACGTCGAGGATGATCAGTTGCCGGCCGTGGAAGACGCCAATGCCAATACCCTGCGCACGGCGCTTGGCTATACGACCGGCCTGTTCCACGGGTTCAGAGCTTATCTGCAGTTCGAGGACGTGCGCGCGATCGGCAATGATCTGTACAACGATGGCGGCACGAACGGCGTCACGGATCGCGCCGCGGTAGTCGACCCGGAGGGCACCGAGATCAATCAGGCTTATTTGAGCTTCGCGGGGCTGCTCAACAGCGAGTTGCGCGCCGGTCGTCAGGAGATCACCCACCGCGAAGATCCGCTGCACCGCTTCTTGGGCAACATCCTGTGGCGGCAAAACTGGCAGAGCTTCGATGCCGCGCGCTTCACCGGCGAACCGTTTTCCGCCGCCAGTATCGACTACTCGTATATCTGGAACGTCAACCGCATCTTCGGCGAAGACAACCCATTGCCGGATCGGTCGGACTTCAGGATGGATGGCCACGCGCTCAAGCTCAAGTACGACGGGCTTGAATGGGCTGCGCTGGAGTCTTACGGGTATCTGCTCGACTTTGAGAGCGACACCGCCGAGTTTTTCTCCACCGCGACCTACGGCGGGCGTGTGCAGGGCGGGCCCGCTCTTGGCGGTACCGGCGCAAGCCTGCTTTACACGGCCGAGTTCGCCAAGCAGACGGATTACGGCGAGAACGCCAACGACGTGGATGTGAACTACTACCTGGGCGAGCTGGGGCTCGGTCAAACCTTCGACAGCGCCGCGCTGACCTCGCTGGCGTTCAAGGCAAGCTATGAGGTATTGGAAGGCGACGGTACCAGCGCCTTCCAGACCCCACTCGGCACTAATCATGCTTTCCAGGGCTGGGCCGATCGATTTCTCATCACGCCCCCCGATGGCGTCGAGGACCTGTACGGCACCGTAACCGCAACAGTCTACGACGCGACCGCCATGCTCGTATATCACGACCTCTCGGCCGACAGCGGCGGCTACGATTATGGTACGGAGTGGGACGTCGTGGTCACCAAGGGCTTCTGGGAACACTACACGCTGGGACTCAAATACGCCGCCTACGATGCCGATGACAACGCGCTGAATCTCGCGCGCAACGGCGCGATCAGCGACGGCAAGCAGGCTTTTGACCTAAACAAGGCCTGGGTGTGGGTTGAGATGAAATTCTAAGGAACCTTACTGGTTCCTGCGGTGGAAGTGCCGCCATTTTCGACGGCCGCGGGCCGTTGAAAAGGAAAGTGCCATCTCCATTTACGAGGGCGTTTTTCGCTTTCGTGCGCTGAAAAATCCAGGACGGACTGTCAGAGCTTCCCTAAAACGACCTTTAGAGCCCGGCGCGGGGCTCTTCCAGACATCACTCGCCCGGGGCATGAGTCGCTAACCCGGCAGTTGGTCATGCGGTACTTCACCGCGCCTGTGCCCGAGCTTTATTTCTGGACTGTGACACAGGTACGGTTCCGCTATGCGTCCTTGATCGAAAATGGCGCATTGCCTGGCACATGGACCGCCGCATGCACCGTTCCCCCCTCGCTTTCTACCAGCTTTTATCGGGCCTGCTGCCCCGCTGCTATGTGGGCAAGTTACTTGGTGTGGCCCTCGCTGGCACTTGCCTGCCACTGATCGGTGTGCTGGTCTACGTATCGGTCACGAATGCCGCCGTGGGCGCGCTGTGGGAGACGCTCGCGGTCGCGGCGATTGCCTTGATCATTGGCGCGGGGCTGTCCGCGTACGGCATCCATCGTCTCCTGGCGCCGATCGCACTGAGCGCGCTGGCGCTTGGCGAATACGCGGACGAACGCCGCATGCCCGCGCTTCCCGCCGGGCACCGCGACCTGGCGGGCAGGCTCATGAGCGAGGTGCAACGCACGGTCGAGCTTTTGGAACATCGTAACCGCACCCTCACCACCAGCGCCATGCGCGACTTCCTTACCGGCGCGTTCAACCGCCGCGCCGGCGCCGAGCACTTGCACAGCGACACCGCACGCGCGGCGCGCGATGGATCCGGATACACGCTGGCCTTTATCGATCTCGACAACCTCAAGCAGATCAACGACCGGCACGGTCATCACTTCGGCGATCTGTGTTTGAAACGCCTGGTCGACACCATCAGCGCCGGCATGCGCAAAGGCGACTGGATCGCGCGCTGGGGCGGCGACGAATTCGTGCTGCTGCTGTGGAACGTGGATATGAACGCCGCGGCAGAGGTGCTGGTACGCCTGGGCAATGCCTTTCGCAACGAACCGCTGACCACGGAGACGGGGGACACGGTATGCCTGCAAATAAGCGCGGGCGTGTGCCAGCATCAGCTCGGCTGGCAGGGCGACACCGTACTGCGCTACGCTGACGCGGCGCTGTACGAGGCCAAGCACAACGGCAAGGGCGCGGTGGTGACCACCGATGGCAGTCGCCATACTTGCTGGTCACCGACGATCAACGTATCGACCGGGTAAGTAGTATATTCTGCCGCGCTTCTAAGCGACGATCCGCACAACGCCGCCGCGGCGCGGATCACCGGCGCCGCGGAACTCGCGCCCCGACCGCATCACGGTGTGCGCGCCGCCAAAGAACAGGTTCAACTCGGGCCACGTCTCATGTTCAGGGAAAGCGGCCAGCAACGGATCGAGCTTCTCGACATCGAGGCCGCCTTCCAGGCTCAGGCGGCTGCCTTCAAGATGAATGCGGGGACTGCACACCGCGGGCTCCACGTCCATATCGAAATCGATAAGATTGCTCAGCACCTGCAAAATGGCGGTGCGGATACGATTCGAACCGCCGGAACCGGTCGCGATCAAATCGCCGTTCGGCCGCAGCACCAGGCTCGGCGCCATCATCGAACTCATGCGAAGCCCTGCGCGCCACGCCTGCAAGCCGTGCGGGCTCAAGTCGTCCTCACCCAGCATGTTGTTGAGCATGATGCCGGTACCCGGCACGATCTCGCCGCAACCCTCGCCGTTGGAGATGCTCATGGTCGCCACGTTGCCCCGGCCGTCGATCACGCTGATGTGGGTGGTGCCGCGCGAAGCACGCGGGTGTCCTAGGATCTGCCGGCGATAAAGCTCAAGGTAACGCCCATCCAGCAGACGCCGGTCATCCAGATAACCGTCGGGCAGAAGTGCTTCCACGCGCGCCTTTTGCGTGGCGTCCATCACGTTGGCGAGCAGCCGCAGATGCCGGGCGGAGCCGAAGGGATGATTGCGCAGGCGCAGGCCGTTCAGCAGCTTGAGCGCGAACGCGATCAGAATGCCGCCGGACGACGGCGGCGGATTGGTCATGATGCTCACATCGCGATAATCGGTGATCAACGGCGCGCGCAGTTCCACCGCGTAGCGCTCGAAGTCCGCGCGGGTGAGCAGGCCGCCGTGTTCGCATTCGCGCGCGACGAGCTGCGCGATCTCGCCGCGATAAAACAGGTCATCGCCCTCGACCGCCAGCGCCTCCAGCGTATCCGCCAGCGCGGGTTGACGAACGACATCGCCTTCCACCAGCCGCGCCTCGGGTCCGCTACCGCCATAGATCGCGCGCGCGGCCTCGCCACCGGCATAAATCGGATGTACAACGCCGGCGATGTAGGCCAGCAAGGCGTTCATGCGCACGCCCTCACGCGCATAGCGGATGGCGGGCGCGCACAGCTCGCGCATGGGCATGGTGCACAGGCGCCGCTGGATTTCGAACGCGCCTTTCACCGAGCCCGGCGTCGCGCAGGTGCCGCGCCCGATGTGAAACGTTTGCCGGGCGGTGCCGAAATCGATCCAGATCTCACGCGCATCGATGGCGTCCGGCGCACGCTTGGTGTAAGGCGTGTGCACGAAGAAATCGAACACCAGCGGCCGCTCGCCCGCGGGCTTCGCCAGCAGGAAACCACCGCCGCCCAGCGAGGCCAGCACCGGCTCGGCGGCGCAGGCGGCGAAGTGCGCCGCCACGATCGCGTCGAAGGCGTTGCCGCCCTCGCGCAAGACCATCTCCGCGGCCTGCGCCGTAAGCTCATGACCCGCCGCGATTACGCCGCGCACGTCAGCCTCGCGCGATCAGGACGTTGAAGCGGGTGAATCAAAATCGCTGCGCGCATGGGTATCAGTCATCGTCGGGTTATCGCGTGAGAGAGCGCCGCCACGCTGGTTCTTGTGCCTGCCACTGCATTTAAGTAAGTTTACGGGCTTTGCGCAACCTCCGCGGGGCAGTCATGTCATCGATCGAAAAGCCGGTCTGGAACGGAACGCCGTCGCAGGTCATCAATCTTCCGGCGTTTATCCTGCTGGGGCTGTTCTTCTGGCTGGTGATCCCGATCTTTATGATCCTGTGGAAATGGCTGGTGGTGAAGAACACCAAGTATGAACTCACCACCGAACGGCTGAGAACGCGCTATGGCGTGCTGAACAAGCAGATGGACGAGATCGAACTTTACCGGGTGCGGGATTACCGCTTCGAGCAGCCGTTTTTCCTGCGAATCTTCTCGCTTGGCAACGTGATCATGCAGACTTCGGACAAGTCACACCCGCAGGTGACCATCCGCGCGATCGCGAACGGCGAGGAACTGCGCGAGCGCATCCGCGCGCACGTGGAGGAATGCCGCGTGCGCAAGGGCGTGCGGGAAGTCGACTTCGAATGACTGCCTTTTGCGCCAGCGGCGACCGAGTCGACGATGACCGCGTTCGAGATCATCCTCGTGGCTGTCGGCGGCGCCTTGCTGCTGCTGGGCGGCGTATCCGCCTTTGCGCTGTTCGCCCGCGCCTTGAAGATCTCAGACCGCTTCGGCGACGAGACGAACGTCGGCACCTTGTGGGGTTTGTTTCTGCTGGGCGTGTCCGCGGGTCTGTGGCTGATATGGTGGGGGCTGCCGTAATTCCGCCAGCGCCCGGTGTCCGCAATCGCGCAGCCGGCGACTACAGGATCTCGAAGACCAGCGACTCGGTCGAAGTTCGCCCGAACATGTCAGTGGAGCGCACCGTCACCGTGTGCATACCGGGTGTGAGATAGCCGGGCAGATCCAGCTCCCAGATGTAAGAAGACGGTTCGGGCGCGGCATAGGCGTCTTCGGTGCCCTGATATTTGATGAACAGCTGGTCCATGTAGGGGTCGTTGCGCAAGACCTGCCGCATGCGCCTGAACCGGCCATCATCGAGCGACATCTGCACCTCATTGCGTTCGCCGCCGTCGAACACGTTCACGACGACCTTGGTCGGGCCCGCCAGCTGGCCACGGTTCAGACCTGGCTCCTGCATCGCGATCAGCGGCGGGTCCAGCACGATGCGCATCTGTTCCTCCGCCCCCTGGCTGGCGGCCTTGAAGCGCGTGTGGTACTCGTTGCCGTCGAACGAAATAATGTAATAGCCGTTAGGGTTGCCGTCCTGCATGGACGCCTCGCGCACGCCGCGTTCGTCGCGCGGGCCTGCCCAGGAACCGCCGCGGACTTCGGCCAGCACCTGATGGTGAAGCGGTTTGGGCCCGTGCCAGCCGTGCTCGTGATCGATATACACCTGCCAGCTGTTGCTGGTGTCGTGTCCGGCGATCGTGTAGACATGCCTGCGGCCCTTGAGCACCGCCAGCAACTGATCGAGGTTGCCGGTGTTGGTGGCGGGATTGTCGGTGGCAAAGGTCAGCAGCGGGATGTGCGTGGCGATGAGGATCAGCTTGTCCCTCGGCACGAATCTAAGATCGTTCTTAAGCCACGCGATCTGCTCTGGCGAAATGAAGCCTCGGTATTCGCCCACTTCGCTGCCCTGATACTCCACGTTGTCCAGCGCGACCACGTGCACCTGGCCGTAGTCGAATGAATAATAGGTCGGGCCGAAGGTGCGCTTGAAGGTCTCGGTGGCGTAGCGGTCGTCCGGTGAGTCGTAGTTCATGTCGTGGTTGCCCGGCAAATTCCAGATCGGCACGCCGATCCGCGACATGATCTCGTTGTGCCGCAGGTACAGCGACAAGTCATCGTTGACCACATCGCCCGCGACCAAGCCGAACTTTGCCTCGCTGCCCACCAGCTCCGCCACCACGTCTTCGCGCAGGAAGTCGAGCTCCTCGGCGTCGCTGGTCTGCGGATCGGCGAACGCCAGCGCGTCAAACTTGTCTGCGCGTTCGGACTTGCGCAGCGGGAAGTTGATCGCGGTGGGCAACGGCCCGGTCGGCTCGATGACGGGAAACTGATAGTTACTCGCATCAGGCGTGCCGTCCGGATAATGAATGTAATAAAAACGTGGCAGATTCTGCGCATCCACCGGGACGGCGTAACGCGCCGGCTGGCTGATGAACAGGATGCTCTGCGCGTCCAGGGCTATGGAATAGCTGCCGTCTGCACGGGTCTGCACCACATCAATGCCATTGGAGACGGCCACCCCCGGCACGCCCGGTTCGCCGGCGTCCAGGCGGCCGTTGCGGTTTTTATCGTCGAACACAAAACCTTGCGCGGACTGATCCTGGGCTTGCGCATTCACGCTGATCGCGCCGAAAATGCAGAGCATTGCGAGCTTGTTCATGGGGCCTCGGGCCGATGGGCGGTTGTTGTTGTGAAAGCAGCGTTCGAAGTTTGCCCGCCAACCTAGCTGTTCCCCGTTTCAACACGATTAAACTGTGATGACACGGAACGTTACCGTTGCCCGATGATTGAACGCGGCCGCGTTTCGCGCTGTCAGCAGCGCAACGGCGCGCGATTTTCAAACTAACACAACCGATCGATGAACCTGATACGCTTGTGCAACATCGCCGACCTGTCCGCTACCGGCGCGAAGTCGTGTCAATTGACGCGCGAGGGCGCCGCGCGCGAATTGTTCGTGGTGCGCAAGGGCGCGGAGATCTTTGCGTACGAAAATCACTGCCCGCACACCGGCGGGCCGCTGGACTGGATGCCGGACCGGTTCCTGGACGAGGACGGCGAACTCATCGTGTGCGCCACACACGCGGCCTTGTTTCGCATCAACGACGGCCGCTGCATCGCCGGGCCGTGCGCGGGCGCGCATCTGACCGCGGTCGCGATCACGGTCCAACGGGGCGAGGTTTTTTTAAACGAGTGAGCAAGAACATTTTGACAATGGACATGCGCACGCGCACCGGCCGTCACGCGATTCAGGTCTCGAACTTGAGCAAGCGTTTCGACGGCGTGAGCGTCGTGGACGACATCAGCTTCGAGGTCGAGCACGGCCGCACGTATGCGCTGCTGGGCGCCAACGGCGCGGGCAAGACCACGACTCTGGCCATGCTGCTGGGCCTGCTGATTCCCTCCTCGGGCCGAATCTTCGTGCTCGGTGTGGATATGCTGCGCGACCGTTATCGCGCGCTGCCGCGCATCAACTATGCGTCGCCGTACGTCGATCTGCCCCAGCGGTTGACCGTGCGGCAGAATCTAGCCGTCTACGGGCGGCTTTACGGCGTGCCGAAGCTCAAACACCGTATTGAAGAACTGGCGGCGGAGCTGGATCTGGAGGCGCTCATCGATCGCGCCTACCGCAACATGTCGTCCGGCCAGAAGACCCGGGTGGCGCTGGCCAAGGCGTTGCTGAACCGGCCCGAGGTACTGCTGATGGACGAACCCACCGCCTCGCTGGACCCCGACACCGCCGATCGCATCCGCGCCTATCTCGAGTCTTATCAGCGCGCCACCGGCGCGACCCTGCTGCTCGCCTCGCACAACATGCTGGAGGTGGAGCGACTGTGCGATCAGGTGCTGATGATGCGCGCCGGGCGCATCGTCAATCGCGGCACACCGCGGGAACTGGTCGCGCACTATGGACGCCACACCATGGAAGAGGTGTTTCTGGCCGTGGCCCGGCACGAGGCCGTGACATGAGCAGCGGGACCGTTACCCGCGTGGGCACAATGGTGCTGCGCTACGTGTACCTGCTGCGCAGTTCCTGGCCCCGCATCCTGGAGCTGGCCTACTGGCCCACGGTGCAGATGATTCTGTGGGGCTTCATCACGCAGTTCTTCATGGGCCACAGCGACTGGGTGGCGCAGGCCGGCGGCGTACTGCTGTCCGCCGTGCTGCTGTGGGACGTGCTGTTCCGCGCCCAGCTGGGCGTGACATTACCGTTCTTCGAAGAGCTTTATTCGCGTAATCTGGGTCATTTGTTCGTAAGCCCGTTGCGTCCCACCGAGCTCGTGTTATCGCTGGTCGGCATCAGCCTGATCCGCACTGCGATCGGCGTGGGCGCGGCCGTGCTGCTCGCTATCCCGCTGTATCACTTCTCGCTGTTCAGCCTGGGATTGCCGCTGATCGCGTTTTTCGCCAACCTGCTGGTGCTGGGCTGGGCGATCGGCATCGTGATCTCCGCGCTGGTATTGCGCTACGGCCTGGGCGCCGAGAGCCTGGCGTGGGTGGCGATCTTCGCGCTCGCACCCGTGAGCGGCATCTATTACCCCATCGACACCTTGCCGGACTGGCTGCTGCCCGTCTCTTACGCCCTGCCGTCCGCCTACGTGTTCGAAGGCATGCGCGCGGTGCTGCTCGAGCAGCGCTTTGCGCTCGATCTGCTGTTTTACGCGGTCGTCCTGAACGCTGTTTATCTGGGCGTCAGCATCTGGCTGTTTCTCACCCTGTTCCACCGCGCCCGCCGCGACGGCCAGTTGCTGCACGTCGGCGAGTAACGACGCCGCCACGACAACGCGCGCGGGGCGCCGCGCATCTGGGGCTTTCGTTTGCCATGCGCGTTTGGCATCATGCACGCAAATCCCGCGGCGCGCGCAGGCGATCTCTCACAAAAGCGTAAAACAAAAATGATAGAACCCGTATTCCAGGCCGTGCCCATTCTTCGCATCTTCGACGTCGACAAGGCGAAAGACTTCTATGCCGGGTTTCTGGGTTTTCAGGTGGACTGGGAGTATCGCTTTGACGCGACCGCGCCGGTGTACATGCAGGTCTCCAAGAAAAGCCTGGTGCTGCACTTGACCGAGCATCATGGCGACTGCTGTCCAGGCTCGACGGTGCTGGTGCTCACCACCGAACTCGATTCCCTGCATCGGGAGATCATGTCCGGGGACTATCCCTACATGCGACCGGGCATCGAGATGGCGCCGTGGAACGCGAAGGTCATGGAAGTGACCGATCCGTTCGGCAACCGGCTGCGCTTCAATGAAGATATCGAGGATGAAACGCCGCCCGCATAAAGCGCCCCGCTCCCGAGCGGGCCGATAAAGCGATCGATGCCGCAATAACTAGGGCATTCTTACTGGCCGCATTCAACAGCCTATGCCGCAGGGACGCGCCGCATCTTTCTCGAGCACTATGCGCTTGAGAATGGAGCACGCCGCGGGCATGTTCCGCGGCGAAGTGAGTTCGCCTTTCCAGAAAAGAGGAGGAAATACATGGCAAGTCTAGACTCGATCAGCGTCGCCTGGGCGCCGCGCGTCTTGAGCATCCTGCGCATCGTCACCGCCTTTTTGTTCATGCAGCACGGGCTGCAAAAGCTGTTCGAGTTTCCGGCCCCGCCAGGTTTTCCGGTCGAACTGGTCTCGCTGATTGGACTGGCGGGAATACTCGAACTCGTGGGCGGCTTTCTGATCCTAATCGGCCTGTTCACGCGGCCGGTGGCCTTCATTCTGTCGGGTGAGATGGCGTTCGCCTACTTCATGGCGCATGCGCCGCAAGGATTCTGGCCCATCCTCAACGAGGGTGAACTGGCGGCGCTTTATTGCTTTGTGTTTCTTTACTTTGCCCTCGCGGGCGGCGGCGCCTGGAGCGTCGATAGTCAGCGGCGCAGCGCGATCTAAGGCTGGCAGACGGGCGCCGCGTCGCCCGTGTGGCCTCGCGGTGATGCCAGCCGGTCGGCCTTGCGCGTCGTCTCGGGCAGTCGAAAACGCGTCGTGCAGCGCATGACGTAGGCTATCGCGGAATTCAGGCTGACCTTGTGGCCGATGGAAACGTACACCGGTCTGACCTTGATCCGCGTGCGCAACGCCGCGCCGATGATTTCGTCTTGATGCAGAATCGGCGTCCAATCGCCGCGCGCCTCCGGCACCGGGCCATGCGTGCCGATCAGCAGCGACTTGGCCACACCAATGGTCGGTCGGCCGGTGATCAAACCGATGTGACTGGTAAACCCGCACCGGCGCGGGTGCGCGATGCCCTGACCATCGCATAGCAACAGGTCCGGCTCGGTCTTCAGTTGCGCCAGCGCCTCCAGTACCGCCGGAATTTCACGAAACGAAAGCAGGCCTGGCACGTATGGAAAGCTCGTCGGTCGCCTGGCCACGGCCTGTTCGACCAGCTCCAGCTCCGGAAACGACAGTACCACCACCGCGGCACGCGTGATCGTGCCGCCGTCCTCGAAACCGGCGTCTACACCAGCCACACGGTTCACGGCGCCGAAACGGTCTTCCCGGATGACGTGGGCGCGCAGCGTTTCCTGGATTTCGCGCGCCTGCGCCGGCGTCACGTCCCAGGAGTGTTGATGAAGGTGCGGCATGGAACCTCGTGCAGCGCGTTACTGAAGCGCGAAACCGCGTGTCCGGCGCGCGCGGCGTCGCCAGTGGTGCTCGTCCCCCCTCACACCCGGCCAAAGCGCAGCGACTCGCCAAGCCAGCGTCGCAGCAATGGCTCGACGTGCGGCGAGCGCGCGGCGATCATGCGCTGTGCCGCCGCGCGCACCTCCGGCAGCATGTCCTGATCGCGGGAGATGTCGGCGATGCGCAGTTGCGGCATGCCGGTCTGGCGCGTGCCCAGCACTTCGCCGGGGCCGCGTAATTCAAGATCGATGCGCGCGATCTCGAAGCCATCGCTGGTCCGCCGCAACGCATCCAGCCGCTCGCGCGCCAGCGCCCCCAGCGGCGGATGATAAAGCAGCACGCAGCTGCTCTGCGTAGCGCCGCGACCCACGCGGCCACGCAGTTGATGCAGTTGCGCGAGCCCAAGCCGTTCCGCGTTTTCGATAATCATCAGCGACGCGTCCGGCACGTCCACGCCCACCTCGATGACGGTGGTCGCGACCAGCAGGTCGATCCGCCGCGCCTTGAGTTCGGCCATCACGCGCTGTTTGTCATCCGCCTTCATGCGCCCGTGCAGCAGCCCCACGCGCAGCTGCGGCAGGGCTTGGGCCAGCTGCGCATGCGTGTCCTCGGCGGCGCGGCATTGCAGGGTTTCGGATTCCTCGATCAACGTACACACCCAGTACGCCTGACGGCCCTGCCCGCAGGCACGGCTGATGCGCTCGATAATGTCGCCGCGGCGCGTGTCCGCCAGCGCCACGGTCTTGACCGGTTTGCGGCCCGGCGGCAATTGGTCGATCACCGAATAATCCAGGTCGGCGTAAGCGGTCATCGCCAGGGTGCGGGGGATGGGCGTGGCGGTCATGATGAGCTGATGCGGCAGGCGGGCCTCCTGCCGGCCCTTGTCGCGCAGCGCCAGACGCTGGTATACGCCGAAGCGGTGCTGTTCGTCGATGACTACCAGGGCGAGATCCTTAAAGATCACGCCTTCCTGGAATAGCGCATGCGTACCGACAATCACGCCGGCCTCGCCATTCTCGATCGCCGCCAGCGCAAGCCGGCGGGCGGGCGCCCTCAGCTTGCCGGACAGCCACACGACCTGTAGTCCCAGCGGCGCCAGCCAGGCGGAGAACGTCCGAAAATGCTGCTCGGCCAAGACTTCCGTGGGCGCCATGATGGCCGCCTGATAACCCGCCTCTACCGCCGCAAGACACGCGGCGGCCGCGACCACCGTCTTGCCCGCGCCAACGTCGCCCTGCAGGAGGCGCAACATCGGACGCGGGCGCGCCAGATCGGTCATGATCTCGCCGATGACGCGCCGTTGCGCGCCGGTCAGCACGAACGTGAGTCCGGTTTCGAACGCGACCCGCAACGCGCCTTCCGCGCAAATAACGGGCGCGGGTTTGTCGCGCACGCGCATGCGCAAACGCAGCAGGCTCAGCTGATGCGCCAGCAACTCCTCGTAAGCCAGGCGGCGTTGCGCCGGATGGCGCCCCGCCGCAAGCAACGCCTGATCGGCATCGGGCGGCGGGCGGTGTATGTACGACAACGCGTGCCTGAGCGTCAGACCGCCGCACCGGCGCGGACAGCGCGCCACAAGCTCGTCCAGACCCAGCGCGCCCTCGTCCAGCCGCGCCAACGCCCGGCCCACCAGTTTGCGCAGGCTGGACTGACGCAGACCCTCGGTCACGGGATAAACGGGCGTCAGATGCGCTTCGACGCCCTCGTTGCGCGCGACCCTCCGATACTCCGGATGCACCATCTCCAGCGAAAGGCTCCCGGCGCGGACCTCGCCGAAGCAGCGCAGCCGCACGCCGCGCGACAGTGCCTGCTGCTGCCCACGGCCGAAGTGGAAGAATCTTAAGTTGAGGCTGCCGGTGCCGTCCTCGAGTTGCGCGATGAGCATGCGCCGGCGGCGGATCACGATCTCGGCGTGTTCAACCGTGCCCTCAATGACCGCCTCGTCGCCGGGCCTTAAGTTCCCGATAGGCGTCACGCGCGTGCGATCCTGATAGCGCGCGGGCAGATGAAACAGCAGGTCCGGGATCGTGCGGATGTCCAGCCGATCGAACTTTTGCAGCATGGCGGGGCCCACGCCGTCCAGTCGCGTCAGCGTATCTGCGGCGTGGCCGCCGGCCTCGGTCGCGATCATCCCGGCTGGGCGCGTGGCGCTGATCGGCTTGTAACCTAGCGCATGTGCCTTACGACTGACTCAACACCATAACGGCGTCCATCTCCACCGCCGCACCCTTGGGCAGCGCCGCGACGCCGATCGCGGCGCGCGCCGGATACGGCGCCTGGAAATGCTGGGCCATGGCCTCGTTCACCAGGGCGAAGTGGGAGAGGTCGGTCAGGAACACATTCAGCTTGACGATATCGGCCAACCCGCCGCCGGCCGCCTGCGCCACCGCGGAGAGATTATCGAACACGCGGCGAATCTGCGCCGCGATGTCGCCTTCGACCAGCGCCATGGAGGCGGGGTCCAGCGGTATCTGACCGGAAAGATATACGGTATCGCCGACCCGGACAGCCTGCGAATAGGGGCCGATGGCCCTGGGCGCCTGATCGGTTGTGATGATGTCGCGACGCATTGGATGCCTCCGTCTTGCGAGTTAGAAACGGGTGATGTGTAGCGGACGGCGCGGTGCGCGGCCGCGCCTGCAGACAGCTAGCCGCGCGCGCGCTGCACCTTGTACACCTCTGGCGTGCTGCGCACGATGCGCATGATGCGCGCCAGGTGTCTGCGGTTGTGTACCGCCAGCACAAAGATGATCGTGGTGGTGACCCCATCGCGCTCTTCGAACGACACGTTCTCGATGTTGGAGCCCTCGTCGGAAATCTTGGCCGCGAGCGCCGCCAGCACGCCGCGCTGATTGGCGGACTGTACGCGGATGGCGGTGGCGAATTCACCGGTTGGCTCCGCCGACCAGAATACGTGTATCCATTTGTCCGGCTTGTCGCGATGCACCGCCACGTTGCGACAGGAATCGCGGTGGATCACCAGGCCGCGGCCCGCGCTCATGACGCCGACGATGGGGTCGCCGGGGATCGGCAGGCAACATTTGCCGAAACTGACCACCATGCCTTCGGTGCCTTGTATCGCCAGCGGCAGGTCGGCATCGCAGCGACGTTCGCCCGGCGGGAGCTTGTCGCCAGTGTCGATCAGGCGCCGCGCCACCAGTTGAGCCATACGATTGCCCAGACCGATGTCTTTCAAAAGCGCGTCGAGGCTGTCCAGGCCGATATCCTTAAGCAGCCGCCGGATGCACTTGTGGCCCAGACTGTCCATATCCAGCCGATAGGTGGCCAGCGCGGTCTCCAGCAACCGGCGTCCCAGGCGTACGGCCTCTTCGTGCTGCTGGTTCTTCAAAAAATGACGAATGTTGGCCCGCGCCTTGGCGGTCACCACGAAATTGAGCCAGATCGGATTGGGCCGCGCGCTGGGCGCGGTGATGACCTCCACCGTCTGACCGTTCTGCAAGGCCGAACTCAACGGCGCGAGGCGGCGATCGATCTTGACCGCGACGCAGGTATTGCCCACGTCGGAATGTACCGAGTACGCATAGTCGACCGCCGTGGCGCCGCGCGGCAGTTCGCGGATCTCGCCGGCCGGCGTGAACACGTACACCTCGTCGGGAAACAGATCGGCCTTGACGCCTTCCAGAAACTCCAGCGAATTGCCAGCGCTTTGCTGGATTTCCAGCACCTCCTTCAGCCACTGGTGCGCGCGCGCATGCGCCTTGAGGCTGGAACTGTCGGCCGACTTGTACAGCCAGTGCGCGGCAATGCCCGCGCATGCCACGCGATCCATCTCCTCGGTGCGGATCTGGGTTTCGATCGGGATGCCGTGCGGGCCGAATAGCACCGTATGCAGCGACTGATAACCATTGACCTTGGGGATCGCGATATAGTCCTTGAAGCGGCCGGGCACCGGTTTATACAGATTATGAATCACCCCCAGCGCGCGGTAACAGGTGTCGACCTCTTTGACCACCAGGCGCAGCGCGAACACGTCGAACACCTGATTGAATGACAAATGCTTCTGCCGCATCTTCTTGTAGATGCTGTACAGGCTTTTTTCGCGGCCGAACACGCGGCTTTCGATGCCGACCTCCTGGAGACGCTTGCGCAGGGTGGTCTCGATCTTGGCGAGCAACTCCTTGCGGTTGCCGCGGCTGCGCTTGACGGCGGAGTCCAGCAGCCGATAGCGGTTCGGATACAAGGCCTCGAAACCCAGCTGCTCCAGTTCGCCGCGCAAGGTATTCATGCCCAGCCGCTGCGCGATCGGGGCATAGATTTCCAGGGTTTCGCGCGCGATGCGGCGCCGTTTTTCCGGCGGCATGACCTGCAGCGTGCGCATGTTGTGCAGACGATCGGCGAGCTTGACCATGATCACACGCAGATCGTTGACCATGGCCAGCATCATCTTGCGGAAATTCTCCGCCTGCGCCACCGCCCTGGATTCGAACTTGAGGTGCGTCAGCTTGCTGACGCCGTCGACCAGCTCGGCGACGTCCCGCCCGAACTCGCGCGCGAGCTGCTCCTTGGCAGTCGGGGTATCCTCGATGACATCGTGCAGGATGCCGGCAATGATGCTGTCGGCGTCCATGCGCATGTCGGCCATGGTGTGGGCCACGGCAAGCGGATGGTAGATGTAGGGCTCGCCGGTGAGGCGCGTCTGGCCTTCGTGCGCCTGGGCGCCGAATAGATACGCGCGATGTACCCGCTCTATCTGCGCCGGTTCGAGATACGTCTCCAGTATCGCGCAGAGATTGCCGACCTGAAAGCGCGTCGGGTCATCGATGGTGCGCGCAGCGGGTGCAGAGGTGACCGCTTTGGCCATTGCGCCTGCAAACCGGGTATCAGCGCCCCGGCTCCTCGTCCTCGTCGCGCGCCGACCGGAAAGCGCGCGCCCTGTCCGCCTCGCCGAAGCCCGGTTCATCGGCGATATCGTCTTCACCGATATAAACCCGGCCGCGGCGCGTCTCGATATCGTGCTCCCAGCCCTCCATCACGGGCTGATCCAGCACCTCGGGCCCGATCAGCCCCTCTGCGATCTCGCGCAAGGCCACGACGGTGGGTTTATCGTTCTCCAGCTCGACATATGACTCGACGCCTCTTGCGAGCTGCCGCGCACGGCGGCTGGCCATCAACACCAGCTGAAAGCGGTTGTCGACTTTCTCCAGGCAATCCTCGACGGTAATTCTCGCCATGAATACTCCTAAACAATTGTTGACCTTGCAGTTTATAAGATCGTCTGCCGCTATGCCAGTAACGACTCCAGCAGCTCGCGGCGCGCGGCCGCCTGCGGCGCCAGCCGCTGGCGGCTCGCCAGCACGATGACCTTCAGGGCGTCTACCGCCTGCTCGAAGTCGTCGTTGACCACCAGGTAATCAAATTCATGGTAATGACGCATCTCCTCCACGGCGGCGCGCTTGCGCCGCGCGATGACCTCCTCGGAGTCCTGCGCACGCGCGCGCAGACGCTGTTCCAGTACCGCCCGCGAAGGCGGCACGATAAACACCGACAGGCATTGCGGCATGCGCTGGCGCACCTGGCGGGCGCCTTGCCAGTCGATTTCCAGAATAACATCAATACCTTGCACGAGCTGCCGCGCCACGTTCGCGCGCGCGGTGCCGTAGTGCTGGTCGAACACCCGCGCGTGCTCCAGAAATTCACCGGCGTCGATCATGGCCTCAAACCTGGCGTGATCAACAAAATGGTAATGCACGCCATCCTGCTCGCGCGGGCGCCGCGCCCGAGTGGTATGGGAAACCGACACCGCCACGCCCGTCAGCGACTCCGACAGCGCCTTGACCAGACTCGTCTTGCCGGCACCGGAAGGGGCGGCGACGATCAGCAATGTGCCCGTACGGGCCGATTCATTCGGCATGGATCAGACCCGATGCCACGCGGCGCGCCCTGCACGGGCCTCGACACGCGGGAAACGTCCCCGGAGATTCACTGTCACCGTACGCATGAACCGCACGTACGCCTTGGAGTTCGCGCGCCAAGTACCGCAATTTCGGCTCGATCCCAGCATTCCCGCGTTCGTAAAACGGCTGCGCGCGGCGCACGATCGGGGATGCGCGCGTTGCGCAATGTCCAGAGTTTCGCTCAAGGCGTCGTGGGTGCGGCGGAATCCGAAGCGCCCGCGGCGTCGTCCGCGGCCGACTCCTCAGTCGTGGTCGAGGTCGATGACGTGGTGGAACTGGGCTGGCCGCCTACGTACAACACGAATATGGCGCTGTACAGAACAAAGACTAACGTCACGGACAGCAATATTTGCATGCAGATGATGGTGACCTTGCGGCTGCGGGTCATCAGGATCGTCACCAGGCAGGCCATACCGATACACAGGCCGGCGATGAGTATAGGCGATGCATTACGTAAGCTTTCCAATGCCTGCATGAAATTTTCCTTTGCGTTGCGGAACCGTCGAGGTCAACCTGGCCGCTTGCCCGACTGGATTGCGGATATAAAACCGGGCGGTTGATCAATTGGTCGGAGTGAAAGGATTTGAACCTTCGACCCCTGCCTCCCGAAGGCAGTGCTCTACCAGGCTGAGCTACACTCCGATTCAAGCCAAGACTTAGAAATTGCGGTCGACCGAAAAGCGCGCCAGAGCAACCAGCGCCTGCTTGTGCTGCGAATCCGGTAACTCAGCCAGCTCGCCGATGGCATGATCCGCCGATTGCCGCGCAACTTCTTCAGTGTATGCAATGGCCCCCGTGGATTCAACGGCTTCGAGCACCGCGCCGATACGCTCGGAGCCGCCGCGCTCAATCACCTGGCGCACCACGCGCGCCTGCGAGGGCGTGCCCTGATGCATGACATAGATCAGCGGCAGGGTCGGTTTGCCGTCGGCCAGATCGGCGCCAGCGTGTTTGCCCATCTGCTCGGCCGAGGCGCTATAGTCCAGCGCATCATCGATCAGCTGGAAGGCGGTGCCCAGATGCATACCATAACCCGCCAGCGCGCGCTCCGTGGCCGGCGAGGCCTCGCCCAGCACGGCCCCGGTCTGGCCCGCGGCCTCGAACAGCTTGGCGGTCTTGCTTTGTATCACCTCCATGTAACGCGCCTCGGTGGTGCCCGGATCGCGGCAATTGAGCAGCTGCATGACCTCGCCTTCGGCGATGGTGTTGGTCACGCGCGCCAGAATTTCCATAATGCGCAGGCTGCCGATCTCGACCATCATCTCGAACGCGCGCGAATACAGAAAATCGCCCACCAGCACGCTGGACTCGTTGCCCCAGATGGCGTTGACCGTCTCGTGGCCGCGGCGCAGCTCGGAGGCGTCGACCACGTCGTCGTGCAGCAGGGTTGCCGTGTGAATGAACTCGATGATGGTCGCCATGTCGATGTGGCGCCGCCCGCGATAACCGCAGGCGCCGGCGGCCAGCAGCACCAGCATGGGCCGCAGCCGCTTGCCGCCGCTGTTGACGATGTAATGACTCAACTGGTTGATCAACACCACCTGCGATTGCAGGCGTCGATGAATGGTCTCGTTGACCGCGGCCATGTCGCGCGCGACCAGGGCGTTGACGTGTTCCAGATCCATGCGGGTGTCGATGCGAGGGGCCTTGCGCATGCTAGGGTCGGCTGCCGGGGGCGTCAAGCGTCGCGATTTGACCGGTATGCGCCAAGTCGATAAACTTCGCAGTCTTTTCTTAGCATTCATCGAAGATCAAGCCATGCATGCTGTTATCAAAACCGGTGGCAAGCAATACCGGGTCACCCAGGGCGACGTTCTGCGCGTCGAGAAGCTGGACTCCGATGTCGGCGCGAGCGTGGACTTCGACCAGGTGCTGATGGTCACCGATGGCGACAATGTTTCCATCGGCGCGCCCTTCATCGACGGCGGCAAGGTCACCGCGAAGGTCAGAGCGCACGGGCGCGGCGACAAGATCAAGATCATCAAATTCCGCCGTCGCAAGCACTACCGTCGGCAGATGGGCCATCGGCAGAGTTACACCGAGATCGAGATCACCGGCATCGGCGGTTAGAAATCAGGAGCAGATTCAAGTATGGCACACAAGAAAGCGGGCGGCAGCACGCGCAATGGCCGCGATTCGGAATCCAAGCGCCTGGGCGTAAAGCGTTTCGGTGGCGAAAAAGTTTTGGCGGGCAATATTCTGGTGCGCCAGCGGGGTACCCGTTTTCACCCCGGCGTGAACGTGGGCCTGGGCCGGGACCACACCTTGTTCGCCACGGCGGATGGGCAGGTAAGGTTCGAGAAAAAAGGGGTCCGGCAGCGCAAATACGTGAGCGTGGTCGCCGGCTGAATGCTCGCCATGCAAGCTTGCAGAAAAGCCCCGCCTGGTCGGGGCTTTTTTGTGTACACCTTATTGTTTGTGCACATAGTTGGAGACGGCGACACCAGCCGCCGCGACAGGCGATGAAATTCGTCGATGAGGCGACCATCGAGGTCAGGGCGGGTGACGGCGGCGGCGGCTGCGTCAGCTTCCGGCGCGAGAAATATATCCCGCGCGGCGGGCCCGACGGCGGCGACGGCGGCGACGGCGGCAGCGTATTCCTGCGCGCCACCCGCGGCCTCAACACATTGGCCGACTTCCGGCACGCGCGGTTATTCATCGCGCCCCGCGGGCAAAACGGCATGGGCAAGGAGCGTACCGGCAGACAGGGCGACGACCTCGTCATCGACGTGCCGGTCGGCACGCGCGTGATCGACGCGGACACTTTAGAGCTGATCGGCGATCTGGCCCGCGACGGGGCACGCCTGTTGGTCGCGCAGGGTGGCCGTCGCGGTCTGGGTAATACGCGTTTCAAGAGCTCCACCAATCGCGCGCCCCGGCAATCCACTCCGGGACAGCCGGGCGAAGCGCGCAGGTTGCGTCTGGAACTGCAGGTGCTGGCGGACGTCGGCCTGCTGGGTCTGCCCAATGCCGGCAAGTCCAGCCTGATCGCCGCGGTCTCCGCGGCGCGTCCCAAAATCGCGGATTATCCTTTCACGACGCTTTACCCGCATCTGGGCGTGGTCGCCATCGCACCGACCAGAAGCTTCATCATGGCCGATATTCCCGGCCTGATCGAAGGCGCCGCCGATGGTGCGGGGCTCGGGGTGCGTTTCCTGAAACACCTTGCCCGCACGCGGCTGTTGCTGCATGTTGTCGATGTCGCGTTCGGGCCCGATCCGGCGCACGCGGTGCGGACGGTCGAAGCCGAGCTCGAAAAGTTCGATCCGGCGCTTGGCAACCGGGTGCGTTGGCTGGTCTGCAACAAGATCGACCTGCTGAGCGCTGAGCAGCGAGAGACGGTTTGCCAGGCGTTGCGGGATCGGCTGCACTGGCAAGGGCCGATGTTCATGGTGTCAGCCGTCACGCGCGAAGGCACGATTGATCTGATCAATCAGGTTATGGATTATCTGGAGGAACACCGCGCTGAATCGCAAGCAACTGGGTAGCGCGCCGCGCTGGGTGATCAAGATCGGCAGTTCGCTGATCACCGACGACGGGCGCGGTTTGAATCTCACCGCCATCCACGCATGGTCAGAACAGATCGCCCACTTACGCGAGGCCGGCAAGGAGATCGTGCTGGTCTCCTCTGGCGCGGTCGCCGAAGGCATGAGCCGGCTGGGCTGGCGCAGGCGCCCGCAGGCGCTGCACGAATTGCAGGCCGCCGCCGCGGTCGGGCAGATGGGGCTGGTGCAGGCCTACGAATCGCATTTACAGCGCCATGGGATTCACAGCGCGCAGGTGCTTTTGACGCGCGAGGATCTGGCCGACCGGCGTCGCTATATCAATGCCCGCACCACCTTGCGCACGCTCTTGGGCCTGAACGTCGTGCCGGTGGTCAACGAGAACGACACGGTAGCCACCGACGAGATCCGTTTCGGCGACAACGACACCCTGGCCGCGCTGGTCACCAATCTGGTCGAGGCGCAACTGCTGATCATACTTACCGATCAGCATGGGCTGTACGAACGCGATCCGCGCGCCCATCCGCAGGCGAAGCTGATCGATGCGGCGCAGGCCGCCGATCCATCGCTGGAGGCTTGCGCGGGACCGAGCGCCGGCGATATCGGGCGCGGCGGCATGGTGACCAAACTGCAGGCCGCGCGCCGCGCGGCGCGCTCCGGTGCCGCGACCCTGATCGCTTCCGGGCGCGAAACCCGCATTCTTCGGCGCCTGGCGCAGGGCGAATCGCTTGGCACGCTGTTGTTGCCCGGCAGCGAACCCCTGGCCGCGCGCAAACAATGGATCGCCAATCAGCTGGAAGTCCGCGGCGCCCTGATTGTGGATGCCGGCGCGGCGCGCGTGCTGCGCGAGCGCGGCAGCAGTCTATTGCCAATCGGCGTGACCGAAGTGCGCGGTGCGTTCATGCGCGGAGAAATGGTGGCTTGCCTCGATGCGCAAGGCCACGAAATTGCCCGCGGCCTGGTCAACTATGACGCCGACGAGGCGTGCCGGATCATGCTGAAACCGAGTCACAAAATCCAGGCCGTGCTGGGCTACGTCGCCGAGCCGGAACTGATCCACAGGGATAATCTGGTGCTGGTGTGACAGAGATTTGGCGAAGCTTTGATTTGTTCCGTCGTGCCGGTGCGCCGGCATCCAGCAAACATCAACCAGATTACGCACACCGTCCCTGGCGTGCACCCTGCGGGCCAGCCAAAGCTGTTCAAAATCGCTCCCGGCGATTTAGTCCGGCTTTCGCCGGAAAGACGGTGAAATTATGCCGCCTGTTCGTACGTACCTGATCCCGACGCTTGCGTTTTACAATCAGCTCTGCATGGCCTTGATGCGTGCGCTCAGACGGCTCTTGTGGCGCGCCGCCTTATTCTTGTGGATCAGGCCGGAACCCGCCGTCGCGTCGATTATCGGCACCGCGCGCGCGTAACTGATCTGTGCGGCCGCCTTGTCGCCCTTGGCGATGGCCTTGACCACGTTCTTGATATACGTTCGCACCCTGGACATTTGGCTGACGTTGCGTTCACGCCGCTTGACCGCTTGGCGGGCGCGCTTTCTGGCCGATGCTGAATTTGCCAAAACCTGATTTCCTTCAAGTGAGTCGAAAAAAGTTGAATAATATGCAGCGCACGTTCGTGATTGTCAACGCGTGGCGGCTGCCTTCGACTTGTGCACGCGCGGGCATTGCCTGTATCTTCGCCTGCGCGCAACCACCTCGCCCGGAAGCACATCGCCCTGAGCCAGAGACTGTTCAAATCCACCGCCATCGTGGGCGGCATGACGTTTGTCTCCCGCATCTTTGGCTACGCGCGGGACGCCGTGGTGTTTATCTTCTTTGGCGCCGGCGGCGGTACGGACGCCTTCTTCGTCGCATTTCGCATTCCGAATTTTCTGCGCCGGCTGGTCGCCGAAGGCGCGTTCTCGCAGGCCTTCGTGCCCGTTTTTTCGGAGTACCGCGAGCAGCGCGACGCCGCGGCGCTGAAGGAACTGGTCGATCACGTCACCGGTGTCATGATGGTGATGTTGATGCTGATAACGGTGGCCGGGGTTCTCGCCGCGCCCGTTCTTGTATCGCTTTTCGCGCCTGGTTTCACGGACAACCCCGAACGGCTCGCGCTGACCGTGGACATGCTGCGCATCACCTTTCCGTACATCCTGTTCATTTCGCTGACCGCGCTGGCCGGCGGCATATTGAACAGCTTCGGCCGCTTCGCAGTGCCGGCCTTCACGCCGGTGTTTTTGAACCTGTCGCTGATCGCGGCGAGCCTGTGGCTCGCGCCCGCGTTCGAGCGGCCCATCACCGGCCTGGCCTGGGGCGTGTTTATCGCCGGCGCGGTGCAACTGGCGTTTCAGCTGCCGTTTCTGTATCGACTGAATCTGCTGCCGCGCCCCCGCCTGGCGCGCGCGCACGACGGCGTGCGACGCATCCTGCGCCTGATGGGGCCAGCCATTTTCGGGTCATCGGTAGTACAGATCAATGTGTTGTTCAACACCATGATCGCATCGTTTCTGGCGGTGGGCAGCATCAGCTGGCTGTACGCTTCCGATCGCTTTGTGGAACTGCCGCTGGCGCTGCTGGGCGTGGCCACCGCTACCGTGATCCTGCCGCGCCTGTCGCAGCAGCATGCGCGCCAGTCGGCGCCGGCGTTCAGCCAGACCATCGACTGGGCCTTGAGAATCTCTGTACTGGTCGCGATACCCGCCACTTTGGGCCTGGTGCTGCTGGCCGGACCGATTCTCGCCACCCTGATTCAATACCGCGAGTTCACCGCCGCCGACACGCTGATGGCCACCATGAGTTTGGTCGCATATGGCGCGGGCCTGCCCGCGTTTGTCATGATCAAGGTGCTGGCGCCGGGCTTTTACGCGCGCCAGGATACGAGAACGCCCGTGCGCATTGGCGTCCTCGCGGTGCTCGCCAACATGGTGCTCAACGTGATCATTGTGGTGCCATGGGCCTATTTCGACGTTCCGGGCCCGCACGCGGGGCTGGCGACCGGGACGACCTTGTCGGCTTATCTGAACGCCAGCCTGTTGTATCGCCAGCTGCGGCGAAACGGTGTATACCGCGTGCAAACGGGCTGGAACAACCTCGCGCTCAAGGTCGGCGCGGCCACGGCGGCGATGGGCGGCGCACTGTTCACGATGACACCCGCGCTGGCCCAGTGGAGCGACTGGACCGCGACGCAGAGAGGTGTTCAGTTGTGCGGTCTCATCGCGCTGGGCGCGGCGGTATACCTGCTGACCCTGCTGATGCTGGGGGTGCGGCCGCGGCAGTTCGCGGCGGGCGCGGGCTAATGGAGCTGATCCGTGGTCTTCCCAATGTGCGCGCCGCGCACCGGGGTTGCGCCGCGACCATCGGTAATTTCGACGGTGTACACCTGGGGCATCAGGCGGTGCTGGCGCAGCTCGCCGCAAAGGCGTCCGAGCTGAAGCTGCCCTCCCTGGCGATTATTTTCGAGCCGCTGCCGCGCGAGTTTTTTCACGCGGATTCCGCCCCGCCCCGACTGACGCGCTTTCGCGAGAAACTGCTGGCGTTGCAGCGTTGTTCAATCGACACGGTACTGTGTCTGCGCTTCGATAGACGGCTGGCGGCGATGCGCGCCGCCGAATTCATCGACCGGATACTCATTCAAGGTCTGGATGTGCGCTACCTGGTGCTGGGTGACGATTTTCGTTTCGGCAAAGACCGCGAAGGCAACTTCGACATGCTGCGCGCCGCTGGCCGCGCCCGCGGTTTTCAGGTCGATAAGATGCGTACCTTCCGGGTCGAAGGCGAAAGGGTGAGCAGCACGCGCATCCGACAGGCCCTGCAACGGGGCGATCTGGCTACCGCCGAAAGACTGCTGGGGCGGCGTTACCGCCTGTGCGGGCGCGTCCGGCGCGGCGATGCGCTGGGCCGCGAACTGGGCTTTCCGACTGCGAATCTGAGCCTGGGCTGGCCTTTGCCGCCGGTGCAGGGCATCTTCGCGGTGGACGTGCGCGGCCTGCAGCCGGAGCCGCGCGAAGGCGTCGCCAGTATCGGCCACCGGCCGACGGTCAACGGCGTCGATCATCGTCTCGAAGTCTATCTGTTCGATTTCAACCAGAACATCTATGGCCGTCATCTGTGCGTGGAGCTTCTGCACAAGATTCGCGACGAAGCGCGGTTCGATTCGCTCGCTGAGCTAAAGGCGCAGATCGCGCGCGACGTCCAGGCCGCGAGACAATATTTCCAAACGCGTAAAGCGGCGCGATCCTGGGGTTCGCACTAAACGCGAAGCGTCAAAACGAGTAGACTTTGGCTCTTTTTGGGCATTGACAAACAGCGAGTCGTGACGGATTACAAACACACCCTCAACCTGCCAAAGACCGACTTTCCGATGCGCGGCAATCTCGCGCAACGCGAGCCGGAGATGCTGAAAAGCTGGGCGGCGGCGAATCTGTACGGCAAGATTCGGGCGTCTTGCGCGGACCGGCCCAGGTTCGTCCTGCACGATGGTCCGCCCTACGCCAACGGCGATATTCACATCGGCCATGCGGTCAACAAGATCCTCAAGGACATCATCGTCAAGAGCAAAACCTTGAGCGGCTTCGACGCGCCGTACGTGCCGGGCTGGGATTGTCACGGCCTGCCGATCGAATTGCAGGTGGAAAAGAAAACCGGCAAGGCGGGCGCCAGGATCGACGACAAGGCGTTTCGCGCGGCCTGCCGGAAGTTCGCCGCCAGGCAGGTCGACGGCCAGCGGCGCGACTTCATTCGGCTGGGCGTGTTCGGCGCGTGGAACGATCCTTATCTGACGATGGATCACCGCTACGAGGCCGATATCGTGCGCGCCCTGGGCCGGGTGATTGCGCGCGGCCACGTGTTCAAAGGCTTCAAGCCGGTGCATTGGTGCGTGGACTGCGGCTCGGCGCTGGCCGAGGCCGAGGTCGAGTACGAGAACAGAAATTCGCAGGCGATCGACGTGCGTTTCAGGGTGGCCGACGAGACGGCGTTTCTGGATAAATGGCCGCTAGAAGAGCGCGGACATGGGCCGGTCTCGATCGTGATCTGGACGACCACGCCCTGGACTTTGCCCGCCAACCAGGCGGTCGCGCTGCATCCGGAGTTAACCTACGTGCTGGCGCAGTTGCAAGACGAACGCCTGGTGCTGGCCGAGGCGCTGCTCGATCGGGCGTTTGAACGTTACGGGATCGAGCGCGGATCGATCCTGGGTCGCGTGCAAGGCAAGGCGCTCGAGTACTTGCGATTACAGCATCCGTTTTACGCGCGACAGGTGCCCATCGTGCTGGGCGAGCACGTCACGACCGAAGACGGCACCGGCGCTGTGCATACTGCGCCCGGTCACGGCCAGGAAGACTATGTCGTCGGGCAACGCTACGGTTTGCCCATCGACAATCCGGTCGGCGGCGACGGCCGCTTCCTGCTCGGCACCGAGCTGTTCGCGGGCGAACCGGTCGAGCAGGCCAATGAACACATTATCGAAGTGCTGGAAGCGCGGGGAACGTTGCTGCATCGGGCGATGCTCACACACAGCTATCCGCACTGCTGGCGGCACAAGACGCCGATCATTTTCCGCGCGACGCCGCAGTGGTTTATCGGCATGGAGCAAGCGCGGCTGCGCGAACGAGCGCTGGCCGCCATCGACACGGCGCGCTGGATGCCGAGCTGGGGCCGGGCGCGCATCGAGGGCATGGTGCGCAACCGCCCCGACTGGTGCATCTCGCGGCAACGCAAGTGGGGCGTGCCTATCGCGCTGTTCACGCATCGCGAGACAGGCGAGCTGCACCCGGACACGCCGCAGCTGATCGAGGCCGCGGCGCGAAAGATCGAATCCGGCGGCATCGATGCATGGTTCGAACTGAACCCGGCCGAGCTGCTGGGCCACCATCACGCCGACTACGAGCAAGTCACCGATACGCTCGACGTGTGGTTCGATTCCGGCGTCACGCACGCCTGCGTGCTGGAGCAGCAACCGGAACTTGGCTTTCCGGCTGACCTGTACCTTGAAGGTTCTGACCAGCATCGCGGCTGGTTTCAGTCCTCGCTGCTGACCTCGGTTGCGATGCGCGAGACCGCGCCTTACCGGCAGGTGCTCACCCACGGCTTCACGGTCGATGCGCAAGGCCAGAAGATGTCCAAATCGCGCGGCAACGTGGTCTCGCCGCAGACGGTGATGAAAACCCTGGGCGCGGATATTCTGAGACTGTGGGTGGCGGCCACCGACTACAGCGGCGAGATGGCGGTCTCCGACGAGATCCTCAAACGCACGGCCGATGCCTACCGGCGCATCCGCAACACCGCGCGCTTTCTGCTCGCCAACCTGCACGGCTTCGATCCGCAACACAACCAGGTCCCGTCCGATCGCATGCTGGCCCTGGATCGCTGGGCGGTCGATCAGGCGTTACAGTTGCAGGGTCAAGTGCTGCAAGCGTTCGAGGATTATCAGTTTCACCTGATCTACCAGAAGGTGCACCGTTTCTGCGCGGTCGAGATGGGCGGGTTTTACCTCGACATCATCAAGGATCGTCAGTACACGGCGCAGGAAGACAGCCCCATCCGCCGCTCCGCGCAGACCGCGATGTATCACATTGCCGAAGCGCTGGTGCGCTGGCTGGCGCCGATTTTGAGCTTTACGGCCGACGAGATCTGGCGGTCGATGCCCGGCGCGCGGGCTGAATCCGTGTTCTTGAGCGCCTGGCACACAGGTTTGTTCGCGCTGGACGACGCCCCGTTCGACAGGGCGGCATGGGCGCGGTTGATCGAGATCCGCGACGCGGTCGGCAAGCAACTGGAGATTCTGCGAAACGCCGGCGAGATCGGCGCCTCGCTGGATGCCGATGTCACGCTCTACTGCGATGGCGCGACCCTGGCGCTGCTGAGACGGCTGGAGGATGAGCTGCGTTTTCTGTTGATCACGTCATACGCGCGCGCGCTGCCACAAAACCAGCGCCCCGCCGAGGCGCCGGAAGCGCGGCTGACGGGCGGCGACGTGATTTATATCCGCGCGGGCGCGGTCTCCCATCCCAAATGCGTACGCTGCTGGCATCGCCGCGTGGATGTGGGAAGCTATCCTGAACATCCAGAGCTTTGCGGACGTTGTGTCGCCAACGTGGCGGGCGCGGGCGAGCAGCGAAGATATGCTTAGAGCCAACAGATGCTTCACGTTGAAGCCCCTGCCCTGAACGAAGTGAAGGGATGACAGCTTAAGCATTTTTGCAAGGCTCAATAGTATCGTAGGCTGGGTTCGCGCAGAGTAACCCGGCATGAACATGCTGGGATTGCCATCCCCAGCCTACGATTGCTTCGCATAAATGGCGAACATCGACTTCATAACCGACTCGTCACTCCGGCGAAAGCCGGAGTCCAGAAAGCTCACTTTACGAACTACCAGCATGCTTAAATGGCTATGGATTTCCGGCCTGGTCGTCATCCTCGATCAGATTACCAAGTGGATGGTGAGCGCGTGGATGGAGCCATATGCGGCCTATCCGGTGTTTTCCTGGTTCAATCTCACGCTTGTCCACAATACCGGCGCGGCGTTCAGCTTTTTGAGTGACGCCGACGGCTGGCAACGATGGTTTTTTATCGCGCTTTCAATCGCGGTCAGCGCGGCGATCATTGTCTGGCTGAAACGTTTGCACGCCGGCGAACACTGGACCGCGGCGGCGCTCGCCCTGATACTGGGCGGCGCGATCGGCAATCTGATCGACCGCGTCGCCTACGGCCACGTGGTGGATTTCATTCAGTGGTATTACGACCGCTGGTACTGGCCCACTTTCAATATCGCGGATTCGGCGATAACCGTCGGCGCCGCCATCCTGATCATCCACAGCGTGTTTTTTCAGAAGCGGGCACCGGGATAGCGGCGACATCTGCTCGTGTGTTCGACGCCGTGGCCAGTTCCTGAGCAGATTGCGGGACCCCCAACACAACCAGTCTCACATAATCCGTATTTGGCTATCGCCAGTAGCGGCACCTCGAGATCAAAGTGGATGCGCGAACGGTGTTCGCGGGGAGGAGAGACACCATTTTTTACACGTTGGCGACGGCGCGATACACTAAGGACTAATTTTGCATTAGGGTCAAAAATTATGCAGGTATTACTCGCCAATCCGCGCGGTTTCTGCGCCGGCGTAGACCGCGCCATCGACATCGTCGAGCGTGCGCTGGAGCTGTTCGGCGCGCCGGTGTACGTGCGCCACGAAGTGGTGCACAACAAGTTCGTGGTCGATGGCCTCCGGGACAAAGGTGCGGTGTTCGTGGATGAGCTGCACGAAGTGCCCGACGACGCCACCGTGATCTTCAGCGCGCACGGCGTCTCGCAGGCCGTGCGGCGCGAGGCGGCCTCGCGCAACCTCAAGGTGTTCGACGCGACCTGTCCGCTTGTGACCAAGGTGCATATGGAAGTGAGCCGCTACTCCAAGGAGGGGCGCGAAACCATTCTCATCGGCCACCAGGGTCATCCGGAAGTCGAGGGCACCATCGGTCAGTACGAAAACGCCAAACTGGGCGCGATATACCTGGTGGAATGCGTTGAAGACGTGGAACGTCTGCAGGTGAAAAATCCCGAGCAACTGGCGTATGTCACCCAGACGACGCTTTCGATGGACGAGACCAGCGGCGTGATCGACGCGTTGCGCGCCAGGTTCCCGAATATCATGGGTCCTTATAAAAAGGACATCTGCTACGCCACCCAGAACCGTCAGGACGCGGTCAAACAACTGGTGGACAAGTGCGATCTGATGCTGGTGGTGGGCTCGCCCAACAGCTCGAATTCCAGCCGTCTGCGCGAAATCGCCGAAAAGCGCGGCGTAGACGCTTATTTGATCGATGGCCCGGAGGCGATACAAGATATCTGGCTGGACGGCAAACGCGCGATCGGCATCACGGCCGGGGCTTCCGCTCCGGAGATCCTGGTCGAGCAGGTCGTGGCGCTACTGAAGAACAAGGGCGCGGCCGTGGTGCAGGAGCACGACGGCATTCAGGAGCACGTGGTTTTCACGATGCCGAAAGAGCTGCGCTAGTCAAACGTCTTAGGCACTACTACCAGCAATCTCGCCAGTCAGTGGCCGTGTTGGTCGTTCCTTTACGGCCCAACGAGTCAAGGGTGAGATTCAGGCATCGCGCGTCGCCCGTCTGCGCTCCCTGGCGGGCGGCGGTGAGCGCCACACAACTCGTGATGCCAGCACCGCAGGCGGCTGCGCTAACGCTGTAGTAACCCTCGTCCGAAGCGACACTGCCCGCGGTTGGGTATCCCAGCTTAGTCAGATCGGTCTCATAAGTATTGCGCAGCGTGTAGTAGCGCTCCTGCGTCTGCATGACCTTGTTGAGCATGGCTTGACCGTCCGCGCGACGCGTCTTTATGACCTGCGCCTGATAGCTCGGATAGGCGATGGCCGCAAGGATCGCCACCACCGCCACCACGATCATCAATTCGATGAGGGTAAATCCGCGTTGATTCCTGTTCATAAGCGTCTACGTAGTGATTCACTTGCAATGACTAATGTGGGACCACGCTGCCAACGGGCAGCACCCAAAGCTCTGTGATGATTCGACGATCACTTCTACCGCCGTTCCGCAAAGTAAAGCCGACCTCCATGCCACTTCGTAAGGCGGACAGGCTCGAGAATCGGGTTTGCAGCGAGTGCACGGGCACGTTGGAAGCAAGGCCATAGTGCAAGGCATCGATCGTCAACGTATTGCGAGAAGGTTCCACTGCCTGCAGAAATCCCGTGCCGTCAAATCTGGCGGGGTAATAGTGCGGCAAGTCGCTCGCCGACACGGGCAGCTCCGCTGCGAATAACTGGCAAGGCATCAGCGCGGCCATGACCAGCGCTGCGATATTTCTTTTCAGCGTACCCATAAGCTTAGTTCCGTAATCACTAAAATCCGACTTCTCGCCAGGACTGGCGCCCAGTCTCGACTCCCTCGAGCGTGTTGGTACCGATGACATGTACCGAGCTTCCCCCGCTGCCGGAATCGTCGCCGCTCACCTGAGTGACGCGGAAATTGCCTATGAACGCGGCGTCGGTTGGAACACCGTCGAGGCGAAGGCCAACAATGATTTTGGCGGCGCCTTCAATGTTCCCGACGTTGTCGTTGGCGTCGAATTTGCCGTCACCGTTCAAGTCGAAGATCGTCTTCGTACCGGAACCACCGGTAACAGGATCGAAGCCTAACTCGAAACCGCCGGGCCCTGCTGTACAGGAGTTGTTGCTTCTGGGAAGCACCGTGTTGACGAATAGCAGCCCGCCGCGAAGTTGCAGATTCCGCACCGCGCGCTCGCCGGGGAATTCCACGGTTGTTCCACCCGCCTTGAGCACATCAAAATCGATGTACCAGCCCTTCACTCTGTTGGTTCCGGTGTTCTTCCAATTAACGGAATTGTTGGTCAAGGTACGCACGGTAAAGCCGTCCTCCGTGCCCGCCTCATTCTTCAGCACCTGTTCTACGAGCTGAGACCATGTCACCGCATTCGAGCCATCGTCCCAGATACCGTACATGGATTGAATCGCCGTGCTGGTCGCATCCTCATTGGTGAAATAGCGCCCAGTGGCCGTAATCACGATGTAACCGTCTTTCGTCGGATGTTTTACGACGATCGGGCGCGTTGTAATCGGCTGCGGAGTGGTGCCATAAGTCGCTTGGAAAATTTTAGTGCTGGTCCAATCGCCTGTGCTGGAGCTCGACAGGTTGAAGCGATAGAGATTGCCGTTGAGGTCGCCCGCGTAGACGCGGTCTACGGTGCCATTACCGTCGGTATCGATGGCGCGCACGCCACCTATCCCGTTCTGTGTTGTGCCGATTTGGCTACCACCGCCCACGCCGGTGTCGATCTTGACGAAGTCGCCGGCTTGCCAGCCGTCTTGGCCCTGCTCGATGAACAGGATGTACAGTTTGGCGCGGCCATCGGCACTGGTGCTGTTATAGCCGTTGCCGAAGATTGCCACCCATTTCTTGGACGTACCCGTGCCGCTGTCCACGTTGCTCATGGCGATCAGCGGCTGGCTAAACGAATAGCCGAGGTCGCTCTTTCCGCTCGTAGTGTCGTGTGCCGGGGCAAACTCCCACATCACGTTCGCCTTCGCATTGGTTTCGGTATTGAACGTCGAAGGGTTTGTGATGTTGAGGGCGAAGTAGCCCTTGCCGCCTGCGCTGAGCCCGCCGATCAGCACCGAGTTCCAGCTCGGACTGCTGGCGCCGGTTTTCGTCATGAACACGTCGTTCACGCCGGGCGGCAGGTCGACATAGAACCGGTGGCTGTAGTTCGGCTTGGTCAGTTCAGACAGGTAAGGTTTGCTGGGATCCTTTGGATCCGAATAGACCATGCTGGGCACGTACGCGAACAGTTCTTCTCCGGTGGCTGCCTTGAAGGCGTGCAGCATGCCGTCGTTGGCGCCCACGTACACCACTTCGGTGCGATCAGTGTTATCAGTCTTGAACTGGCTGTACAGGTCGGCCGGACTGTTCTCATAGTCTCCCGGCCATGCACCGCCCAGGCGACCGAAGAACGGCGGCTGACCGACGAACGCGGGGGAAGAATGAACAATATCGCCGAGCTTGCCTTTAGTCGCCAGGCGTTCGCGGAATTCTCCTGCGTGGAAGTTCGGTCCCTCGTTAACATCATGACCGCGCAGATACGCCAAACGTTCGTCGCCCACGGGCTTGCCGTAGGTGGGCGCATCGGGCACAGGGTTGTTCAGCCTGTTCTTCTGAGTACTTGTCAGACTGCCCCAGTCGAACGGTAGCCCGCCAATGGCATTGTCTTTCGAGGTGATGATGACGCGGGTGTCGGAATTGCTGGACACTTTGGCATCAAGTTGTTCGGCCGCGCTCCAAACCTCGGCCGCGTCAATCGTGCCATCCGCGTTGACCCTCTGGGCGATGAGATTGCCGGTGTTGGTCTTGGTGTCGAAGAAGGCGCGAAAGACCAGCGAGTCGCTCTCAATGTTCTGAGTGTTGAAGGCCACCGCGGACGCGGCGGAGCGCCCGACGCCGATATCCCTAAAGATGTCGGAAAGCGCGTCGGCCAACTGCACGGGATCGTTGGCGCTCAGGAACTGACCGCGGCCGTTGTAGGCGGCATGGCGCAGATCGTCGATCTTGGCGGCGTCCGTTTGAGCAGGATCGGGCCATGCGGGATTCGCCGCCGCTTTGGGGTCCGCTGGCATACCTGTCAAAACGCCGTTGACGCCAAAGCCAACCGTGTTGGTCGACATGTGCTGGTGCAGCTTGCTGTTTTCATCCAGCGTTCCCGTACCGGGATACTGGGAGATGTCACGGTTGGTCGGGGGCACCTGGTTAGCCAGACTGTGCAGGTCCTTCTCGTAATAGTGCATGGCTATATCGGCCAAGGTATTGCTGTGGCCGTCCGCGAATGCGCCGCCGTCCCAAGGCCCGGTGCCGCTATCCGCGTTGCCGATGCCAGAAAAGGTATCGCCATAAAAACCGTCCGTCATGAGGACGGTGTGATTGCCTTGGCAGGTGCCCGCCGGGGCAGCTTGTACAGGGCAGCTCGTGCTGCCTGGCGTGCTGCTTCCGCTGGAGCCGAAGATATCACCCGACGCGCATTCAAAGTAACGCCCGACTTTGTCGAGATTAGTTCTGAGCGGCGTGCCGCCCTCTGACCTAGTGGTATAAAGCTTGTCCAGCAGCGCCCTCTTGGCGCCGTCAGCTGGCGAAATGTTCATGGAAGCGACGCGAATCCGCGCGCCATTGTTATTATTGATGGTCGCGTAACCGATGCGCGCAGTGGTGTTGTCGCGGATCACGTGACTTAACGCCGCCTTGGCGACGAACTCACGGCTGCGATAATAGGAGAACCAGTTGGCGAAGTTTTGTTTGACTTGCGCGGCCGTCTTGCCCCATTGCGCCGCGTCGGTGTCCGTCACGGCGGCGATACGATAACCAGTCTCCTCGCCATCGTCGAACAGAGTATCGTTGTCCTTATCCTGCCAGGTATAGAACCTGAAGCCGTCTGGAGCGCCATCCTTATCGCGGTCACTGGTGTACCGCGTAGTGCCGCCTCCCCAATTAGAATTGTGCCGCTCCAAGTCAATGTGCTCAGTGGGGTTATAAGGATTGTTGGGGGCATTATTTATATCAATATCCCCAAATGGAACGCCGTCAGCATCCACCCCCGCCCAAGGTTTGTAATCCCGCCTGGGATCGAAGTACAAGGGATTAAAGTCATGATTGCGGAAGCGCCACTCCTCGTCATCTGCGGTGTAGCAATCACGGGCGTCATCAGGGTAAGTGTTGCTACCAAACTCCACACCATAGATGTAGCCGCCCTGATAAGTATCGGCAAACGCACAATCCGCGACGCCATCGTCGTTGCTGTCGCGGTGTTTCACGGCGCCGGATCCATCCGGACTCGAACCGTCGGGTTGGGTGCCGGTAAAACGACCGCCTTTGGACGTATCCCGGGTCATGACTTCCCAGTCCATACTGCCGGAATCGTCGCTGAGAATCATAATGTTCGGCTCCACCCCCGCCGCAACCTCCACCGGCGTGTCGGAAACGTTGAGCGTTGTAAGCGCAATGGCATGCGAACTGAATGCCGACAGCAACAGCACGCACGCGCGGCGCAGCTTGACCGAGGGAGATTTGATTTGCCTTTCCATGACAGCAGATTCCTCTAAGTGCGCGGTTCCGCGCGGGCGTGCCCCGCAGCGCGGGTTTCGGCTAGTTGTCTACTTGATGGTTATACGTGGATTGCAAGACAACCGGCGCGTTTCCGCTGCCGCCGGTTGAACGCGCGGTGATCCTGAAAAGCCCGATCGCGCCGGCGCCGGTGCCCTGCCCGTAGTTGTCCAGATTGGTCTGGTCGGCGTCGGCTGCGACGGTGCCGTAGTGCTGGATCACGAACCGAGGTGATGACTTAGTGCCCACATCGCCGGTATATGCTCTGGAGTCGCTGTCGTTCCAGGCCAATGATTGCGACAGGTTCGGCTCAGAATTATCGTACAAGCCGTCTGAACCGTCGTTATCGAACACGTTGGTCGACGCGACCTGGGCCGTAAGATAAGCCTCGGCCGCGAGCAGCGTCGCCTCGGCTGCTTCGAAGGCCCGCTGGCGGTCGAGCGTATTGCCGGCCATGCGTTCCTCCAGCGTGGTCATGCGCATGCCCGCGACACCCAGCATCGTCATAACCAGCAGAATGACAAGGCTCACGGCCAGCGCCGCTCCGCGCTGCCGTTTTGCGGCCGATGTGCGAGTCGTCTTGAAGATACGCATCAGTTTAGCCCTCGATTGCGGATCTTGATGGTGGAAGTAAACACATACCGCTGGCGCCGGTCAGAGCCATCGGCCGCAATCGCGGCGCCCGGCAGGCTGTAACTGGCGGTATCGAAGTCCGGAGCGACGTTGTCGAGCGTGTGAACCAGGAGCCCCAATCGGACGGTGACTACGTCGTTCCAGGACTGCGGGGCGACAACCTGATGGGCCCGCACATACTGATCCGCCCGCTCATCGCCATTCGAATCCAACCCATACAGCAGCTGCATGTTCTCGACGCCCTCGACCAACTCCTCCGCCTTGAACTCGGCCGTGCTCGAGCTCGTGATTTGCAGCCGTCTTCGATACAGGGAGCGTGTGGTACCGGAGACGCTCTGGCCAATGTAATAAGCGGCAGCCTCTAGCTTAACCAGCTGCGAATTCGGCGCAAACGTGTGGGACTTGAACGAGCCGCTGGAGCAGGTGGCGCCGCCTGAACTGCCCAGATTTTTGGTGCAATTCCCCGGTGACACAACATTGCCCGTGTTATGAACAATCGTCCCGTTGTTTTGATTATTGTTGGTCGTTTGAAAGACGCTTGCCTGATTTGTATCGCAGATCACCAGGATGTCACCATCGTTAAATTTGTGCGGGCCCTTGATCTTGAAATTGGCGGCGTTGTTGCTTGGTTGGTGGTTGTCCAGGCTATAGACATCGTCGCCACCCCTTATGACAACAATGGCATCGGTGCCGGAAACCGCTGCGTCAAGCTCGGCAGGGAAAGTACTCTCGCCGCCTTCATAACCGCGCACGGCGCCGTTGAAAAAGTCAAAGTAAAAGTTCGGAGAATTTAGCGTGTTCGCGACATTGCTGGTCGCTTGGCATGGCACAAAGCCGGCCATGCGGATGTCGCGAGTGAGAATATTCATGGCGAAACGCGCGTTTTCCTGCATCCGCGACAGATTGTCGGCGACGCGGTAGCTCTGCTTGCTGGCGCTGTAGACCTGGAAAACGCCCCCCAGCAAGATAAGACCCACGGTCATGGCGATCATGATCTCCACCAGCGACAAGCCCCGCTGAAGGCGCTCGCGTAGGCAATCCTTGACCATAAGCTCAGAGTTCCGTGCTGACCTGGAGGACTACCGGATCGGCTCCGGTGCCATCGGCGATATCCACGTCGCGGTCGGTCCAGCGCACCGCTACGATAAAGATGCTGCCGTTTCTACTAATTTCGCCGTCCCCGTTTGGTAAGCGGCCCGCGGTACCAAGAAGCCACTGACCGAGATCAAACGCCGCCATGTCAGCGCCAGTGCAGGCAGACGACTCGCAGTTGACTGAGGTGGCTGGGGCGGCGGCCTCGAAATCGATATCGTATGCCCCCGCCTCAGCCTGCTCGGGGTTCGCCCGCATGCGGTCGACGATATCGTAAGCCAGCACCGTCGCTTGGGAGCGGAGGTATGCGCTATGGTTGCTGGCCAGGCTGTAAACTTGCAGACCCGCCATCCCTAGCAGTCCGAAGGACAACACCAGCACCGCGACCAAGACCTCGACTAGCGTGAAGCCGTTACATGCTTGGGCATTTAACTTCAGCACATGCTTTCCTTTATCACACCGCACAACTCGTGATCTCGTTGCCGTCGCCCCCTTCGGGAATGCCATCCTTGTCCGTATCCTGCCCCGAACGCATGCGCCCCGTCCTAATCACGATTACGGTTCTGGATTTGGATGTGTTGTTGTCCTTGCACAAAACAAACGTGCCCAGACTGTTGGCTTCACCGGATGGCTTAAATGAGATGCGGGTGACGAAGTTGTTCGATTCACGGAGCGTATAACTCTGTTTCAACGCGCCGCTGAACCTCAGTAACTCCTCTGTGGTTTGCCGGACACCATCCTGGTTATCGTCGACGAACACGATCCAACCCGCTTCATAGCCAATTGTGCTACCACCACATCCATTACCGTCGGCGCTCTTGCAGAGCGTTATCTGCTTGCCACGCTTGACCGCTTCGCTACGCGCTCCGTTAAGCGCCGTAATAAATTGATTAACCTGACTGGTCAGACCATTGCTCTCTATCATGGTCTGAAAGCTGGGCACCGCCACCGTCACCAGAATGGCTGCCACCGCGACAGTGACCATCAATTCGATCAAAGTAAATCCGGAAGGTCCGCTCATCGCTGACGTTATATCAGCACTGATACTTCCGACTCAGGGGTGACCTACGCGAGCCAGATCAATTACCCGATCAGTGGCTTACAATTAGGGGCTGCGAGATGCGGTTGGCGGTTTTGAGCCCGCGTGACGGGGCTAAGTTTGTTGAGGATCAGGTTACTGGCTCTACGCAATGGCGGCTGCTTGGATCTGTGGACTCCTTGCCCGCGGCATTGGGCTGTTAATGATGAAAGCTCCCTCAAATCCCTTTTGGTTCAGCAACGGGCCGGTAGAGATTCAAACTCATATCGGGTGTAGCTCGTAAGTGTGCACTCATTCGACGTGGATTCTACGATGCCGATCAATCTGGTCATCGGCAACCAGGACACGCTCAACACATGCTCCCGCCGATGTAGATGAATGAATCGGCACCAGCCTGCGGCTATGGTCTGAATTCAGCAGCGATGATCGCACGCACATCCAGGTCAGTATCGCGAGGATGCAATACGCGCCGAATCCGCGCGCCAAGCTTCCTGTCCGAATCGCTCCCCGCCACGGCAAGATTGAGTAGCTCGCGTTTTTCATATGGCACGCCGTCCGGGCGACGAACAAGCAGTACGACAGGCGCAAGATGTACATCTATGTGTGGGGCGACAACGATGCCCAGCGCCCCTGTATCGAGCTCCACAAGGCTGCCGACGGGATACATGCCAATACAACTGATAAATTGGCGTACCAATTCGCGGTCCGAGTCAGCGGACGCCTCATTGTAGAGAAGCTCGAGCGCTCGAGTTGGCGTCATCCCGTTTTTATAGCAGCGGTCACTCGTCATGGCGTCGTACGAATCGGAGAGCCCGGTAATGGTCGCGAAAAAAGGAATTTGATCACCTTTCAAGCCGAGTGGATAGCCAAGGCCCGAGGTTCTCTCATGGTGAAACCGTATGGTTTCGAGCGCCTTTTGTGGAACACTTTTGGTCGCCGCCATTATTTCATAGCCATCTTGCGCGTGAAGCTTCATGATCTCAAACTCTTCCGGCGTCAGCTTGCCCGGCTTATTGAGTATTTCGTCAGGTGTGCGCGTCTTTCCTATGTCGTGAAGCAAGGCCCCCAACCCAAGATCGTATAGGTCGTCACGGGCCAGCCCGAGATGTCTGCCGAACGCCACCGCCATGATGCAGACGTTGAGACTGTGAATCGAAGTGTACTCGTCACGGTTCTTGAGATTCGTCAGCCATAGCGATGCGCTGGCGTTATCGGCTATCGTACCAGCCAGGTTTTTGACCAACTCGCGGGCGTCATCGGCGTCCACACTTCGGCCGAGCCTGATGTCGCGCATGACCTCATCGATCACGCCTCGAGCTTGGCCGCGCTCCCGTTGAGCCTTCTCCACGAGCTTGCGGAAGCGGCGATCATCGGGTCTGGGCGCCGTGCCGAAAGTGACGGCTGTATCGTCATACTGCGCTCGGGCCGGACGGGAAGAGGGGTACGGGGTGCGCGGTGTCGAAGATTTCTTTGGTGGATACTCCGCCCCGAGGAGGGGCGCGAGCGCCATTAATGCAGAAGCGCTTGAACGCTCTGGATCAATGTACACAAAGCTACAGTACTGTCGCAGTTGCGCCAGCTCGGCCTCTTCGGTGATGCGGAATCCTTGGAAGAGGAACGGGGTTTCGAGCCATGGGCGGTCGAGCTCTATGACATAGAGATCTTTGCTCAGATTTTCTACCGGGACTTGCGTCTTATTCATTACGATCGGCACTGGATTGTCCCCGGCGATTCCTCCACAACCAGGTCATTTGAGCAGGTGGCACTGACGTCTGTGCGTGACGGCGCTGTTCCAAGTTAGCATGCCGCCGGCGCGCCTTTATGTCGCGACCGATTGACGGTGGCAGTTCGCCGCCCAAAGGAGTCCAAAGGTATATCTTCCGCGTCTCGCTCGCCCTTTAAAAACAGCGCTCAGGCTCTGAACGCCGCGATATGATCGGCGCGCCTATCTTATTGCAAAGCCGTCGTAGTCCCGCGTTGGCTTGGCGATGCCATAAAGGATTTATGGCCACCTGGTCCCGAACTCTCTCACAATAGAAAGTCGCAGGCACTTGCCGCGATCAAGTCTGCGCTGCGGCGACAGTCACTGGCGGATTGTGGAGGCAAACGTCCGGGCTGACCAGAATTCCGCGCGAGGCATTGCGTACAGGCTTTCTTATGGCGTAATTCACGCTATTGAACGCGATGAGATGATTGTCATTGCGATAGCTCATAACTATCGAGATCCCGCATCACTGGAGAAACCGGATTCTATAAGAGCGGCGTCAACCGCAATCATCCTGATCTTCCATACGGTCGATCAGCGCGTCCCTGTCGGTGAGATCCATATCCGGCTGCGCTTGACCGCGCGCACTCGTTCGTCGTCCAGGTTGAGCGTGATCCTCATGCAGATTAGCATCTGTACATAAGGTTAAATCCGCCAACCTGCTTTCACACAAAGCATTTCCAGTCGCGACCCGAGCCCGGGTGTTACGGCCGGGGCGATAAACATAAGGAATAGCACATGACTGATCGTGAGCGCCGCTCAACTCTCAAACTTATGACCTTCAACATCCTTCGCGACGGCGCCGGCGAAGGCGGCGATCGGCGCGAGCGCATCGCGGCGGTGATCTCCAAGCACAATCCGGATGTTCTCTGTATGCAGGAAGGCGGGGACGACGCTTTCTGGCGCGGCATGGCGGATGAACAGGGTTACAAGCATGTTCAAAACATTCCGGGCGAATTCCAGCCATCGCTTTATTCCAGGCTTCCGGTGAAGCAGATCGCCACACACAGCGGCGTGAAGTTCGTTTATTTTCAGGTCGACCTGGGCCGCTTCACGCTGGGTGTTTACAGTATTCATCTCATGCACTGGCCGCCGGCCGAAGGAGAGCGCGTGGCCGCGCTGCGTAAGTTACTCGCGTTGATGCAGGCGCAGGGCGACGCATTCGTTTGCATCGCGGGCGATTTCAACTCGCGCACGCGCGGCGAGGAAGGTCTGGATTTTGGCGTGCAGCGTATCGCCGCCTTCAACAATTGCGTGATCGGCCCGCATGATTGGCTGCGCGCCGCCGAGGCGATGGCGATGGCGGGTTTTATCGACTGTTACCGGCGAAAAAACGCGGCGCCGGGTTATAGCCTGCATCCGCTAACGGATGGCGCGCCCCAGCCGGGCGCGCCCATTGCAGCAGATCAACTCAGGCGCATCGGCGACACCCTGATGATGCCGCCTGTGGTGCGCATCGATTACATCTTCGCAAATCCAGCGCTGACCGATCGCCTTACCGCCTGCGAGCTGGATGCTTCGGACGAGGCCCTGCAAGCCTCCGATCATCTGCCGCTGGTCGCGACGTTCAAGATTTGACTAGCAGCCTTCTTCGAGGATTTAGCCTCACATTCGATCCATCCACAAAGCGGGCAATCGATATGACCGATGGTTCGTTTACAAATCCAGCCATAACCTAAGCCCCTCGTCGATAGCCTGCATTTCAGCAGCGGTCAGACGTCCCACCAGCTTTCCGATGCGTGCGCCCGGCACGGTCTGCAAGCGATCGGTTTCGACCACCGAGCGCACGTCCAGACCACTCATGCCCGGGTCGACATAGGTCCTCACCAGGTTGAAATGTTTATCCGAACTGCTTATCGGGCATACGGTGTAATTATCGCTCTTGTGAAAGCGGCTCGAACGTACCACCACGCTGCGGCGCGTCTTGTCCTTGAATAGTTTTGCCCACACCACATCGCCGCGCTTTATTTCCACCGGTCGCCCCCGCCGTCCTCATCGCCCCCAAGGGTCTTCGTCGCCTTCCAGGTAGTCCTGATAATCGGGGTCCTCTCGATCGGCGGCGTTCATGCGCTCGCACTCCTCATCAATCAAGGCCTGAAACGCAGTTTCATCGCGCTGTCGCAGGTATCGCTTCAGCGCCTCGACAATGACCGATGTCTGGCTCTTATGAACGCGTCTGGCGTGCCTGGCAAGCTCTTCGCGCAGTTCGCGCGGCAGGCGGATGCTGGTGCTGCTCTGGGACATCGGCGTAGCTCCATGGATCGATGTACCGCAGATTGTAGCGCACGCTAATCGAGCTCGCTACTTCTTTCCCGCCCTGCCCTCAGGCCCTGCCGACTGGCCGCGCCCTGCGCCAGCTGGAAGGCTGGCATTATCCACAGGTCAGGATGGCGCCTTTTTTAAGGCGCGGCATCGGCGAACACACCGGCGATGCGCGCCTGAATCGCCTCGGCCGCGGCCCGAGGGTCATCGGCGTTACGAATCGGTCTTCCCACCACGATGTAGTCGGCGCCGTTCAGAAAAGCGTCCTCGACATCGACGACCCGCTTCTGGTCATCGGTGTTGGTCACCGGCCGGATGCCGGGAGTGATTACGAGCAAGCGGTCGCCGAACCGCGATCTCAGCGCGCGCGCCTCCAGGCCGGAAGATACAACGCCGTCGCAGCCAATCTCCAGCGCGCGGCGCGCCCTGGACAACACCAGCGCTTTCACATGGCATTTGAACCCCAGGTCATCGAGATCCGCCTGGTCAAGGCTGGTCAATGCGGTAACGGCCAGAATTTTGATATCGCCTTTTTCCGTCACCGCCGCTTTGAGCATGGCGTCGTTGCCATGTACCGTCGCAAAAAATGCGCCCTGATCTCGCAGCCGTCGCACCGCGGCGCCTACCGTCTGTGGCACGTCGAAAAACTTGAGATCCACAAACACCTTTTTGTCCCTGGCGGCCAGCCACGTGACGAGATCGAAATAGCCAGCGGCCATGAACAGCTCGAGACCGATCTTGTAAAAGCACACCGCGGCGCCCAGCGTTTCCACCATGGCCCTGGCGGCTTGCGCGCTCGGCACATCGAGCGCATGAATGAGACGCTCCCTGACAGGAATGCGCTTTCGCGAGAGGAAATGTGACTTGTCCGGTTCCGTCATCTTTGCCCAGTACTTTGACACAGGCTCATGCCGGCGCGTGCTTGAGTCTGTAGCGGGCCATGTTCGCGGCCAGTCAGCGCCTTTACCGTGCGCAGGCGCCATACCGCGATTCAACACGCCGAAGTGTACCGCATTCCCTCATGCGGGATGCGCAGAACCAAATCACGCAAGCTTTGGACTAAAATCCACCGATCACACTTGCGGATAATCCTATGACTTATTACCACGTGCTCCCACAACCCGCCGTAACGCTGACCCGCAAAGGTCGCAATGCCGCCAGCCGACGGCCGATGCTGTTGCTGCTGGCCGCGTCGGTTGCGGCGCTTGTTGGCTGCTCGACCTATGGGGATAGGGTCGCGCCCGTGCCGCTACCCGAGGCGCAGCCCGGACACGTGGATGTCGATGGCGTCAAGCTTCTCGCGCAGGCGTATGTCGAGCCCGCGGCCGCCAAATCGGCGCTTGGCTTCGATGCGCGATCGGCGGGCCTGCTGCCGGTGCGCTTCGTGATCGACAATCAGGCGGGGGAAAGGGTTTCCGTGACGCCCGGTCAGACGTTTCTCATCGACGCGCAAGGGCAAGCCTGGCCGCTGCTGACCGCCGAGCAGGCGTACGCTCGGGTCAAGGGTGAGGTCGATGTCGGTGAAACGGTGGCCGGCGCGGTGAAACCCGCCGGCCTGCTGGGCGCCGCGGGGGCGCTGGTGGGCGCGGCCGTGGGCGTGGTCACCGACGAAAACGTTGGAA
>JBOIDC010000009.1:0-68241 GCA_050740315.1 Gammaproteobacteria bacterium | reverse complement strand
TGATGGGGGAGGGTCAGGGTGGGGGTGAGCGATGACAAGCGACGCTCTTCCCGGCCTGCTGGTGATGCTGAGCCTCGCGGCGCTGCTGGTGGCGGCGGGCCGGCGCGCGCGGCGCTGGCTGGCCGGGCGGCCGGCCGCTGTGGACATTGTGCATGGCCTGTTGCAGGTGCCACGGCGTTACCTGGTGCACGTGCACGAGGTGGTCAGCCGCGATCCGCCAGGAGCGAAACCGCGCGATACCGGCCAGCGCACCGCTTGTATGCACATGCTTGCCGCTGGCGGTTTCGTCGCAGCCACCATGATGATTCTGGTCGTGTATGGGCTCGGTTTCGACCGGGCGGCGCCGGTTGGGCTGCTTCTGCTCAGCCTCGCGGCGATGGCTGCGGGCGCCGTGCTGGTGGGATTGCGAAGACTGCCTGAACGACGGCCCGAGCGGCTTTCCAGGGGCGGTTTTCAGCGCCTGCCGTTCAGTCTCGCGGCCTTTGTGGTGTTTTTCGCGATCGCTACTTTGCCGCTGACCGGTACGGTGGCGCCAATCGCCTGGACCTCGCCCGCCGGTCTGCTTCTGCTGGCCCTCGGCGCCTGGGCGTGCCTTGAGTTGTATGTCGGCATGGGTCTGGGGCCCATGAAACATGCGCTCAACGGCGTCCTGCACCTCGCCTTTCACCCGCGGCCATCGCGCTTTGCACAAACAGCCGTCGACAGCGGCATTACGCGCCTCGATCTCACCGAACCGCGGCTTGGGGTCGAACGGCCGGTGGATTTCAGATGGAACCAGTTGCTCGGCTTCGACGCCTGCGTGCAGTGTGGGCGCTGCGAGAGCGCCTGTCCGGCGTTTGCGGCGGGGCTGCCGCTGAATCCCAAGCAGCTCGTGCAGGATCTCGCCGCCGCGCAAAGCACGCACTCGACGGGCGTCGTCTACACCGGACATGCGCACCCCGGTCTGGCGCCAGGAGCCGCGCAAGGCGGTCCCGGGCTGGCGCTCGTGGGTCCGCAGGCCATGCTGGACCCGGATACGCTGTGGGCCTGCACCACTTGCCGGGCCTGCGTATACGAATGCCCGATGATGATCGAGCATGTGGACGCCGTCATCGATCTGCGCCGCTATCAGACGCTGGAACTGGGCGCGACCCCCGGCAAAGCGGCGCAGGTGCTGGAAGAATTGCGTCTGACCGATACAGTAAGCGGCCGGCGATTAGACACCAGGCTCGACTGGGCGGCGGACCTCGCGCTCTCCATACTCGCGGAGCGTGGCGCGTGCGACGTGCTGCTGTGGATCGGCGAAGGCGGTTTCGAGCTGCGCGCTCAGCGCACGTTGCGCGCGGTGGTCAAGCTATTGCGCACCGCCGAAATCGATTTTGCTGTGCTGGGCGCGGAAGAACTGGACTGCGGCGACCTCGCGCGCCGCCTGGGCGATGAGGCGACTTTTCAGGATCTGGCCCGGCGCAATATCGCCACTCTCGCCAAATATCGATTCAATCGCATCGTCACCTGCGACCCGCATGTCCTGCACACGCTGAACAACGAATATCCCGCGCTGGGTGGGCATTACGTCGTCGAGCACCATACGCAGTTCCTCGCCCGGCTGATCGGGCAAGCCCGGGTCAGGCCAAAGCCGCTGCGACATGCATCCGTCACCTTCCATGACCCCTGTTATCTCGGGCGCTACAACGGCGAGATCGAGGCGCCGCGCAAGGTACTCAAGTCCATCGGCGTCGAAGTGATCGAGATGCAACGCTCGGGGCTGCGTTCGAGCTGCTGCGGCTGGGGCGGCGGCGCGGCGTTTACCGACGTGCCGGGCAAGCGCCGCATCGCCGATGTGCGCATGGATCACGTGCGCGCTACGGCCGCCGACACGGTGGCGGTGGCCTGCCCGAACTGCGCGGTAATGCTGGAGGGCGTGACGCAGCCGCGCGCGGAAGTGACCGATGTAGCCGAACTCCTGTGGGCGGCCGTAGAGGCGCCGCCATGAGCGGCCGCCGCGACCGGCCCGCGCCTCGCGGCGCTGGGCGCGTGCGCCGCGATCCGCGCGCCGAGCGCGAGCGTGCGGAGCCAACGTCGACAGCGGCCGTCGCCCGTATCCGGCGCGATCCTCGCGCACTGCGCGCCGTGGGTCTGCTCGCGCCCGGTCAGCGGCTGCGCATCGATCGCTCACGACCCATGACCCTGGTGGACGCGGCCGTCGCGACGGCGCCGGGCTCCACAGCCCCGCGGCCGGTGGTTATCGAGCGTCCGGCGTGCTGGATTCTGGCGGTACCGGATCTGCCGGACGGGCGCTTGAGCCCGTACGATCGCGACGCGCTGGGGGCGGCGCGCGGGCTGGCGGACGCGCTTGATGGCGGCGTTGTCGTGCTTGTATTCGAGCCCATCGAAGGACTGGGCGCGGCAGGCGCCGACAGAGTGATGCACTTCGGCCATACCACGCAGCGAGGTTATGCGCCCGAGGCGCGCGCCGCCGCAGTGCTGGCGGCGATCGAGACCCTAAAACCACGTCACATTGTGTTTCCGGATAGCGTCACGGGCGGCGGCGACCTCGGACGCCGGCTCGCGGGCAGGCTCGGCGACCAGCCCGCGACGCACGTGCAGCGTCTCGACGGCGGGGCGACCGTCAGCCGCGGTGACGGCGGTCGCAGCGACTTCGTGCATGAGACCGCGCGGCTTGTTCTGGTCGATCCAGGCGCGGCCGACAGCGTTTTGGACGTACGCCGCGAGGGCCGCGCGCTGGAGGCGCCGGCATACGCGGTCGAGCCGCGGATCGTCGATCTTGGGCTGCTGCCGGTCGATCCCGACGCGGTGCCGCTGGCCGAGGCCGAATTCATCGCAGCAGCGGGCGCCGGGCTCAGCGACTGGGAAAGCTTTCACGCGCTCGCGCGCGCGTTGGGCGCCGCCGAGGGCGGCTCGCGCGTGGTTTGCGATGCAGGATTTCTGCCGCGCGAACGCCAGATCGGCGCTTCCGGAACGCTGGTCGCGCCACGCTGCTACCTCGCGCTGGGCATTTCCGGCGCGCCGCAACACCTGCAAGGCATCGCGCGGGCAGAAAAGGTCATCGCCGTCAACACCGACCCGCATGCCGAGATCATGAAGCGCGCCGATCTCGCGGTGGTGGGCGACGCTCAGCCGATCATGGATGCGCTGCTGCGGCTCTTGAGTGCGGTGGCGCGCGATGTCGCCTGAGGTCGCGGTGCTGGTGTCGGTAGGGCGACATCCCGTCTCCGGGCGGGCGCGCCGGGCCGACGGCGATGCCCGCGCCGTCGAGATGGCGCTCAAACTTTGCGAACGATACGGCGCGCGATTGCGCCTCGTCCACGCGGGCGATCCAGCCGAGCCGGCGCTGCGCGATTATCTGGGCATGGGCCCGAGCGAGCTGGTCGTCCTTGACCTCGCGTCCGGCTTCGACGCGCTGCCGGCATTAAGCCATTATCTGCGCGCATCGCCGCCCCGGCTGGTGCTGACCGGCGGCCAGGCCGAACAAGGATTGGGCAGCGGACAACTCCCTTATGCGATCGCCGACGCGCTGGGCTATCCCGTCGTCACGGGCATCGCCGAGATCGAACTCGGTGCGGCGCATGCTGACCTGTGCCAGGCGCTGCCGCGCGGTCGTCGGCGCGGGTTGCGGGTCACCCTGCCGGCAGTCATCAGCGTGGCTCAGGCCGCGGCGGCGGCGCGCCAGAGCGCGTTTGCGCGGGCGCGCCGTGGGCTGATCGTGCGCGAAGCGGTGCCCGATGCATTGCGCGTGCGCGCGCCCGTCTGGCCACAGCGTCCGGCGCGCACTCGCCTTTCGCGCACGCGGAGTCCAGGCGCCGCCGCCGTCGATCGATTACGCGCCATACGTGAGGCGCCAATCAGTTGCGGTCAACGCATCGAGGGCGCCCATCCTGACGAGGCCGCCCGCGCCATCCTTGAGTATCTGACGGATACGGGCATGCTCAGGCCTAACCCAGTGCGCTGACGCACCAAGTCACCTGGAATGCCAGGCGTCATCGACCGGCGCCGCCTGCTCAATTCAGCTTGGCGACTTGGCATGCGCTGCGTTATCTTGTCTCAGGCTCTAAAGCCGGCTTTGTATCGCGAAGCCGCAGAGGGGGGCCACAAGATGCCGAACGGCGCACCAAAACCCATCCGGGTAGGATTTCTGCAACTGCCTCGTTACTCCATGATCGCGTTTGCAAGCGCGGTCGAGCCCTTGCGCATGGCCAATCACCTGAGCGGGCAAACGCTTTATCAGTGGAGCGCGCTAACCTTCGACGGCAAGCCGGTCGCCGCCAGCAACGGCGTGTCCTTCGCGACCGATACGGGCATTCACCACGCGGAACACCTGGACATGCTGTTCGTATGCGGCGGGATCGACGTGCGCCTGTCTTTCGACAAACCCATGATCGACTGGCTGCGCCGACTGGCGCATCAGCATGTCATTCTCGGCGGGCTGTGCACCGGCTCTTATCTGCTGGCGCGCGCGGGCCTGCTGGACGGCTACCGCGCCACCATTCACTGGGAGAACATCGCCGGCCTGCGCGAGGAATTTCCCCGCATCGACTCCACCGACGAGTTGTTTGTCATGGACCGGGATCGTTACACCTGCTCGGGCGGCATCGCGCCGCTGGACATGATGCTGACCCTGATCAGCCAGCAACAGGGCATCGAGCTGGCCGCCGGCATCTCCGAGGAATTCATTCACGAGCGGATCCGCACCATCCACGACCATCAGCGGGATCCCTTGCGATTGCGCATCGGCCTCGGGCAGCCGAAACTGATCGAAGCGGTGTCGCTGATGGAGGCCAATGTCGAAGAGCCGCTTGCCTTGGACGAGCTCGCGCGCTACGTCCACGTGTCACGCCGGCAACTGGAGCGTTTGTTCAAACAGTACCTCAACTGCGCGCCGACCCGCTATTATCTCAAGCTGCGTTTGACCCGCGCCCGGCAGTTTTTGCTGCAGACCACGATGCCCATCGCCGACGTAACGCTGGCCTGCGGCTTTGTGTCCGCGCCGCACTTCAGCAAATGTTACCGGGATCTGTTCGGCGTACCGCCCAGCCACGAGCGCCGGCCGCGCGGGCACGTAACGGCCAGCGGTGAGGCGCGTGGCGCGGCGGGGCGCCCGTGAACGATGGCGACCATGCTTGACACTTCAACCGCGGCGCAGGCGCAGCGGGAACGCCAGGTCATCAAGCGCCTGCTGTCGGTGATCGCGGTGGTGGTGGTGGCCGGCGCGCTGAAGATCACCACCACGGTCACCATGCCGCTGGTGTTCGCGCTGTTCCTGATCGCGGTGTTCTGGCCGTTGCAGCTGCGGCTGGAACGGCACATGGCGCGCGGCCTGGCCATGCTGATTACATTCGTGGCCTTTCTGGCCGTTATCGCCTTGTTCGTGGCGTCGTTCTGGTGGAGCGGCGAGCTGCTGGCCGCCAGCGCGCCCGAGTACCGGCAGGAATTCCAGCGGCTCTACGAGGCCTTGCGACTGCTGATCGAGCCGATCATAGGCGCCGGCGGAGATGCGGTAAGCAGCGGCCCCAGGGTGTCGGCATTCGCGCCCAATGTGGTGCTCGCGGTTTCGGAATGGTTTTTTTCCTTCAGCGGCGCGCTGGTTTTGATCATTGCGTTCTTCGTGCTGGGACTGCTGGAGGTGCACGACTTCCGCGACAAGCTGCGGCATCGCCTGTCCGTGGACGAGGGCGAGCGCTGGTTCGAATCCTTCAAGCGGGTGGTGACTGACTTTCAGATCTATATCGTAGTGCGCACCGTGATCGGACTGATCACCGGTGTATTGATCTGGCTGCTGTGTCTGGCGGTGGGGCTGGATTTCGCGTTCATCTGGGGCTTCATCAACTTTCTGCTCAGTTACATCCCCACTGTGGGCGCCATCATCGGCGTGGTGCCTGTGTCCGCGTTCGCGCTGCTGGAGTTCGGCATCGGCATCAACGCGCTGCTGGTGCTGGTTGGCGCATCCGGCATCCAGATCGTGATGGGCATTTATATCGATCCGCTGCTGCAGGGCAGACAGCTGTCGCTGTCGCCGCTGGTGGTGCTGTTTTCGGTGACCTTCTGGGGCTGGCTGTGGGGCGTACCCGGCGCGTTCATCGCGATTCCCATCACGATCACGCTGGTGATCGCCTGCGATCAGTACGAACGCACCCGCTGGATTGCGGTGTTGCTGGCGGACTATCGCGATAAGACGGCCGAGGCGGACAAAAGTCCGGGAGATGGCTCGCACGACACCTATTAAGCGGTTAATGTACCTGTAGGGGGCGTTCCGAATCAGCGGGGCGTGGTTACAATCCGGAAGACCAACCATAATCACGCAGCTCCACACGGACCCCACCGCGCATGCCAACAAATTCGGGGGAGGCCTATGAGCCCTTTGCAACAAGCCTGCACGCCGCGCCACACGGTATTCGACAAAACCCGGCGCGACACAGTCCTCGACTTGGGTGACCTCGTTGAAGAGCGTATCGATGCTGACGGCTTCTTCGTGGAGAATCACATCACCGAGGGCATGAAAATCCTGCTGACGGAGGGTTTCCGGCGGCTGGAAGGAAAATCGACTCAAGGCGTCTTCAAGCTCACCCAGGCGATGGGTGGCGGCAAGACACATAACCTGCTCGCCTTCGGCTTGCTGGCCAAGAATCCCGGCTGGCGGCGGAAGGTCATGGGGGAATTCTATAAGCCGGCGGATATCGGGGAAGTCAGGGTTGTGGCGTTTTCCGGGCGGGAAAGCGACGCGCCGTACGGGTTATGGGGCGCAATCGCCTCGCAGCTTGGCAGGAAAGAACAGTTCAAGGACTATTACAGCCCGCTGTCGGCGCCTGGCCAGACCGCGTGGGTCAATCTGCTCAAGGGCGACCCGCTGGTCATCATGCTCGATGAATTGCCGCCGTATTTCGAGTATGCGAAATCAAAAACTATCGGGAATTCGGATTTGTCTGTGGTCACTGCCACCGCGCTGTCCAATTTGCTGGTCGCGCTGGGCAGGGATGAACTGAACAATGTATGCCTGATCATCACCGATCTGACCGCGGCTTATGCGGGCGGCACCGAGCGGATCATCCAGGCGCTCAATGATCTTGATAAAGAGACGGGCCGCAGCGCGATGAATCTCGAGCCCGTCCGCATGAACACCGACGAGTTCTACCACATACTTCGCAAACGCATCTTTGCGGAGTTACCGTCCGAAGACGAAATCGCCGAAGTAGCGCAAGCCTACGCCAAGGCCGTGCGAGACGCGCGCCAGATGGACGTTACGAACGCTTCGCCCGAGCAGTTTGCGCAGCGGATCGCGGAATCGTATCCCTTCCATCCCGCGATTCGCGACCTGTACGCGCGCTTCAAGGACAACAGCGGGTTTCAGCAGACGCGCGGCCTGATTCGCCTTATGCGCATCGTGGTCTCGCGTCTGTGGGAAACCGGAGAGGCACAAGACAAGTATCTCGTCACTGCTCACGACATCGATCTCAACGACCGGGAGACACTCACCGAGATCAACCAGATCAATAACACGCTGGAGACCGCCATCTCGCACGATATTGCCTCCAGCGGTCAATCCGTGGCCGAGATCATGGATGCCAATCTTGGCGGCGGCGACGCGCGCGACGTCATGCGCCTGTTGTTTGTGGCATCCCTCAGTAACGTTTCTGGCGGCACCAAGGGCCTGACTGTGCCTGAAGTCGTGGCCAATCTTTGCGCTCCGGGCCGCGACATCTCGAAACTACTTAATGAGGGCGTCAGCCGTTTGTTCACCGCGGCGTGGTACCTCCACACGAGCCGGGACGGCCGCCTGTTCTTCAAGAATCAGCAGAACCTGGTCGCGCGTCTGCATACCACGGCGCAGAGTTATCTGCGCGACCAATCGATTCGGGAGCTAAAAGAGCGCCTCAATGACCTCTTCAAACCGATAACTGCCTGGTGCTATCAACGCGTCATGACGCTGCCTGCGGTCGATGAGATCGATCTTACCCAGGATAAGGTGGTGCTGGTAATTACCGAGCCGCATGCGCAAGGGCTGCACCCGGATCTCAGAGAACTTCACGAGAATCACGATTTCAAGAATCGGATCGGCTTTCTCACCGGGCAGCGCAGCTACGACGCGGTGCTCAACGCGGCCAGAGAACTCAAGGCGATCAACTACATCATCGGCGAAATGCGCAGTGAGGGCACACAAGATAATGATCCGCAGCTGGTGCAGGCACGCGACCTCCTGGATCGTATCCAGAACCAGTTTTTAAGCGCGGTGCGCGAGACCTTTACCACGCTCTACTACCCGACACGCGAGCGGCTGATGTCAGCCGAGTTTCTCATGGAGTTCACCGGCAACCAGTACCAGGGTGAGGATCAGATCATCAAGACCCTGAAAGACAGGATGAAATACACCGAAGAGATCAGCGGCGAGACCTTCCGCAAGAAGGTCGAGGAGCGACTTTTTACGCAGAAGGCCATGCCGTGGAACGAGGTCCGGCGGCGCGCCGCGACGAATCCGCTGTGGCAGTGGCACCGGCCGGATGCGCTCGACAAGCTAAAAGACGAGAGCGTGCACAAGGACATCTGGCGGGAGCAAGGCGGCTACGTGGAAAAGGGGCCTTTTCCAAGACCGGCGACCAACGTGAGGATCCAGGAGCTGCATCGCGACGATGCGACCGGGCTCGTGAAACTACGCGTCACGCCGCTGAACGGCGATGCGGTTTACATGGAGGTCGGGGCGGCGGCCACGCCGGCTTCCCGCAAACTCACCGAGCGTGATCTCGAGACGAGCGAGTTCGAGCTCTCATTCCTGGCTGTGGACACGCATGGTGAGCATGAAACCGGTGAGGCCGTGCCCTGGCACAACCGGATTACACTTCAATCGCGGGTGTACCAGAGCGGCGACAACAAAATGGTGGAGTTGCGGGCCGCGCCGCCAGCGCCGATACGCTACACCACCGATGGTTCCGATCCCAAGCTCGCCGGCGGCCGCTATGAAGAACCGTTTGTTGTGCCGGAAGGAAGCCGTTTCATACTGGCCTGCGCGGAGCACAATGGAATTGACTCGGGGGTACACAAGCGGGAGATCACGTGGCGGACCGGCGAAGGCGAGAAACCGATCGATCCCGCCAGGCCGGCGACGTGGCGTCCGCCAGATAGCGTGTCTTACAACGAGACGCGCACCTGTTATGGACTTATCGAGAGGCTCAGGAAGCACAACGCCAGAGCCGGCGTGCAACGCATCGCGGTGCTGGCCGGAGAAGCGCAATGGGCCGACCTGAACCTCGCCGACGGCATGCTGCTTGATGCCGATCAGATCGAACGGACGGTGGAGCAGCTTCGCTCGCTGCTGGAGGGGGGCGAAGTGACCATCGAAGCGAGCGCGCTGAGCTTCGACACGGGCCAGCGCTTTCACGACTATGTGCGCGAGATCAGGGCCGAGTACCACCGTGCGGACGTGGAGCAGTAATGGCGACGGCCAGCGCACGCATGAAATATGACGGCTTCGGATTCAGCCCGCAGGAGTCCGCGCATCACTTCGTGGTCACCATTCCGGCCAGCAACCGGGAGCAGGTCGCCATCTCCGAGCACTTCACTTTCGACGAGGTCGAAGGGCGCAGCCGACCGACGTTCGGCGCCGGGCAGCATGACGGCAAATTGCGCGCGATACTGGCGCGGCCGAAGTGGGACGCCATCGCCGACGACGTAAGGGTGGAATTCAACCGCCGTCTAAAGGAAAGGGGTCTCAAGTCTGGCCGCTGGAAAACGGGCGTCAATCCAGTCTCCAGGCTGCTTGGCAAGGAACTTACCCTGCTGGCGTGGGCCATCGAGGACGCCGATCCCGCGCTGATCCCGGCCGCGATCAAGAACTGGCAAGGTCTAGTACCGGAAGAGCGCTGGTGGCTGTACACCATGACCGCCGCGGCCACCGGGCACGCCGTACACGGGCGCGGCCACGGCTGGCGCAAGGCCGTCCGTTACGCGCTCACGGAAAATCCCGTGACGGATACGCCGCACCGGCCGCCGCCGATGTTCCGGCTACAGGCGCAGGGAGAGGATATTACGGGCGGCGCGACGACCGGGATTTCCAGAAAGCGCAAACCCTCGCGCAAAGCCGCGTCATGAACGATTCGTCGAAAACGGTGGAAATCGCCGGCGCGCCGACCCCCGCGCCGGCCGCCGAGCCGATCGCCAAGACCTTCATCGAAGTCCAGTTTCCCGTCTCAAAGCTCTCCAAGGAGAGCTACAAGGAACGCAAAGCGGGGCGTGATCAGACGCTCACTCCGATTGGAAAGTGGTGGGGGCGCAAGCCGCTCATCATGATGCGCGCGACGATAGTCGGCCTGCTCATGCCCGCAACTGGCGACACACAGAAGGATCGTGAGATCTTCTTGAAGATACTCACCATGGACGCGGAGGGCTTATGGCTGCGCAAGAGCAAGGGCATTCCCCTGCGGGAGCTGTATGCCCGCCTCAAACCGGCGGAACGCCATCGGTGGTTCAAAGCCGACGCCGACCCGCAGCGGCCCGCGTACGAAGAAGGAACAACACGCGAAGAGAAAACCGCGCTTCAACGGCTGGTGTTCGAGCGTCTGAGCTACGACGAGAAGCTCCCCTACTGCGATCGCCCGGAACAGATCGACGGGCCGTCAGACGAAGCCTGGCAGGAAATCAACGCACACCTCGGTACTAGCGCCAGCTGCCTGCCCGAGCTTATACGCGAACTGGGGCAAAGGCGATTCGGTCATGTGCCGCGCGTGGGCGACGCGTTCTGCGGTGGCGGCAGCGTTCCCTTCGAGGCCGCACGCATGGGCTGCGAAGCCTATGGTTCGGATCTGAATCCCATCGCCGCGCTGCTGACATGGGGCGCGCTTAATATCGTCGGCGGCGGCGACGAAGTCGCCAAACAAGTGCGCGAAGCGCAGCAAAAATTATTCGAGGCGGTGGACCGGCAGATTATTGAATGGGGCATCGAGCGCAACGAGCAGGGCTGGCGCGCCGACTCCTACCTGTATTGCATCGAGAGCACGTGCCCTGAATGTGGCTGGAAGGTGCCCCTAGCGCCTACGTGGGTCATCGCCGAAAAGGATCAAGTTATCGGTGAACTCAAGGAAAATAAAACTAAGCGTTGTTTTGACGTTGACGTTAAGAACGCAGTTACGAAGGCTGAATTTCAGGCTGCGAAACAAGGAACAGTGGCGAGGTCGCGTTTGCAATGTCCTCATTGCGGCCAGTCGACTCCGATCTCGCATGTGCGCGGCGACTATACTGCCGTCCTCACGTCCAGCTCTGGATTGCGCCCATGGGCGAACGAAGACGTTGTGCCTCGCCCCGATGATGTCTTTCAGGAGCGCCTCTACTGCATCCGCTGGATCGAGACTTGGCTGGATGATGAGGGCAAGGAGCAGCGCACCCGTCACTATCGGGCGCCAGACGACGCGGATCTGGAACGCGAGCAAAAAGTGCTGGAGTTGTTACGAGAGCGCTTCGCCGACTGGCAGGCCAAGGGCTATATCCCCAGCCGGCAGATCGTGCCGGGCGATGAGACAACGAGGCTCATGCGAGAGCGCGGCTGGACGCATTGGCATCATCTCTTTACGCCGCGCCAGTTGCTGGTACATGCCACGTTATCGGCAAGCGCCGATGATGTCTTCAGCGCAGAACGCCGGGTTGAAAGGATTATTTCTCTGTTATCAGTGGGCGCTTGTTGCAATTGGAATTCGCGACTTTCGCAGTGGATTCCAAACTTGGCGCGGAGTGGTGGTATCGGATCGATTGCCCAAACTTTTTACAACCAAGCGTTGAACACATTTCTAAACTATGGCGTCAGACCTATGGTTCTTTTAGAGGGAACTTATTGTCGGCACATACCTGCCGTAGCGACGTACGCGCGGAGCGAGACAGCTAGCTTGGACGTTAGGGCAAATCGCAACTTCGCTGACATTTGGATCACCGATCCCCCCTACGCCGACGCCATCAACTACCACGAGCTGTCGGAGTTCTTTCTCGCCTGGTACGAAAAGCACCTGCCAGAATTGTTCCCCGGCTGGTACACGGACAGCAAGCGCGCGTTAGCCATCCGCGGATCGGGAAAAGAATTCCGGCAGGGCATGGTCGACTCTTACCGCAACCTCGCCGCCCACATGCCGGACAATGGTCTGCAGGTGGTCATGTTCACGCACCAGAACGCCGCCGTGTGGGCGGATCTGGCGTTGATCCTGTGGGCGGCGGGCTTGAGAGTCACCGCCGCGTGGACCATTGCTACGGAGACCGAATCCGCGCTAAAGGAAGGCAACTACGTGCAAGGAACGGTGCTGATGGTGCTGCGCAAACAGATGTCCACCGAGTCCGTATTTCTCGACGAGATCGTTCCGCAGGTGGAGATCGAAGTGGAAGCGCAGCTCGCCTCGATGCTTGGCCTGGACGACAAGGACGACCCCAATTTCAGCGACGCCGACTATCAACTTGCGGCCTATGCCGCCGCGCTGCGCGTTCTGACACAGTACCAGGGCATCGAGGAGCTGGACGTAAGCCACGAGCTTGCCCGCGAGCGCAGGCGCGGCGAGGAATCGCCCATCCAGCAGCTTATCGAGGACGCGGTCAGGACCGCCAGCAATTTCCTGGTGCCCAAAGGTATCGACAAGCCTTTTTGGCGGCGGCTGAGCGCGGAGGAAAAGTTTTATCTCAAGGGGCTGGAGGTGGAATCTCATGGCGACTACCGCAGCGGTGTGTTTCAGGAGTTCGCGCGCGGCTTCGGCGTACGCGATTATCGCGATATGTTACAAAGCGGCAAGGCCAACCAGACGCGGCTCAAGACCGCGTCCGAGTTCAAGCGCCGAGGCCTTGGCGGGGACGGATTCGGGGCAACGCTGTTGCGTCAGGTGCTGTTCGCGGTGTTCCGCGTGGCGGAACACGAGGAAACAAAACAAGGCATGACCTGGCTCAAAACCGAGATCGCCGACTACTGGTCGCAGCGCGAGAAAATCATCGCGCTGGCGCGCTACCTGGCCGGGATGCCGATGCCGCACTGGCAACGCGACGCCGCCGCCGCGCGCCTGCTGGCCGGCGCGGTGGAGAATGATCATATTTAATCGGCGGAACTGGACCCCCGGAGATTGAGGGCAGGAAGAACACGCGCATTACGGTAAATCTCCAGCAGATGGGCGGAGTGCATCCGTTGTGTGCGTATACCGGTAGCCACGGCGGTTAGCATGATTGCCGACGGTATGACCGAGGCGGAAATCCTCCGCTGGCCGGCGCTGTAGAGAATGGTTACGTGTAGTGTAAGCTTTACGCTTGCAAACATATGAGCAAGAACATGAACTGGCACCACTACGTTTACTCGAATCCTGACGTCCTGCTTGGCAAGCCGGTCGTGAAGGGTACCCGACTGTCTGTGGAATTCATTTTGGGGCTGTTCGCCAACGGCTGGACCGAGGAGCAGGTGCTGCAAAACTATCCGACATTGACCAGGGAGGCGCTGCAGGCCGTTTTTGCCTTCGCCGCCGAGTGCATGAGTGAAGAGGCGCTGTATTCGGTCCAGGCCTGATCAAGGTGATTCGTTTTCTGCTTAACGAAAACATTCCCTCGGCCAGTGTGGCAGTGCTGCGAAGCGCCAAACTTGAGGTAGTCTCCGTTATGGAAGACTGCCCCGGCGCGGGTGATACGCAGGTCATGGAACTGGCAAACAGAGAAAAGCGGGTGCTGGTTACATTCGATCGCGACTATGGTGAGCTGATATACAGACGCAAGCTCCCGCCGCCGCATGGGGTCTTATATCTCCGCTTTATTCCACAAGATCCCGGGGAGCCGGGACGCTATATCCTTAGCTTGATTAACAATAAGAACATCGTTCTCCAGGGGCGGTTTACGGTCGCTGATCGATCTCAGGTCAGGCAACGCCCTCTTTGACGAGCGCGTCTATCCGATTCGTGATCACCCGTTTCTCCTCCCGCCGCGCCCGCCTCGACGCGAGCTTTCTCAATCACAGGCTTACCGGTGCGCGAAGTTACGATCGCATCGCTGGCTATTTCTCGTCTTCCATTATCGAGGTCGCCGGTGAGGCGCTGGAATCGGTCGCCGGTCCGATACGCATGGTGTGCAATTCCGCGCTCGATGCTCAGGACGTGCTGGTCGCGCAGCAAGCGGCGCAGGCGGCCATGCGCCGGGAGTGGTGCGCGGCGGCGCCCGAGAATCTGCCAGACGGCGCCAGCAAGCGATTCCACAGGCTGCACAACTTTCTGGCTACCGGCAAGCTGGCAGTGCGCGTATTGCCGGATGCGCAGTTCGGTTTGATTCATGGCAAGGCGGGCGTCATTACGCTCGCGGACGGGCGCAAAAGCGCATTTCTGGGCAGCGTGAACGAATCCTTGAGCGCCTGGCGGCTTAACTATGAATTGCTTTGGGAGGACGAGTCGCCCGAGGCGGTGGCGTGGGTGCAGGAGGAGTTCGACGCTTTGTGGGAGTCTCCTTATGCGGTCGCGCTTTCTGAATTTGTGATCCAGGATATCGAACGATTGTCGCGCCGCGAAATTGTCGCGACGGTCGACCTGTGGCGAGCGCGACCGCTGGAGGCCGCACCCGTTATCGAGTCGCCGGTTTACCGTAAGGAAGTCGGGTTATGGGAGCATCAAAAGCACTTTGTAAGGCTTGCTTTCGATGCGCATCGAAGCGCGCACGGCGCACGCTTTGTGCTGGCCGATCAGGTCGGTCTGGGCAAGACGCTGCAACTCGCGATGGCGGCTCAACTCATGGCTTTGATCGGCGACAAACCGATACTGGTTCTGGCGCCAAAGCCGCTCGTATGGCAGTGGCAGGATGAGTTAGGGAATCTTCTCGGCATGCCGTCCGCAGTGTGGGACGGCATGCGATGGATTGCTGAGAATGGTGTTGAATATCCGGTCGTTGGGCCCGAGGCAATCCGGCGTTGCCCAAGGCGCACGGGCATTGTATCCACCGGGCTTATCACCAGCGGTTCCGAGATTCGCGACTGGCTCGTGAACATGGAATTCGAGTGTGTAATTCTGGACGAGGCCCACCGCGCGCGCCGCCGCAATCTGTCCCCTGGCCGAGAGTACGACGCACCGCAGCCCAACAACCTGCTCAAGTTTCTTCACGATATCTCGCGGCGCACCAAGAGCCTGTTGTTAGCCACGGCCACGCCGGTGCAACTGCATCCGGTGGAAGCGTGGGATCTGTTGGACGCCCTGGCCAGAGGCTCGGAGGCCGTGCTGGGCGGTTATGGGAGCCGGTGGCGCAAACCACAAGCCGCGTTGAATCTGTTGATGGGCAGGGAGGCGCCGACCGAAGACGAGCTGGAGATGTGGAACTGGATGCGCAATCCGCTGCCGCCCGGCGCCGAGGGTCCGGACTACAGGGCGCTGCGGAGGAGCCTGAAGCTGACGGACGCCGAGGCGCTCGCGCCGGGCGGCAGTTTTGAGCGGCTTCGCCCGCCCGACAAGGCGAGAATAAAGCGCATGTTTCGCAGCTTTATCGAGCAGTCAAATCCTTTCATTCGGCACATCATCAGGCGGACGCGCAAGTATCTTGAAACCAGCATCGATCCCGAGACGGGGGAGCCCTACTTGAAGCCGGTGCGTGTTCGCCTGCACGGCGAGCGCGCCGAAGACGCCGTTCGGCTTCCGCCCTTTCTGCAAGATGCTTATGCGCTTGCCGAGGGATTCTGTCGATTGTTGGCACAACGCGCGAATACTGGTTTTTTCCGTACCTTATTGCTGCGCAGGGTGGGCAGCACCATGGAGGCGGGTCGGCGAACCGTGGAAAAAATGCTGGGCGACTGGGAAAACCTTGATGACGTAGAAGACGACGAGGAGACGCTCAGCCGACTGCGCACCCTCACTGCCGATGAGCGCGCGATTCTGACGCGGTTCATGCAGACCCTAGAAGCGAATCAGGAGCGTGATCCGAAGTACGCCGTAATACGGCGCCAACTGCTGGACGAAGGCTGGCTGGCCCTCGGCTGCATTGTCTTCAGCCAATACTTTGATTCAGTATGGTGGCTCGCAAACCAGTTGACGCAGGAGCTGCCGCTGGAGGATATCGGGATCTACGCCGGTGCGGCAAAGTCCGGCGTCATGCGAGGCCGCGTCTTCACCCGTATCGCCAGAGACGACGTAAAGGCGCGTGTGAGAGATGGCAAACTGCGGATTCTGCTGGGCACGGATGCCGCGTCCGAAGGGCTTAATCTGCAGCGGCTCGGTACGTTGATCAACCTCGATCTTCCGTGGAACCCATCACGTCTTGAGCAACGCAAGGGGCGCATTCAGCGCATCGGCCAGCTTCGCGACACAGTGGATATTCACAATCTGCGCTATGCCGGCTCGGTCGAGGATCGCGTGCACCAGCTGCTGTCCGAGCGACTGGAAAATATCACCAGCCTTTTCGGCCAGTTGCCGGATGTGCTGGAGGATGTGTGGATCGATGTGGCGCTGGGCGAGCTTGAGCATGCGCGACAAACCATAGACGCCGTTCCTGAAGAGCATCCATACAACGTCCGCTATCACAACGTGACACACGTGGACTGGGAATCTTGCGCGCAGGTACTGGATTCTGACGATCGAAAACTATTTCTGAGCCAAGGGTGGAGCGACAAGGGAGCATGAGCGCGTAAAGACGGAGCATAACGCAAGCTCGGTGGTCTGAATTTGATGTATGCGGCGACGGTGATCGGCGCGCGTTTTCACATTTATCAGGCTGTATAGAGCTCGGAGCCGTCATGAAATACTGGGCGTTCCACATTTTGACCTTTGTCGTCATAACGTTCGCCGGCTGCGCGACCTTCAAACCCACGCCCTACCAGGCATCGATCGATGGCGGCTACGGCTATAGCGACGAGCAGGTCGGCGCGGGCGAGTATCGCATCACGGTCTCTGGCAACGCCGCGACTTCGGCGCAGATGCTGTGGGATCAACTGCTGTTGCGCGCGGCCGAAATCACGCTGGCGTCCGGGCACGAATACTTTGTCGTGGCGCCGAACGCGGCCGGCCAGCTGGTCAATATCGAACCGGCTTACCTGATGCCGCAGTTCGGCGTGGGGCCGGCGGCAGGCATGGGCGTGCGCACGCCGATCGTTCGCTATTACAGACGGGATTACGGGCGTCCCGGCGTCGATTACGCCTACCCGATAGGCGTCGAACCCTCGCGTGACCTGATCGCCACCGCGACCATCGCGCTCATCAAAAAACGGCAAGCGGGCGCCAACAACGTCTTCGATGCGGAAACGCTTCGCGAAAGACTCGCACCGAAGGTCGTATCACCGTAACGCAATCGGTAACCGTCTACGGGCGTTTCATCATCGGCGGCGGGTGGCGCGAAGATGCGCGCCAGCCGGGTTACCGATTGCCCTCGCCTCTCCCGTAAATACCAACTAAACAGCGACATACAAGCCGATATCCGATCTTCCGATCGGTGCGCTATCGGTAACTGGTGACCCCTTAGCATGGCCCCATCGAGCAAATGCTGCTCGATAGATCGTTCAACCATGACTTGAGGAGACACACCATGAAGACCAATCGCACCAAACTGAACACGATCGCTATCCTGAGCGCCACGTTGATGGCGGCCGGCGGTCAGGCCAGCGTGGCCGGTGATCATCAGCCCATCTGGGCCGGGCATTTCGACAGCGCCTACAGCGCTGGAGCCACTCGTGATCAGCAATTCAGCCCGTCGGCGAATTCGGGTTCCAGACCGCAGGATGCGCTGATCTGGGCGGGTCGGTTCGAGCAGGCGTATGACGGTTCACCTTCCGGGGTCGCCGTAACGCGGCCGGCCGCCGGCAAAAACCTGCTGTGGGCCGGGAGCTTCAAACAGGCCTACCAGCCGGCGCGCGAAGAGGTCGTTGAAGGGATCGAGCTTGTTATGGATCGGAACTGAACGTTGGTTCAGATAGAGCCTGTGTCGGACGGGACCGGCGCAGGCCCGGCCGCAGGGCATTTTGCAGCCGACTCATGTACTCACGAAACTCTTGCGCGGTACCGGTGCAGCATTTTTGAAAGCCCGGGAAGCGCGGCGCGGTAACGCCATGAACACGAAAGAACATGCATCATCGATAAAAGCGGCAGCCTGGATCAGGGGCGCGGACTTCACCCCGCCCACGGCGCCCACTGCGCAAGCGTTCATGGAAGCGGAGAAACTGATGATGCGCTGTTCATTTATATGCCCGATGACGGCGTGATGTTTGTCGGCGACTTCATCATGCCCTACCTCGGCGCCCCTTTTGTCGAAGAGGGAAATCTGCAAGGGCTGCTGGATGCGATCGACGTGGTGGCGCAGAAAAATCCGCGCCATCTGCTCCACGGCCACGAGCCGCTGACTCGCCTGTTCTCCTCTCCGGATATGCTGACGGAGCTGAAGACATCTCTGGCGTGGTTGCGCGACCAGGTTCTTGCCGCGATTCGGCGCGGGGCCGACCGGGCCTCTATTCAACAAGCCAATCTCATCCCCCCGGGACTCGTCACCGGCGACCCCGCTGTTCACATCCCCTACATCGTGATGCGCGAGAACGTCATCAATCGAATCTACGACCAGAACGTGGGTTACTGGCAACCGGATCTGCAGGGTGTCGATTATCTGAGCCAGGCCGATCGGGGATCCATTCTCGTCGACTACCTGGGCGTGTCGGAGTCACAGCTGGTCGAAGCTACGCAGCGGATGATTGCCGAAGGGAAGTACGAACTCGCCGCGACCGCGCTTGACTGGGCAAGGGATAGATTCGCGGGAAGCGAGTCCCTGGATGACGTCGAACGACTGACCTACCTGAAGCTCATGGAGAAATACCAAGAGTTCGATCCATTCAAGTTCATTATCTACTCCGGCAAAATCGGCGCCAAAACGCCGCAGATGGAATCGAAACCGCAGATGCCGCAGCGCGAGGCTGCTACACGCGCCGATCCATGATTTTCGACACCGATCTCTTGCGCGTGGCCGCCGCGCATGGCTGGATTACTACCGGATTCGCGCGCCGAGCGATTTTTCACCCGCGAACAAGGCGGCGAACGCTACACGAGGAAACCATCATGATTACCCCCAAGGCAGCACAAGACTATTTCGATGCCTGGAACCGCCGCGACGCCGCCGGCATTGTGGCCTGTTTCACCGGCAGCGGCGCCTATTGCGATCCCACGGCGGGCGACAACCTGCGGGGCGGGCAAATCGCCGCGTATGCGACGGGCTTATGGACGGCGTTTCCCGATCTGCGTTTCGAGGTCGGGCGAATAGCGGCCACGGGCGACGGCGTCCTTGCCGCCGAATGGCGCATGCTTGGCACCAACACGGGCGCGTTCAACGGCTTGCCGCCGGCCGGGCGCACCGTGGACCTGCCCGGCGTGGACATCATGGAACCGGACGGTAACAAGCTCGCCTCGGTGACCGGCTACTTCGACTCGCGCGCCGTACCGGAGCAACTCGGGCTCAAGGTCAACGTCCAGCCGCAGCGCCTCGGCCCGTTCGCCTTCGGCAGCAGCACCTATGTACAGTCGGGCAATCTGTCCAGGCCGGGCGCGTTGAGTACGACCTGCCTGATGGCGCGTTCCGACGAGGAGACCAATGCCATCCGCGAGCAAGGGCGGGAGGTTCTTAAAGAAATGCTCAAGCTGCCGGGATTCATCAGCGCGCTGACGGCCACGGGGGGCGACCGCATGTTTACCGTCGCCGCCTGGGAGAGTCCCGAGCATTCGCGCGCCATGTACAGCAGCGCCAGCCATGCGCACAAGCACGCCATGACGCGGTTCTTTCAGGCGGAGAATGGGCTCGGTGACGGCGGCATTACCAGTGTGTGGTCACCGCTGCACACGAATGCGTTCTGGCGCCGCTGCGCGGACTGCGGGCATATGTTCGACTGTGCCGGCGGGACCGGCGCTTGCGCCTGTGGCGCACCGCCGCCCGCGCCCGTACCTTACTGGTAAGCGATGCGCGTGGTTGAGAGACAGCTTTGTAGAGGCGACGATGAGTTAGACTTAAGGCAGGTTTCTTGATCCGGGAGGTCTGTCTTGGCTGCCACGACCGCCGTGGCGCGGCGCAGCGCGGCGAAGATCACGCCGCCGCGGCTCGCCAGGCCGCTGGCGCGCGAGCGTTTGCATGCATTGCTGGATGACCTGCTGGCCGAACATGCCGTCGTGTGGGTGGCAGCGCCGGCCGGTTTTGGCAAGACCTCGCTGGTATCGGGCTACCTGCGCGGCCGTGAGGTCTTGTGGTATCAGGTGGACGAGCGCGATGAAGACATCGCCACCTTCTTTCACTATCTAAGCGTGTCGGCCGCGCAGCTCGCCGCGCCCGAGCCGGCGGATATGCCCCGCTACAGCCCCGAATACGCGCGCGGTCTCACCGCCTTCGCGCGCAGCTTCTTCACAAACATGGGCGCAGCCCTGCCGGAGCGCGCGGTACTGGTATTCGATAACTACCAGGAGTTGCCCGAGGAAGCCGCGCTGCATCAGGTCATGCAGGTGGCGGTCAACGAGTTGCCGGCAGACTGCCGCATTATCATCATCAGCCGCCATCTCCCGCCACCCGCGTACATGCGTTTGCAGGCCAACCAGCAGCTCGCAATTCTCAAGCAGGCGGAACTCGGCTTCAACCAGGACGAGGCGCTCGCGCTGCTAAGGCTGCGCGGCCACGATGTGAGCGATGGCGCCGAATTCGGGCACTGGCTCGCCACCAACCGGGGCTGGGCCGCCGGGCTGGTGCTGTATTCGGAGTGGGCCCGGCTGGGTCGCGCCGATATAAGGCAACTGGAATCGCCCGGTCTCGATGCCGTGTTCGACTACTTCGCGGGCGAGATCCAGTCACGGCTCGCAGCGCAGGACGCCCGCTTTCTCACCGAGAGCGCCCTGCTGCCCGTCATCAAACCAACGCTGGCGGCCGAACTCACGGGCTTTGAAGCGGCCGGCGAACTGCTCGGCCGCCTGCACCGGCGCAACACCTTCACCACGCGCTACGACGGCGCGACCGTCGCCTACGAGTTTCATCCGCTGTTTCGCGAGTATCTGCTCAAAGAGCTGGCGCGCACCCATGGGCCGGAGGCGCTGGCCGAATTGCAGGTCCGCGCGGCCGGTTTGCTTGCGCGCGATGGGCAGATCGAGTCGGCGCTGGATCTGCTCGCGACCGCCCGGCGCTGGTTACAGCTGGGAGAGCTGCTGTCTCAGCATGCCACCGAACTGATCAATCACGGCCGACACCGCCTGGTGGGGCAATGGCTCGCCCAGTTCCCGGACGAGGCATTCGATGCGAAGCCGTGGCTGGCCTACTGGCAGGGCGCCTGCCGGCTCTTCGAGTCGGCGACGGAAAGCCAGATGTGGATGGAGCGGGCGTACCACAGGTTCAAAGAGATCGGGCAAGTGGAGGGGATTTACCGCGCCTGGTGCGGGGTGTGCCGGGGGATCCGCTTCACCTGGGATGACTACCGCCGCTACGATCCCTGGATCGACCAGCTGGAGGCGCTGCTGAACGCCGAAGCGCCTGCGCCGGCGCTGGAATGTGAGGTCTTGCTGAACGCGGTCGGCGCCCTCCACTGGCGTAATCCCGCCCACCCCAGAATGCGCGAATGGATCGCACGGGCGCTGACCCTGGCCGACGCCTCGAACGATCTGCGTCTCCAAGTGGACGCGCACGCGCGGGTCGCGTTTCTGGAGCTGACACACGACGAGGTGCCGAAAGCCGCCCGGCGGATTCAGCACCTTGAACGGTTACTGGCGAACCCGGTCGATGATCCCTTCGTCATGATCCTGACTGACCTGGTGAGGGGGCTTTACGCGTACGCAACTGGAGATTCGTTGCGCGCGGCCGCCATCTTTCAGGCTTCGATCGACCAGGCGCATGAACTGGGTCTGTTTACGTGGGATGTCATTCTGTACACGTGGGGCGGCCTTGCACGGCTTCCGCACGGCGACCTGCAAGGCGCCCTGCGGGCGCGCGACCGGCTGGAACATGATCCCGCGATACAGGGCCCGTACGGCGCGCATTACTATCATCGGCTCTGCGCGGACATTGCCCTGGAGCAGAGCGATAGCGAGCAGGCCATGCACCACGCGCGCGAGGCGCTGGCTGCGGCCGAGCGCGCCGGCAGCCCCTTCATGCAAGCCTGGGCGCTCACTACCGTAGCGCTGTTGGAGGTCATCAAGGGAAGCGCGCATGCGGCCGAGGCGCTGGATGCTGCGACCAGCTGGGTTAATCGCCTGGGTTCGCGCTGGCTGGAGACGAGCAGACTGATTACCCAGGCCCTGTATGCCTGCCAGCACCTTTCGGCCGAGGCGGCCAAACAAGCCTTACAAGAGGCAATGAATCTGATGCGGGCACAGACCCTTTTGCATATGGGTTATGCCCCCGGACCCTTGCGGTTGTTCGCGGCGCGGGCGCTGGAATACGACGTGGAGCCCGACTACGCGCGCAAGATTCTGGCGGCCAACCCGGGCGTTGCCGGAAACGCACCGCCTGCGCATCTGGAGGCATGGCCCTGGGCGCTCAAGGTCTACACACTCGGTTCGTTCCGGTTGGTAAAGCACGGCGTGCCCGTGACCTTCGGCCGCAAGCCGCCGCGCCGGCCGTTGCAGATATTGCAGGCGCTGATCGCGTTGGGCGGCCGGGAAGTAACTGAGGCTCGCATGCTCGACGCGTTGTGGCCGGACGATGAGGCCGATGCGGCGCGCAACGCCTTTTCCACGGCACTCAACCGCCTGCGCAAGATCGTGGGCCACGAGCTTATCCGGCTCGAAGGCGGCAAGCTGAGTCTGGACACCGCCCGCTGCTGGGTCGATGCCTGGGCGTTCGAGGCGCTGGCAAAGCGCGCGGGTCACGCACCGAGCCCGTGACGGACCGGGATTCTCTGCGCCAGGCCCTGGCGCTGTACAAGGGCAACTTTCTTTCGAACGAGACCGACACGCCATGGGCCCTGCCCATGCGCGATCGGCTGCAGGCTCGCTATGCCAGCGCCCTGACCCGTCTGGCCATGGCCTGCCAGCGGGACGGCGATCACCACAGCGCGGTGACCCTGTACAAACAAGGTCTGGAAACGGATGTGTTGCGCGAGGAGTATTACCAGGGCCTGATGCGCAGCTTCATCGCGCTCGGCACGCCGGAGGAGGCGCGTCAGGCGTTCGAGATCTGCAAGCGCCGGCTGGCGATGAACCTCAATCGTAAGCCGACAGCCGCGACCCTGGCCTTGTATCAGTCGATCGGGGAACGGCAAGATTCAGGCAAATAGACGAAGCTTGGAAGCTATCACGACTATTCTGAAGCAGTCCGGCGGCGATGCTGAGCGCCTGCGCTTGTCGAAGGGACAAGCTCCAGACTTGAGATATATCTCAAGTACTTGATTCTCCGCTTCGGTGATCGTTTGGGATACGCCCCTGCTCAGTCCGCGGCCATTTCCTTGGCGACCGCGTAGATCTCCTCGGCGTCGATGATCTGGTCGTTGCTCTCGAACAGTCTGGCGATGCAGGCGCGGTGCAGCTTGAGCTTCAGCGCACCGAGACCGATGGCGCCGATGGTTTTTTTTCCGTGGCGTTCCTTGATCTTGTCCATCATGTCCACGCCCTCCAGGCCCAGCGGCGGGGTGGCGTTGGTATCGGCCAGCGCCTCGAGGGTCGGATTGTCCTTCCAGTCTTCTTCCGCCAGTAACCGCACGCCGCCCGCGCCGGCGCCGAATACAATCTGCGCATCTTTGAGCGCCTTTGCCCGCGACGCATCGTCGGCGGTCGCGGCGGCGTCAAGCTTCACGCCGAAACGTTCCTCGATCAATTTACACGCCGCCTGCGCGCGCTTGAGGTCGCGCGACGTGATCGTTACTTTCGCGCCTTCCTTCGCGAGCAGCGCCGCGGCGCGCTGTCCGACCGGGCCGGTGCCGGCCAGCACCACGGCGCGTTTGCCGGCGAGCGACTGGGCCTTGCCCAGCAACGCCACGCCCGCTGCGGCCGTAGTGTTGCTGCCGTTGCTGTCGAACATGACCGAGACCTTGAAGTCGGCGAAGAATTTCTTGCGCACGGCGGCCAAGAGATTCTGGCCGGCTTCCATGTTGCCGCCACCGACGAACAGGGCCGTGAATTTTTTCTCTTTCGGCGAGCGGGTGAAAATGGCGCCGTCGACCAGCGCGCTGACGTTGTCTGGGTTCACGCCGCCATAGGTCTTCACGTGGTCCGCGCCGCCGTCGTAGGCCACAACGGTATCGAACACGCTTGGCATGCTGTCGGTATCGAGCTGGAATAGCAGTTTTTTCATCGGTATCTTCGCAGTCTTAAAGTATCAACGCGCAGGGCGGCCCGTCAGGCCGTAACCCGTCGAACAGGCGGGTTACGCGTGCGCCGCTAACCCACGTTCACTCAACCCGTCCAGCCCAGACCTGCGGCGACGCAGTTGATGGAAAGCAGCAGCGAGACCAGGTATTCCCGGCGTCCCGGGTCCTCCTTGTCGGTGCTGCGGAAGCGCTTGATGAGCTTGACCTGCTGATGGCCGACCTGGTTGATGATATCCAGCCGGCGCGCCAGGCTCTCGCGGTAACGCGGGAAGCGCGCGCAGATCTCGCTGGTGCCGTTGACCGCCAGCACCATCGCGACCGTCCGGTCGTACTCGTTCTTTATCATCGCGAAGGTGCGCTCGCGCAACGCTTCGTCCGGCACCAGTTCGGCGTACGCGCGCGCGATGTCCAGATCCACCAGCGGCAGCGTCTTCTCGGTCTCGTCGATGATCAGCCGGAACAGGCGTGATTCGGCGAACATGCGCCACAGCAGCTCTTTCCCCAGCTCACCGCGCACCGCGATGATCTGCTCCAGCGCGGTGCCCACGCCGTACCAGCCCGGGATCAACATGCGGTTCTGGCTCCAGGCGAACACCCATGGGATTGCACGCAGGTCATCCAGAGTCATGGCGCCGGTGCGGCGCGCCGGGCGCGAACCGATCTTGAGCAGCGCCAGTTCGTCCACCGGGCTCGCCGCCTGATAGAAGTCGACCAGTCCGGGCTGCTCGATCAGCCCGCGATACGCCGTGAACGAGAGGCCGGCCAGCGCCTCCATCACTTCGTCGAACTCGGGGTTCACCTTGAGCGCCTTGTCGCGCCCGGACATCAGGCTGTGTTCCAGCACGCTGGCGCACAGCAATTCCATCTGGTGCTGGGCCACGCCGCGGTTGGCGTACTTGGTCGACACCACCTCGCCCTGTTCGGTCACGCGCATGCGGCCATGGATGGTGCCGGGCGGTTGCGCGGCGATCGCGCGCCCGGTGGGCGCGCCCCCGCGGCCTACCGAACCGCCGCGGCCGTGGAAAAACGAGATGGGCAGCCGGCGCGCTTCGCCGACCTTTTTCAAGCGCGTCTGCGCCTTGGCGACTTCCCAGTTGGAACACAGAAAGCCGCCGTCCTTGTTGGAATCGGAGTAGCCGACCATGACTTCCTGCACGCCGCCCAGCTCGCGCAGCAAGGTGCGACGCACCACGGGCACGCCCAGCAGCTCGTGCAGAATGGCCGGGCCGTTGCGCAAATCCTCGATGGTTTCGAGCAGCGGGATCACCATGATCTGGCAGCTCTCGATGCCTTCGGCGTCGGTGAACAGACCGGCGTACTTGGCCAGCAGGTAGACCCCCAGGACGTCCGCGGTGGTGCGCGTCATGCTGAGCACGAAACCGTTGAAGGCGTCGCGGTCTACCTGGTCGCGCATCTCGCACACCATGCGCAGCATGCCCAAGGTGGATTCCGTCGATTCGGGCAGGCCGAAGCTCGGCATCATTTCCAGCGGCCGCACCAGCTCCGCCAGCAGCCACTGCTTCCATTCTTCGGAGTCGGGTTTGGGCGGCTCCTTGCCGCCGGTGATCTGTTTCCAGATGTCGGCCAGCGCCGCGTTGGTTTTGCCGGTGTTTTCGCGCAAGTCCAGGCTGAAGGTGCGGAAACGGAACGCCTCGACCTGGCGCCGCAGCGGTTTGACCATGTTACGGGCGATGCCCTCGCTGCGCGCGCGGATCAGCCCGTTTTCGAGCGTGCGCAAATCTTCGATCAGCTCGTCGGCCGCGCCGTAGCGGTGCTGCGACAGTGTGTACTCGGCGCCGCGCTGGTCGGCGTTGATGGTGGCTTCCAGCTTGCGCAGCATGCAGGTGGTGAACTGGCGGAAGACCTCGCCGGGGTTGCGCGCGGCGATCTGTTCGCCTACGCCGCTGAGCGCCAGCTGCTCGCTGAGCGCGGTGAGGAATTCCTCCGGGACTTCCAGCGCGTGCGCGGCCAGACTCAAACGCGGGACGATGCGCTGCAATTCCTGCCGGTAGCGCTTGAGGCACGCCTGCCGATACAAGCGCAGGATCTCGCGCGTGGTGTCGTTGGTGACGAACGGATTGCCGTCACGGTCGCCGCCGATCCACGAGCCGAACTGAAAGAACGGCGGCAAGGCGAAGTGATGGCCCGGATAGTTCTCCGCCAGCACTTCTTCCAGTCGATCCTCGATGTTGGCGATGCCCTCGAACAGGGCGTCGTTGAAGAAGTGCAGGCCCCATTCGGCTTCCTGCTGGACGGTCGGTTTTTCCAGCCGGATCTCGCCGGTCAGCCACAGCAGATCGATCTCGGTGCGCAGATCGTCGATCAGCGCCTTGCGTTCGCGCGGCGTCCAGCGCGTCAGCTCGATCTCGCGCAACAGCAGAAAGATGCGCCGGTGGATCTCCAGCACGGTGATGCGCTTGGCCTCGGTGGGATGCGCCGTGATCACCGGCCGGATGCGCGCCGAGCCCAGCATGGTCTGGATTTCACCGGCGGACATGCCGGCCTTGGCGGCCTCCGAAAAGACATAGGCGAAGGTGCCGGGCACATGCTCGGGGCCGCGCTCGATTTCCGTGTGGCGCAAGCTGCGCATCACCAGATTCTGCTCGGCGATGGACAGCAGCCGGAACCAGATACCGTGCGCCTGCAAGCTGCGCAGCAGCACATTGCGATCGCCTTCCGGAATCGATTGCTCGCCTTTCAGGATCGGATCGATCTCGGGATTGCGGACCCTTATCACATCGTGGAACAGCGTCTCCAGCAGCTGGATGATCTGTTCGGCGTAATCGGCCGAACCCGTGCCCAGCGGCGCGCCCGTCAACTGGTTCAATTCCACGGGCGCTGATTCGCCGGCGGAGGCGTCGCTGGATGGGCCACGATTAACCATATGTTATGCGCTGCGCGAGGAGCGATGACCAAACCCGCCGGCGCGCCGGCGGGGGTGTGGATTCAGGCGACGCGGTCGGGCGGTTCCTGACCTGCGAAAAAGGCCTCCAGATTGCTCAGCACGCGTTCGCCCATGGCGACGCGGGTCTCGGTGGTGGCGCTGCCCAGATGGGGCAGAGTGACGACGTTCTCCATCTTGAGCAGCGCCGCGCTAACCCTGGGTTCCTGCTCGAACACGTCCAGCCCGGCACCCGCGATGGCGCCGGCCTTCAGCGCGTCGATCAGGGCTTTGTCGTCGACCACGTCGCCGCGCGCGCTGTTGATCAGAAAGGCGTGCCGCTGCATCAGACCGATACGCTTGGCGTTGAGCAGATGATGCGTGGCGGCGCCGCCGGGGCAGTGAATGGAGACGAAGTCCGCCGCTTTAAGCACCGCTTCGACGCTGTCGTGGCTTTCCGCGTCCAGGCCTTTTATGGCTTCCGGCCTGGGCGGGTAGGGGTCGTGAAAGATGATCTTCATGCCGAAGCCGTAATGCGCGCGCTTGGCCATCGCCTGCGCGATGCGGCCCATGCCGATCAGACCCAGCGTCTTGCCGGTGACCTGGGCGCCCATCATGTGCGTCGGCCGCCAGCCCGTCCAGTGACCGCCGCGCACGTGCCGTTCGCCTTCGCCGGCGCGGCGCGCGACCATCAAGAGCAGGGTCATGGCCAGATCGGCGGTGGCGTCAGTCAGCACCTCAGGCGTGTTGGTGACGACCAGTCCGTGTTCCTTGGCGGCGTCGATATCGATGTTGTTGAAGCCGACGCCGAAGTTGCCGATTATCTTCGCCCTGCGGTTGTCCGCACCCAGCACTTCGGCCGTCATCTTGTCGGTGACGGTGGGACAGACCGCGTCGGCGTCGCGCATCGCGGCTTTGAGCTCGGACGCGCTGAGCGGTTGGTCGCTTTCGTTAAGCGTTACGTCGTAGCGACTTTTAAGCTTTTCTTCGACCGCCGCGGGCCATTTGCGCGTGACGATGACTTTAGGCTTTGCCATGGATTACTCCTAGCTAACTGAGCGTACAAAGCAAGAATCGCTGAGGTGCGCACCTTGACGACTGGGTCGCGTGCCCCGCGCCTGCTTTGCCCCGAATATTGCACCACTATTCGATCAAGTCACCTTGCTCAACACGGCCTTGGCCGTTTCACCAAACTCCGCGGGGCTCGGCACGACCACGATACCGGCTTCCTTCATGATTTCCACCTTCTCGGCCGCGCTTTCGCCGCTGGCGGAGATGACCGCGCCGGCGTGGCCCATGCGGCGGCCCGTAGGCGCAGTCAGGCCTGCGACATAACCCATGACCGGTTTGCTCATGTTCTCCTTGAAGAACCTGGCCGCGTCGGCCTCTTGCGGTCCGCCGATTTCCCCGATCATCAATACGGCCTTCGTTTCCGGGTCCTCTTCGAACAGCGCGAACACATCCTGGAACGAGCAGCCGTTGATGGGATCCCCGCCGATGCCCACTGAGGTCGAGATACCGATGCCTATCTCCTTCATCTGCTCGGCGGCCTCATAGCCTAAGGTGCCGGAACGGCCCACCACGCCGACGTTGCCTTCCATGTAAATGTGACCCGGCATGATGCCCAGCATCGCCTTGCCGGGGCTGATGGTGCCGGCGCAGTTCGGGCCGGTGAGGATCATCTTGTCCTCGTACCGGTAGCGGCGCATGTAGCGCTTGACGCGGATCATGTCCTGCGCCGGGATGCCATCGGTGATGGCCACGCAGTATTTGATGCCCCCGTCGGCAGCCTCCATGATGGAATCGGCCGCGAACGGCGCCGGCACGAACAGGATGCTTGCCCGCGCGCCGGTCTCCTTGACCGCGTCCTTGACCGTATTGAACACGGGCCGGTCCAGATGCTTGGTGCCGCCCTTGCCGGGTGTCACGCCGCCCACGACGTTGGTGCCGTAATCAATCATCTCCTGAGCATGAAACGTACCGATCTTGCCGGTGAAGCCCTGGATGATGACCGGCGTTTTTTCGTCAATAAGAATTGCCATGTTTATATCTCCGCGCCGGCTCAAGCCTTGCTCTTGGCCACGACCTCGTTACGGGCCTTGACCGCTTTTTCGGCTGCCTCGGCCAAGGTTTCGGCCATGATAAAGGGAAACTTGCTCTCCTTGAGAATCTTTCTGCCCTGTTCAACGTTGGTGCCTGCAAGCCGCACGATCAGCGGAATTTTCATATCTATCTTCTGCACGGCCTGCACCACACCCTCGGCAATCCAGTCGCAGCGGTTGATGCCCGCGAAGATGTTGACCAGGAAAACCTTGACCTTTTCGTCCGATAGCACCAGCCGGAATGCCTTGGCGACCCGATCCGGCGAGGCGCCGCCGCCGATATCCAGGAAGTTCGCTGGGCTGCCGCCCGCCTGCATGATCATGTCCATGGTCGCCATGGAAAGGCCGGCGCCGTTGATCATGCAACCGATGTCTCCGTCCAGCCCGACGTAGTTCAAACCGCGATCGGAGGCGTTGGTCTCACGCGGGTCTTCCTGCGATTTGTCGCGCAACTCGGAGATGTTGGGGCGCCGGAACAGGGCGTTGTCGTCGAACTGCATCTTGGCGTCCAGCGCCAGCAGACGGCCGTCCTTGGTGACCACCAGCGGGTTGATCTCAACCAGACTTGCGTCCAGATCGCGCAGCGCGCGGTACGCGCCGGTAAAGGCCGTGACGGCCTGCGAAATCAATGCGGTCGGCAGCTCGAGGCCGAACGCGAGCTCGCGCGCCTGGAACGCCTGTAGGCCGACTGCAGGTTCCACAGCGATGCGCATAATGGCCTCCGGCTTGTCCTTGGCGAGTTCCTCGATCTCCATGCCGCCCTGGGCGGAGGCGACCACGACGATGCGTTCGCGAGCCCGATCCATCACCAGCGCGAAGTAGATTTCGCGGTCAATGGCAGTGCCCGCCTCCACGTACAGGCGATAGACGACCTTACCCTGCGGCCCGGTCTGATGGGTCACCAGACGCTTGCCTAGCAATTCGTCGGCCGCGTCCCAGATCTCGCGGTCGTTCGAACAGACCTTGATGCCCCCTGCCTTGCCGCGCGCGCCGGAATGGATCTGCGCCTTCACGACCCATTTGTCGCCGCCAATCTCCTTGGCGCGGTAGACGGCCTGCTCGGGGCTGTACGCCAGTCCGCCCGCGGCGATGGGCACGCCGAACCCCGATAGAAGTTCTTTTGCTTGATATTCGTGGATGTCCACGGTTAGCCTCCAGTTTCTAGTGTCGCGCCTGCCCGCAGCAGCGGGTGTTGGTATCGGCTTTAAGCGTTTGCGCGGTTAAGCGTTCGCGCCGACCGGAAGCCCCGATCGGCGCGAACCTGACCGCTATTTCGATTTGTCTTTTATGGCCTTGTCGGTGCGTACCACGTTTTCGGCCATCCGCGCCGAGGCCGCGTCGATCATGCGGCCATCGACCTGCGCGGCGCCCTTGCCCTGGCGCGCGGCTTCCTTCAGCGCTTCCAGGATGCGCTTGGCCTTTTCGACTTCGGCTTCGGGTGGCGTGAACACGTCGTTCGCGAGCTCGATCTGGCTGGGATGAATGGCCCATTTGCCCTCCATACCCAATGCCGCGGCGCGCTTGGCCGCCAGGGTATAACCTTCCGGATCCTTGAAATCGCCGAACGGGCCGTCGATCGGCCGCAGGCCGTACGCGCGGCAGGCCACGGTCATGCGGGTGATGGCCGCGTGCCACTGGTCACCGGGATAATCCGGGTTCAGGCCACCGATGTTCACGGTGCGCGCGCGGTTGCTGGCCGCGTAGTCGGCGACGCCGAAGTGCATCGCCTCCAGCCGTTTGCTTGACGTGGCGATGGCCTCGACATTGGCCATGCCCAGCGCCGTTTCGATCAGCACTTCGATGCCGATCTTGTGCTCGAAGCCCATCGCCTCCTCGATCTGGGTGATCAGGCAGTCGATCAGATAAACGTCACCCGGCACGCCCACCTTGGGGATGAGAACGGTGTCCAGGTTTTGGCCTGCCTGTTCCAGAATATCCACGACATCGCGGTACATGTAATGCGTGTCCAGCCCGTTGATGCGGATGGACATGGTCTTTTCCTTGGCCCGCCAGTCGATGTCGTTGAGCGCCTCGATGATGTTCTTGCGCGCCTTGGGCTTGTCGTCGGGCGCCACGGCGTCTTCGAGATCGAGAAAAATGAAATCGACATTGCTGTTGGCGGCCTTCTCGAACATGCCCGGATTGGAGCCGGGCACCGCGAGTTCGCTGCGTTGCAATCTGACCTTGCTGGGTTCGTAACGGGTGTGGCTCATTGCGTGGCCTCGCTTAAGCGGTTTTCTTCATGCCGGACTTCATCGCCCGGGCCTGTCCTGCTGTGCTCTTGTCGTCGGCCGCCGGCGCGTTCTTGCGGTAGTACTCGATCGCGGCAGCCACCCCGCTGCCGGGTTTGATCTTGACGCCCACATCCAGCATGGCCATTTCCGCGGCGGCGAGCGCCGCGCAGCAGCTCACTTCGTTCAGATCGCCCAGATGACCGATGCGGAACAGCTTGCCGGCCACCTCGGTGAGACCCGCGCCCAGCGCCACATTGTATTTGCGATAAGCGATGTCGATGACGTCCGCGCCATTGATGCCTTTGGGCACCATGATCGCGCTGACGGTATCGGAGTGCCACTTCGGCTGCTTGGCGCACAGCTCCAGGCCCCAGGCCTTGATCGCCCGGCGCACGCCTTCCGCCAGCCGGTGATGGCGGGCGAAGACATTCTCCAGGCCTTCCTCGAACAGCAGGTCCAACGAGTGCCGCAGACCCCGCAACATCGGCAGTGACGGGGTATAGGGGAAAAAGCCCTGCGCGTTGGTCTTGATGTGATCTTCTAGATCGAGAAAGCAACGCGGCAGCCTGGCGGTCTTGCGCGCGGCCAGCGCCTTCTGGCTGGCGCAGACGAGGGCGAGACCCGCCGGCAGCATGAAACCTTTCTGCGAGCCCGCCACCGCCATGTCCACTTTCCATTCATCCATGCGGAAATCGATACTGGCGATGGAGCTCACACCGTCCACGAACAGCAGCGCCGGATGGCCGGCTGCGTCCATGGCTTTGCGCACGCCCGGGATATCGCTGGTCACGCCCGTGGCGGTCTCGTTATGCACGATCATGACCGCCTTGATCTCGTGGGCCTTGTCCTCGGCCAGCCGCTTCTTGATCTTGTCCACCGGCGCGCCTTCGCCCCAGGGGACGTTGAAGAACTCGACGTCCAGCCCCAGTCGCTGGGCCATGTCGATCCATAAGTGACTGAATTGCCCAAAACGCGCCGACAACACCTTGTCGCCCGGCGATAACGTGTTGGCCAGCGCGACTTCCCAGCCGGCGGTGCCCGTGGCCGGGAAGATGAACGACTGCCCCTTGGTGGTCTTGAAGACCTTGTTTAAGTCCGCGAACAGCGGCTTGGTCAGCTCGTGCAGATCGGAGGCGCGGTGATCCTCCATCGGCACGTGCATCGCGCTCAGCACGGAGTGCGGAACGTTGGTCGGTCCGGGGACGAATAAATGGTTATGGCCGTAACGCATGATCGCTTCCTTTGTATATTTAATGAATGACGTATAAGGTCAATGTGCCAAATCTGGCGCGTCTGAAGCGTTGAAGGCTCGCTCAAGCTTCAGACTGATGCTGCCGCCACGCAGACCGGACGTGGCGCGTATGGATGATTTACGCGGCCGGCTGTTTGTCCGGGTGCAGGTAAATCAGGCTCTTTCCCAGCTTGCCGCCGTAATTGCCGGCCGAGATCATCTTCAGCCCGGGCGTGTCCACCGCCGCCTTGATGGCGGCCTGCGTGGCGTCGATGATCGCCTGCAGATCCTTGCCGTTCATGATGATCTCCATCACCGATTTGACGCCCGCCGGCAGACCGGCCTCGACGTTCGGGTGATCCTGCAAGCTGGGGCAGAACTTGGTGTACGTGCTGGCGATGGCGAACTTGTATTTGCTGCCCGCCGTCGAACCCGAGCCGGCGATGCCACCGGGAAACGGCATGATCACGCCGGGAATATCATGCACGGCCTTCACTCCGCGTTCGGCCGCTTCCAGCGCCGAGTCCACGCTATCGCCGAACAGCCACAGGTTGCCGCCCATCAGGCCATCGGTATAACCCAGCCGGCGATCGACGACGAACTCGCCGCCCAGAATCGGCACCACCCACACCTTGCGGCCGAAGCGCTCTTCCCGCGTCTGGAAGCCGTTGCCGAAGTAGGCCACCTTGCGCCCCATCTGATAATACGTGTCGGTATCCAGCAGATTGAAACAGGCGGCCGTCGGAGTGGTCAGCACGTTCTGGCTGATGCGCGACAGCGCCGCCTTTTCCAGCGCCTCGACCCTGTCCTTTCGAAAGCGCGGCAGGTGCAGCTGCACCACGGCGCCGGGACGGCCGTCAGGTGTCTTGAAAGATTCATCGCCGCCGGGCCCGACGTAGCGATCCAGCCCCGCCTCGCAATCGCACATGATGGTGCTGGAGCCGTGCCCGGTGGCGGCGTTGACCGCATGCTCCACCCAGGTGCGGTCGCGCGCGGTGATCAGAAACTCGACATAGATGCTTTTGAACGCCTCGGCATAGGTATCGTCGATTTTTGCGGCCAAAATCAGTTTCTCCCCTTGCCTTCGTAAATCGCCTTCTCGGTGATGACCTTGTCCATGAAAATATCATGCGGGCCCACCAGGATCTCGGGGAACATCTGCGCCTCGAACGCCAGCGCGATGAGCGGCGCATCCAGACGCGCGCGCTCCAGCAGACGATCGTAGTACCCCTGACCGTTGCCCATGCGCCCGCCCCGACGATCGAAGCCCACACCCGGCACCATGACGATGTCGAGCGCCTCCGGCTCGACCTCCTTGCCTTTCTCGCCCCACCGATCCTTCGGCGGCTCCAGGATGTTCCACTTGCCGACGACCAGTTCGTCCATGCTTTCCAGATACCACAGCCCCAGCTTGTTGGCGCCTTTCTCGTCGACCGTGCAGTAGGGCACGATGATCTTCTTGTCGCTCTTGATCGCGTCTGCGATGACGTGCCGCGTACGCACCTCGGAGCGCACGTCCAGATACCACATGGCCGTCTTGACCTTCGGGTTCTGGTATTCGGGCAGCTTGACGAATTTATCGACGATGACTTTGGAGAGCTCGTCCTTGTTTTCCTGCGCATTGCGCGCGTCGTAGGCCTGACGGCGCATCTTTCCCTTGCGTTCCATCAACGCATCCAGTTCTTCTTGGCTCAGACTCATGTGGAGGGCTCCTCAGGCATGCGGTGCTCCGCAAGTGAAAAAATGGATAGTATCTTAAACTACGCAGCAAAAACTAAACCATAACGCACCAACCGGGCCAGAAATTTTATCCGCGACAGCCGCGGCGGGCTTTGCCAAACGCCGCCGCGGGTCGCGTTAATTTCGGATAATCAACTACAATCCTGCACCCGACGCCTTTGATTGCCCGCGACGACGCTGGACCGCTGCCGCGGCGACCCGCGCACGCCCGGGCATGCCGGTGGCGCGGAAGTGTCAACGTTCACGCCAAAAGCAAAGGCAGGCGTGACAAGTGTTTCAATCGCGAGACGGTCGTCTATCATACACAAGATCGCATTCGTAAAAGACCCTTCCGTGCCAGACCTGCTGCTCGAATACGGCCTGTTTGTGGCCAAGCTCATTACCCTCGCCATCGCGATACTGGTGATGGCCGGCGCTGTCGCGGGCATGTCGAGGCGCGGCAGAAAGGGCTCGGCAGACGGCCTGGAAGTCAAGCACCTGAACCGGCGCTACGAGTCCATGGCGCGCAAGCTGGAGCACGTGGTGCCCGAGGAAAAACAGCTTGTACGTCGCCTCAAGCTCGGCGCCGGGCGGCGTCGCGTCAAGCGCCACAAGGATCACGCGAAGCGCACCTTCGTGCTGGATTTTCACGGCGACCTGCGGGCCTCCGCGGTGGCTTCGCTCAGAGAGGAAATCACTGCCGTACTGTTGGCGGCCACGCCGGACGACGAGGTTTTGCTGCGCCTGGAGAGCGCTGGCGGGATGGTGCACGCCTATGGTCTGGCCGCGTCGCAGTTGTTGCGCTTCAAGGACAGGCGCATCCCCCTGACGGTGGCGGTCGACAAGATCGCCGCCAGTGGCGGCTACCTGATGGCCTGCGTCGCGGATCGCATCCTCGCCGCCCCGTTCGCCATTCTCGGCTCCATCGGCGTGGTGGCGCAGCTGCCCAATTTCAATCGCTGGCTGCGGGAAAACAATATCGATTTCGAGCAGCTGACCTCCGGCGAATACAAGCGCACCTTGACCTTGTTCGGCGAGAACACGGAAGCGGATCGGCAAAAGGCCCGCGCCGAAATCGAGGATACGCATGCGCTGTTCAAGGCGTTTATACGAACGCATCGAAGCGGCGTCGATATCGACAAGGTCGCAACCGGCGAACACTGGTACGGCACCCGCGCGATCGATCTGGGGCTGGTGGACGAGTTGCGCACCAGCGACGATTATCTGCTGGCCGCCAGCCAGTCACGGGATCTCTATCAGGTTAAGTTCGCCGTCCGGCGGGGCAGACTCGCCAGACTCCTGCGGCCGGCATTCTAACCGACCGCTGATTGCCTTCGAGGCAGCGGCGCGGACGCCAACGCGTTCAGTGAACCTGTGATAATTCCTGCGATGCAGCCCCAAAGCGCGCGCATTTTTTTAACGACCGTGGGCCGTTGAGTAAGGGAGACGCCATGTCCGTTTTATAAGGCACGTTTTTCGCCTTCTGTGCTGTCAGCAGCTTTCCTCAGCCGTGCCTTTCGTCCGGCGCGAGGTGCAAAGCGGCTTACAAATATGAACAGCCCGTTTTAGAATGACTGCCTATGGACGCGGACTGCAAAGAGGCTTTCCGGCGCCAGATCAGCCGGCCGGACGAGGAGGTCGATCTGATGCGCGCGGCCCTGTTGATCGCGGCCGACGAGTATCCGGATCTGGACATCTCCCATTATCTCGCCCGGCTTGATGGGTGGGCGCAGGAGATCCGCGGCCGTATCACGCCGGACATGGACGTGCAGCTCAGAATACGGCAGCTCAATAATTTCCTGTTCATGGAGCTGGGCTTCAGCGGCAACGCGAACGACTATTACGACCCGCGCAACAGCTACATGAACGAGGTGCTGGAGCGACGGCGCGGCATCCCCATCACCTTGTCGGTGTTGTACATGGAACTGGGCCGGCGCCTGGGGCTCGATCTGATGGGCGTGTCGTTTCCCGGCCATTTCCTGGTGAAACTGCCCTACGGCGGCGGCGAGGTGGTCATCGATCCCTACAATCGCGGGATCTCGTTAAGCGCGGCAGACCTGACACACCGCCTGCAGGGCGTGTTCGACATGGATGTCGAATCGCCCGCGCCGTTTCTGGCTGCCGCCTCCAACAAGCATATCCTGGTGCGCATGCTATCCAACCTGAAAGGGATTTATCAGCAACAGGGCAAGGCGGACAAGACCATCGCCATCATCACCAAGATCCTGCTGGTCGATCCGGAAAAGGTTAACGAATACCGCGATCGCGGCCTGATGCTCAATGCGCTGGAATGTTACAACGCCGCGCTGAAGGATCTTCGCCACTATCTCAACCATGCGCCCGAAGACGACGACACCGGCGACGTGCGCCAGCTGGTGTTTCGTCTGCAGGAGCAGCACAGCCGGCTGAATTGACGGCCCGGCGGCCGTGCAAGGCGCGCCGTTACCCCATGCGCGCCGGTTCTCCTAAAAACATCCACTTCTCCTAAAAACATAGGGAGCCGGTGCGGCTCCCTATGCGTCTGACCGTTGAGCGCGGCTTAAGGCGTTTGCCTAAACAGCTCGGTGCGGAAGAAGGCCGGCGGGCGCTCGTCGACGACTTCGAACACCAGCAGCTCTTCGAACTGCTGGCCGTGAACGTCCTTGGTAACCACGCGGGCTACATGCACGCCCTGCTCAAGGTCAGCCGGCAGGGGCGCCGTCCACACGTGATTGGACTGATCGGTTAGATCGCCGGCGGACACGGGGCGCGGATCCGCCGGCCCGAATTGCGACGCCCGGAAGCGCTCGAATCCTTGCGCGCGCGGATCGCCCGAGCCGCTGACAAACGCATACCGCGCCACCATCAACTGCCGCATCAGCGAGAAGGGGTCCAGGGTTTCGAGGATGCCCTCGCCCGTGCCGGGTTGCGTGCGCGTCATGGCCAGCGGCGCATGACCGTCGATCTGCAGCGTCACCTCGGAATCCCGGGAGCCGTTCCAGACGTTCGCCACCAGGCTGGTCGAGGCGATCTCGCTGGTCAGCACCTGCTGAGTATCCGGCAGGTCGTTGATGTTGACCGGCGGCGTGGCTTCGTTCGGCGGGTTGCTGTCCAGCCAGCCTCTGAGTGTGCGATACCAGTCGAGAAAGGTGGGCGACAGCATGGACAGCGACATCTGCTCCTCGATCGGCTTGCCCGTGGCCTTGAAGGTGTCGGTGTACTCATTGCCGTCGAACTCGAAGATCATGTAACCGCGCGGCGCGCCCAGACGTTGCCAGGATTCGGGGATCACGTGAGCGTCGAAATCGCCGCCCCACCACGCGCCCGCGGCCGCACCGGTCACGATCTGCGGAAACGGCGCCGGCCCTGGCGACTCGTGCACGCCGCCGCTGGACAAGGTCGTATTCCAGCCCTCGAAGCTCTCGCCGGGACGAATTTGTTCCAGTGTGTGGGTATGTCCGCTCAAGGCGAGGACTTTGCGCTCACAAGGGCCGCCGTTTTGCTGGCAGCCCAGGATGTCGTACAGCGCGCGCGCATTGTCGATCGCGTGCTGAACGTTGTCGTGATCGACAAAGGAATGGATCGAGATATGCGAATTGAGCACCACGAGCTTATCCAGCGGGACGTTCGCCAGATCGTTTCGCAGCCATTCGAGCTGACGCTGATCGATGATGCCGTTATAGGTCGGTTCCGTGTCCGGGTTGTCGCAGAAATCGTGCAGACCATCCAGGTTGTCTTCCACCGGCGTGCAGGGATACTTGAGGTCGTCGAGCACCACGAAGTGGACCTGGCCGATATCGAAGGAGTAATACGTCGGGCCCCACTCGCGCTTGAAGGTATCGAAAGAGTGCTCGTCGCTGGGCGCGTCAAAATCCAGATCGTGGTTGCCGGGGACATAATACTGGGGCGTATTCGCCACGCTCATGATCCGTTTGAAGCGCGGATAAAGCCCCAGATCGTCACCCATGATATCGCCCTCGATGACCAGTGCCTGCACGTCGTCCATCGCCGCAAGCTCTTTGGCAAGGGTGTCGCGAACGTAACCCACTTCGGTGTTGCTGTAGGGCTGCGGATCGCCCGAGACAACGACCTTGAAGCGACTCCTGTCCTGCCCTCTGATCAAAGGGAAGTCGATCGTTTCGGGCAAGGGGCCGGTGGGCTCCAGGCCACCGAAACGAAATGCTTCCCCGCGCACATTGGGTGGTGAACCCCCGGGCTTGTGGTGATGGAAGAATAGCGGGATGTTGTCCTGATCCAGGAGCACTTCCCAGCCCGCCGGTTTGGTCACGAAGATCGAAATGCCGGCCGCCTCTTCTTCGGCGGTCGGCGCGGGCAGCGCGTATTCGCCGTTTGCGCCCGACACGACGACATCGTGGCCGTCCGAGACCAGCACGCCGCTGATGCCGGGTTCGCCCGCCTGGCGTTGCCCATCGCGATTCGAATCCTCGAAGACGATGCCGTCGATGGTGTCGGCCGCACCGGCCGGTTGCGCGTACCCTCCGGCCGTTATCAGCAGTGCCCCGGCGACGCCGGTTATCAACTTTTTCATGAGAGGCTCCCCTTGGTTGTTGAGCGGAGCCATTATTGAAACGCCATCGGGTGACGCCTGCGTGACCACTTTGTGAACCTTTATCGATTTAGGACGGCGCTCGGGCTAAACTTCGCCAAAACGGCTATTGAATCTCCCATTTCTTGAGAACGTTTCCTATTGACCCTCACGGCTGACCCTTCCGAACGTCTGCGACTCTTGCGCGCGTGGCTTAAAGAACAGGCCGGGCTTGCCGCGTGCGAACTGACACCCGCCTCCGGCGACGCCAGTTTCCGGCGCTATTTCCGGGCGGTCGCCGGCGGCCAGAGCTTTATCGTCATGGACGCCCCACCCGACAAGGAAGACTGCCGGCCGTTCATAAAGGTCGCCGCGCTGCTGTGGCACGCGGGTCTGCACGCGCCGGAGATACTCGCGCAGGATCTACGCCAGGGTTTTCTGCTGCTGACCGATCTGGGCGCAAAAACTTATCTCGACGTGCTCACCCCGGATAACGCCGATGAACTGTTCGGCGACGCCATCGACACGCTGATCCGCTGGCAGCTTGCCTCGCGGCCAGACGTACTGCCGCCTTACGACCAGGCGCTGCTGGCGCGCGAATTGAATCTGTTCACCGAATGGTATCTGCCAAAGCATTTGCGCGTGGCGCTGGACGCCGAATCGCAGGCGCAGTGGGAAGCCGTCTGCACGCTGCTGATCGAGTCCGCGCTGGCGCAGCCTTGTGTGTACGTGCACCGAGATTACATGCCGCGCAATCTGATGCTGTCGAACCCGAATCCTGGCGTGCTCGATTTTCAGGACGCGGTGTTCGGCCCCATCACCTACGACGCGGTATGCCTGTACAGGGACGCGTTTGTTTCGTGGCCCGAGGAGCGCGTGGACCAGTGGTCGCGGCGCTACTGGGAACGCGCACGCGCGGCCGGGCTGCCGGCGCCGGCAACCTTTGTCGAATTTCGGCGTGCCTTCGACTGGATGGGTCTGCAACGGCATCTGAAGGTGCTCGGCATCTTCGCGCGCCTTACGCATCGCGACGGCAAGCCCGCTTACGTCAAAGACACGCCGCGCTTCGTGCGCTACGTGACGACAATTGCACCGAGGTATACCGAACTGGCGCCGCTTGCGCGCCTGTTCGAGCGCCACGTGCTGCCAAACCTGCCCGGCGGAGAGGGTGGAAGTTAGGCGCGCCATGATTCCGGGGGCCAGCGGGAATCAGACAATGACACTTAACATGTCATTAATCGCATCATGAAAGCCATGATTCTCGCCGCCGGCAGAGGCACCCGAATGCGCCCCCTCACCGATCGCACGCCCAAGCCGCTGCTGCAGGCGGGCGGCAAGGCGCTGATTGAGTATCATCTGAAGGCGCTGGCGGCGGCGGGCTTCAGCGAGGTGGTAATCAATCTGGCGCATCTGGGCGGACAAATCCAGGCCAGGCTGGGCGACGGCCGCCGCTTTGGTCTCGATATTCGCTATTCCGACGAGGGCGAGCGCGCGCTCGAAACCGGCGGCGGCATCTTCAAAGCCTTGCCGTGGCTCGGCGACGGCGCCTTTCTGGTCGTCAACGGCGACATCTGGTGCGATTATCCTTTCCAGCCCCGCGCGCTTGCACAAGGCGATCTCGCGCATCTGGTGCTGGTAGACAACCCGGCGCATCACCGCCAGGGCGATTTCCTGCTGGAGGCCGGGCGGCTCAGTCCGACCCGCGGCGAGCGGCTCACCTTCAGCGGCATCGGCTATTATCATCCGCGCATGTTCGAGGACTGCCGGCCCGGCGCATTCGCGCTCGCGCCGCTGTTGCGGCGTGCGGCTGAACATGGGAAGGTCAGCGCGGAACATTATCGCGGCGCATGGCTGGATATCGGCACGCCGGAACGCCTGCAGGCGCTGGACGCGCGCCTGCGCGGCCGGTCGTAATGCTGCCTGGCGCTCGCCGCAACCGGAAATCACCGTCATGGGACAGGAAATAGAGTCGAGCCGCTTCACGGCGCGCGATTTTCAGGAGCACGCCGAGCGTCTCAAGCGTGAAACCGAGCTGCTGGTGGACTGGGCGCGCGCGGGCAGGCTGTCCGCCCGCGGGCCGGTCGCGGGTTTCGAGCTGGAGGCGTGGCTGGTGGACGCGCGGCTGGAGCCGGCGCCGGTCAACGAAGCCGTCATCCAGACCATGGCGGACCCGCTGGCGACCCTGGAACTGGCGAAGTTCAATATCGAGCTGAACGTAGAGCCGGAACTGCTGATGGGCCGCGCGCTGAGCGGTCTGGAGGCCGCGCTCAACCGCACCTGGACGCGCGCGACCGACGCTGCCCGGCAGCACGGCGCCGAATTGTTGACCATCGGCATCCTGCCGACCTTGCGCGCTGAGCATCTGAGCCTTGACAGCATGTCGGCGCTCAAGCGTTACCGGGCGCTCAACCGACAGGTGCTGCGCTCGCGCGGCGGGCGGCCGCTCAAGCTCGACATCGTGGGCCGCCAGCACCTGAAGTGCGAGCACCACAATATCCTGCTGGAATCCGCCACCACGTCGTTCCAGATTCATCTGCAGGCGCCGTTCGAGCGCGCGCATCGGCTTTACAATGCCGCCATCGCGGTCTCCGCGCCCATGGTCGCGGCCGGCGCCAACGCGCCGTTTCTGTTCGGCTTCGATCTGTGGAGCGAGACCCGCGTGCCGCTGTTCGAGCAGTCGGTCGAGGTCGGCGGCTTCAACGAGGTCGCACAGGGACCCGTGCGGCGCGTCAGTTTCGGCGCCGGCTACGCCGTCGATTCGATCGTCGAGTGCTTCACCGAGAACCTGCAACACTTTCCGGTGCTGTTGCCGATGCTCAGCGACGATCCGCCCGAAAAGTTCGCGCATCTGCGCCTGCACAACGGCACGATCTGGCGCTGGAACCGGCCGTTGATCGGTTTCGATCCGGACGGCGCGCCGCACGTGCGCATCGAGCACAGGGTGCTGGCCGGCAGCCCCACCATCGCCGACGCGGTGGCTGACGCGGCGTTCTTCTACGGACTGACCGAGAGTCTGTGCGCGCCGGATATTCGCCTGGAGGCGCGGCTGCCGTTCGCGCAGGCCAAGGACAATTTCTACCAGGCCGCCCGCTTCGGTCTCAGCGCCAACGTGAACTGGCTGGCTGGCAAGAAGACCGGCGTCCGCGCGCTGCTGCTGAACGAACTGCTGCCGCTCGCGCGCCGGGGGTTGCGTTCCATCGGCGTAGAACCGGCCGAGTGCGATCGCTATCTGGGCATCGTCGCACAAAGAGTAGAGCGAACCCGTAACGGCGCCGGCTGGCAACGAGCGTTCGTCGAGCGGCACGGGCCGGACATGCGCGCGCTGACGGCGGCCTATATCGCCCATCAGCGGCGCGGTGAGCCGGTGCATACCTGGGCATGTTGACGCAGCTCGACCACATTCCTGCCGGATTGCTGCACACGCCGGCCCGTGATCTGCACGAGATGCTGCCGGGCCCGGCCTTGATCCACCTGCCCGGCCGGCGCGAGCCGCCGCTGTTCGTTTCGGTGCTGCTGCACGGCAACGAGGACACCGGCCTGCATGCGGTGCAAACGCTGCTGGCCCGGCAGGAGACCTTGCCGCGCGCGCTGTCGATCTTTATCGGCAACGTCAGCGCGGCGCGTTATGGCGCGCGCGTCCTGCCGGGCCAGCCGGACTACAACCGGGTGTGGCCTTGTGCGGATCCTCCGGATTCGCCGGAGGCGCGCATGCTCGCGCAGGTCGTCGACATCATGGCCGCGCGCGGCGTGTTTGCAAGCGTCGATATCCACAACAATACCGGGCTCAATCCGCATTACGCCTGCATCAATCGGCTCGATCATCGTTTCCTGCGGCTGGCCCTGCTGTTCAGCCGCACGGTGGTCTATTTCGTGCGGCCCACCGGCGTGCAGTCCATGGCGTTTGCCGCGCTGTGCCCGGCCACCACCCTGGAATGCGGCAAACCGGGTCAGGCCCGGGGCCTCGAACACGCCGTCGAGTATCTGCAAGCCTGCCTGAAGCTTGCCGAAATTCCCGCGCACCCGGTGGCCGAACAGGACATCGACCTGTTTCATACCGTGGCGGTTGTCAAGCTGTTGGAGGATGTCAGTTTCAGCTTTGGTGATGCAGCGGCAGATATCCGGTTCGTCGACGATCTGGATCGCCTCAATTTCCGCGAATTGCCGGCGGGCGCGATCCTGGGCGCCATGAATTCCACCGCAGCGCTGCCGCTCGTCGCCGCCAGCGAGGCGGGCGAGGACGTCACGCGGGAATACTTCGAAAACGCGGAGGGCCGCCTGACGCTCAAGCGAGCCGCGATGCCGTCGATGCTGACCTTAGACGAACGGATCATCCGTCAGGACTGCCTGTGTTATCTGATGGAGCGCATCGCCCTGCCGGGATGACATTTACCGGCCGACGCCGCGTCGATGTACGCTGATCGCCTTCGGTTTTTGCTATCCTTTCATGGCTGGCGCTGACCGAGCTTGCGCGGCGACACGAACCACACATGTTGCTACCGAAATAACGCGCCAGGCGCCGATCCCGGCAACCCGACATCCCGGAGGACATCATGAGTGATCACGTATACAAGCTGGTCGAACTGGCGGGCTCGTCCACCAAAAGCACCGACGACGCGATCCAGAACGCCATCTCGCGCGCGTCCAAGACGCTGGAACACATAGACTGGTTCGAAGTGCTGGAAACACGCGGCCACATCGAAAACGGGCGCATCGCGCACTGGCAGGTCCTGGTCAAGGTCGGCTTCCGGCTCAACGATTAATCACTCCCGCAGGAGATCAAACATGGCAGAACCGCTGGCTTTCGAGATCGAACTCGAGCAACCCTACGACGTCGCGGTCGAGGCCGTCACCGCCGCGCTGAAGACCGAGGGCTTCGGCATTCTGACGACCATCGACGTCAAGGCGACCCTAAAACAGAAACTCAACGAAGAGTTTCGTCCCTACGTGATTCTGGGCGCCTGCAATCCGCCCCTGGCGCATCGCGCGCTGTCCGCCGAGGCGCGCCTCGGCGTGCTGTTGCCGTGCAATGTCACGGTCGAGGCCACCGACAGCGGCGGTTCGCTGGTGCGCATCGGCGATCCGCACGTGCTGCTGCAGGTCGGCGGGCTGGATGCAAATCCGGCCGTGCGCGAAATCGCCGACGACGCGCGCACGCGGCTGCAACGCGCGGCACGATCGCTCAAACGCGGCGAGGTGTAGTCAGCGGGCAAGCCGGTACCACGCCATCGCCAGATATTCCGACAGCGCGTTGCTGGCCATGTACAGCGCGCGATAGGCCGGCAGCATCCGGTAGACGCGCCGCGGCGTATCGCAGGCGGTCGGGGCGGGCGTTACTTTCATCCCCGCGCGCTGAAATGACCACACGGCGCGCGGCATGTGCCAGCCGTGGGTCACCAGCAAGGCATGGCTGATGTTGTGTTCCGCCAGCACCTGCGCGCAACAGACCGCATTCTCGAACGTGTCGCGACTTTTGCTCTCGGTCCATGCCACGGGCACCCGAAAATCCTGCTCCAGCGCCTCCTTCATCATCGACGCCTCGCTGCGCGCCTCGCCGAACAGGCGCCCGCCGGAGACCAGAATCGGCAGACCTGACTCGCGCTGCAGGCGCGCGGTGTAGCGCAGCCGCTCCAGGGTGAAGTATTCGACCGTATCGCCACCGTATTCGTCGGCGTCCCGGTTGCGGCCGCCGCCCAGCACGATGATCGCCTGCGCGCCGGCCGGGATATCCGACAACACCGCGTACCGCGAGTCCAGCGAACTGACCAGGCGATGCGCCACCGCCGGCGTGCTCAGCAGATACAAGGCCGCGATACCGACGGTGGCCAGCACATAACCCGCGACCGGCAGCGCGCCCAGCACGCCTAGGCCCAGCGCGACCAGCAACAGGGGGCCCGCGGGCGGCAGTAGCAACGATGCGATCAGGTGGGTCACGGATGCCGCCGATTGTGATTCGAGCGAGACTGTACCCAGTCGCGAGCGCGGTGGGAAGTCCGCGTTCAGCGCCGCTCGGCGAATCGCTGCGCGCCGAACGAACCGGTGCGTTGTCTGTCCACTTCGAAGTGGCGCGTGTTTCCCTCGCGCGCGGCAATCATCGGCAATCGCATTCCCCGGGAGGCTTCATGCAACGACGCAAACTTGGCAATGAGGGCCCGAGCGTCTCCGCGCTTGGCCTGGGCTGTATGGGCATGTCGGATTTTTACGGCGAACGCGACGACCGTGAGTCCATCGCGACCATCCACCGCGCGCTGGAGCTGGGCGTCAACCTGCTCGACACCGCGGACATGTACGGCCCGTTCGTAAATGAAGAACTGGTGGGCCGCGCGCTCGTTGGCCACCGCGACCAGGCGGTGCTGGCGACCAAGTTCGGCATCGTGCGCGATCCGCGTGACGCGAGCTTCAGGGGCGTGAGCGGCAAACCGGATTACGTACGCGCGGCCTGCGAGGCCAGCCTCAAGCGGCTGGGCGTGGACACCATCGACCTCTATTACCAGCACAGAGTCGATCCGGACACGCCCATCGAGGACACGGTAGCCGCCATGGCGGAACTGGTGTCCGCGGGCAAGATAAGGTACATCGGACTGTCCGAAGCGAGCGCCGACACCTTGCGACGCGCGCACGCGGTGCACCCGATCACCGCGCTGCAGACGGAATATTCGCTGTGGACGCGCGATCCGGAAGACGGCGTGCTGGATACCTGCCGGGCGCTCGGTATTGGCTTCGTCGCCTACAGCCCGTTGAGCCGCGGCTTTCTCACCGGCCAGCTTCGCAGCTTCGAGGGCTTGCCCGAAGACGATTACCGGCGTCAGTCGCCGCGCTTCCAGGGCGATAATTTCCAGCGCAATCTCGATCTGGTCGCACGCGTGGAGGAACTGGCCAGGAAGAAAGACTGCACGCCGGCGCAACTGGCAATCGCCTGGGTGCTCGCGCAAGGCGATGACATCGTGCCCATTCCCGGCACCAAGCGGCGCAAATACCTGGAGCAGAACGTGGCGGCGCTGCATATCGAGCTGACCGACGAGGATCGGCGCCGTCTCGAAGAAATCGCCCCGCATGGCGCGGTCGCCGGCCTGCGTTATCCGCAGGCCATGATGGGCATGGTGAATCGCTGACGGCGAACGAGAAGCCGCGCACACAGGTGCGTCCGCCGCCGACCAGGGCGCGCGGCGCAGATCATCACGACCGCTTGCGATCTTCACGTCAGAGTTATATTCCATACAGCGGAAAATGCGGCGCCGCCGGGCACGGGCGGCGCTGCATCGCGGTGCGGGTGCGATTTATCGCGTCTTCAATACGACGAGGCGGTCCGTGCCCGATTCGGGCAGCCAGATCTCCCCGTCGCGACCGAGGATCTGGCGGACACTGGCGTCTTCCCGCGGGCTCGGGAATGCATCGAATTCTTGCGTGTCAGGATCAAAGCGCACCACCGCGTTGGCGCCGAAATCGCTCAGCCACACGATATCCTCGTTATCGACGTACACGGCATAGGCTTGCGGCCGTTCGCCGGGTAGACGCCAGCTTCGCCAGTTCTGCGTCGCCGGCTCGTAGACGCTCACCTGGCCCGAGTTCCATTCGCTCACCCAGATGCGACCCCGCGAATCGGACCACACGCGGCGCGCGCCCTGCTCCGCGGTGGGCGGCTCGATCACCTTCGCCTCGCCGGTCGCGGTGTTGATCTTCGCGATGTGGCTGCCGGCCAGCGAGGCGTAGTACACGTCGCCATCCGGCGTGGTGGTTATGCCGTAAGGCCCATAACCTTGCGACGCCTGGTAAACCTGTATTTCGCCCGACTCCGGATTGAAACGACCGTAAATGCCCTCCTGACCGGTAAACCACAGCACGCCACGGTTATCGAAGGTCGCGGTATTCAGATTCGCGTAATCGGTCTGTTCCGGCAGCGGAAAACGCTTCACGCCCAGGGTTTGCGGATCGACCCGCACGATCGCGTTGAGGCCGCCGTCGGTGATCCACGGCGCGCCATCGGGCCCGACGATCACGCCATGCGGCGCGGAGCCTTCGCCCAACGCAATGTGCTTGACGGCACCGGTGTTCGGGTCCAGCCGCCCGAGCGCGCCTGCGGTTTGCGCCGTATACCACACCACACCGCCGGGCTCGGGAGACGGCGCAACGTCGTGCGGCCCCGCGCCATCGGGCAAGACATAACTGCGCGACTCGAACTCGGCGTCGGCAGGCGCGGGATTCCAGGCCAGCAAGATCGCCAGCGCTGCTGTCAGCATGGATCGCATTCGTTCGCGCTCGTGCTTTGATGGTGAACTCTGTTGATTGACCCGCGATCCGCGGCAGCGTTCGCACGTGCGAACCACGATCAACGGGAAGGCAGGGCGCGAATCCGGCCAGGCACCGCGTTGTCGTGGCCTAAGCCGTCAGCCCGGCGGCCTGCCGATCGGCATGATACGAAGACCGCACCATCGGCCCGCTGGCGACGTGGGCAAAACCCATGCGGCGGCCAGCTTCGCCCAATTGCTCGAACTCCTGCGGCGTCACGAAGCGCGCGACCGGCAAATGGTAACGGCTGGGTTGCAGATACTGGCCCAAAGTCAGCATGTTGCAGCCGTGCGCGCGCAGGTCGCGCATGACCTGCTCGACTTCTGCAATCTCCTCGCCCAGCCCCAGCATCAGCCCGGACTTGGTCGGCACCCGCGGGTGCGCGGCCTTGAATCGTTCAAGCAGGGACAGCGATCCCTGATAGTCGGAGCCGGGTCGCGCCTGTCGATAAAGCCGCGGCACCGTTTCCAGGTTGTGGTTGAACACATCGGGCGGTGCCTCGGCGATGATGTTCAGCGCCACGTCCATGCGGCCGCGAAAATCCGGCACCAGGATTTCGATGCGGGTGGCGGGGTTCAGCGCCCGCACCGCTTTGATGCACGCGGCGAAGTGCGCGCCGCCGCCGTCACGCAGATCGTCGCGATCGACGGACGTGACCACCACGTAGTTCAGGCCCATGGCCTTGATCGTGCGCGCCAGATGCGCCGGCTCGTCTGCGTCCAGCGGGTTCGGGCGGCCGTGCGCCACGTCGCAGAACGGGCAGCGCCGCGTGCAGATGTCGCCCATGATCATGAACGTGGCCGTGCCGTGACCGAAGCATTCACCGAGGTTGGGGCACGCCGCTTCTTCGCACACCGTGTGCAGCGCGTTGTCGCGCAGGATCTGCTTGAGCCGCGCGACCTCCGGGGTGGCCGGCGATTTGGCGCGTATCCACGGCGGCTTGCGCGCGGGCCGCACGGTGGGCTCGATCTTGATCGGGATGCGGGCCACCTTGGCCGCACCCCGCAGTTTTTCACCCTGAACGATGCGATGCGGAGTCGAGGACATAATCGATTTGCTCAATTGGAACTTCATTGCAACCCAGGCCCGCGAGCAGATGGCCGCACAGGTGTCCCGCCACGGCGCGGCGATCGCTGACCCGAACGTAATGCTTGAGCTGGGTGACTTCGAGCCCCGCATAGCCGCACGGGTCGATGCGGGTAAAGGGCGAAAGATCCATATCGACATTGAAGGCGAGACCGTGATAGCTGCACCCGCGCCGGATGCGCAAGCCCAGCGCGGCGATCTTCCTGCCTTCGACGTAGACGCCGGGCGCCTCGGGACGCGCGCAGGCCGCGATGCCCTGCTCGGCCAGAAAGGCGATGGTCGCGGTTTCGATGGTGTCGACCAGGTCGCGCGCGCCGAGCTTCCGGCGTTTCAAATCGATCAGCAGATAGATCACGACCTGTCCCGGCCCGTGGTAGGTCACCTGGCCACCGCGATCGCTTTGCACCACCGGAATATCGCCGGGATCGAGCACGTGCTCGCGCTTGCCGTTCAAGCCGAGGGTGAATACCGGTGGATGCTCGACCACCCATAATTCATCGGTGGTTTCGGCGTCGCGCCGCGTGGTGAAGGTCTGCATCGCCTGCCATACCGGAAGGTACTCGCAATGGCCAAGATGTTTAATAAACAAAGGACTGTCGCTTAGCTACCAGATGCGCTTAGATAGCTATTTTTACGCAGAATCAACGGAGTGCGTTGGCGATCTGATCGGTAAATGTATCCACCGCCGCCACGCATTTCGGATTGCTGATGATGGTGTACCGTGACAACTGCGGAAGCCCCAGTACGTAAACTTGTTGACCATTATGCTGCCAGATTCCATATCGGTACGGTCTCCTCTTCCACCCAGTTGGTGCCTTATTGAAACTGAACCCAGGTAAAATTTGCTTCGAATATCTATCGAATTCCTCGACACCGTGCCAAACAATTACCCGCGGCGCAGTCTTGGCGAAAAGATTAGAAAAGATTTCTTTCCATAATTCACACGCAAACGACCTTGATTTCTTAGGCTCGTGAAGTGTTTCAGATTTGTGCGAACGAAACGGAATGAAGTTGGATTGGATAGCCTCGTCCATCAGACGATTCGGCAACGAACTATCGTTCGGGTATAGCTTACGTGCAACTATTTTGTACAGTCGACACACTTGAAGTTGCAATTTACTAAGGCGCACACCATCGTCCCAGAGCTCGGAGTAATGGGCATTTCCCAGCTCGACGCTTTCCACATTTGATTCTCGTTTGGCGCCACCGGGGTTGATTCCGAGAAAAACGATTCTTGCTCCGCCCGTAAAAGTCTTTCGTGATGTGTAAAGAAAACTACATCCCAGCACGTGCCCAAGCTGGTCGTGTTTGAGGTATATCTTTGCGACGATTTGATCAAACAGCTTCGCTTCCTCCGGAGTCTGGCACATGGCTATCACTAATGGCCCAGCCGCCCGTCAGATCGCCATAATCACCGCTTCGCAGGCGCTGATTTCGCGGTAGATATCGTCCAGCTGTTGCTGGCTGGTGGCGGGCACCACGGCGGTGATGCTCTCGTATTTGCCGTGGCGGCTCAGGCGACTGGTAACGGCGTCGGCGCGCAGTTGCGGGACATGGCGATCGACAATTTCGACTACGCGTTCACGCAAGCCGTCGCCGGCGCGTCCCATCACCTTGATGGGAAAATCGCACGGAAATTTCAGTGCCGATTCCTTTGCGGCGTCCTCGGACATTTAACACCCCCTGGCGGCGAACACCGCCTTGTGATCCTGGAACAAACGATAGACCCGCCGCCAAAGCTCGCCCGGCGCGCCATTACCGACTAGCCGATCGTCCAGCCGCGTGACCGGCAACACTTCCTTAGACGAGCTGGTTATCCAGATTTCGCTCGCATCGCGCAATGCCCGTTCGCTGATTTGCGCCTCCTCGTACGCGAGCCCGTCGGCCGTGGCCAGTTGAAGAATGAGATCGCGCGTGACGCCCGGCAGCAGCGAGGCGCTTTTTGGCGGCGTGACGATGATATCCTCGATAACGGCAAACACGTTACTCGCCGCACCCTCCGTTACGTAACCGTCCCGCACGAGCAAGGCTTCGATCGCGCCGGCGTCGATTGCCTGCTGCCGCAGCAACACGTTGCCCAGCAGGCTGATCGCCTTGATGTCGCAGCGCTGCCAGCGGATGTCCTGGCGGATCACCGCCCTGACGCCGCGTTCAAGCTGCTCCGGCACGGCGCCGGGCAGCGCGCTGGTCATGCCGAACACGGTCGGTTCGATGCCGCGCGGAAACGCGTGATCGCGCGGCGCAACCCCCCGCGTGACCTGCCAGTACACCAGCAGATCGCCGCCGCCCGCGCGCTCGATCAGCCCGCCCAGGATTTCAGTCCAGCGCGCCGGCGCGTAAGGATTCGGAATGAGTACTTCGCCAAGGCTGCGCCCGAGCCGCGCCAGGTGTTCATCCAGGCGGAACGGATGCCCGCCGTACACCGGCATCAGCTCGTAAACGCCATCGCCGAACAGAAAACCACGATCCAGCACCGGCACCTGCGCCGCTTCCGCACGCACGAACTCGCCGTTGAGAAACACGCATGGCGTCATTACTGAAACCACATCAGAACCGTATCCTTGGCCTGACGCCAGAGCCCGCCTTTGTCCACGGACCGCAACGCGATGACCGGTTCTTCGCGCAGCGGCTCGCCATCGAAGCGCACCTTCACCTGTCCGACCTCCTCGTGCTGCTGCACCGGCGCCAGGATCTGGTCGTTCAGATCCAGCGACGCGCTCAAGCCGCCATAACGATCGCGCGGAATCGTGACGATCAGATCCTCCGCAAGACCGACCGGCACGTTTTCGGCTTCGCCCTTCCAGGCGCGCGGCGTCGCCAGCGGCTCATCGGCGGAATACAGCTTGTGCGTCTCGAAAAACCGGAAGCCGTAACTCAGCAGCGCCTGCGTATTGGCGGCACGCGCCTTCTCGCTGGGCGTGCCCATCACCACTGTGATCAGGCGCATGCCCTCCCGCAGGGCGGAGGCCACCAGACAATAACCGGCCGACTCGGTATGGCCCGTCTTCAGGCCGTCTACGGAATCGTCCTGGAACAGGAGCGTATTGCGATTGTATTGCTTGATGTCGTTGAACGTGAATTCACGCTCGGCGTAACCGGCGTAATATTCGGGGAAATCGCGGATCAGCGCCTGCGCCAGGGTGGCGATGTCACGCGCGGTGGTGTATTGCTCCGGATGCGGCCAGCCGGTCGAATCGACATAATGCGTGCCGGTCATGCCCAGCCGCTTGGCTTCGGCGTTCATCAGATCGGCAAAGGCGCGTTCGGTGCCCGCGACATGTTCGGCCACGGCCACGGTCGCGTCGTTGCCCGACTGGATAATGATGCCCTTGAGCAACTGTTTGAGCGTGACCCGGTCGCCGACTTCGACGAACATCTTCGAGCCACCCATGCGCCAGGCCTTTTCGCTGATCAGCACCTCGTCGTCCAGGCTGATCTGCCCCTGCTCCAGCGCCTTGTAGACGAGATAAGTGGTTATGATCTTGGTGATGCTGGCCGGCTCCACGCGCTCGTCCGGATTGTGCTCGGCCAACACCGCGCCGCTGTCGAAATCGATCATGATGTAACTTTTGGAATCGAAGCTGGGCGGCGACGGGATCGGCGCGGGCGCCGTGGTCGGCGTCTGCGCGCCGGCCGAAGCCGCCGCGATCGACACCAAGGTCAGCGTAACGAGCAAGAATTTTCTTAGAAACAACATTGGCATGGTGGCACGCGATGATGGACGTTCAGGATGGAACATTTGGATTCTAACCCCCTACCCACAACTACGGTAACCCGGCAAGCATCCGCGACGGGATTTGAATGCCCATCGCCGGCGCTGGCAAACGGACATCCGCCGGTTTCTTGTTCGACCCGCTATTCGACAACCACGCGGGCGTCGCGCATGCCCAGCGCCTGCAGCCGCTGCGCCGTCGAATCCGCATCGCTAGCCGAGGGCAGCGGCCCGACGCGTACCCGGTACAGTGCGCCGTCCGCGACAGCCTCGGACGCGATGTGTATATCGCCCAATTGACGGAGCAGCAGCTCCGCGCGTAACTGCTCGGCATTGCGCAGTTCGGTAAACGCACCGACCTGCACAAACAGGCTTGGCGCCGCAATGACTGGCACGTTCTCGACTGACGGCGCAGGCGCGGCGGCGGGCGCGCCGGGATCCAGCGCGCGCACCTCGACCAAGCCGGTGCCGCGCTCGAGAATGCCCAGCTTGCGGGCCGCGGCGTAGGACAAATCGATCACGCGGCCGCCATGAAACGGCCCGCGGTCGTTGACCCTAACCACCGTCTTGCGGCCGTTTTCCAGATTGGTGACCTGCACGTACGTCGGCAACGGCAGGCCCGGATGCGCGGCGGTCATGGCATACATGTCGTAGGTCTCGCCGCTGGAGGTCCGGCGACCGTGAAAGTCGGGGCCATACCAGGACGCCATACCGCGTTCGACGAAGCCCTCGCTGCTGGCCAGCACATCGTAGCGCTTGCCGGCGACGACGTAGGATGGCGGGTTGCCGTGGCGGCTTTTCGGCTCCACCTTTGGCACCGCGTCGGGCGGATAGCCCCCGTCCGGCGGAACGGGAATTGGCGGTTGACTGGTACAGGCCGCCAGCGCAAGCGCCGCCAGCAATCCTGCAAAACCCTGCGGCCAGTGCCCGGGCATCGCTACCCGCGCGCGAGCCGGTTGTCGTACGCCTGCCTGATCATCTGGCTCAACTGATACACCGCCATGGCGTAAAGCGAGCTGCGGTTGTAGCGGGTGATCACGTAGAAGTTGTTGAGCCCGATCCAGTACTGCATGCCGTCGCCCGCATCGAATTCGAACAGCGCCACGCGCGCGTCGTCGTCGATGTTTGCCTGTGTCTTGACGCCCAGGCTCGCAAGGCGGCCGGCCTCGATGCTGGGTTCCAGGCCGCGGTCCACGAGCGCGCGGTAGTCGCCGCCGCGCACGTCCGCCGGATAGGCGACCGGCGCGCCAGGCTGCCAGCCGTGCACGCGAAAGTAATTGGCGACGCTGCCGATGGCATCCGCCGTGCTGCTCCACAGTTCGCGCTTGCCGTCGTCGTCGAAATCAACCGCGTAGGCGCGGTAGCTGCTGGAGATGAACTGGCCCATGCCCATGGCGCCCGCGTAGGAGCCGATCACGTCGGGGATTTTTAACGACTCCTCGCGGCTGAGCAGCATGAAGTGCTCCAGCTCGTTGCGGAAAAACTCGCCGCGGGGCGGATAGTCGAAGCCCAGGGTAACCAGCGTGTCGAACACGGGATAACCACCGGTCTGCCGGCCGTAATAGGTTTCCACGCCGATGATGGCGACGATGATCTCCACCGGCACGCCATAGTCCCGCGCCGCCTTTTCCAGCAACGGCCGGTTCTTTTCCCAGAATTCGACGCCGCCCTGGATGCGCTGCGGGGTCACGAAGATCTCCCGATACACGTGCCAGGGTTTCGACTCGGCCGGCCGTGCAATCGCCTCCAGCGCCGTCTCCTGCTGCTCTGCGTCGGCGAACAGGCGCTCTAGCGCACTCTGATCGAAACCATGTTTCGAGACCATGCGCTCGATGAAGTCGCGCACCTCCGCACGGCCCAGGTAATCCTTCGCGCCGGCCTGGGCGGCGGTCAGGACATATACCGCCACGCCCGCCACCACCGCCAGGCTGCTGACAAGCGCGATCAGGGTTCGAGCGGTTATCTTCATTATGGTTAGCACGATCTTATCGGTGTGCGAGCGCGCGCGCATGTGAATGTATGGACATGAGCATACCGAATGCCGCCATCAGCGTCACCACGGAAGTGCCTCCATAGCTTATCAGCGGCAACGGCACGCCAACCACCGGCAGCAGGCCGGACACCATGCCGATATTGACGAACACGTACACGAAAAACGACAGGCTCAGGCTGCCGGCCAGCAGGCGCGCATAAGTGTCGTGCGACCGTACCGCAATGATGAGCCCGCGCGACACGATCAATGCGTAGATACCGAGCAATAGAACGACGCCGAGGAAACCCCATTCCTCGCCGAACACGGCAAAGATGAAATCCGTGTGACGCTCCGGCAGGAAATCCAGTTGTGACTGAGTGCCATTCAACCAGCCTTTGCCGTACAGCCCGCCGGAACCGATCGCGATCTTGGACTGAATGATATGGTAGCCGGCGCCCAATGGATCATTCTCGGGATTGAGCAAGGTGAGCACGCGCTGGCGCTGATAGTCGCGCATAAAATGCCAAAGCACCGGAGCGCACGCAAGCCCGGACAAAGTTATCGTCGCCAGCAGCCGCCAGCTCATCCCCGCCAGAAAGATGGCGAACAGGCCCGCGCTGCCCACCAGCATGGCGGTGCCCAGATCGGGCTGCTCGGCGATGAGCAGCGCGGGGACGGCAACCATCACCAGCGCCAGCGCGGCCTGCCAGTAGCGCGGCGGCAGTCGCCGGCTGGCGAAATACCAGGCCACCATCATCGGCACCACCAGTTTCATCAATTCCGAAGGCTGGAACCGCAGCGGCCCCAGGTCCAGCCAGCGTTGGGCACCCTTGCTGACCTCGCCGAAAAACATGACGCCCAGCAGCAACGCCACGCCGACCAGGTATAGCCACAGCGACCAGGTTCTAAGCGCCTGCGCCGGAATCTGCGCGACCAGCAGCATGACGCCGAAGCCCAGCGCCAGCCGCAGCCCCTGGCGCGAGACCAGCTCGAATTCCGCGCCGCCAGCGCTGTAAAGTATCACCAGGCCGATCGTGGCCAATAGCAACAGCGGCGCGAGCAAGGTTATATCCAGCCGCAGCAGGTGAAGCAGCGCGCCCGAGCTGGCGCCGCGGGCATGCTCATTGCCAAGGCGCATCACGGGCGTGCGGCCATGAGCGCGGGGTTTTGTCGGGGATCTTGTTGTAGCAGATGATAGTCCAGCACCGCGCGCGCGACCGGCGCCGCCACCCGCCCGCCGCCGCCGCCGTTTTCGACGATCACGGCCACCGCGATGCGCGGTGCGTCCGCGGGCGCGAAGGCGATAAACAGCGCATGATCGCGCAGTTCCTCCGCGACCTTGGTTTCATCGTATTTTTCATCCTGTGCCAGGCCGAATACCTGCGCCGTGCCGGTCTTGCCGGCGATGGTGTATTGCGCGTCCTGGCCGATATGGTAAGCAGTCCCGCGCGGATTGCGCGTCACCTCGACCATCGGTCCGATCACCTGATTCCAGAATGCCTCCTGGCGCAGCTCGATAACACCGGCGGGCGCGATTTCCACCGGCCGGAAGCTGCCCGTGTCGCTATCCTGCATCGCGTGCAGAAGCCGCGGCCGCACCTGCTTGCCGCGCATCGCCAAGGTGGCGGTAGCGGCGGCCAGCTGCAGCGGCGTTACGAGCATGTAACCCTGGCCGATACCGGCGCTCAGGGTCTCGCCCGGGAACCAGACCTGACCGCGCGCAGCGCGCTTCCATGCGCTTGAAGGCATGATACCGCCCGCTTCGCCGGTGGAATCGAGCCCGGTGACCCGCCCCAGCCCGAAGCGCGTTAGAAAATCGTGCATCCGGTCGATGCCCAGCCGATGCGCCAGATCGTAAAAATACACGTCCGCCGAACGCATGATGGCCAGTTCCAGATCGACGGTCCCGTGCCCTTCGGGCTTCCAGTCGCGATAGCGCCGGCTGTCGCCGGGCAACTGATAATACGGGCCGGCCCACATGGTGCGATCGGCCGCGATAACGCCGTAGTCGAGGCCGGCCAGTCCCATGAATGGCTTGATGGTGGAGCCCGGCGGATACTGGCCGGCCAGCGCGCGATTGAACAGCGGCCGATCCGGGTCGTCGCGCAGCAGGCCGTAGTCCGCGTAACTGATGCCATCGACGAACAGATTGGGGTCGTAGGCGGGCTGGCTGACCAGCGCCAGGACCTCGCCGCTGGCGGGCTCGATCGCGACCACCGCACCGTTGGCGTCACCCAGCGCCCTGGCCGCCACACGCTGCAAACCCATATCCAGGCTCAGCACCAGATCGACGCCGGGCTTCGGCAGCTGCTGGTTCAGCACGCGCAACGGACGACCCTGCGCGTTGATCTCGACATGCTGAAAACCAGGCTCACCATGTAGCGAGGATTCGTAATATTTCTCCACGCCGAGTTTGCCGATGTGGCTGGTGCCGCTGTAGGATTCTGGATCCAGCTGACGCAGTTCGGCCTCGTTGATACGCCCGGCATAGCCCACGGCGTGCGCGGCGAGTTCCTGCACGGGATAACGGCGGCTCGAATGCGCGGCGACGTCGACGCCGCTGAACAGATGCCGGTTGATGGCGAACGAAGCCACGTCCTCGCTGTTCATGTTCAGCAGCAGCGGCGTCGCCTGAAATTGCGCCTGGCGCCGCATATTGGCGTAAAAACGGCTTATATCGCCGTCGCTGATCGGTATGATCTCGGCCAGCCGCCGCAAAGTCGCGGGCAGATCGCTGACCTGCGACGGCGTAATCTCCAGTCGGTAGCTGGGCAGATTTTCGGCCAGCACCACGCCGTTGCGGTCATAGATCAGGCCGCGCGGCGGCGGCACCGCAATCAGCTTTACACGGTTGTCTTGCGATAGCGTCTGGAAATGCTCGTGATTGCTGATCTGCAGAAAGGCCATGCGGCCGGCCAGTGCGGTCAGCAACCCAAAGGTCGCCAGCGCGGCGACCGCGGCGCGCGCCGCGAAAAGTCGGCGTTCGTCGTGCGGGCTTCTGAAAGTCTCTCGTGCCGCCATCAGGCAATGCCGCTTCGCGCGGGGCCGGTAATCAGTTTATCAGGTGTATCGTCGATTTTTTTCACGAGGGCGCGGACCGGACGCCGTGCCGGGGAAACGCGGATTATACTTCGCGGCCGCGCCCGAAGCCGCGCAACAAACGGCTCGCTCATCTCATGTTCGCAACCGCACATCGCGCCGTTCATCCGTGGTTTGGCACATCGATGCGGCGCGCTCATGAATCGCGCAGGTCATGCCATTACCCCTGAGTTGAAACCTGTGACCCTCGCGCACGAGGATGTTAGTATCCGTCGCTGATCCGCGCCCGAAAAAAAACTCCGAAGCTAAGGACCGATCTCATGGCCCATTACATTCCTTTCCTGCTCGGCATCCTCGGCCTGGCTGCCGCCTACTACGTGTTCCGGATGGTGTTGCGATACCCGCCAGGCGCGGGCCGCGTGGTGGAGATCGCCGACGAGATCCATAAAGGCGCGATGGCCTTCATACGCCGCGAATACAGCATCCTCGCGGGCTTCGTCGCCATCGTCGCGCTCTGCATCTGGATCTCGGAGCTCGGCTTCTACACCAGTCTTACCTTTGTGATCGGCGCATTTTGCTCGGCCGCCGCCGGCTGGTTCGGTATGTACACCGCCACCCACGCCAACGTGCGCACCACCACGGCGGCGCATGAAAAAGGCGCCGCCGAGGCCCTCTCTGTGGCTTTCTTCGGCGGCTCGATCATGGGCATAACGGTCGCCGCGATGGGACTGTTTGGACTCGGATTCCTGTATCTGATCTTCGGCCGCGACCCGCACACCGCCCACGTCATTCACGGCTTCGGCATGGGCGCCTCCGTCGTCGCGCTCTTCTCGCGCGTCGGCGGCGGCATCTTCACCAAGAGCGCGGACGTCGGCGCCGACCTGGTCGGCAAAGTTGAAGCCGGGATACCCGAGGACGACCCGCGCAATCCCGGCGTGATCGCCGACAACGTGGGCGACAACGTGGGCGACGTGGCCGGCATGGGCTCCGACCTGTTCGAATCCTACTGCGGCTCGATTATCGCCTCCATCGCCATCGCCTCGTCGCTGTCTGCGGAAACGATCGCAGGCATCGGCGAGCGGCAGAACATGATGTTCCTCGCGTTGGCGCTGCCGGCGACCGGGCTCATCTGCTCACTGCTGGGCATCTTTCTCATTCGCAAGACATCGACGAAGTCTCCAGAGGTGGCGCTGCGCACGGGCACCCTGACGGCCGCTGGCCTATTCATTGCGCTTGCGCTGCTGGTGATCCTGGCCCTTGGTATCGACATCAGCGTGTGGGGGGCGGTGTTCGCGGGGTCCGCCGGCGGCATCGTCGTGGGACTCGTGACCGAGTATTACACCGGCGGCCCGCCGGTGAAAAAGATCGCCCAGGCCGGCGAGACGGGCGCGGCGACGCTGATGATCGCCGGCATCGCGACCGGCATGCGCTCGGTGGTGGTGCCGGTGCTTACCATCGCGGCCATCATCTATTTCGGCAACGATCAGGCCGGTCTCTACGGCGTCGGCATTGCCGCCTGCGGCATGCTCTCCACAGTCGGCATCACCATGGCCATCGACGCCTACGGCCCGGTAGCGGACAACGCGGGCGGCATCGCCGAGATGGCCGGACTGGGCCCGGAGACGCGCAAGATCACCGACGGTCTGGACGCCGTGGGCAACACCACCGCCGCCATCGGCAAGGGCTTTGCGATCAGCGCCGCGGCGCTGGCGGCGCTGGCCATCATCACGGCGTTTCTCACCGAGGTAGGCCACGGCGCCGAGATTCATCTCAATCTCGACGATCCGGCCGTGCTGATCGGCCTGTTCATCGGCGGCCTGTTCCCCTTCACGGTGGCCTCGCTGACCATGAGCGCGGTGGGCAGCGCGGCCTTCGAGATGATCCACGAGATCCGCCGTCAGTTCAGAGAGATCCCGGGCCTGATGCAGGGCACGGCCAAACCCGATACGGTGCGCTGTGTGGATATCGCGACCAAAGCCGCGCTCAAACGCATGATCCCGCCCGGCCTGCTCGCGGTGACCGCGCCGGTGGTGGTCGGCTTCGGCATCGGGCCCGAGACCCTGGGCGGCATGCTGGCCGGGGCATTGCTGGGCTGCGTGCTGCTGGCGCTGACCATGTCGAACGCCGGCGGCGCCTGGGATAACGCCAAGAAGTACATCGAGGGGGGTGAACTGGGCGGCAAGGGCTCGGACACGCACAAGGCGGCGGTGATCGGCGACACCGTCGGCGATCCATTCAAAGACACCTCCGGCCCGTCCATGAATATCCTTATCAATGTCATGGCACTGGTCAGCCTGGTGATCGCGCCGCTGTTGTAGCCGAGCGCGGCGGCGCCTACCGGCCGGATGTCCATCTGACCGGCGTATCGGCGGCATTTAGAATCGCCGCGCGGGCTTGACGCACGGCCCACTGGCCCGCGCCGGTGTGCTTTCGCGTAGTATCCTGAAATTCCGGTAGACCGGTGCCCGTCCGCCAGCGTCGAGAAAGAAACCACGTGCCGCGCCAGAGTTCAGCCGCCGCCCTAGCGCCATTGCTTCTGCTGTTATCGCTGCCGGCCGCCGCGGCCGAACGCCAGTGGGGATTGTGCGAAATGCCCGCGGTGCCGGCGCCGGCCGCAAGCCGGACATTGGCGTCCGACACGCCCATCGATCTTGCGGCCGACGAGGCGCACATGGATCCCGCCGGCACTTCGGTGCTGCTGGGTGATGCCAAAATGTGGCGCGATGGTCAGTTTCTGCGCGCCGATGCGCTTTATTACACGCAGGCGCGCAAACACGTCGAGGCCCGCGGTGACGTGCGCTTCGAGCATCAGGGACTGATCGTCACGGGGCCTGCCGCGGAGCTGCGGCTGAACACCGATGACGCCAGTTTCACCGAGCCTGAATATCAATATACGCCGCGCCATGCGCGCGGGCAGGCCGCCCGGGTGGAGCGCGAATCGGCCGACGTGGCGGTGCTCGATGAGGCCACTTTCACCACCTGCAATCCGGGCGACGACGACTGGCTGTTGAGCGCGGATCGCGTCGCGCTCGACCGCAAGAGCGGCGACGGCACCGCGCGCAATGTGGTTTTGCGCTTCAAGCACATACCGTTTCTGTACACCCCGTGGATCCGCTTTCCGATCGACGATCGGCGCAAATCCGGGTTTCTGTTCCCCAGCATCGGCACGTCGAACCGCTCCGGCTTCAGTCTGGAGACGCCTTATTACTGGAACATCGCGCCCCACCGCGACGCCACCGTCACGCCGCGCCTGCTGACCTCGCGGGGACTGCAGCTCCAGTCTGAATTCCGTTACCTCAACCCGTCGAACACCGGCAAGCTGGAACTGGAGTTTCTCGATGACCGCGAGTTCGGCGACCAGCGCTATCTCGGGGGGATCCGGCACAGCGGCTCGCCGCTGCCGCGCGTGCGCACCACCATCGACGCCAGCCGCGTGTCGGACGCTCCGTATTTCGAGGATTTCGGCAGCTCTTTGAGCATCGCCAGCATCACACACCTGCAACAGCGGGCCGACGTGTCCTACGAAGGCGACTTCTGGAACGCGCGCGGCCGGGTGCAAGGGTATCAGACGGTCGACGACACCATCCGGTCCCAGGCCGAACCCTACGAGCAGCTGCCGCAGATGCTTCTGGAGGGCGGTCTGCCGGATCGGGCATTTGGGCTGGGCTATGACCTGCGCACGGAGTGGGTGAACTTCGCGCACGACGAGCGGGTATCCGGCCAGCGCCTGGATCTGGACTTCGGCATCGAGCGTCCGTTGCTCGGTCCCGCGTATTTCGTCAATCCGGCGGTCGGCCTGCGGCATACCGCCTACTCGCTGGATGAGACCACCGCGCGCTTCACCGATGACCGCATCACCCGCACCTTGCCGGTCGCCAGCCTCGACAGCGGCCTTATTTTCGATCGCCCGATCGGCAGCCACTTTGTGCAGACCCTGGAACCGCGGCTCTTTTACCTGTACACGCCGTTTCGCGAACAAGACAACATTCCCACCTTCGACACTGGCCTGCTGGACTTCAGCTTCGCGCAGCTGTTTCGCGAGAACCGCTTCAGCGGCGCCGACCGCATCGGCGACGCCAACCAGCTGACCCTGGCGCTGACCAGCCGCTTTTTGAACACCGAGAGCGGACAGCAGACGTTGAGCGCCAGCATCGGCCAGATCCTGTACTTCGATGACCGCGAGGTCATATTGCCCAGCCAGACCGCCATGGACGACGATACCTCGGATCTCGCGGCCGAGCTGGCCCTGGATCTGGGTGATCGCTGGAGCGCCAGCGCCGCCACCTTGTGGGATCCGCACGAAGACGAGATGCAACTCGGCACGGCCAGGCTGAATTATGTCGGAACCAACAACCGCGTATTGAATCTATCGTATCGCTTCCGGCGCGCCGACCCGCAAGTGCCCGGCCTGAACGAAACGCTGCGTCAGACCGACGTCGCGGTCGTGTGGCCGCTCAGTGCGCGCTGGCGGGCGCTGGGCCGCTGGAATTACGATCTGGAGGAACAGCGCGATCTGGAACTACTGGCCGGCTTCGAGTACGACAGCTGCTGCTACAAGCTCCGTGTCGCCGCGCGGCGGTTCATCATTGGCGACCAGGCCGAGTACAATAACGGCGTCGAGATACAGCTGGTCCTCAAGGGCCTGGCGCAGCTCGGCTCGCCGCTGGGCGAATTGCTGGAACGCGGTATTCTGGGTTACGAGGATTATGATTAGCCGCCAGTCGGCAACATCTCCGTAGCGCCGCGCTTGCCGCGAAAGACTTCGCGCTGCGCCATTTGTGGGTTGCCGCTGGCGGCAGCAATGGCCGCAGTGGTTTAAGCACGGGAATCTCTCATGAAGAAGCTTACGATAGTCGGCCTGTTGATCGCCGTATTTTCGCCCCCGCTGGCCGCCAAAGACAGCGTGCTGCTCGACCGCATCGTCGCGGTGGTGGAAAACGAGGCCATCATGCAGAGCCAACTGGATGACCGCATCGACGTCATTCAACGCCAGTACGCGGACCGCATCGAGGAACTGCCGCCGCCGGGGCAGCTGGAGCGCCAAGTGCTGGAGCGCATGGTGCTCGAAAGCCTGCAACTGCAAATGGCCGAGGCCCGCGGCATCCGCATCGACGAGCTGACCCTCAACGAAGCCATGCGCGACCTCGCCGCGCGCAACAATTTGAGCCTGCCGGCGTTTCGCGATCGGCTGGTCGCCGAAGGCATCAACTACGTCAGCTTCCGCGAGCAGGTGCGCGACGAGTTGATCATCTCCACCTTGCGCCAGCGCGTGGTGGACAGTCAGGTGCAGGTGAGCGAGCAGGAAGTCGACGAGCAGCTGGCCAGGCAGGCGACGCTTGCCGACAGCGGCATAGAATATCGTCTGCGGCATATTTTGATCGCCCTGCCGGAAGGCGCCAGCCCGGAACAGATCCAGTCCGCCAACGCACGCGCGGCGCGTATCCGCGAACGCGCGCTTGCCGGCGAGAACTTCGCAAAGCTCGCCGCCAGCGAGTCGGACGGTCAGAACTCGCTGGAGGGCGGCGATCTCGGCTGGCGCACCGCGGCCCGGTTGCCGACCCTGTTTGCGCGCAGCGTGACCACCATGGAAGACGGCGACACCAGCGAGATCATCCGCAGCCCCAGCGGCTTTCACCTCATCCACATGGTAGCGCGGCGCGGCGGCGAGCGCGCGATGGTAGATCAGACCCACGCGCGCCACATTCTGATCGAACCCAACGCCTTGCTGAGCGACGCGGAGGCGCGCCAGAGACTGGCAAGCATCAAAGGCCGTATCGCGGGCGGCGATGACTTCGCGGCGCTGGCTCGGGCCAACTCGCACGACAAGGCAAGCGCGGTGGATGGCGGCGATCTGGGCTGGATCAGCCCGGGTCAGATGGTGCCGGAATTCGAGCAGGTGATGAACAGTCTGGAGCCCGGGCAGATGAGCGAACCTTTCCGTACGCAATTCGGCTGGCACGTCGTGGAAGTGACCGGGCGCCGCCAGCATGACAGCACGGTGGAACTGCAGCGCGAGCGCGCGCGCGACGCCATTGCGCAACGCAAGGCCGACGAGGAGGCGGAACTGTGGCTGCGGCGCCTGCGTGACGAGAGCTACGTCGAGTACCGGCTGGAGCGCGGCGACCAGAACCAGGCCGCGGCCGGTCAGGGTTGAGCACCAGCTGCCGCATCGCCATCACACCCGGCGAACCCGCCGGCATCGGACCGGACATCGTCCTGGAGATCGCCCGGCGTAAACAGCGCGCGGAGCTGGTCGCCATCGCCGATCCGGAGGTATTGCGGGAGCGTGCCCGGCATCTGGGCGTATCGGTCGAGCTGGTGATATTCGAGGCTGACCAGCCGAGACAGGCAGCCCGGCCCGGTCAGTTGAAGGTGCTATCCGTACCCGCGCGCGCGCTAACCCGGCCCGGTACGCTTGACCCGGTCAACGCGAACTACGTGCTGGAAACCCTGCGCCTGGCCGTGGACGGCTGCCTGCGGGGCGAATTCGACGCGCTGGTTACCGGCCCGGTGCAAAAAAGCGTGATCAACGACGCGGGCATTCCATTCTCCGGGCACACCGAATTCCTTGCGCAACGCGCCGGCGGCTATCCGGTGATGATGCTGGCCACGGAAAACCTGCGGGTGGCGCTGGCGACCACGCATCTGCCGCTCTGCGAAGTGAGTCAGGCCATCACCCGCGAGCGGCTGACGCGGGTGATTGGCGTGCTCGATCATGATTTGCGCACGCGCTTCGGCATCGACCATCCCCGGATCAAGGTCTGCGGCCTCAATCCTCACGCCGGCGAACGGGGCCATCTGGGGCGCGAGGAGATCGACGTCATCGCGCCCGTGCTGCGTCAACTCCAGAATCAGGGCATATGTCTGGTCGGCCCGTTGCCGGCCGACACGCTGTTCACCCCGCCGCATTTGCAAGACACCGACGCGGTGCTCGCGATGTACCACGATCAGGGACTACCGGTTCTCAAGTACGCCGGCTTTGGGCGCGCCGTGAACGTTACCCTGGGGCTGCCCATTATCCGCACCTCGGTCGATCATGGCACCGCCCTGGATCTGGCCGGCAGCGGACGCGCCGACGCCGGCAGCCTGGAAGTGGCGCTGGATCTCGCGATCAGGCTGGCCCGCGGACGTGATGCGCACAACCCGCACGGGCCGGACTAAGCGTAAATAGCGGTTTGCCGGGCGGACAGGTGCGGCCTTGACATTCCGCTTACCGCACCCTCAAAACTGGCGGCGCCGGCCCCCACGACCGCCTCTGGGGCCGCGATCCTCCTGCACCTTCAGGCTGTTGCCACGCAGGGACGAGCCATCCAGCGCGGCCATCGCGGCGCGCGCCTCGTGACCTTCCATGTCCACCTGACCGAAACCCCGGCAGGTGCCCTTGAATACGTCGCGCACAAGCTTCACGCTGAAGACCTTGCCGTGCTGACTGAAGAGATCGGTCACTTCCTCGTCCGTGGTGTCGGGCGGTAGATTGCGAATGTGCAGTGTCTTCATATGAACTCCTTAAGATATTAAATTCAATCAAGATCGCGCGGGTGCTCCAACCCTACACCGCCACGCGCCGGGCTCGTTGAGCCGGTTTGTTCGCGCGTCGCGGATCATTGTTGTGTTTACGCGCGGGCGCATCACGCCGGACGCGGCCCGGGTCGGCGCGCAGTCGCGCGACATTGGGCGTCGTTACCGGAGCGCCGCGTGAATAAACCGGCGTCGCACGGATATTCAGCTTGTGCTTGACGAGACGTTCGATGTCGCTTAGCAGCTTACGTTCCTCCGGGCAGACCAGCGAAATCGCCGTGCCCAGACTGCCGGCGCGGCCGGTGCGGCCGATGCGATGAACGTAATCCTGCGCCGCGTCAGGAAGTTCGAAGTTTACCACATAGGGAAGTTCGGCAATGTCCAGCCCGCGCGCGGCGATGTCGGTCGCGACCAGCACCCGCACCGCGCCGCGCTTGAAGTCGGCCAGCGCTTGTGCGCGCGCGGATTGACTCTTGTTGCCGTGAATCGCGACGGCGGCGATGCCATCCTGCGCCAGTTGCCTGGTCAGCCGATCGGCGCCATGCTTGGTGCGCGTGAACACCAGCTTCTGCTGGCCACCGGATTCACGGATCAGATGCGCCAGCAGCGCGCGCTTGTCACTCTTGGGCACGGCGTAGGCGTACTGATCGATTTCCGCGACCGTGGCGTTGCGCGGCGCCACTTCGATCACGACGGCATTTCGCAGCAGCCCGCGCGCCAGCTGGCGGATGGATTCCGAAAACGTGGCCGAGAACATCAACGTCTGCCGGCTGGCCGGCAGCACGGTCATGATGCGGCGGATATCGTGGATGAATCCCATATCCAGCATGCGGTCCGCTTCATCCAGGATCAGCATTTCGATGCCGGACAAGTCCACGGTCTTCTGCCCGACATGATCGAGCAGGCGCCCCGGCGTGGCTACCAGCACATCCACGCCACGCCGCAACTTTTGTATCTGCGGATTGATGTTGACCCCGCCGAATATCGCGGCCGAACGCAGCGGCAGATGGCGCCCGTAGGCGCTCACACTGTCCGCGACCTGCGCGGCCAGTTCGCGCGTGGGCGCGAGCACCAGCGCCCGCGGCTTGCGCGCGCCACGGGCTTGTTGCGCCGGCGCGGACAAGCGTTCCAGCACGGGCAGGGTGAAACCGGCGGTCTTGCCGGTGCCGGTCTGCGCGGCGGCGAGGAGATCCTTGCCCTGCAGAATCGGGGGGATGGTCTTGAGTTGAATCGGGGTTGGCTGCCGATAGCCCTGTTCGTCGATCGCGCGCAGAATTCCACCCGATAAACCAAGTGAAGAAAATGCCATGTAATACTCCTTTAAGAATCAGCCGGCGCGTTGCGACCGGACCGACAAATGCGTCAAATACCAGACCCCGCTCAAATGGGGGGTGGCGCTATGAGAGGTTTGCAGGCAGGGTGCGTGTACAGACATGCCCCGGAAACGTTCTTAAGCATTCCGCGGGCGCGAGGGGGCGCGCAACGACAAACGTGCGGCGAGTATACGCGATGGCGCGACCTTAACCTAATGATTTCTGTACCCGTTAAATATTCATGGTCAGTAGAGGGGGACACTCGTGAATTTTGGCTTTCTGCTATTTCCGCAACTCGAAGAACTGGATCTGGTCGGCCCCTGGGAGATGATTGCCACCTGGGGTCAGCAGACTGGCGGCCCACAGGCGGTGTTCACCGTCAGCGAGACGGGCGGACAGATCGCCTGCGCGAAGGGCTTAAGGATCGCTTCGGATTATTCCTTCGCCACCTGTCCGCGGCTGGATTATCTGCTGGTGCCGGGCGGCGTGGGCACGCGCAGCGAGGTGAGCAACCACAGGCTCGTTTACTTCGTGGCGGCCAGCGCGCGCTCGTGCAAAGCGGTGGTGTCGGTATGCACCGGCGCCTTCATCCTGCAGGCCGCCGGACTGCTCGCGGGGCGGCGCGCGACCACGCACTGGGCCTCGCTGGAACGTCTGGACAAATTGCCGGATGTCAACGTGGCGCAGGAGCGCTTCGTGCGGGACGGCAACATCTGGAGCGCGGCCGGCATCTCGGCGGGCATCGACGTCGCGCTGGCGCTCATCGCCGATCAGGCCGGCGAGGAAACAGCGAGTCAGGTACAACTCGCCACCGAGTATTATCCCTCGCACCAGGTCTACGGAACTCCCGGCGAGCAGGCCCCGAAATATATGCGGGACAGGCACTAGGTAAACGCACTGACGAAGCTTGGCACGCCCCCTTGAGGGACGCACGGCGCAGGTTGCAACACCAGCCCCTACCGCGCATGATTGACCACGTTCATGCGGCCATCGAGGCGTTGCTATGGAACAGTATCAGGACATCATCAACATCATCGCGCTGACCCTGGGCGTGTCCTGGGCCAGCGGCATCAATCTTTACGCCGCCATGCTGACCCTGGGGCTGCTGGGCGCGGGTGGCCATGTCGAACTGCCACCCGGGCTGCATATTCTCAGCGATCCGCTGGTAATAGCCGCGGCCGGTCTGATGTATGCGATCGAGTTTTTCGCGGACAAGGTTCCCGGTGTCGATTCGGGCTGGGATACCTTGCACACGTTTATCCGCATTCCGGCCGGCGCGGTGCTGGCGGCCGGCGCCGTAGGTGAAATCGATCCCGCCGTGCAACTCGCCGCCGCCATCGTCGGCGGCACCCTGGCCGCGGGCGCGCATTTCACCAAAACCGGCTCGCGCCTGCTGATTAACGCATCGCCCGAACCGGTCAGCAACTGGGCCGCGTCGCTTGCCGAAGATGCTGCGGTGATCGGCGGTTTATGGCTTGCGCTCAACCATCCGACCGTTTTTGTGTGCCTGCTGGCGCTGTTTATCGCCGCCATGATCTGGCTGCTGCCCAAACTGTGGCGCGCGATCGCGCGGATCTTCAGATATTTCAATCAGCGCCTTGACCACAAGGCGGCTGCGGTTGAACCTGGGGATCTCGAGAAGCTTTCCGCTCCGCACAGCCGTTGATCGAGCGCCGCGCGCCCATCCACAGCGGATTCGCGCCCGGTTCCTGGGTTCGCGAACCGCGAAAAGACCGGTGGCCGGAAGTGGCTGGATAGCGCGTTGGCTGATCGATCGTTGAACCGGCGTGCATGCCGCGCGCGACACAACCGCCGGTTGCCGACTTTGCCATGCACCACCGACCCCGCAAACGTTTCGGCCAGCACTTTCTGCACGATGAAAAGGTCATCCGCGATATCGTCGCGGCCATCGCGCCGCAACCCGACGATACGCTGGTGGAGATCGGTCCGGGTCGCGGCGCCATCACCAGGCCGCTGCTCCGGCGGCTCGGCCGCATGCACGCGGTCGAACTCGATCGTGACCTGGTGCCTGCGCTCGCGCGACTTTGCGCCGACGCGGGTGAGTTGACGCTCCACGCGGCAGACGCGCTGAATTTCGATTTTGCGCGACTTAAACCCCATGCGGGCCGGCTGCGGGTGGTGGGCAACCTGCCGTACAACATATCGACCCCGCTGATCTTTCACCTGCTGGCAGCGGCGCATGCGATCGCGGACATGCATTTTCTGTTACAGAAGGAGGTGGTGGAACGCATCACCGCACAACCGGGCGGCGGCGCTTACGGCCGCCTGTCCGTGATGGTGCAATACCGCTGCCGTTGCGAAAAGCTGTTCGGCGTCGGCAACGGCGCGTTTTCGCCGCCGCCCAGGGTCGACTCCGCGTTGCTGCGGCTCACACCGTATGCGCGGCCGTGCGTGGCGGTGCGCGACGAGCAGCGC
>JBOIDC010000008.1:0-69646 GCA_050740315.1 Gammaproteobacteria bacterium | reverse complement strand
ACGATGAGCTGATCGACTTTTTGCGAAAGCGACTCCAGTACCGTGAGCTTGGTCGATACCTTGGCGCCGCCGACGATCGCGACCAGCGGTCGCGCCGGCCGCTCCAGCGCCGTGCTCAGCGCATCCAGTTCGGCCACCAGCAGCGGTCCGGCACAGGCGATCGGCGCATGGCGCGCGACACCGTGGGTAGAGGCCTGAGCGCGATGCGCGGTGCCGAAGGCATCCATCACGAACACGTCGCACAGCGCGGCCATCTTCCTGGCCAGATCAGGATCATTACTCTCCTCGCCCGGATTGAAGCGCACATTCTCGCACAGGACCAGCTCGCCACCGTTCAATTTCACGCCCTCCAGCCAGTCCCCGACCAGCAGCACCTCGCGGCCCAGAAGCTCGGTCAGACGATCCGCCACCGGCCCCAGCGAATATTTAGCATCGAACCGGCCTTCCTCGGGCCGACCCAGGTGCGACATAAGCATCACACTGGCGCCGGCTTTCAGCGCGTGCTCGATGGTCGGCACCGACGCGCGAATACGCGCGTCGCTGGTCACGCGGCCATTCTTTATCGGCACGTTCAGGTCGGCGCGAATCAGCACCCTCTGCCCCGCGAGGTCGAGGTCGATCATTTTCTTGATGCGCATGTTCTTTGACCTCTTATCCCACTTGCAGGGGGTCAGCGCAACCCAGCACTGCGCATGCTGCCTTGCTGGATGCGCTTGTCTCCCGCTACTTAGCCCGCATCAGCGCGCGCGTGGTATCCAGCATGCGGTTGCAGAAGCCCCACTCGTTGTCGTACCACGCCATCACCTTGACCAGGCGGCCAGTTACCTTCGTCAACGTGGCATCGTAGGTGGCCGAGACCGTGGTGTGATTGAAATCGATGGACACCAGCGGCCCGTCGTTGTACGCGAGCAGACCCTTGAGTTCGCCCTCGCTGGCCGCCTTCATGAGTTCATCTATTTCTTTTCTGCTGGTGTCACGCGCGGCATCGAAGCTCAAGTCCACCAGTGACACATTGATGGTCGGCACGCGGATCGCGAAGCCGTCGAGCTTGCCGTCGAGCTCCGGCAGCACCAGACCCACGGCGGCGGCCGCGCCGGTCTTGGTCGGAATCATGGACATCGTGGCCGAGCGCGCGCGCCGCAGGTCCGAATGATAGACGTCGGTCAGCACCTGATCGTTGGTATAGGAATGCACCGTGGTCATTAGTCCGCGCTCGACGCCGATCGCGTCGTGCAGCGGCTTGACCATCGTGGCCAGGCAGTTGGTGGTGCACGAGGCGTTGGAGATGACGGTGTCGGCGCTTTTAAGCACCTTGTGATTGACGCCGTAAACCACGGTGGCATCCACGTCCTTGCCGGCTGGCGCGGAAATAATGACTTTCCCGGCGCCGCCCCTGATGTGCGCGGCGGCCTGCTCCTTGCTCGCGAACAGGCCCGTGCATTCGAGCACCACGTCCACCCCCAGCTTGCCCCAGGGCAGTTTGCTCGGATCCCGCTCTGCAAAGACGCGAATCCTGTCACCGTTGATCAGCAGGGAATCGCCATCGACTTCCACCTTGCCGCCGAAGCGGCCATGCGTCGTGTCGAAACGGGTCAGATGCGCGTTGGTATTGGCGTCGCCAAGATCATTGATCGCGACGATCTGCATGTCGCCGGTGCGCCCGGACTCGTAGTGCGCGCGTAAAATATTGCGCCCGATGCGCCCATAGCCGTTGATCGCGACCTTAATTGTCATTGAATCTCTCCATTCGTGTGCCACAAAATTTACTATTCCGCCCGACTACCTTTGCCGCGCTCTACCACGGTATCTCAGGCATCCATCATTGCCTGCTCGGCCACCATCGCGACGTTCTCGGCGGTGAAGCCGAAATAGCGCATGACCACATCGCCCGGCGCCGATTCACCAAAACGATCGATGCCCACGACCCTGCCCTTGTCGCCGACGCATTTGCGCCAGAATTGCGTGACGCCGGCCTCGATCGCCACGCGCGCGGTCACGGCGGCCGGCAGCACCGACTCGCGATAAGCGGCATCCTGCGCATCGAACCGGTCAATGGACGGCATGGAAACCACGCGCACGCGGCGCCCCTGACTGGTCAGTCGCTCGGCCGCCTGCACGGCGACATCGACCTCCGAGCCGGTCGCGATGAGTACGACATCGGGCGCGACATCGCCTTTTGCCTGCGCATCGCGCAGCACGTAACCGCCGCGCGCGATGTTCGCGATCTGCTCTCCGTCGCGCGTCTGATGCGATAAGCTCTGACGCGAAAACAGCAAACAGGTCGGCCCATCCCGGCGCTCGATCGCCTGTTTCCAGGCCACTGCGCTCTCCACGGCGTCGCAGGGCCGCCATACCGACATGCCCGGCATCATGCGCAGACACGCGGCGTGTTCGACGGCCTGATGCGTAGGCCCGTCCTCGCCCAGGCCCAGCGAATCGTGAGTATAGACGAACAGCGTCTGAATCTTCATCAAAGACGCCATGCGCAGCGCGTTGCGCGCGTAGTCGGAGAACGTCAGAAATGTGCCGCCATACGGGATAAACCCGCCGTGCAAGGCCAGACCGTTCATGATGGCCGACATGCCGAACTCGCGCACGCCGTAATAAATATAATTTCCCGTACGATCTTCGCGGCCGAAGGCCTTCGCGCCGCTCCACAAGGTGTTGTTGGAACCGGTCAGGTCCGCCGATCCGCCCACCAGTTCGGGCAGCACCGGCGCGTACGCGTTCAGCGCCTCCTGCGACGCCTTGCGCGCGGGCATGGCCCGGGCCTGGTCGTGCGCCGACTTGATACACGCCGCCGACGCACGCGGCCATTCGTCGGGCAGGCGCCGCGAGAGGCGACGCTCGAACTCCGCGGCCAGCCCGGGATGCGCTTTTTTATACGCGGCGAACCGCTCCTGCCAGTGCTGCTGCGCGAGCCCGCCGTCGTGTCGCGCGTCCCACGCCGCGTGAATTTCCGTTGGCACCACGAACGGCGCATGCGGCCAGCCGATGGTCTTGCGCACCAGCGCGACCTCGTCTTCGCCCAGCGCCGCGCCGTGACATTCCTCGCGACCCTGCTTGTTCGGCGATCCCCAGCCGATGATGGTCTTGCAGCACAACAGGCTGGGTTTGTCGGTGACGGCGCGCGCGCGTTCTATCGCCGTCTTGACCGCTTCGGCGTTGTGGCCGTCGATATCGGCGATCACGTGCCAGCCATAGGCCTCGAAGCGCGCCGAGGTGTCTTCGCTGAACCAGCCACGCACGTGACCGTCGATGGAGATGCCGTTGTCGTCATAGAAGCCGATCAGCTTGCCCAGGCACAGGTGACCCGCGAGCGAACAGACCTCGTGCGAGATGCCCTCCATCAGGCAGCCGTCGCCCATGAATACATAGGTGTAATGATCCACGATCGCATGACCCGGGCGATTGAAACACGCCGCCAGCATGGTCTCGGCGACAGCCATGCCCACCGCGTTGCCCAGGCCCTGTCCCAGCGGGCCGGTGGTGGTCTCCACGCCGGGGGTGACGCCAAATTCCGGATGGCCCGGCGTGCGCGAATGCAATTGCCGGAACCGCCTGAGTTCCTCTATCGGCAGATCGTAACCCGACAGATGCAGCAGTGCGTACAACAGCATCGACCCGTGCCCGTTGGAGACCACGAACCGGTCGCGGTCCACCCACGCGGGATCCGCCGGATTGTGCCGCAGAAAATCGTTCCACAGCACCTCGGCGATGTCGGCCATGCCCAGCGGCATGCCCGGATGCCCGGAATTGGCCTGCTGCACGGCGTCCATCGCGAGCGCACGGATGGCGTTGGCGAGGCTGCGTCTGGATGGCATCGCGTTTCCCGACAGCTAAAAACCGGGCATTGTGGCTCAGCTCAGGATTCGCGGCAAGACGCGCGGGCGGCCGTCGCAAGCGTCATTCAAATGCCGATGTCAACGCGGGCGCCCGCCCGCCATTAATCGCCTTAGCGTCAATTGCCATCCGCACGCCATTTGATTGAACAGCCCATGCTTGGAATCTGCGCACGCGGACCGCGGCCCGTCTTTGCGATCTGCCGCATCGCCTCGAACAGTTCGCGACGCGTGTTCTCGGGCGCGGTCTGTTTGCCGCTGGAGTCCAGCCGGCCGCGGTACTGCAGTTCGAGATCGGCGTTGTAACCAAAGAAATCGGGAGTGCACACGGCACCATAGGCCTTCGCCACCGCCTGTGTGTCGTCCAGCAGATAAGGAAACGGAAAACCATACTCGCGCGCCACGCGCTGCATGTTATCGAACGAGTCCTCGGGATAGTCGGTGGGGTCGTTGGACATGATCGCCACCGCGTTCACGCCGTACGCCAAGAGCTCGCGCGCGTCGCGCACCAGCCGCTCCCGCACCGCCTTGACGTAAGGACAATGATTGCAGATGAACATCACCAAAAGGCCGCGCTCGCCGCGGCTGCGGGCCAGCGACCAGCGTTCGCCATCGACGCCCAGCAGATCGAAATCGATCGCGGGCTTGCCAAAATCGCACACCGGGGTTTCCAGACTCACTATGGCCACCTCCTGAAAAAACCGTTAACAGAGCATTATTTGAAATGATGACACGATAGCGGCTTTGTTGCCGCCTGAACCCCATACTGTGGGAATTCTTTGCGGCAATCCCATCGTCGACGTCAGGCGCCTCGAGATTGCCTCCGCGCTCATAGCGTGATTATAACGCGATCGCGGTTCCGCCTTGGCTGCGGCCCAGGCGCCAAGGATGCAATCCGGGGGCGGATTGTTTATACTTTTGCGCCTTTCCGGTGGCTTGATGTCGCTCGCACTACAAAAACCAGTTCAAACAGCCTGGACACGATCCACCCGAAGCTACGTCACTGGCCGCTCTATGTCCGTCGACGTGAGCGCACACCGAATTCGATGCTGACGATCATCCCCGCTTTAGTCAATCGCGGGGCGGCATCGACAGTCATTCAACAAAAACTGGAACGCCATATATGAGCAAAGCCTATCTATTCACCTCGGAGTCGGTCTCCGAAGGCCATCCCGACAAGATGTCGGATCAAATCTCCGATGCGATCGTCGACGCCATCATCGCGCAAGACCCCAACGCGCGCATCGCGTGCGAAACGCTGGTCAAGACCGGCATGGTGTTGCTCGCCGGCGAAGTCACCACGACCGCGCAGGTCGAGTTCGAGAGCCTGGTGCGCAAGACCGTCGAGGCCATCGGCTACACCAGCTCAGAAATGGGCTTCGACGCGGCGACCTGCGCGGTGATCAACGCGCTGGGCAAGCAGTCGCCCAACATCGCGCAAGGCGTGGATCGCCAGACAAAAGAAGAGCAGGGCGCCGGCGACCAGGGGCTGATGTTCGGCTACGCCACCAGCGAGACCGACGTTTTGATGCCGGCGCCGATCACTTACGCGCACCGGCTGGTCAAACGCCAGGCTGAGGTCCGCAAAAACGGCGCGTTGCCGTGGCTGCGCCCCGACGCCAAGAGTCAGGTCACGTTCCGCTACGAAAACCAGCAGCCGGTCGGCGTCGACGCGCTGGTATTGTCGACGCAACACAGCCCCGGTATCTCGCAGAAAGATCTCAAAGAAGCGGTCATGGAGGAGATTATCAAGGCCGTGATGCCGCCCGAGTGGCTGTCCCGCGATACGAAATATCACATCAATCCCACCGGTAAGTTCGAGATCGGCGGGCCCATGGGCGATTGCGGTCTCACCGGACGCAAGATTATCGTCGATACCTATGGCGGCATGGCCCGACACGGCGGCGGCGCGTTCTCCGGCAAGGACCCTTCCAAAGTGGACCGTTCGGCCGCTTATGCCGGCCGCTATGTGGCCAAGAACATCGTCGCGGCGGGCTTGGCCGCGCGCTGCGAGATCCAGGTCTCGTACGCGATCGGCGTGGCCGAACCGACCTCGGTCAGCGTCGACACCTTCGGCACCGGGCGGGTCGATGACCGCACCATCGAGAAACTGGTGCGCGCGCACTTCGACCTGCGCCCGTACGGCATTATCCAGATGCTTGATTTATTGCAGCCTATCTATCAGGCGACTGCGGCCTACGGGCACTTCGGGCGCGAAGAAAAATCCTTCACCTGGGAAAAAACCGACAAGGCCGCCGCCTTACGTGAAGCCGCCGGCCTCAAACGAACCGCAGAACTGGCAGGAGTATAAATACTTATGAGTCAAACCGCAGAACAGTTAAGCCACGATTTCGAGGTGGCCGACATCGGGCTCGCCGCCTGGGGCCGCAAGGAGATCGCGATCGCGGAGACCGAGATGCCCGGTCTGATGGCGCTGCGCAAGAAGTACCAAGAGCAGCAGCCGCTTGCCGGTGCGCGCATCGCCGGTTCCCTGCACATGACCATCCAGACGGCGGTGTTGATCGAGACGCTGCGCACGCTCGGCGCCGACGTCCGCTGGGCGTCGTGCAACATCTATTCGACCCAGGATCATGCCGCCGCTGCCATCGCCCAGGCCGGCGTGCCGGTGTTCGCGTTCAAGGGCGAAAGTCTGGATGAATACTGGGAGTTCACGCACCGCATCTTCGAGTGGAGCGACGGCGGTGCCCCTAACATGATCCTGGACGACGGCGGCGACGCGACCCTGCTGGTGACCTTGGGAAGCAAGGCGGAGCAAGACCCGTCCGTGCTGGATAATCCCAGGAGCGAAGAAGAGCGCGCGCTGTACGCCGCGATCAAAAAGCGGCTGGACAGCAAGCCCGGCTGGTACGCCAAGCTCGGCAAGAGCATCCGCGGGGTCACCGAGGAAACCACTACCGGCGTGCTGCGCCTGTACGAGATGCAGAAAGCGGGCCGCATGCCGTTTCCCGCGATCAATGTCAACGATTCAGTCACCAAGTCCAAGTTCGATAACTTGTACGGTTGCCGCGAGTCGCTGGTGGACGGCATCAAGCGCGCCACCGACGTGATGATCGCCGGCAAGATCGCGCTGGTGGCCGGTTACGGCGATGTCGGCAAGGGTTGCGCGCAGAGCCTGCGCGCGCTGGGCGCCACGGTATGGGTCACCGAGATCGATCCGATCTGCGCTTTGCAGGCCGCGATGGAAGGTTATCGCGTGGTCACCATGGAAGAGGCCGCGCCCAGGGCCGATCTGTTCGTCTCGGCCACCGGCAATTACCACGTCATCAGCCATGACCATATGGTCGCCATGAAGAATCAGGCCATCGTGTGTAACATCGGTCACTTCGACAACGAGATCGACGTCGCCAGCCTGGAGCGATACGAGTGGGAAAACATCAAGCCGCAGGTCGATCACGTGATCTTCCCCGACGGCAAGCGCATCATTCTGTTGGCCAAGGGCCGCCTGGTGAATCTGGGTTGCGCCACCGGGCATCCGAGCTTCGTGATGTCCAACTCGTTCTCCAATCAGGTGCTGGCGCAGATCGAGCTGTGGAACAACGAAGGCAAATACGAGCACAAGGTCTACATCCTGCCCAAGCGGCTCGATGAAGAGGTCGCACGCCTGCACCTGGGGCGCATCGGCGCCAACCTCACCAAACTCAGCGATGAACAGGCCAGGTACATCGGCGTGCCCAAAGAAGGGCCCTACAAATCGGATCATTACCGCTACTAAACCGTGTCGTAACAGATCCCGGCCATCTCCTGGCCGGGATCGGCGCGGCCGGCTACCCATCGCGATCTGGAGATCGTGCCTGCGACAGGTTCACACGGTCATGAAAACTCAGCAAGCATATCAGCGCGCGTTCAGTTTCGAATTCTTCCCGCCCAAGGATGAGGAAGGCGCGGCGAGGCTGCGCGCCACGCGCGACAAGCTCGCCATGCTCAAGCCCCGCTTCTTTTCGGTCACTTTTGGCGCCGGCGGCTCGACCCGCGACCGCACCCTGAACGCGGTGCTGGAAATCAAAGAGCAATCCGGCATCGAGGCGGCGCCGCATATCTCCTGCATCGGTTCCACGCGCGAACAGCTTCGCGACGTGCTGCACACCTACAAGCAGCACGGCATCCGGCATACCGTCGCGTTGCGCGGCGACATCCCGTCGGGCATGCAGGGCGTCGGCGAGTTCCGTTATGCCAACGAGCTGGTGGAATTCATCCGCAAGGAAACCGGCGATCATTTCATCATCGAGGTCGCCGCCTATCCCGAATTCCATCCGCAGGCGCCATCGGCGCGCGCCAATCTGGAACATTTCAAGCGCAAGGTGGACGCGGGCGCCGACGGCGCGATCACGCAGTATTTCTACAACATCGACGCCTACCTGCGCTTCGTCGATGACTGTGAGGCGATGGGTATCGACCTGCCGATCGTGCCGGGAATCATGCCGATCACCAATTACAGCCAGCTCGCGCGTTTTTCGGAAGCCTGCGGCGCGGAGATACCGCGCTGGATTCGCAAGCGGCTGGAAGACTTCGGCGACGACCGCGCGGCCATCCGCAAGTTCGGCATCGACGTCACCACCGCGCTGTGCGCGGAACTGCTGGCGCGCGGCGCGCCCGGGCTGCATGTCTACACCATGAACCTGGCCAAGGCGACCGTCGCCGTCTGGAACAATCTCGGCCTCGGCGACAGGCCGGGTTCGGAAAACGTACGCAAAACCGGCTCGTAGATCGCGCTCTTACGCCCCGCATCGTCGGGGCGACAAGTCCTGTGCGTATGCCCCGGATCTTCATCGATGCGCCGCTTCGTGTCGGCCAGACCGTCCGCCTCGGAGCAGGCGCCCACCACCATCTTGTTCATGTCCTGCGCCAGAAGGCGGGTGCCCGTCTGGTCGTATTCAACGGTCAGGGTAACGAATATACGGCGACGCTGGATCACGTGACGCGCGGTGCGAGCAGCGCTTTTGTCGATGAACTCGTCTGCGTCGATCGTGAGGCAGCGCTGGCGCTGGAACTTTGGCAGGGCATATCCAGAGGCGCGCGCATGGATTACGCCCTGCAAAAAGCCGTCGAACTGGGCGTGGCGCGCATCCGGCCGATCATTACGCGCCATACCTTGGCCAGCCGCGCGGACTGGCGCCGCAAACTGTCGCACTGGCAGGGCCTGATTATCAGTGCCTGCGAGCAAAGCGGGCGCACGCGCGTGCCGGACCTGTGCGATCCGCAACCCTTGACAGATTGTCCCGCGCTCGATCGGACAGATATCGGGCTGGCGCTGGACCCGAACGCCAGTGATGGACTCGGGGCCATCGCGCCGCTGCGGCCGCGGGCAATCTTATTGATCGGGCCCGAGGGCGGGCTTGCCGACGATGAACTCGGGTTCGCACAGCGGCTGGGATTCAGGCGCGTGCGCATGGGGCCGCGGATACTGCGTACCGAGACCGCGGGTGTCGCCGCGCTGGTCGCGGCGCAAGTCCTGTGGGGCGATCTTGGCTAAGCGGGCAGGCCCAATGCGTACAGAATTGACGTGGAACCCGGCGCGCGATATGCCGCGGGTGTGGATCGATTTATTCAGCTCGTTCGGCGGCGTCGTTCCCAAAGCGCCGCAGTTCAGCCTGAATCAACTGTTCGATACGCTCCAGGTCCGGAATGACGGTTCTGTTGCCACCGATCGATACATCGGCGGCGATCGTCTCGTTTGCGCCGCCCGTTTCCACGGCGCCCGGCAGACTCGATGAATTAAGCTGCGCCGGCCGCGGGATCGCGGCCAGCGCAATCGCATAGTATTCGAACCCGGCCCTGTCCTTGAGCGTGTACAACACGGCGACGCATGGACCGTTTTTCGCAACAGCGGTGGCGGTGCCGCTCAAGCCTTCGAACGAGATCAGCGGCACCTGCTCGGCGCGCCATTCGAACAGCCCCAGCAACCACGCGCTGGCTTCAGCGTTTCGTGTCAACTTCGGGAAAGGCGTGATCTCGACGATCGTCGACTGCGGAACAATGAGATGAAAGCCGTCCAGAGGCAGCAGCAGGGTCTGCAGCGACTGGTCGGGCGCGGATGTGGCCTGGGGCTGCATTTTGCGGATCAACGCGCCGCGCCGGCGCGCCCGGCCAGAATTTCGTTGATATTCTGCAGCAGTTCGTTCTCCTGATACGGCTTGCCCAGATAGCGGTTGACGCCGATCTCCATCGCCCGCTCGCGGTGCTTGCTGCCGGTGCGCGAGGTGATCATGATGATGGGGATATCCCGCAGCTGCTCGTTGTTGCGGATGTAGGTCGCCAGTTCGTAACCGTCCATGCGCGGCATCTCGATATCCAGCAGCAACACGTCCGGCACGCTGTCGTGCAGCTGGCTCACCGCATCGATGCCGTCTTTCGCGGTCAGTACGGCGAAATTGTTGCGCTCGAGCATGCGCGAGGTCACCTTGCGAATGGTGATCGAATCATCGACCACCATGACGGTAAGCGCCTTGTCCAGCGCGGCCGCGAGCCTGGGCTCCTCGGAACTGTACGCGGCGTGGACCCCGAGTCCAACCCGCACCAGGCCGACCGGGTCCAGAATCAATACCACTCTGCCATCGCCCAGGATGGTCGCGCCCGAAATGCCGCGCACCTTGCTGATCTGCGGGCCCACCGGCTTTACCACCACCTCACGATTGCCCAGCAGGCCTTCGGCCTGCAGCGCGAAACGCCGGTCGCCTGCGCGCACCAGCATCACCGGATACATCATGTGCGGCTCGCCCAGCACCGGCGCCGAACGACCCAGCAGCGAGCCGAGATGCCGCAGTTCGTAAACGTTCGCCGCGTACTCGTAGACTGGCGCGGACTGCGCGTACTTGTGTTTCAGCTCATCGGCGGACAGCCGCACGATACCCTCGATGCTGGTCAGCGGCACGGCATAAATGTCCTCGCCGGACTGCACCAGCAGGGCCTGATTGATGGCCAGGGTAAACGGCAGTCTGACGGTAAAACTGGTGCCCTTGCCGCGGGTCGAGTCGATATTGAGCACACCGCCCAGCTGCCTGACCTCGGCACCGACCACGTCCATGCCGACACCACGCCCGGAGATCTGCGTGACCCGGTCGGCGGTGCTGAAGCCTGACTCCAGGATGAATTGCATGATGTCGTGGCTGGACAGCTTGTCGTCGTCCTTGATCAAACCCAGACTACGCGCCTTATGGCTGACCGCGTCCAGATCTACGCCGTTGCCGTCGTCTTCGACCCTGATCACGATCTCATTGGCCTCGCGCGCCACCGTCACGCGCACCCGGCCGGTCTCAGGCTTGCCCTTGCTGCGGCGCTCTTCGGGAAACTCGATGCCGTGCGAGATGGCGTTGCGCAACATGTGCTCCAGGGGCGCTACCATGCGATCCAGCACCGAGCGGTCCAGTTCGCTGGTCTCGCCGCTGATCACCAGCTCCACTTTCTTGCCCAGCTCTTCGGCGGTTTGACGCATAACCCGTCGCAGCCGCGGCGTCAGATTCCTGAACGGCACCATGCGCGTGCGCATGAGGCCATCCTGCAGATCGGTGCTGACGCGCGACTGTTGCAGCAGCAGGGTTTCGGAGTCGCGCACCTGATCGACCAGGATCTCCTTGATGCTGATCAGATCGTTGACGCTCTCGCCCAGCGCCCGCGAGAGCTGTTGCATGTTCGAATAGCGATCCAGTTCCAGCGGATCGAACGCGGTATCCTGCTCGCTTTTCTCCTGCTCGTAACGAAACAGGATCTGCGCCTCGGTTTCCATCTCCAGCTTGCGCAGCTGGTCGCGCAGCCGCGCCACCGTCTGCTCCAGTTCCTTCAGGTTGAACCTGAAGGCGGTAATCTGCTGCTCCAGACGGGAATGGTAGATGTTGACCTCACCCGCTGCGTTGACCAGCGTGTCCAGCAAATCGGCGCTCACGCGGATCAATTCATTCGCCCCGTGCGTGTGCGCGGCCGCATCGGCGGCCCGCGCAACCATGGGCGCTTCGATCTCGACGCCTTCCGCCCGCGGTTCGCGCTCGGTCAGTCCCAGCGCGAGCGGCTCGATCTTGACGTGTTCGGGCGGTTGCGGCTTGTCTCTGGCGACCTGGTCATCACTGACCGAGTCGCGCGCCGCGACTGGCGCAGATGTCCCGCGATGACGCAACGCTTCTAAGCGTCGGATCAACTCGCCGGCAGGCGCCAAAGGCTGCGACTTCACGGTTTGTTCGAGCATGGCGTGGAGGTGGTCGAAACCCGCGTGCAGGCCGTCGAACAGTGCCGCGCTCGGCGCGGTACGCGACTCGACCACCGAGATAATCAGCGACTCCAGGGCGTGGCTAAGGTCGCCGATCGGCGCGCAGCCGGCCATGCGCGCACCGCCTTTCAAGGTGTGCAGCTGACGACGCAGGTCGCTGACGGCGCCCTTGTCATGCTGGTTCTGCTGCCAGCGCTGCATCGCGCGGTCGCTGGCGTCCATGAGGTCCCGCGCTTCCTCAATGAAGATCTCGACCAACTCCCGGTCGTGCGGCTGCCCGGGCGCAGCGGCGGCTGAATCATCGTCTGCGCGGCGGGCGCCGGCGGGCGCGAGGGCATCGTCGTGCGGAACCGCTTCCTCCTGCTCAGCGGGCATCCGCTCCATCGAACCGCGGCCGGTCAGTATATCCACCGATTCCGCCTGTGGCGCGGCGCCCAGTTCGGCGGTCTGCCGGGCGATCTCCTCGCGCAGCAAGGCTGCCACGCGTTCGGCCACCTGATCGCTGCCCGGTGACGGCCGTTGCGACGCGCTCAGCGCCTCCAATAAGGCATTCACCGCGTCCAGCGCCTCTTTGACGAGCGGGATGGCGGCGCTGGGGATCGGCAGATCGACGGCGGCGCGCGCCGCGGCGTAACGCTCCAGTGGCGCGCAGATGGGCGTGATATCCGGCACGCCGGCGGTCAGCGCGCTGCCATTCAAGGTATGCAGAGCGCGCAGCAGCGCGTCGGTGACGGGCAACGCGGCCCCGGCCTCGGTGGCCGCTTGCAGCCCGGCTTCAAGCACGCCGACATGCTGGCGCGCCTCGTTTAAGAAAATATCGCGCAGCACCGTATCGCCGCTGGCCTCCCGCCCGGCCTCCGCTGAGGGCTCGGCATCAGCTGTTTCCCCGGGCGGCCGCCGCCGGTGAGCTTCCCGTGCCTCGCCATCTGCCCGCGCGCCGGAAAGCAAAGACGGCGCGTGATCACCGGCATCCGCGGGTGCGGCGCGTTCGGCTTCGAAGTCGACCGTCTGATCCGTCGCTCGCGCCGCGGACTCTTGTGCGTGCGGGGAGGCCGGCGTCAGGTCGCCTGCAGTGGAAATGTCATCTCTGGACACTGCCGGCAGTTCGGGCGCACCGGCCGCGCCCGGCCCGGACTCGACGGTACCCGGAGAAACACCGCCGGCCGACGGCGCCGCATCGCTCGTCATCCGGCCCATCGAGCGCGCCGGCCGGTAATCCGGTTTGCTCATCGCGTGCGCGGCGCCCATCAGCGCCATGACGTCCATGCCTGGCGCGCCTTGCCCCTTGATCTGCGCGATCAGCTCGGCCAGCGCGTCGGCGGCCTGCTCCAGAAGCTGGTGGATGTGATCGGCCGCCGACACCTCGCCTTCGATCACCCGATTCAGCAAATTCTCGAATGCCCAGGCGAATTCGCCGAGCAGCCGCGCGCCCACCAGCCGACCGCTGCCCTTGAGCGTATGAAAAGATCGCCGCAGCACCGCCAGTGACTGCTGGTCACTGCTGTCCGCGCGCCATTTCGGCAGCAGTTCCCTGATGACCCCAAGCACCTCCTCGGCCTCCTCGAAAAAAATCTCCAGGATCTCGTCGTCGGCTTCGCCCGTCAGCGCAACCAGTCCACGCTGATCATTAGCGGACGGGGCCGGCGCAATCGCTTGGGGTGCGGACTCATGTGTTTCGGTCTCCGTGTGCGCTGGGCCAGGCACAGCGTTTTCGATGTGGGCGGCGCCCCAGATGCCGTCGACCGCGGGACCGACGTCGCCGGCGCGCGCCGCGTCGGGCACGAAACCGGCCGCGAACGCCGCATTGATCTCGGTCCAGCCAGACGGCTTCGCGGGCGTTGTCTCATCATCCATCTGCCCTGTGTCTACCGGGAAACCGAGCTTGGCCGCGCTCGCGCGCCCGATCTCCAGAATGGCGTGCGGCGGCGCGGTGCCCTTGCCCAGCGACTCCAGCAGGTATTCCACGCTGGTAATCGCGTCCGCCAGCGATTCGAGCTCGGTGACGTCAGGCAGAGTCGGCTCGGCCAGCAACCGGGTGGAAACATAGTCCGAAATCGAGGTGAGGAGCGCCGGCAGGATGGTCACGTGGGCCATGGTCATCGCAGCTCTTATTCGCTCCAGCTGCGCGGGCAATTCGGCGGCCTGTGACCTGTCTTCCGGCGCGCTGATAAACCCCGTGATCGCCTCCTTCACCCGTTCCAACTCCCGCAGCGCCTCCGATATGACCGTGCTCAACAGCCGGCGATGCTCGGCGTCGACCGCCGCACTTGTGGCTGGCTGGGCGTCGGCACCGCTCGCACGCCGATCAGTCGCGGCCTGGGTCGCGGGCAGGCTGTTGATCTCGATCTCCGCATCCAGCATGACGCCGGCGACACAAGCCAGCAGCGTCTCGCTGGATTCGCGCCGGCCATCGACGACATCGCTCAGGATGCGGGCCTGCTCCGCTACCCGTCCACCCGCGGCATTCAGGTTCAGCACGTCCAGCGTTTCGGCGATCTTGTGCAGCCTGCCCACCACTGGCTCCAGCTGCCGGGGATCCTTGTCACTTCCGCTCGCGAACCGTTCCAGGTTCTCCTTGACCACGCTCAAGTCTTCACGCAGGGCGCCGGCCACGGTCTCCAACAACGCCAGGTTGGGTCCGGCCAGACGCTGCCGCGCCTCGACCAGGGTCTGGCTGTGCGGCAGCAGCTCGTGAAGGCCATATGCCTGTTTTACGGCGCGCAGCAAGTCGCTGCCATCCTCGGCGCAGGCGACGTAGTAAAGAATATTCTTGCTGAGTTCGTCGGGAATGGCGCTGGCGAATTGGTCTTCGCCCTGATCGGCCAGCCTTTTGATCTCGCGGTCGATCTTGCCGAGCAGCGATTTCACCGTCACGTTAGGCTGCAAGGCGCCGATGGACAGCGACTCGGCCAGCGCGGCGGTGGTCCACCACAGACGTTTAACCTCCGTGTGCCGCGACGCCGCGAAGAGCTTGATGGCGACGCCCTTGAGCACATCGAGACTGCCCCGCGTATCCTGGCCGCGAAACCAGCCCAGCAACGCCAGCTGGTAATTGTGCCGCTGGCGCCTGGCAACCGCGCGGATGTCTTCCATCGCCGCCGCGCCCGCGTCGTCCGTGCCCGGCGGCGGGCCCGGGGGCCCCTCGGGAAAGAACAACACCTTCTCCGACAGCAGGCTGGCGTCGCGCGCGGTGCGCAGGTCATTGAGCAGCGGCAGCAAAACGATCGGCATATCGCGATTGCCGAGCTGCACGTGTTCGAGATAATCGGGCAATTGCAGGATGGCGCGCAGCAACACCTCGAATGCTTCGTCGCGGCCGCGTATGCTGTCGTCTATCAACGCGCGCGTGAGTGCCTCCATTTCCTGCGCGAGCATGGCGGCGCCGTATAGCTCGACCATCTGCAAGGTACCGACGACCTGGCGCAGCGCCTCCTGCACCTGCGTCAATGACGAGGCATCGGCGGGATTGTCGATGTAGCTTTCCAGCGCCTGGCGCGCCTGATCCAGTACCGCGTCCAGCTCCTTTTTGACCCAGCTCAGGGTCTCGAGCTGCAGCGTGGCCCCGCTATTCATGACGGACTCGCATCATTTTCAGCACGCGCGAATATCAGAAGCGTCCGGACTGCTCGGCCCGCAGCGGCTCTTGCGGCAAGTCCTCCATTAATAGCTCTTCCTCCTCCTCCGCGTGTTCGGGGAGCTTGAAGCCGGTCACCGAGCGCCGCAGCTCGCCGGCCAGCCCAGCCAGATTGCCGATGGAGTTGGCGGTTTCGCGGGTGCCCTGCGAGGTCTGCGTCGTGATCTGTTCGATGACTTTCATGTTCCTGGTGAGGTCCGCGGCCGCCGCAGACTGCTGTCGCGCGGCCTTGGAAATCGACTGGATGAGCCGCGCCAGCTGATTGGACACGATTTCGATCTCGGTCAGGGCCTCGCCGGCGTCCTCCGCCTGCTTGGCGCCCGCCACGACGTTGGCGGTGCTTTGCTCCATGGAGATGACCGCCTCGTTGGTGTCGGACTGAATGGCCTTGACCAGCGCCTCGATCTGCTTGGTGGCGTTGCCGGCGCGCTCCGACAGCCGCTGCACCTCGTCGGCGACCACCGCGAACCCGCGTCCCGCCTCGCCGGCGGTGGAGGCCTGGATGGCCGCATTCAGGGCCAGAATATTGGTCTGGTCCGCGATCTCGTCGATCAGGCTCACGATGTCGCCGATCTCCTGCGAGCTCTCGCCCAGCCGCTTGATGCGCTTGGATGTCTCCTGAATCTGTTCGCGGATGGTGTTCATGCCACCGATGGTGCGGCTCACCGTCTGCGCGCCCTTGTTGGCAATCTGCACCGACTTCTGCGCCACGTCGGCCGAAGCGCCGGCGTTTCTGGACACCTGTTCGATGGACGCGGCCATGTCCGCAATAGCGGTCGACGCGACGGTGATCTGGCGCGCCTGCTGGCTGCTGGCGTCGGTCAGGCGGAATGCCGTGGCCTGGGTCTTCTCGGTGGCGGTGGCCACCTGTTCGGCGGTCTGGTTGATGGTGGCAACCAGACTGCGCAAGGCGTCGATGGAATAATTGACCGAGTCGGCGATCGCGCCGGTGATGTCTTCAGTCACCGTCGCCTGCACGGTCAGATCGCCGTCGGCCAGGTTGGTCATCTCGTCGAGCAGGCGCAGGATCGCGCGCTGGTTGCGCCGGTTCTGTTCGGCGCTGACCTCCAGCCGATGGCGCGTGTCCTGATTGAACATATACCCGATGAGTATCAGCACCGTGACTGCCAGCACACCCAGCGCGGCGGCGATGATGATCAGCACATCCATGCGCGAGGCGTACTCATCGATGCGCGCTTCCAGCGCCGCCGTGTCGTCCAGCAGCGGGCCGCTCACGTCGGCGGCGTTATTCGCGGCGGTTTTGACCTCGAACACCTCGGGCGACGTTTCCGGCCGGGAAGCAACCGCCCGGCGGCCGTTTAACACAACGTTGATCTCGTTGCGAAGCTCCTGCCAACGCACGGCGACCTGATCGACCTCGGCTTGCAAGGCTTCTGGCGCGGGCGATATGCCGCGTTCCGGATCGCCCTGTTTCAGGGCCGCGACCGACACGTCGAACTCGGCGCGCAACTGCGCGAGCAGCGGGAACGCAGGCATATCGCCCTCGGCGGCCACCTGTGCGGTGCGCGCCAGCCGCTGCGACAACAACTGCTGGTCCGCAGCCAGCCCCAGCAGCGCCGTTTCCTCGTTGCGCTGATCCGTAATGTTGATGAACACGCCCGCCATCAACGCAAGGAGTATCAACAACAGCGCGAACAGCGCAACGAGCGTCTTGTTTACGCCCCCAAGTCCCAGTGTGTTAATCATCGCGACGCCCTCTTAACGAATGCTCGAATATTCCCCGGTCCGCATCAACGTGGACACCAACGCCCTCACCGATCGTTTCCGTCACTTGCTGGTTACTTTAGCATCCCGCGGCGAACGAATGCCCTACAAGCCAACGTCGAGGAATGACCGATCCTCGATCAGCGCGGCGACGTTCATAAGCGCGTACCGCGCATCGCCATGCTGATAGCCATAAGAGACGTACGGTTTTACCTCCGGGTCCAGCTCCGGCAACTGCTCGGACCGCGCGTCGACCCGAAAACGCTTAAGCCCCACTACCGCGTCCACCAGCAGGCCGGTCCAGTGACCGCCCAGCGGCACGACCAGCACGCGCCGCGTGCGCAGCTCCGTCACGGCGTTGCTGCGATAAAGAAAGCCCTGCACATCCATGATAGGCAGCAACGTGCCGCGCATATTGGCGATGCCCAGCACCCAGGGTTTGACGCCGGGCACACTGGCAATCGCCGGCGGCGTGATGATCTCGGCCACGGCGAGCAGTGGCGCCACCAGCGGATTGCGCCGGATGCGGAAAACGATGCCCACCCACTCCCTGACCACCTCGTGTTGCGAGGGAAACGCCCGTGCGCGGGGGCGGCTTTTGCGATCGATCGTGAGCAGCAGCTCGAACGGTGACTTGCTCAAACTACGCTCCCGACCTGCGCCAACCCGGGCGGCGACCAGCGTCTAGTCCCGGCGCCGCGGCGCCATCGCCAGCGTCGTCATGCGGACAAGGTCAGCTTGATACTGCCGAGCAGTTCCGTCTCCTTGACGGGCTTGACGATATAGCCTTTAGCGCCCTGCCGCGACGCCCACACCTTGTCGGTTTGCTGATCCTTGTTGCTCACGATAATGATCGGGATGTTGGCCGTGACGGGATCTCTCGACAACTGGCGCGTCGCCTGAAAGCCGTTGAGCCCCGGCATGACCACGTCCATCAGGATCAGATCGGGCTGGCCCTGCCTGGCGAGCGCCACGCCCTCCTCACCGCTGCCCGCGGTGGTCACGCGATAGTCATGCTTTTCCAGCATGGTCTTGAGCGCGTAGACCTCGGTCGGGGAATCGTCAATCACCAGAATATGCGCCATACCTTCACCTCGGCGCCTCCGAGCGCGGAGGCAGTTGCGACAATGTACGCGCGATACTGTTCGCACGCGTTGCAGAATGCTGTCAGCGCCGGCTCAAATCACTGTTGTCCGCACCCGGCGCAACAGGTCAGTTAAGCCGCAGATGCTGTTTGATCGCGCCCAGTAAATCGTCTCTCGAAAACGGCTTGGTCAGATATTGCTCCGAGCCGACCAGACGGCCGCGCGCCTTGTCGAAGATGCTGTCCTTGCTGGACAGCATGATGACCGGCGTCTGCCTGAAATGCTTGTTGTGCTTGATCAGCGCGCAGGTCTGATAGCCGTCGAGGCGCGGCATCATGATGTCGACAAAAATGATACTGGGTCTGTGCTGCGCGATCTTGGCCAGCGCCTCGAAGCCATCGATCGCGGTGATGACTTCATAACCCTCTTTCTTAAGCAGACTTTCGGCGGTCCTGCGGATCGTCTTGCTGTCGTCGATGACCATCACTTTGAGACCATCCGTACTTTCCATGATCTGCAACACCCGTATTATAATCGTTGTTCGAGGGAAGCCCTGAAACATGCTTGCAGCACGGGCAGAATGCTTGATTTGAATTTAACGCATGTACCCGGCTTAATCAATGCTGGGTCGCGGGAGGTCTTGCCGCCTGAACGCCTGGGCAACGGGGCGCCGCGCGTGTCCGCGCGCCAGTCCCGCCCGTGACTTTGAAGCTCGCCGTGGTGATGGACCCCATCAGGTCCATCAACATCAAAAAGGATTCGACCTTCGCCATGCTGCTGGAGGCGCAGACCAGGCGCTGGACGATCTACTATCTGGAGCAATCGGATTTCTATCTGCACAACGGCGACCCTTGCGCGCGCATGCGCAGCCTCGCGGTCCGCGACGATCCGCAAGACTGGTACACACTGACCGAGGCCGAAGACGCCGCGCTGACGGACATGGACGTGATTCTCATGCGCAAGGATCCGCCGTTCGATATGGAATACATCTACACGACCTACATGCTCGAGCGCGTCGCGGAGCGGGGCGTGCTGGTCGTCAACCAGCCGGATAGCTTGCGCGACGCCAACGAAAAGCTGTTCACCGCGTGGTTCCCGCAGTGCTGCGCCCCGACCCTGGTAAGCCGCCAGCGCGCACGCCTGAAGACATTTCTGGAAGCCCACGGCGATATCGTCGTCAAACCGCTGGATGGCATGGGCGGCGAGTCGGTGTTTCGCATTCGCCAAGGCGACCCGAATACCAACGTTATTCTGGAAACGCTGACCCGGCGCGAACGGAGCACGACGATCGCGCAGCGCTTTATCCCGGAATATATCGAGGGCGACAAACGCATTCTGCTGATAGAGGGGGAACCGATTCCTTACGCGCTGGCGCGTATTCCCGCGCCCGGCGAGGCGCGCGCTAATCTGGCCGCCGGCGGTGTGGGCAAGGGCGTGGCGTTGACCGAGCGCGATCGCTGGATCTGTGCGCAGGTGGGTCCGGTGTTGCGCGACAAAGGGCTGCTGTTCGTGGGCCTGGACGTGATCGGCGAGTTCCTGACCGAGATCAACGTCACCAGCCCGACCTGCGTGCGCGAACTGGACGCGCTGTACGGGCTCAATATCAGCGCGCGGATCATGGATGCCGTGGCGGCGCGCGTCGCGAATTCCGATCAGCGTGCGTAAGCCGCGAGTCCGCTCCAGACGCCAGGCCCATTGAGCGTGAACGCACAAGCCCTACCCACCAAACCGACTGACCGGCTGGGACTTACGCTGTTTCTGGCGGCGGTCGTGCATGGCATCGTGATTCTAGGCATCGGCTTCGGGGCGGAGAAAAACCGCGCAGTGCCGCCATCTCTGGATGTCGTACTCGTACAAACGCCGTCTCAGCAGGCACCCAAGCAGGCCCGGAACATCGCACAGGCCAACCAGCAAGCGAGCGGTTCGGCGGCTGCGAAGCTGCGCCCCGCGAGCCCCGCGCTCGATCCGACGGCGGCCGTCGGTCAGATGCCATCGACTACCCACGCGGCACGGGCCGCGCGGTCCACCAGCGCGGCGCCGCGTGTGCTAACGCAGGCCGCGTCGTCAACGAAAGTGTTCGGGGAGCGGCCGTGGGAGTCGGCTGATCCCGGCGTCTCGCGAAGCCGCGTCCATATGGAACTCGCGCGCCTGAGCGCCGAGCTCTCGCAGGAAGTCCAGCGTTACGCGCAGCGTCCGCGCGTCAGTTACATCGATAGCTTGAGCGCCAGGACCGCCGCCGAGGCGGCCTACATCAGGGCCTGGGTGGACAAGGTTGAACGCGTGGGCAATCTCAATTACCCCGATGATGCGCGGCGTCGCGCGCTCAGCGGCAGTTTGATCCTGCATGTCCTGCTGGACCGCGACGGAAACATCGTCGATGTCTCGGTCGGTTCGCCTTCCGGCCAGCAGGTACTGGATGATGCGGCCCGGCGAATCGTCGAACTGGCCGCGCCGTTCCTGCCGTTGTCCGCCGACATGCGCGCGCAGTACGACCAGCTGATGATCACTCGCACCTGGATCTTTGAGGCGGATGGCGAGCTGACCACGCGCTAGCGCGCGACCGGACACGCCTTTCCGGTGCTGTCGGCAACCCCTTGTCTGAAATCCCCGAAGACCGGATACTAGAACCCATGACCGCGGCGCGTTTTACGAATCACCTCCTGGTCGCCATGCCCAGCCTGGCGGATCCAAATTTTTCCCGCACCGTCACCCTGATCTGCGAACACAATGAACAGGGCGCGCTGGGTGTCGTGATCAACCGGCCCACCGATGTGACCTTGCGCAAACTGCTTGAACATCTCGATCTGGTCCCGGCAAATGAGAAAGTGGCCGATACGTCGGTTTACGCGGGTGGTCCCGTGCAGCTCGATCGGGGTTTCATCCTGCATGCGCCGCTGGGCACGTGGGAATCCACCCTGGCGATTGGCGCCGAACTGGGACTCACGAGCTCACTCGACATCCTTGCCGCCATCGCCGCGGGCGAAGGTCCCGAGCAAAGCCTGATCGCGCTGGGCTACGCGGGTTGGGGCGCCGGCCAGCTGGAACAGGAGATCGCCGACAACGCCTGGCTGACCGTGCCCAGCGATGCGGACATCCTGTTCAAGCTGCCCGTCGAGCAGCGCTGGCAGGCCGCCGCGCGCAAACTGGGCGTGGACTTGAGCCTGATTACCGGTCGCGCCGGTCACGCCTGAGGCGCCGGGTTAGCCGCTTGACCCGGCACGCAAGCTTGAGCAGCCCCGTTGCGCGTCCCTGCGTTGTCCTGGGTTTCGACTACGGCGCGCGCCGCATCGGTATCGCGGTCGGGCAGATGATAACCGACACCGCCACACCGCTTGCCACTTTGGATCAGCGCGCCGGCAAGCCCGACTGGCACGGTATCGCCAAGCTCATTGACACCTGGAACCCTGATGCGCTGGTGCTCGGACTGCCGGGCGGTCCACCGCAGGCCGCCAGTGAAGTCAAGGCCAGGATTCGCGCGTTCCGGCACGAGCTCGAAAAGCGCTTCGGCCTGCCGGTGCATATGGCGGACGAAGCGTACACGTCGGTCGAGGCGTATCACCGCATCAAATCGAACCGTCAAGCCGCACAAACGCCTAAACGCATAAACAAAGATGAGATTGACAAGGTAGCGGCGGCAATCCTGCTGGAGGCATGGATGTCGAATGCGCGCTCCCGCCCGTGAACGAACAGCCACGCGACCGATGAACCTGCAAATCAATGCGCTGATCGACGCGATGAGCGAAGGCCTCGAGCGATTCATCCACACCAGCGGTATCGAGCGGCCGATCATGATCGGCATTCACACGGGCGGCGCGTGGATCGCGCAGCGCCTGCATCAACGGTTGAAGATGCAGGAGCCGCTGGGCCTGCTTGACATTTCCTTTTATCGCGATGACTTCAGCCGCATCGGGGTCAATCCGAGGGTCAAGCCCTCCGACCTGCCATTAAGCGTGGACGGCCGGCACATCATTCTGGTCGACGACGTGCTGTATACCGGGCGTACGATTCGCGCTGCGCTAAACGAGATATTCGATTACGGCCGGCCGGCTTCCGTCGCATTGGCCGCGCTGATCGAGCGCGATGGGCGGGAACTCCCGATCGAAGCCGGCGTAGTCGGACACAGGCTCAAACTCGAGCCTCACCAGCAAGTCAAGCTCAGCGGTCCGGAGCCGCTGGAACTGAAGGTCGTGGACACACACAGGCGCAGAGGCGCGACCCCGTGAGCAGCGCGGCCAAGCCGGTACTGGGCGCGCTGCCAGCCGGCCTGCAGTTGTCGCCAGACGGCCGGCTGCGCCACTTTCTTACCATCGAGGGCCTCTCGCGCGCGCTGTTGACCGAGATATTGGACACTGCCGAGTCGTTCGCAGGGGTCAAGGACCAGACCGTAAAAAAGGTGCCTCTGCTGCGCGGCAAGACCATTGTCAACCTGTTTTTCGAGGCCAGCACCCGCACCCGCACCACCTTCGAGCTGGCGGCCAAACGGCTGTCCGCCGACGTGCTCAACGTGAATATCAGCGACACCTCGACGGTCAAGGGCGAGAGTCTGCTCGACACCTTGCGCAACCTGGAGGCGATGTACACCGACATGTTCGTGGTACGGCACGCCGACAGCGGCGCCGCGCCGTTCATCGCGCGCCACGTGGCGCCGCACATCAGCGTGATCAACGCCGGCGACGGACGGCACGCGCATCCCACTCAGGCGATGCTGGATATGTTCACGATTCGCCGCCACAAACCGGAGTTTGGCAACTTGTGTGTCGCGATCGTCGGCGACATCATGCATTCTCGCGTGGCGCGCTCGCAGATCCATGCGCTCAATACCCTAGGCGCTGGCGAGGTGCGGGTGGTGGCGCCCATGACCTTGATACCCGCTGAAGTTCAGCAACTGGGCGTGCGCGTGTTTCATCAGATGTCCGAAGGGCTGAAGGATGCCGACGTGGTCATCATGTTGCGGTTGCAAAAGGAGCGCATGCGCGGCGCGCTGCTACCCAGCGAGCACGAGTACTTTCAGTTGTACGGCCTGACCGAAGTCCGCTTAAGCGTTGCCAAACCGGACGCCATCGTGATGCACCCGGGGCCCATCAATCGCGGCGTGGAGATCGGCTCCGAAGTCGCCGACGGCGCGCGCTCGGTCATTCTTCAGCAGGTGACCTACGGCATCGCCATACGCATGGCGGTGATGGCCATGGCCACAGGCGCGAGCGCGCGAGCGCGCGCGGAGCGATGAAGCTGTGGATCGCACAAGGCCGCGTCATCGATCCGGCCAACGGTATCGATCGGATTACCGACTTGTTTGTCGCCGACGACAAGATCGTCGCGCTGGACCAGGCGCCGTCGGGATTTGTCGCGGACCATCAACTGGATGCGCATGACCATGTGGTCATGCCCGGGCTGGTCGATGTGGCCGCGCGGCTGCGCGAACCGGGTCAGGAGCACAAGGCCACGATCGCTTCCGAGACATGCGCCGCCGCCGCGGGCGGCATCACCAGCCTGTGTTATCCGCCGGACACCGACCCGGTAGTCGATTCGCCGGCCGAAGTGGAACTGGTTCAGCAACGCGCGCAGGCGGCCGGCTTCTGCCGCGTGTACAATCTCGGCGCGCTGACGGCCGGGCTTGCGGGACAGACGTTGAGCGAGATGGCGGCGCTCAAGCGCGCCGGCTGTGTCGGCGTGAGCAACGCCTTGCGGCCGGTGGCGAACACGCTGGTGCTGAGACGCGCCATGGAATATGCGGCCAGTCAGGGGTTGACCGTTCATCTGCATGCGTTCGATCACGCGCTGGCCGACCAGGGCTGCGCCCACGAAGGCGCGGTGGCGACGCGTCTGGGTCTGCCCGGAATCCCGAGCGCCGCGGAGACGGCGGCCATGGGACAGCTGCTGGCGCTGGTGGAACAGACCGGCGTGCGCGCACACTTTTGCCGGTTGTCGTGCGCCCGCGCCGTCAACATGTTCGCCCGCGCGCATTACGACGGCCTGCCCATCACCGCCGACGTCTGCGCGCATCAGTTGTTCCTGACCGAGAACGATATCGGCGACTTCAACGGTCTTTACCACACGCTGCCCCCGCTGCGCACAGCGAACGACTTGCAAGGTCTGCGGCAGGGCGTGGCGCGCGGATCGGTCATCGCTATCTGCTCGGATCATCAGCCGCATGATATCGACGCCAAGCAAGCGCCGTTTCCGTCCACCGAACCGGGTATATCGGGCCTCGAGACGCTGCTTGCGCTGGCGTTGCGGCTGGTGGAGTCGAAAGTCCTGACGTTGGCCCAGGCATTGATGAGGGTCACCGCCGGACCGGCGACGGTCATGGGCATCGATGCGGGCACCCTGGGCGTCGGCAGCACCGCGGACATCTGTATATTCGATCCTGACGAGCGCTGGACCTTGTCGCCCGAGCACAGCAAGAGTCGCGGCAAGAACACACCTTTCGCCGGCTGGACGTTCACCGGCCGCGTGACCCATACCTTGCTGGGCGGGCGTATCGTACATCAGTCAGACACAGAACTGATTGCCCAATGAGTATCGGACCCGCCCAGAATGCACAAGCGCATCGCGCCAGTATTTTTATGGAAGATGCGCGGATCCTGGATCACCAGCCGCATCCCGGCGGGCAATATATTCTTCGCTTGCATGCGCCCAAGTGCGCGGCGCGCGCGCAGCCGGGGCAGTTCGTGCATCTGCAGTGCGACCCGGAACTGGCCATGCGGCGGCCGTTTTCGATCATGCGGGCGTCTGCGGTGCAAGGCTGGATCGATATTTTCTACAAGCTTCTGGGCCAGGGCACACGGCTGCTGGCGCGCCGTACAACAGGCGAGACACTGAGCGTGATGGGACCCATCGGCGAGCCGTTCAAACCGCATCGGCCACGACCGCTGCTGCTGGGCGGCGGCGTCGGCATACCGCCGATGATCTTCCTTGCCGATCGCCTGCGTCTCAATAAAGGTGTCCGGCCGCTGGCGATGCTTGGTTCCGAGCTGCCGTTTCCGTTCAGGCCGCGGCCCTCAAAGATCATGGTGCCCGGCATGCCGGAAGGCGTTATCGCCGCCATGCCGTTGCTGGACGACTGGGGCATCCCGTCGCGCCTCACCAGCCAGCAAGGCTTTGCGGGTTGCTTCGACGGCCTGATTACCGATCTCGCGACCCTCTGGCTCGAAGCGGCAAGCGCTGAGGAACGTGCGAAAGTGGAACTTTTCGCGTGCGGACCGCCTGGCATGTTAAAGGCGGTGGCAGACGTTGCCGGCAAGTACCGCCTACCCTGTCAGGTCTCGCTCGAGGAATATATGGCCTGCGCGGTGGGTGGCTGCGCGGGCTGCGCGGTGGAGGTGCAAACCGGGCAAGGACCGGCGATGAAACGCGTGTGCGTGGATGGTCCGGTATTCGATGCACAAGCCGTGTTCCCTGACGAGCTGCCTGCCCGCCGATGAATCGCGAGCTGCGGAATTGGCGCGCGAGCGCTGTTCAGGACCAGCGCCGGCTGATCACATTCGCCTGGACCACTTCCGCGTATTCTGATTCCTAAGCGGTTGGCGTCCGGGGCGCGGCGCCAAGGTCTTCGATAACAGCGTCGCTGGCGCTGGCAAAGGCGTCGTCCAGCGACCCGCTCTCGGTTTTGGCATCGATCATTTCGCTGGGGAAACGCAGATCGTCAGAGGTCTTGTCGAGGCTCTGCACGCCACCGCCGAAATTGATACGCCACTCGAGATTACCGCGCGAATCGGCGCTGGCCAACGCGTCCTGCAAGCTAACCTTGCCGGCCTTGACCAGGTCGTAAAGCGACTGGTCGAAAGTTTGCATGCCGGTTACCGCGCCTTTCTCCATCACCTCCTTCATTTCACCAAACTTGCCGTTTCTTATAAGCTCGGAGATATAAGGCGTGTTGATCAACACTTCGACCGCCGGCACGCGCCTGCCGTCGTGGCCGACGATCAGACGCTGGGAAATAATGCCGCGCAGATTCAGAGACAGATCCATCAGGATTTGATGCCTGGCATCGGGCGGGAAAAAGCTGAGCACACGATCCAGGGCCTGATTGGCGTTGGTCGCATGCAAGGTGGTGACGCACAAGTGACCCGTGTCCGCGTAGGCGACGGCCGCCTCCATGGCGCGCCGATCCCGAACTTCCCCTATCATGATCACGTCCGGCGCCTCGCGCATGGCTTCGCGCAACGCGTTTTCGTAGCATAAGGTGTCCAGCCCCACTTCGCGCTGCCCGACGATGGACTTCTTGTGCGCGAACACATATTCGATCGGGTCTTCGATGGTCAAAATATGACCGCTGCGGTGTGCGTTGCGATAGTCGAGCATGGATGCCAGCGTGCTGGATTTGCCGGCGCCGGTCGCGCCTACCACCATCACCAGGCCATGCTGGTGCATCACCAGGTCTTTGAGTGCCGGCGGCAGATTAAGCGATTCGATGGTCGGGATGCGGCTCTTGATATAGCGCACCACCATGGAAACCTCGCCGCGCTGGCGGTAGACATTCACGCGAAAACGTCCCAGACCGCTGACCGACAAGCCCAGGTTCATCTCCCGCGTTTGCTCGAATTCTTGAATCTGTTGCTCGTCCATGATCCCGTAAGCAATGGTTTTGATCATGCCCGGCTCGAGCGCCGCGCGGGTGATGGGGCGGATCTCGCCTTCGATCTTGATGCTGGCCGGTGCGCCGGTGGTAAAGAACAGATCCGAGCCGTTTTTCTCCGCCATCAATTTTAGGTAAGCCGTGATGTTCATGCGCGGCCCGAGCCCACCACGCCGAATTCTTCTGGCTTTTCTTCCAGCAACAGGTCATCCAGGCCGTCGAGCAGTGACGCCTTTTTGGCGTCTTTGCCTTCGAGTTTGATGCGCAGGCGCAGATCGTTTACCGAATCCGCATTACGCAGTGCGTCCTCGTAAATGATCAGACCGTCCTCCAGCAGCTGGAACAGATGCTGATCGAACGTCTGCATCCCGACCTCATTGGAGCGCGCGATCAGCGCCTTCATCTCGTGCACCTCGCCCTTGAAGATGAGATCGGCCATCAAGGGCGTGTTGAGCATGATCTCGATGCCGGGCACGCGACCCTGACTGCCGGCTTTTGGCAGTAACCGCTGCGAAATCACCGCCTTCAAATTGAGCGACAAGTCCATCAGCAGCTGCGGACGGCGCTCGTCTGGAAAGAAATTAATGATGCGGTCCAGCGCCTGGTTGGTGCTGTTGGCGTGCAAGGTGGAAAGGCACAAATGACCGGTCTCCGCGAATGCAATGGCGTGCTGCATGGTTTCCCGGTCGCGAATCTCGCCGATAAGGATCACGTCGGGCGCCTGACGCAAGGTGTTCTTTAGCGCGATTTCGTAGCTTTCGGTGTCCACGCCCACTTCGCGCTGCGTGACCACGCAGCCCTTGTGCGCGTGCACGAACTCGATCGGATCCTCGATGGTGACGATGTGGCCGTGGCTGTTCTCGTTACGGTAGCCGATCATGGCCGCGAGCGAGGTGGACTTTCCCGAGCCCGTGCCGCCCACGAACATCACCAGGCCGCGCTTGGTCATCGCCACATCTTTCAGCACCGGCGGCAGGTTGAGTTGATCCAGATTAGGGATGTCGGTCTTGATGATGCGCAACACCATGCCGGCGCTGCCCCGCTGGCAGAAGGCGTTGACGCGAAAGCGCGAGACGCCGGACAGGCTGATGGCGAAGTTGCATTCCTGCGTTTTTTCGAACTCTGCGATCTGCCGGTCGTTCATAACGGAGCGCACCAGCACCTGTGTGTGCGCCGGCACCAGTGGCTGATCGGTCATCGGCGTCATCTTGCCGTCGACCTTCATCGACGGCGGCGCGCCGACGGTAATGAATAGATCCGAGCCGTTCTTGCCGTGCATCGTGCGCAGCAAATCGTGCATGAAGCGCATGGCCTTGTCGCGATCCATCAGCTTGTGGTCTCCGGTACGCCCCGTTTCTAAGGTTTACTAAAAATTATCTTTATTGGCCGCCTTCCGGCGCGCCTCTTCCTTGGCCACCAGACCGCGCGTGGTGAGGTCTTTCAGGTTCTGATCCAGCGTTTGCATGCCGATGCCATGGCTGGTCTGGATGACGGAATACATCTGCGCGATCTTGTCTTCGCGGATGAGATTGCGGATCGCGGGCGTGCCGATCATGATCTCGTGAGCGGCCACGCGCCCGCCGCCGATCTTTTTGCACAGGGTCTGCGAGATCACCGCGCGCAGGGACTCCGACAGCATCGATCGCACCATGGCCTTTTCCGCGGCCGGGAACACGTCGACGATACGATCGATGGTCTTGGCGGCCGAGCTGGTGTGCAGGGTACCGAACACGAGATGTCCGGTTTCGGCGGCGGTCAGGGCCAGGCGGATGGTCTCCAGATCGCGCATTTCGCCCACCAGAATGGTATCCGGATCCTCGCGCAATGCGGATCGCAGAGCCTGGTTAAAACCTTGCGTGTCGCGATGTACCTCACGTTGATTGATCAGGCATTTCTTGCTGTCATGCACGAACTCGATCGGGTCTTCGATAGTGAGAATGTGTCCGTACTCGACCTCGTTTTTATGGTGGATCATCGCAGCCAGGGTCGTGGATTTGCCGGAACCGGTCGGCCCCGTGACCAGCACGAGACCGCGTGGATATGAGGCGATGTCCACGAAGATGCCGGGGCAACCCAGCTGCTCCAGGGTCAGGATTTTGGTCGGGATGGTACGAAACACCGCGCCTGCGCCGCGGTTCTGGTTGAAGGCGTTGACGCGGAAGCGCGCCAGGCCCGGGATCTCGAACGAGAAGTCGGTTTCCAAAAATTCCTCGTACGCCTTGCGCTGCTTGTCGTTCATGATGTCGTACACCATATCGTGCACGTCCTTGTGCTGCATGGCGGGCACATTGATACGGCGCACATCGCCGTCGACACGTATCATGGGCGGCAGTCCGGCGGACAGATGGAGGTCCGATGCGCCGTTTTTTACACTGAAAGCAAGCAGTTGCGCGATGTCCATTCAGTCCTCGATTGCTTAATTCATTGATATGCGGGCATGCCGCGACAATATGCGAACGCACCGCAAGGTCTTGCACCTAAATGATCGAGATGTTAACAACCCGCCGGCAATGGCTTTACGGAAAAGCGACAGAGCGTGGGTTTGGAATGACTAAAGGTACGGAAGGTACGCGAGCGCGAGCAGGGTATTTACGCACAGCACACCCACGCGCTGCGTTCAGTCGTTAACTTTCCGTGATGACGTATTGCTCAATGGAGCGCGAGATTTGAATGCCAAAATGCCGTCTGATACCGCATCGACAAATGACTTATGCGGACGCATCGCGCGGGTGCGAGAGCGGATCGCCTGCGCGGAGCAGCGCTACGGCCGCGCTCCAGATAGCGTAATCTTGATCGCCGCCAGCAAGGCACAGTCGGCCACGCGGATCGCCGCCGCAGCCGCATGCGGACAGTACGCGTTCGGCGAAAATTACCTGCAAGAGGCCGCGCCGAAGATCGCCCAACTCAACGAGCCGCACCGGGGTTTGAGCTGGCACTACATTGGGCCTTTGCAAGCCAACAAGACCGGCGGTGTCGCCAAACATTTCGAATGGGTGCACAGCGTTGACCGCCTGAAGCTCGCCACGCGGCTCAGCGCCCAGCGAGCGGCGGGGTCAACACCGCTGAAGATTTGCCTGCAAGTGAATATCGATCGGGAAACCGGCAAGGCGGGCGTGCTCGTCGGGCATTTGCCGGCGCTGGCGGAGCAGGTCGCGGAGCTGGAAAACCTGGCCTTGTGCGGTCTCATGGCCATCCCGGCGGCGACGCGCGATTTCGCCAGCCAGTGCAAGAGCTTCGCGCTGGTGCGCAAGGCACTCGATGATCTCAATCGCCGTGGTCATCGGCTTGCCGAATTGTCCATGGGCATGAGCGGCGATGTGGAAGCCGCCATCGCCGAGGGCGCCACCATGGTGCGCATCGGCACCGCGATTTTTGGCGCGAGGGTCCGCGCGAAAGGCTCAATCCCCCGAGGTTAAACGCGGTGAGATTCAAGCCCTTGAGGTTCAACCTTGGGCGCGTGGGCGTGTATCATTGCCGGCCATGAGGACTGCCAGCCATGACTAGCCCCACGATTGGGTTTATCGGCGGCGGCAATATGGCGCGCGCGCTGATCGGCGGTCTGGTGGCTGACGGCTGGCCGCAAGATCGCTTATGGGTTGCCGATCCCGATGCAAGTCAACGGCAACTGCTGTCCCGCGAATTCGGTGCGCTGCATATCACCGGGGAAAACGCGCTGGTCGTCGATCACGGCGATGTCCTGCTGTTCGCTGTAAAACCACAGATGTTGAATCCTGTCGCCCGGGCGCTGGCGGTCCAGGTGCAGACGCGCAAGCCGTTGATCGTATCGATCGCCGCCGGGGTTCGCGCAGCCGCACTGGAGCGCTGGCTGGGCGGCGGGCTGGCCATCGTACGCTGCATGCCAAACACCCCCGCGCTGGTCAAGAGTGCCGCCACGGGCTTATACGCCAATGCACAAGCAGATGCGGCTCAACGCGCGCTCGCGCAGCGCGTGTTGCAGGCCGTAGGGGTTGCCGTCTGGGTCGAAGACGAATTGCTGCTCGATGTGGTCACCGCGCTATCGGGCAGCGGGCCTGCTTATTTTCTGCTGGTGATGGAGGCAATGGAACAAGCGGCAGTGCAACTGGGCCTGAGGCCGGAGGTCGCACGGCCATTGACGTTACAGACCGCGCTGGGCGCCGCCAGAATGGCGTTATCGAGCAGCGAGGCGCCGGCTGCGTTGCGCGCCCGCGTCACCTCCAAAGGCGGCACCACCGAATGCGCCGTCGCGGAGCTTGAGCGCGGCGATTTGCACCGGCACTTCGAGCGCGCCGTGACTGCGGCGTATCGCCGGGCTCAGGAACTGGCCGAAGAATTTGCGGAGGGTTAGGCATGAATGATGTCGCGAGCAATGTCTCGGCATTTCTGATTCATACACTTTTTACGCTTTACATCGCCGCTGTGATGCTGCGCATGCTGCTGGCGCTGGTCAGGGCGGATTTTTACAATCCGCTCTCCCAGTTTCTGGTAACGATTACCAACCCGGTGCTGATTCCCCTGCGCCGTGTTATCCCCAGCGTCGGCCGCGTGGACACCGCATCGGTCTTGTTGATCCTGGTGCTGAAAATGCTCGAACTGACCTTGCTGGCGATGATCGCCGGCGGCGCGCTGAGCTTTCCGGCCCTGTTTATAATCGCGGTCATTCAGCTCACGGAGCTGCTGATCTACATCTTTATCTTCGCCCTGATCGTGCAGGCCGTCATCAGCTGGGTCGCGCCCGCGCAGGCGTACGAAAATCCGGCGGTAGGGATTCTGCGCGACCTCACGCGACCGCTTCTGCAACCCGTGCGGCGGGTGCTGCCGCCGATCGGCATGGTCGACCTGTCGCCACTGGCGGTTATCATCGGCCTGTATGTCCTCCTGATCGTGCTGCGCTCGCTGTACTAGAAAGCCAGCGGTCGCCCCTGACGAAGGTTCAGGCCCCCGCCGATTCGCTTCGACCAAGATTTCTTACACCTCGTGCCCATTGCCTATACACTATTGCCCTGCTTAAACACACCAGTGTTGTACCCGCATGTCCGTCGGTTTTCCCGCTGATTCAGTCGGCGTCGTTGCGCCTCAAACCCTGCACTTTGACGAACCGCTGGCGCTCGACTGCGGCCGCGAGCTGAGCCAGTTCGATCTCGCGTACGAGGCTTATGGAAAGCTCAACGGGGATCGTTCGAATGCGGTGTTGGTTTGTCATGCCTTGTCGGGCGACCAGCATGCGGCCGGATATCACGGCATGTCCGATCGTAAACCGGGCTGGTGGGACGCCTGCGTGGGGCCGGGCAAACCCTTTGATACCGACAAATTTTTCGTCGTGTGCCCCAACAACCTGGGTGGTTGCCGGGGGTCTACCGGCCCCAGCAGCATCAATCCGGAAACCGGCAAACATTATGGCGCCGACTTTCCGGTGGTGACCGTGAAAGACTGGGTGCGTGAACAGGCGCGCTTTGCCGATGCGCTGGGAATCGGACAATGGGCGGCCGTGGTCGGCGGCTCGCTCGGCGGCATGCAGGCCATGCAGTGGGCCATCGATTACCCGGATCGCATACGCCACGCGGTGGTCATCGCCGCGGCGGCGCGGCTTTCCGCGCAGAACATCGCGTTCAACGAGGTGGCGCGCCGGGCGATTTATACCGACCCCGACTTCCATGGCGGAGATTATTACGGTCACGACACGGTGCCCGCGCGCGGCCTGATGCTGGCGCGCATGATCGGGCATATCACGTATCTGTCCGATGACGCCATGCGCGCCAAATTCGGCCGTGAACTGCACGAAGGCAAACTGAATTTCGGTTACGACGTGGACTTTCAGGTCGAGAGTTATCTGCGCCATCAGGGCCAGTCATTCGTCGACCGCTTCGACGCCAATACATACCTGCTGATGACCAAGGTGCTGGATTATTTCGATCCCGCCGCCGATTACAATAATAGTCTAGCCGAGGCGTTTGCCCGCGCCAGCGCGCGATTTCTGCTGATCTCGTTCACGGGCGACTGGCGTTTCGCGCCAGCGCGTTCGCGCGAGATTGCGCGGGCGCTGCTGGACGCCGACCGGCAGGTGACGTACGCGGTCATCGAGGCGAATCAGGGGCACGACGCCTTTCTGATGCCAATTCCGCAATATCTCAACGTGCTGGGCACCTACATGCGGCGCGTGGCAAAGGAACTGGAGCCGCGACGCTGATGCGCCCGGATCTGGAAATCATCAGCGAGTGGGTTCAACCCGGTACGCGCGTGCTGGACCTGGGCTGCGGAGACGGCACCCTGCTGGAGCACCTGCGCGACACTCGACAAGTGACCGGCTACGGTCTCGAGATCGACGACGACAACATCACGCGCTGCATCGAACGCGGCGTGCAGGTTATTCAGACCGATCTCGACGCCGGGCTTGCGGACTTCTTCGACGAGGATTCCTTCGATTACGTGGTTATGACCCAGACCCTGCAAGCGGTGTATTACCCCGCCAGCCTGCTGGGCGAGATGCTGAGAGTCGGTCGCGAGGGCATTGTCACCTTTCCCAATATCGGCCACTGGCAGAGCCGCCTGCATCTGGCGCTGGGCGGGCGCATGCCGATCACCCGCGCGCTGCCGAGCGACTGGTACGACACGCCCAACATTCACTTATGCTCGCTCAAGGATTTTGAGGCCCTGTGTCAACACCAGCGGATCACGATTCTGGAACGCACCGCCGTGGATTTCGAACACCGTAGCAGCTGGGGTATGCGTCTGTTGCCCAATCTGCTGGGTGAGATTGCGCTTTATCGTTTTTGCCGCAGCCCGGCTCAAGTCAATGAGCGCAAATGATTTGAGCGGGTTTGTCGACGCAGACATCTTGTCAGCCGCGGCGGTTCAACTTAAGATTGCAAAAAAATTTCACCCTACAACTAAGATGCCGAATGAGCATATCGGCATCGAAAGGGCGTTTCCCGTGCCGTCCCAGTCCAACGAGAAGTGTTAAGGAGCAATCAATGGCTACCAAACAAAACGCCGTCAATGCCGTCAAGAAACCGCCAACGAAATCAGAGATACTGAATCACATCGCCGAAGATACGGGCGTCAGCCGCAAACAGGTGAGCGCCGTACTGGATTCACTGCAGGGCCTGATCGCGAAAAGCCTGAAGTCGCGCAACGCGGGACTTTTCAATCTGCCGGGTCTGATGAAAATAAAGGTGGTCAAGAAGCCGGCCACCAAGGCGCGCAAGGGCACCAACCCCTTCACGGGCGAGGAAACCATTTTCAAGGCAAAGCCGGCGCGCAAGGCGGTGAAGATTCAGCCACTCAAGGGCCTGAAAGACATGGTCTGACGGGTGGCAACAAGGTGCTGCGCTGACCGGGGAGTACGCGCAACACCATCGGCGGGGCGACGACGCTAGTTATCGCCAAACGCTTCCTGAGTGCGCAGTTTTGCGCGGATGAAATCTTTGTGCGGCACATACAGGAGATCCGCGATCTTGCGGATCTGGGCTTCCTCGTACTTATCCAGCGCGCGATCCGCATACGCGACGTGCCACATATCCTCGATAACCTGGCACTTTTGCGCGACGGTAAAATGATCGTTGATCAACCGCACGAACGGGTGCAGCGACACGGTCTCCTTGTTCTGTTCCAGCGCAAGATCGACCAGCACCCGTGTCTCGTCATCGCTGAAGGCAAAGCGCCGCTTGAGCGCCGCGGCGATCGCCTTCACCTCCTCGTCCTGCACCTTGAAGTCGGCGCGCCCGACTTCCAGCAACAAGGCGGCCGCGGCCATATGTAACGTGTGCGCGGTCGGCTGATCGCCGCCGTCGTCACCCGCGGTAAATAGCGCCCTTAGCGTGTCGAGCATGGCCATGCACGATAAACAGTATTAACGCCGCGTCATCGCTCAGCAAGCGCCGTGCTCAGTTGCGGCTATAAGGCATCGTATACGAGCCATTTTCGAAATCACTGAACAGCCTTCGTATTAACGGGTGATCGACTGGGCTGGGATTGGCATCCGCTTCGAGATGCCGCTCGGCCACGTAGGTCTGCACGTTCTGACCATCGACCAAGACATGGTACCAGGGTTTATCCCGTGGCGGCCGCGAGCGCGCCACCTGCTGGTACCACGCATCTGTACCCTCGAAAGTCGCATCGACATCGTAAATCACGCCACGATACTCGAACATCTTGTGGTGCACGATCTGCCCAATCGAAAAAGCGGCTTTGTCCATTGTGCTCCTCTCAAATCGCCGTTGCCGTGCGCGACGCGGTTTCAAGCCAGGTGCCGCGGTCATTATTTGGAAGCGCACACGCCGAACAGGTTCAACCCGGCGAAACCCGAGTCCGCGAGATCAAGTGGCCTTGCGCGAACGGCCGACTATCCCTTAATACGTCAGTCAATACGCCGGGGCGCCTTATGAGCCCATTCTGCGGGCGGCGCGGCGCGCGTTACTGCTCCAGATCAGCAGCAATGCCAGCGCGATCAGACTTGCCTGCGCCATCAGGCTTTGCAGATTGGGATAGACGCCCAGGATCTCGATACGCGGGAAAGGTATCGCACTGATCGGCAACCTGCCCGCTTCCTGCAGGGCGGCCACGCCGTTGCCGGCGAGAATTACCGCCAAGGCGAACATGAACACGCCGGTGGCGGCGAAGAACTGGCGCAGCGGCAAACGCACGCTGTAACGCAGAATAAGCCAGGCAATGATCGCCAGCGCCGCGGCAGCCGCGCCCATGCCAGCCAGGACCATACCATGCCCCGCGGCATCCGTCTGCGCCCACAGCGCCTGATAGAACAATACTGTCTCTAAAACCTCGCGATACACGGCGATGAACGACAGACCCGCCAGGCCCCACAACGTGCCGCGGCCCAACGCTTTTTGCACGCTGCCGCGGATGAACCGTTGCCATTGCTGGGCGTGTGTCTTGTCGTGCATCCAGAACCCTACGTAGAACAACACACCCGCGGCCAACAGCGCGGCGGCGCCTTCGGTGAGTTCGCGCCCCGCGCCGCTGATGTCGATCAGATAGGTCGACACCAGCCAGGTCACGATGCCCAGCGCCAGCGCGCCGGCCCAGCCCGCGTGCAGATAGGGCAGACCATCGCGGCGCCCGGTCTTGATCAAAAACGCCATCAGCGCGGCGACGATGAGCAGCGCTTCCAGACCTTCCCGCAGCAGAATGATCATCGCGGCCGCGAATGCGGTCCCGCCGGCCAGCGCTGCCGCCTCCAGCCGCCTGCCGGCCTCATCGAGCAAGGTGTACGAGCTTTCGAGCTGCTGACGCACGGCATCGACCGGCGCATGCTGGCGAAGCATATTGCGATACTGCGTCATCGCGTCTTCGATGCTGATCCGCAGGCCGCTCGCGACGGTATCGAGCCCGCCTTCGACCAGTTCGAAACCCTCCAGATACGCCGTAACCGCGGCCTGATAAGCCGCATCGGCGTCGCCGTCGCGGTACAGGGCGAAGCTTTTGCCGAGCTGCCGGCGCGTGTATGTCAACGGGCTCGCGCTGCGCTCGAATACTACGTCCGGTTGCGCGCGCAGATATGCCATGACTCCGGCCGCATCCTCGCCGTACTGTCGTTCCGCCTCCGCCGGCGTGCTCGTCGTCATGCTTTGCAGATCAGCCAGCGCTGGCCGCTCCTGACTGCTGCGCCAGCTTTGTTCACCCTGCTCGATAGCGGCGGCTGCGGCGCCCAGCCGGCCAACGTAAAACGCCAGACTCCAGCGCTCGTGTTCGCTCAGATTTTGAAACGCCCGCATCGCGGTGCCTTCGACACCCAGGGTGATCGTGTTATAAAGCCCATACAGCGTTCGCTGGCGGTAACGCGCAGGCTCACGAAAGTTGGTCGGCGACGGTTCCAGCCCGGCCGCCAGCGCACCATCACCCTGACCACTCGCGCCGTGACAACCCGCGCAGGATTGCGCATAAAGCCGGCGCGCCAGCTTGAAATCAGGCGGATCTTGCGGGACGGCCGTCACCTGATATTCGCGCATGACCATTGAGCGCATGGACGACGTGATATCACTGATTTCACGCGCCGGGGCGCGTGACTCGATCAATCGCGCCAGCTCATCGGCGCGCGCGCGCAGTCGCGACCTGACCGGCGAAGCCGGTAATTGTGTCGTCTGCGCGGCTATGCCCGCCGCGAAATCCTGCATCTCCTGGTATTCCGCGGCGTTGACCACTTTCCCATCCGCCACCGCTTCCGGATAATCGACGCCGACGTAATCCAGCATCTGGATCAGGTTTTGCAAGGAAGCGTCGGCCAGCGCCAATCCCGGCGGGAACAACAAAAGCAGTGCGATGAAATGTCTCATACGATAAGCAGAGCCATGATTTAAGCAAAGTATAATCATTATCATTTGTAAATCGAAGGGGCGGCGAGTCCGTCGAGGCCACAGAACGCAGGCGCGGGTTTGAAGTCCACGATGTGTCTGATCGTATTTTCGTATCGCGAACACAGCGATTACCGGCTCATCCTGGCCGCCAATCGTGACGAGTTTTATGCGCGCCCCACAGCCGCCCTAATGGCGTGGGAAGATGCGCCCGGCATCATCGCGGGCCGTGATAAGCTCGGCCGCGGCACCTGGCTCGGCATCACCCGCGCGGGCCGCTTTGCCGCCGTCACCAATTACCGCGATCCTCCCGTCACGCGTCCCGATGCGCCCTCGCGCGGCCTGCTGGTATCTGACTTTCTGCGCGGTCGCGACGCGCCGCGCGCATACATGGAGAACCTGCGCGGACGCGCGCATCGCTATCAGGGCTTCAGCCTGTTGGTCGGCGACGTGCAGACAATCTATTATTTCTGCAACCGTGATAACGACGTGCGCGAGCTCGGGTCCGGCACCTATGGCCTGAGCAATCGGCTGCTCGATACCCCGTGGCCCAAAGTCTGGCGCGCGAAACGCGCGCTGAACGAACTGATCCGCGCGAACGCCGTTACGCCTGCAGGTCTGCTCGAGCTTTTGATGGATACCCGCAAGGCATCGGATCAGGAACTGCCCGACACGGGGGTCGGACTGGCGCTCGAACGCCAGTTATCGCCGATTTTCATCTCTGGTGATGCGTACGGTACACGCTCCTCGACCGCCCTGCTGATCACCAATCAGGGCGACGTGAGCGTAACCGAGCGCGCGCATCCGCAAGGGGAGATTACGTCTTTCGAATGGCGGCTTGACGTTGATTACACAGCGCCGAACCAAATTGATACACTGCACGCTTTGAAACGCGACTGACGGCATGAACAAACTCGCGGATATCAAGGTGAGTGTGGCACAGGCGCCGCAGATCACGTCGGAAAACAAATGCGGCTTCTGCACCAATTCCAAATGCTGCACCTACATCACCCAGCACATCGAGACGCCGCGCTCGAAACACGATTTCGAACACCTGCTCTGGCAGGTCAGCCACGAGAATGTCAGTGCCTACAAAGACGAAGACGGCTGGTTCCTGCTGGTCGATTCGCGCTGCGCCCATCTGCAGTCGGACGGGCGCTGCGGCATCTACGAAGTGCGGCCGCAGATCTGCCGCGAACATTCCAACGATTACTGCGAATTCGACGCGCCGGCCGAGGATGGTTTCGAGCTGCATTTCCCTGACTACGCATCGTTGCTGAGTTACTGCAAAAAGCGCTTCAGGCGCTGGGCGCGCGGATGATCCCGAAGCCCGTGATTCAGCAGCCCTGCCCGCGGCGCGGGCCGCGCATCGTCAATACAAGAACGCTGGCCACCAGCCGCATGTTCCAGATCGAGGAAGTCGAGCTTGAATTCTCCAGCGGTGTGAAAACCTCGTTCGAGCGGCTGGGCGGCACGGCGGGTGGCGCGGTGTTGATCGTGCCCATGCTGGCGGACGACACGGTGCTGCTGATCCGGGAATATGCGGTCGGCACCGAGCGCTATGAACTCGCGTTGCCCAAGGGTCGTATCGAACGCGACGAAGACCGGCTCAGCGCCGCCAATCGCGAACTGATGGAAGAGGTCGGTTACGGCGCGAGAAAGTTAACGCATCTTCTGTCATTGTCTTCCGCGCCCGGCTACAGCGGCGCGGCCACGCATGTGGTGCTGGCCCAGGACCTGTACCCGAAACGCCTGCCGGGTGATGAGCCCGAGGAGATCGAGGTGGTTCCCTGGCGGCTGGGCCATTTGTCCAGGCTGCTGGGGCGCGAGGATTTTACCGAGGCGCGCAGCATCGCGGCACTGTACATCGTGCGCGACCTTTTGCACGGGAACGAGGAACGTGAATCGAAATGAACGATGAAATTGCCAACCTGGAAGACCTACTGACCACCGCCCGCCGGCTCGCCGCGGAAGCCGGCGACAAGATCATGGAGATCTACAATCAGAACTTCAGCGTGCAGGACAAGGACGACAAGTCGCCGCTGACCGCCGCCGATCTGGCCGCGCATCGCATCATCAAGAATGGTCTTAAAGCCGCGACGCCTCAATACCCCGTGTTGTCCGAGGAATCCAAACAACTGCCGTTCGAGACGCGCGCGAGCTGGCCGACCTACTGGTTGATCGATCCGCTGGATGGCACGCGCGAGTTCATCAAGCGCAACGGCGAGTTCACCGTCAACATCGCGTTGATTCATGAACACGACGCGGTGCTGGGTGTGGTTGCGGCGCCGGCCAAAAACCTGAGTTATTGCGCCTGCCGCGGGCACGGCGCGTTCAAGTCGGTAAATGGCGCGCGCGCCGAGCGCATCGCGGCGCGCAAGCCCACGCCGGCGCGCCCCACCGTGGCGGGCAGCCGCTCGCACGCCGGCGATTCACTGGCCGCGTTTCTGGATAAGCTCGGGGACTATGATCTGATCAGCATGGGCAGCGCGCTGAAATCGTGCCTGGTCGCCGAGGGTGTGGTGGACATCTATCCTCGTTTCGGTCCGACCTCCGAATGGGATACCGCTGCCGCGCAATGCGTGGTCGAAGAAGCCGGCGGCGTGTTAAACGATCTCGATATGAACAGGCTGCGCTACAACACCAAGGACTCGCTGCTCAATCCGCACTTCGTCGTAATCGGGAATCCCGATCACGACTGGGCCAGGTATTTTTAGCGCCTGCGCTGGCGCATATTCAGGAAAGCTCTGAATAAATCCATCCTGGATTTTTCAGAGCACAGAAGGCGAAAAACGTGCCTACGAAACAGACTTGGCGCCTTTCCTTCATTTTCAACGGACTACAGCCGTCGAAGATGGCGGCACTTCCCTGTACCGCAGGAACCTCTGAATTAATCAGAGGTTCCTTAGTTGACGGCCTGATCGAGCCGGGTCCGCAGATACGCCGCCAGTTCGGCAATCGTCGGATAATCGAACAGATCGGTGATATCCACCTGGCCGGGATAAGCCGCCTCGATGCCCTCGTGGATTTCCACCAGCACCAGCGAGCTGGTGCCGACCTCGAACAGGCTTTCATGGATTCCGATGGCCTTGTCACCGAGCGCCGCGTCACAAATCTGTTTTAGCTTGTGCTCGATCGCGGAATGCGCGTGCTGATCTCCGGCCCGCGCTGGCTTGCGCAATTTCGCCAGCGCCACCAGCGTCTCATTGAACGCGCCCTGCGCGTAGTCCCGCGCCAGCGCATGACGCTGCACCTTGCCGCTGGTGGTTTTGGGTATGCGCGCGACGGGAATCACGTGCGTGACCTCCACCCCCGCGTGTTCGTTGATCTGCCGCGCGACCTCGGCGGCGACGTGGACGAAATCCTCGGGCGCGCCCCGGAATAACACGAACACCAGCAACTCATCGGTAGTCGCGTTATCCGCCCGATGGCCCGCGACCGCCACCTTGCCCAGTTCCAGTCCCTTCACCCGCTGCGCGATGTTTTCGAGATCGTGCGGATAGTAATTCTGGCCGTTGACGAACACGATGTCCTTGGAACGGCCGGTGATGACCAGTTCGCCGGCGCGCACGAAGCCCAGATCGCCGGTATCCAGCCATCCGTCCGGAAAAAACGCCGCGCGATTGGCGTCCGGATTCTTGTAATAGCCGCCGGCGACGTTATCGCCCTTGATCAGAATGCGCCCGACGGTGCGTTCCTTGAGCGCGCGACCGGCATCATCCGCGATGCGCACGGCGCAGTCCCGGATTGGGCGACCCACTGGCACGAATCCCACCGCGCCGGGCGACTCGCGTTCCAGCGGTTCTATCTCGCGCCCGGTGTGCAAGCTGTCGCGATGCACGTATGCGGGCCGATATTCCTCACCGCAGGGCGGGAAGCTCACGGCCAGACTCGCCTCGGCCAGACCGTAGACCGGGAACATCGCGGCACGCGGCAGACCGAACGCGGACATCTTGTCCAGGAACTCGTCGCACAGCTCGACCGAGATGGGTTCGGCGCCGTTGAAGATCAGCCGCACGTGGGACAGATCCACCGCCTCCAGACCCTTGCTGTCGAACACCCGCAGGAAATGTTTGTAGCCGAAATTGGGCGAGCACAGGATATTCGCGCGCTTGTCGCTCGCGGCGGTAAGCCACAGCAGCGGCCGGCGGATGAACAGCTCGGTCGGCATCAGATATTGATCGATGTCGCACGCGAGCATGTTGAGATGAAAACCGATCAGGCCCATGTCGTGCGTGAGTGGCATCCAGCTCAGCGACACGTCGCGCTGGCTGAACCGCGCGCCTTCGATGATGGCCTTGATATTGATCATGAGGTTGCGATGCGTGAGCACCACGCCCTTGGGTTCGCTGGTCGAGCCGGACGAATACTGGATGAAGGCGATATCGTCGGGGTCGGGATCGATCACCCTGCCCGGCGTAGAAATGTTTTCAAGCGGCGCGCTCAACAGTGTGTTCGCCCGCACGCGCGCGAGATCTTCGGTCAGGCCGTTGCTGGCGGCAAATGCCGCGAGCCGGTTCAGCATGTCCTCATCCGTGTAAAGATATGGCCGCTCGAGCTGTGCGAATATCCTGAAGAGTTTGTGGCGATGCTCGTCGCTCACGCCGGGCGCGACCGGCACCGGCACAATCGCGCCCAGCTGGCAGGCCCAGAAAATTTCGATAAAGCGCTCGTTGTCGTTCAGGAACAAGATCAACTGATCGCCGCGTCGCAGGCCGCGGCTTTGCAACCGATGAAGCTGGCCGCCGGCGCGCAGCAACAATTCGCGATAGGCAACCCGCGTTTCCGTGCCGGCGCTTCGCAGATAGCCGACGCCGCACTCGCTCTCGCGGTTTGCATAGAGCGCGTCGTTGAGCGTTTGGTAAGCGGCGGTCTTTGCGATCAAATCGGCGTTCATCGCAACTCCGCGCGCATGTAAAGATTATGCCGGCTGCGCAGATTGATGTGCGGCTCCAGTTCCACCGGCCCGCCCGGCACATGGCGCAGACGCAGGCGACGCGCGACCGCCCTTAAGTGAATCTGCATTTCAATCAAGGCGAAGAATTCACCGATGCAGCGTCGCTGCCCCATCGAAAACGGAAAATACACGAACTTGTGCCGTTGCCGGCCGGCTTCCGGCGAGAAGCGCTCGGGCTTGAACGCTTCGGGCTCGTCCCAGAATTGCGGATGTCGATGCACGAAATACGGCGCCATGAAGATATCGGTGCCCGGCGCGACGTAATGGCCGCCCATGTCATCCTCGGCCAGCGCCTTGCGGCTGAACAGCCACACCGGCGGATAAAGCCGCAAGGTCTCGTCGATGATCTGTTTCGTGTACACGAGCAGCGACAGATCCTCGAAGCCAGTCGTGTCATCGAACGCGCCGTCGATCTCGGCGTGCAGCCCGGCCTCCGCCGCCGGATGTTCGGACAGCAGATACCATGCCCAGTTCAAGGTGCTGGCGGTGGTCTCGTGGCCGGCGACGATCAGGGTCATCACCTCGTCAACCAGCGCCCTGTCAGGCATGGGCTTGCCGTTCGCATCGCGCGCGTCGATCAGCATCGACAGGATGTCGACCGGCCGATGCGCATGCTCACGGCGCTGCCTGACTGTCTCCATAACTTGGCGCGTCAGCGCCCGGAACGTGAACGCCAGCTTAAGATCGCGCACCGAATCTTCGCTCAATATGGAAAACGGATTGCCGCCGGCGCGCGCGGTGATCGCGTCCAGGTCATCGCTGAAGATCGCGCGCAACACGGTCTCCAGCGCCAGCTCGCTGGTGTCTGACGTGACGTTGATTTCCTCGCCGGCCGCGGCTTTCGCTTCCCATCTCGCCAGCAGGCGCTGGTTTAGCGCGCGCATCGTCGCGGACAATTGCGCGATCACTGTTCGGTGAAACGCGGGCTGTATCATGCGCCGCTGGGATCGCCAGTAGTCGCCGCCGCTGACGATGGTGCCGTTGCCCAGCAGCATCTTCACCCGCTCGAAGCCGACTCCCTTGATATAATTCTGGTTGCGGTCGGCGAGCACGTGCTTGATGTAATCCGGATGATGAATGATATAAGCAGGGACTTTCCGAGCGAGTGGCTCCAGTTTGCAGATGTCGCCGTAACGCGCGAACAGGTTCGCGATCAGCGCGAAGGATTCGTCGTTCGGGTTGATGTCGAACCGCTGAGCGGGCCCCGCGGGCAGCCGCCGGGAAGCCGGGATTTGAGTCATTGAATAGGATGAACGTGATTGTCGAAGCGGAGACCGCCCGAGGCTCGGGGTTATCGGCCAGGGGCCCAAGGTTGGTAACTGTATATTACAGCTGGATTCCCGACAACCTCGCGCCCGCCTGTGAGGCGCGCTGGCTGGCGCAGCTCTGCACGGAAAAACGCGAGGCGATCAAGCGCCTGCAGCTGGCAAAGGGACGCGCCGCCTCGCTGCTTGGCCTGCGATTGTTGAAGCACGGGATGCGGGCGTATGGGTATGGGGATTTCGATCTCGCTGCCGTGCGCTTTCCACGCGGCGGCAAGCCCTGTTGCGCCCTGCCGATCGACTTCAACATCACGCATTCGAAAGAGCTGGTCGCGTGCGCATTATCGTCGACTGGAAGCATCGGCATCGACACGGAAAACCTGCGTCCGATCGACATCGACTCTTTCGGCCGTTTTTTAAGCGCCGATGAATACGCCCGCGTGGATGGCGATCGACGGCGTTTTTTCGAGCTCTGGACACAGAAAGAGGCCGTGGTCAAGGCGCACGGCGACGGCGGCATCGTCAACCTCAGGAAGGTAAGCGTCTGGCAAGGTCAGGGCATCCTGGGATCGCAAATCTGGTGGCTGCACCCGCTGGATATCCATCCGGATTACGTGACGCATGTTGCGACCGCTGCGGATTCGCCCATCGGGATCGAATACGTGGAATTCAGCAACAGGCCATTATCCGGGACGGCCAGCATCGACTAACGGTGACGGACAAATCGGACACAACGGCGAGCCTGCCTTCGCGACGGCGCCTGTCGAGAGGCCGGCGCGTGGCCTACGCGCTGGCCGCGCCGCTGATCAGCGGGCTGGCGAGGCTTTTCTGGCGCAGCTGCCGCGTCGAGCGCGTGCTGGGCCAGGAGCACGCGGATGCCGTGCTGGCGACGGGCAAGCCCGTCATTCCCTGCTACTGGCACCAGCGGCAGCTGTTCTGCGTGCGCTGCATGCTCGACCTGCAAATACGCGGGCTGAAGCTCGGCTTTCTGGTGAGCCCTTCCATGGACGGCGAACTGGCCGCGCGGGTCATCAAGAGCTGGGGCGCACAGGCCATCCGCGGATCCTCCACCCGCACGGGCGCACAGGCCATGCGCGATCTTTATCAGGCCATCAAACGCGACGGCGTCTCGCCCGTCACCACGCCCGACGGCCCCCGCGGCCCGGCCTATCAATTCAAATCCGGCACCGTGATGCTCGCGCAGCTTACGAGCGCGCCGATGCTGCCTATCTCATATGCGGCCAAAAAGGAGTGGCATTTAAGAACCTGGGACCGGTTCGTGATCCCGCGTCCTTTTACGCGGGTTGTGATCGCCATCGGAGCACCCCGTTATGTGGAACGCAACCCGGCCTCGGGGGCGCTGGAACCCGTCCGCCGGCAGATGGAAGAATCATTGCTCGATCTCGGACGGAAAGCCGCGAGCGCGCTGAACCCATCTCTGAAAACCTGAATCGCGGCATTTGAAAGGCATCTTTTAAGCAGCATTCAGGTTCAGTCGGGAGATAATCCGCCCCTGACTTGACATAACGCTTCGTTCGACGGACTCGATATCGGGCAGCGTTGATGCTCTTCTACCGCGATTGCCCGCTCAGAAAGCGCTGGCGCACACCTCACGACATGCAGGATAAGAACAATAGTCGTCTCACGAAACGTACCCGCCACCGGCTGCCGGAGCCCGGCGCGCGGGTTACTCTGTCCTGATTGTTCCGCCGGAGACATTTCATGCGTCGCGCGATATTCATTTTCCTGCTGCTCGGCTGGGCTACGCAAACGACGGCCTCGCCGCTGCGGCCGGCCAATACGTATTCCATCGTGGCTTACGATCCGGTGGCTGGACAGATCGGCGTGGCCGCACAATCACACTGGTTCTGCGTCGGTTGCTCGGTCACATGGGCGGAGGCCGGCATAGGCGCGGTGGCGACGCAATCGTTTATCGATCCCAGTTACGGCGAGCTGGGTCTGGAGATCATGCGCGCCGGGCGCGACGCGCCGGATGCGTTGCGGGGTTTGCTCGCGGCCGACGACCATCGCGAGCTGCGCCAGGTCGGCATGCTCGACGCGCGCGGTCACGCCGCAACGTGGACCGGAGACGACAATATCCAGGCCGCCGGCCATCGGGTCGGAGAAGGAAATGCCGCCATAAGCGAGGACGCCCCCGACGGCGGCACGTTCGCCGAGGGCAGGAATTACTCGGTGCAAGCCAACCTGATGGCCAGCCGAAAAGTCTGGCCGGCGATGGCGCGCGCGTTCGAGCATTCGAAAGGCGATCTCGCCGAACGCATGCTCGCGGCGCTGGAGGCGGCGCAGCGCGCCGGCGGTGACAGCCGCGGCAGACAATCGGCCGCGTTGATCGTGGTGAGCGACAAACCGGCGCGAGGTCCGACTGCCGGCCACATCTTCGATCTGAGGGTGGACGACGATCTGCGGCCGTTAAAGGCACTGCGACGCCTGGTCACGCTCGCCCGCGCCTATCGGCACATGAACGCCGGCGATATCGCCATCGAAGGCGAGGACAACCGTGCGGCGTTGCGTGCCTACAGTCGCGCCGAGCAACTGGTCGCCGGCCGGCCGGGCATCTCACCCGACCGTCGCGCGGAGATGTTGTACTGGCACGCCGTCGCGCTGGTCAACATGCAGCGCGTGAATGAATCGCTGCCATTGTTCAGGCGCGCATTCGCCTTGCATGATAAATGGCGCGAGATTACGCCGCGTATGGCCGAGGCCGGACTGCTGCCGGACAGGCCGGCGCTCATTCAGCGGATCGTCACGCTCGAATAGGCGGCGGCGCATCGGTATTGTTCAGGTATGCGGCCGAATGCTCATCAACAATTCGCGGACAGCGCACGACGACGCCTGGATGGCGGGGCGACTATCGGCGGCGCGAGCCGGTCGCCTTGTATGGCGCGAAGATAAGACTGACCTTAGCTACGCCAGCAATGCCGCCAGCTGCCTGGCGTTGCGCATCGCGTAGTCCGCATAACAGTTGTTCATGAGCGCGTGAACGCGATCCGCCTGGGCAGCGAGTCGCCGAATCGGGCCTATCCATTCCTTGAGCTCATCCTCGCTATAAAGGTACTTGAAACGCTCGGTAACGCTGATGCCGCGCTTCTCCCAGGTCTGCGCGTTTCGGCCGTGGAAACGCACGACGGCTAACGGCGCTGTGCAGGCAAGCACCGGCGGCACGGACGACTTGAAGCCCTGCGGTTCGTCGACCACGACGTAGGCCAGAGCTTTACGTTCGAGGATCTCCAGCGTGCTCTGCTGCCGCTCCTCATCCATCCAGCCGCCGCCGCGAAATTCCACGGCGATCTGATACGGCAATTTGTCGGGAAGCTGTTCCAGATAGGACACGTTCTCGCGATTCTTGCGAAACCAGGGTGGAAACTGAAACAGCACGCAGCCCAGTTTGCCGAGATCCGCCAGTGGCCGCAGCGCCTCGACATGCATTCGCCAGAGCAGATCGATGGCTTTAGCCGGTAGCGCATCGGGATAGACGCGCTTCTTGTCCAGCGCAGAAGCCTGCAGCAGCGCCTGCACGCTCTTGGGCAACGTGCGCGTCGCGACGGGATGGTGCGTCAACAGACCGTACGCTTTGATGTTGAACGTGAAATCGACCGGCGTGCGCTCAGCCCAGAGTTCCGCGTTGCGCTGCGACGGCGGCGCGTAATAAGTAGCGTCCACCTCGACCAGCGGGAATTGGTGCGCGTAATAGCTGAGCCGGTCTGCCGCCGATTTCGCATGAGGCGGATAGAAGCCGCTCTGAATCAAGGTGCGGTCGGTCCAGCCGCAGGTGCCGCAGTAGATGTTGCCACTTCGTTCATCGGGCTCTGTCATATCGTCGTGCTCATTTATACTGCAACTAACGCGTTGCTGTCCGCGGCAGCGGTGTTCGCTACATGGCAATGCCGCGGGGACCAAAAGAGAGCAAGCTCACGGGGAGGAAGTGGATATGATATTTTTCCGCAGGCGTGGCCCCAAAACCAAGCGCAAAATATCGCCGGACGACGACACGTTACCTTATCGGTCGTTACTGGCAAAGTTCGAAGGCGATCTCACCGCATTCCGCGCCAATGACGTCGCCATGAAGGTGTGGCTGCCGGAGGCCGTCGATGAAATCCTGAAGCAGCTTTCGGATCACTGGCCAAGCAGCCGCTCCGAGATGATCCGCGACACACTGTTCGTATACGTATACGGCCAATACGCGTTCGCGCAGATGAAGGCGCAGAACGATGGTTTCTTTTATGTTGATCCGGACCGAATTCTGTTCTCGAGGGCGCGAGGACCGCTACCTGCACTCGGCAAGAGCATCAAAAGCTACAAGGTATGGATGCCGGCTAAGTTGCGTGACGATCTCAAGGCGATGGCCGCGGAAAGCGGCATGGCCTTGTCGCACTATGTCCGTGAGATTCTGATCTCATCGTTCATGGGACATCTCAAGCTTCCGGCGCGGGAGCATGCCAGTCACCAGGCCCACAGCAAGCCGGACCAATGGCCGCCTGAGCCGGACAATTCGGAAGACCGCACCTAGTCAAAAAAATAGGGGAACTGCCCAAGCCCGCATCAATTAGCGATATGCTCTGACTCCGAGCATCGATAGGAATCGAAGCTTTCTAAGGCTAAAGGAGGAAAAACTCATGAGGAAGTGTGCTGGACTGCTGCTGCTCGGCGTGGCCATCACTGCATCGGCCGCCCCACCAATTCTGATCGACCCGGAAACCGGCAAGTATCTGGGCAACACGGGCAGCCGGTTTGATCCTGATTCGATCTATAACCCGTACGGACGTTATGGCAGCCGCTACTCGCCGGACTCGGTGAACAATCCTTATGGCATTTATGGCAGTCCGTACAGCCCCAAGTCGCCAACCAATCCCTACGCGCCCAGCGCGCCGGTTGTGATTGATCGCGATGGCGGGTGCTGGATTGATTGCTGACGAGCAACATGAATCGCTGAGTTACCTTGCTTCGGTATCGACCGGACGGCGGCCTAGCGCGCCTAGCCATGAAATCCCATTCCTACGCATAGCGTCAGGTTTTTGTTGGAATGTGGTCGACGTAATTAAACAAGTCCCGTTTCGGGAGCGGCACAAAATTGTCTGACACACGCGAGAGATGCCCTTTCAGATAGCGAAGCATCAATGATTCAACAGGAACGAAGTATTCGTTTGCTTGCGTTCGCCGTAGCATTTCCCGCTGCCAGATATCCGGATACCGCATTTTCGTAGGCACAGTCACCGTTTGACCCGTCTTGATATCCAATTCTGTTACCGTCGGCTCCTGCTCGTTTAGAATTTGGAGATAACGGGCTGTGAGATGAAATGCAAGCTTGGCGGTCAAGAAATGCAGCTGCATATGAGCGGTGCTCAACCGCTTAGTTGTCTCGCTCAGCGCCTGCGCACCACCAAGCTCACCGAGCACATAAGCTGCTGCCCAAGGGAGTGAGCGATGGTCATCGATTGTCGACACAAGCTCATCTTGGGATTTTACCAAGTCGATGATGCTCCATAGGATTGGAAAGCCCGGGCCGTCGATATCCTTGACTGCATTTCTCAATACGTGAGCGGAGTCGGCCTTTTTATTGGATAGTGCATGGTGACGAACTAGAAGCGCCGTAACAACATCCGGATGCTTAGTTTGCGCGCATCTCTCAAGCAGCTGGCTGCCCCACCAGAACTCGCGGAAATCAACCTCATCAAGTTCGCGCAGCAAGGCGGGAATGGGTGTGCCTGGCATAAGGTTCATACCTCAATCTACTGTGCGTTCTGTTGCGGCGCTATTGCTTCCACAGTTACGCCTTTCGGCGACGCCCCATGTTCGATGTATCCGCGGCACCAGTCTGTGCGACAGGCTCATCAGCTATCTCGCCTCGTTCGATCCTGAGGATAGTCACCGTTCGAGTGCCATCGCCAGCGGGGATCTCAACCTCATCTTCCTCACTCCAACCCATGAGGGCCTTTGCCAAGGGCATCTCATGATTTATCACATGATGGTCCGGGTCATGGCGAGTCGTGCTTAGGATCAAGGTGTATTGACGTGACGGCTCGTCGTTGTAGGAGATGAGCACCTGATCGCCAGGCTGTATGGTGAGCTCGCCGTCACTCTCATCATCGGAGACAACACCATGCGCCATCTCATCCGATGGCCTTGATTCGAGTTCGTCTAGGGCTAATTGAAAAGCTGCTTGAGGCCTCTCTCCGGCTGCTGACTCTGCCGCCTCAGGCGCCGTACCCACGTCTATTCCCTCAACCGGTTCACTTGCGGCCTTTTCAAGCTCGATGGCAGATTGTTCTTCTGATCGCTCGGAGGGTCCGACCACCCGGTGTTCGGTATAGATATTACGCGCTGGTGCGCCGCCGAGAGGTTCAATGCCCATCTCCGTGAGATGGCCGACGAGATCTTCCATGCAGGCGTCCGGGTCTAGCGCAAAGCTCGAACCCCAGCAGCGCCAGAAAGTCCATCCGACGCGTTCGAGCACACGCTGCCGCGTGAAATCCTCGATCCATTGTTCGGGTGGATGATACTGATCACCGTCCAGCTCGATTGCCAGGCGCCTGCCCTCAGCCCCTTCAACGACGAGATCAATCGAGTAGCCGCCGACGTTCACCTGGGGCGTAACTTGATATTCAAGGTCAAGTAAACGACGAAGCACCTCCCGCTCAAAGTCCGAATCACAAATCTCGAAAAGATCCTCCGTGATCTGGCGAGCCGCAGGCATCGGTGATCGGAAGTGCCGGATTACCTTGGCTTTTAAGTCATTCGGGTTAAGCATCTCCTCTGTGACAGAGCGGAAGAGATATTGCCGGTCTCGCGCGCGAGATAAGGCGACGTTGAATCGCTGTTGAAAATGCAGGGCCGTCTGTGAACTCCTCGAATGCGGAGAAGCAACCATGCTGATAAACATAATATCGCGCTCCTTGCCCTGAAAGGTGGCGGCGTCGCCGCAAGCGATCCGGTGTCGTAAGAAAGCTTCTTCACCGATGCGATCAAGGAGCAAGCCCGCAATGTAATGCGCCTGCTGGGCGCCAATCCGCGAGACAACGCCCATAGAACGGTTCGCATTTGCGGGATCGTTCACAAGCCGCTCGATCTCGTCGACGATGGCTCTTGCCTCTGGAACATTGATTTTCCTACGATCTTTATGGCCGTTTGTCACGTAGACATCGATCAACGGCGGATCAAGACGCTCGGAGGCAGCGGGCACGCGCAGTGGAATCAAGTCATCATCGTAGAACTGAAAGCTGAACCGGATGATGGGCTCGACGCAGCGGAAGTGCTCACGCAGCATAATATGTGTGCCAGGAAACATCGCCTGCGCCAGCGAGTAGAGTGAGCCGCCGGGCAGCACCAGAGCGGCGTAAGGTTGATCGCGCAGATAAAGACGTTGAAGATGACGGATCTTAAGCTCTTCTATAAAGCCGGCGGTCGGACTGACCTGCTTGTCATCTCCGACGATGAGCAGCTTCTTGCCTCTAAGCAGCGCCGGAAGCGCCGAGACTTCCGACTGAGAGGCTTCGTCCACGATGACCAAGTCAAAGGACGCTAGAGCAGCCGGCAAGCTTTCCGACACCCGCCAGATGGGCATGATCCAGCAGGAAACGGCAGAATAGCATCGCTCCATGGCGTCCCGCGCATTACGGCGGAAACGGGGAGCGCGAATGCCAGTACCTCCAGCAATTTGCTCAATGAAGGTCACAAACTGGTTGAGTGCTGATTGGACCCGCTGCGTGAGAGTCTGCTTGAGTCCGAGATACGTCCGGAGTTCCACGACCTTCTGGAATGTCTTTTTCAGGTCCTTATCGGCGCGCAGCAGATTGGCCGAGAGTTGGCGAATGCGATCTCTGCCATCGATGTCCCTGAGATAGTTATTGAGCCGCGCCCACTCCCAGCTCGACCTCCAGCTGCTTGGAGTCCAAGCATCATTGCCCGGTTTCGCCACGGGCTGAGTTCGCAGCGCATCGGCCCACTTGGGCGCGCCGGATGACTCGATCGCTGCAGCCACGCGCTCAATAGTAGCGAAGGCTGGCCGGAGTTCATGAATATGAGCGAGTTCGCGGCAGAGCGCCTCCCATTCGTCGGCCAGGGCGCTCGCCGATAACGCGGCATGCCCAACTTGGGAAGTGAGGAAGGCATGTAGCCTGTTCCCAAGCGGCGTGCCGGATTGCGCAAGCCGGTCCCGAAGATTTGTAATGCGACTGCGTGAGGCCGCAAGTCTATGCTTTGCAAGGTTCAGCCGTATGACCTCAGCCGCCTGTCTGGCCGCTGCGGGCGTCGAGACGATCTCGGCCGCATTCAAGCCGGCGGGAAAAAGCACCGGCAATTCAGACTCGATTTTCGACCTATGTGTGATCAGCACGACAGCCCCCGCATCGATTATCTCGATCGTTGCGGAGATCCAGCGGGCCGTAGCTTCGCCTTGATCGGCCAGATCAGGCAAGTCGAACTCTGCACCCAGACGATTCCATCGCGTGCAGAGCGAGCTAATCTCCCGTCGCCAAGCTAGATAATCTGCAACCAGCTGCCACTCATCGCGCTCGTCGGGCCTCCTGCCCTGGAGGCGCATTTCCCCGAAGCGTTGGCGGGCCTGCGACTTGCCGACAGCCAGCCACCCAAACGGACTCGAGCCTTCCGCCGCCCGCGCCACTGCCGTAGCAATCTGCGGATCGGAACAGGCCTCATCAGATACCGTAATCGCGGCTCGCAGCATGTCGTTCCTGCGAACGTGGATGGGCCGCATGGCGTCCACCAGCTCCGCGAATAACTGTACTCGTTGAGAATCGAAGCCATCTTGCTGCCAGACGGCAAAAATCTTGCGTAGCCAAGGGCTGTTCTCGATCCTTTCGTAAAACTCCGTTATCCGTTGTACGCACGCCAGCAAGCTCTGCGCACGGTCGATGGCATTAGTGGCCGAGAGCGACAACATGGGCACGCCGCCAGCCCGGGCTTGCCGATCCAGTTTTTGCGCATTGACCAAGTCCTGATGTATCGCGGCGAGAACGGCGGAATCCGGAAGATCAGCGAGCGCCGGCAGGTCTTCGTTCAGATAGGCGAGATCATTACCTACGGTCTTGCGACTCTCTCGTAACCGAGCGATTTCCGCGTCCGTAAACTGAGGCGTCGCATCCGCGGACAAATTGTCTGGAAACCACACATGCTGTTCGCGCTCATCAACAAGTTGTCTGGCCAGTTCCTCGGGTAGAAGGCTGGTTCCACCCCAACCATCGACGCGGCGCAGATGTTTGTTCGCCCACTCTTCAAGTTCCGTCTCGATGCCAGCGATTTCGTTTTGCAGAGCAACAATTCGCTGCTGACCGGCGATAATGTCGCGCTCAAGCTGCCTCGGGTCTCGCCGAGTCGCTGTATTGGCCAGCAGCCTGACCGCCGTTTCCAGTTGCTTAAGACCTTCTCGCTCGTTAGTAAGCAAGCTGATGACCAGATCTCGGATGCCTTCGGGTACTTGTTGCCGCAGAACCGACAGTGCGCCCTCCTTCTGCGACGTAACCAGTACGCGCTTGCCCGTGGCCAAATAGTGACAGATGATATTCGCGATGGTGTGCGTCTTGCCTGTGCCAGGTGGTCCCTGCACGACGACGCCATCGGCAGTCGACAGCCGCTGAACGATGGAGATCTGTTCGTCGTTAAATGCCTTAGGGAAGAAGAAATCCTGCGGAAGATCGTCGTCAATGGGAGCATCGGGTGAGATGAGACGCCCGCCACCGACGCTTCCGCCAGTGCCCTCGTGATATCCGTTAAAGCCAGCGCCGAGATTGATGACTGGTGAATGATAGCCTCCCTCATCAGGGGGTTCGGTGACCAATCGTTCGGCAGGTCCAGGTAGTTGGTCTGCGTTCGCTACTGCCTTTTTGAGACGGTCAAGGTCCGCTACAAAGAAGCTGTCGGAGCGGCGACGGGCGTAAATAGCCCAGGTGTCCGTAACTGCGAGCGTTTGCTTCGCGTTGGGCACGCCACGATCGGTGATGTCACCACGCTCGTCGGGATGGTATTGGCCTTGGTTATCCAGATGAGCGACGGCCTGCCTTAGAATTGGCTCAAAACTGCCAGCCAGAAATGGTGAGAATTCTTCGTCTTCCGGACGCCGGCCAAGGAAATCGCGTGCGAAATTAAAGACAGTGTCGGCGCCGCTAATCTCCAGTGCAAAGTAGGGTTTGAGCGCAAGCTGGGGTTCGGTAGATCGGGGGCGAAGTGTAATGGCCCCGCTATCTGTGTTGACCTGTAAATCCACAAGCTGCTCGATCAAAGGATGGTCGATCTCCCTGCTTTGGATCTTCCACCGCGCAATGCCGACGCCCCAGACAAGTTCCAGCGGTTCATCGCCGTCCTCTGAGGCAATTGCCTGGTAGGTGCTGAAGAATTTGTCATAAATGGCGATGCTCTCGCGTCGAGGTTTCTCCGTTTCCGACCACGGCGTCCAGGTTTGGCCAAGATATTGCTCGATCGTATGTTCGATTTCGGGGAGGTTTTCGCGCCGATAGATCACGTCCACCCGTTCGCGGCCCGGTTGAGGCTTCAGCGCAGACTGCACATCGGCCGCATCAAGTACCCCTTCCTCAACGAGTCGGGCTGCCTCTTTCTTGTCAAGCGTATCCGTGCGAGTGTCTGCGACTGCGGGTGACTGAAATGGATCGCGACCAACAGTGATCCAGTCACGAATAATCTCAGGAGGTTCAGGCGGATCAAGGCGCTTGAGCCTCTCGATCTTCAGCCAGATCGGGCCGTCGTCATCATTTAAATTATGGTGGATACCAATCCGGTTCTTCAGCGCGGATTCGTGGTAGAGCAGCTGTTTATATTCTTTGACAGAAAAGACCGGCTTCTGGCCGAGTTCTGCCAGTTGGCGCACGTAGTCGATGAGGTCAACGAGTTTGTCGTTAGACTCGGGCATGGTCCAGGTCGACTCCTGAATCAACGGGCAAGTCACTCTTTAAGCGCGAACACCACCGTCGGGTCGAGCGGATAGCGACCAAAGTCCTTCCCGTATATGGCCAGGCCGCCGGGCAGGGCTTCGTCCACTTCCAGGCGCACGACTAACTCGCCGGTGTCCGCGGCTTCTTCAAGTGCCGCCGGTGGAATCGCGACGCTGACCAGTTGGCCGTACGAACCTGCCTCACGCAAATACTGATCCTGCAACTGGCTGTGCCAGGAAAGAATGCCGCGATGATCGGCGGGATCGTCGGCGAGCTGCACCTGGTCGGCCACCGTGCCGTTGAAAGACACCGTCACGGCGCTGGGGAACAAGGTCTCGTCGGTCATGGGATAGGCGTTGCGGTTCAGGCTGGGGTCGAAGGTGCCTTCGCCGCGCATCCACGCGCCTTCGATCTGACCCGCGCTTGCCTGATCCTTGCCGAACAGTTGCTTGGCGGAGGCTTCGACGATAAACGTGGCCGCTTCGACGTCGCCGCGATCCACGTCCGATGGCCACGGGATCGTGTATTCGAAAAAGCCGCTGCCCGCGCCGTTGACCTTGAGGCCATCCAGCACGTTCCATTGCTTGAGCGACCATTCGGCGTGGCTGAAAGCAGCGGGATCCGAGCGCACGATGCGTTCCGGTTCGCCGTTAGCGGCCTGCGTCTCGCGCGGCGGGTTGCCCTCGACGACAAAGCTGGTGAAGTTGCGGTGAAGCACGTTACCCGCCGCGTTCTTCAGTTCGGTCGCAAGGATCGCGACACCCGGCTCGTCGGGCATCCGCACCGTAAGCGGATCGAGTTTACCGGTCATCCAGGGGCGATAGGGAATGCGTTGACTCGTAGTCTCGTAAATTTCTTTCCTGCCGAGCGTATCCCATCCGTACAGTTCGCTGTCCAGAACCAGCTCATCGCCGTAAGCGCGGCTGCCGGTGAGAAACGAGCCCCAGAGCGGCACGGATACTTTCTCCCCGGCCGACACTTCCGCGCTCATTTCGTCGCCCACGATCACGTACAGCGGCGCGTGCAGATCCTTCAGCGACATGCCGTCGACCAGTTCGCCGAGCCCGGTTTCCTTGTTGGAGCGGTCGAAGCGCCAGTAGCCGTTCCACTCATTGATAACATCGGTCAGCTCAGTGTAGAGCCAGCCCGCGATTTCCGGCCGCTTTCTGAACTCGTTGATGAAGATGTGATAGTCCCAGGAATAATCCACGTCGCCGGTGCTGCCGTCGTAGCCCCACACGTTGCCGAATTCCGAGTTGATGAGCGGCTGATTGCCTTGCCTGTAACCTTCCTCGAAATTGAAGCCCGACCCCGGGTGGCTTTTGTTCACGACGTTGTTGAGATGCGGCGCCACCTCGTAGCCCGCCAGATACTTGTGCCATGAGTTGATGTCGGTCTCGGTGTGGCCGTAGCCGCAGCAGGTCGAGTTGTCTTCGACCAATCGGGTGGCATCCAGCGACTTCGCGATCTTGTATGCTTTTACGACGCGCTGCTGGGTCTCCGGCCGATATTCCTTTTCGCCTTCGGGGTCGTGTTTAAGCCCCCAGGTCTCGTTGAACACGATCCACGAAAAGATCGACGGATGGTTGTAGTCGCGCGCGATCATCCCGCGCATGGCGAATTCGTGCTCGCGGAACATGCGCGGATCGGGCTCGCCCCAGCTGTTGGGCACGTCGGCCATAATGAGCATGCCAAGTTTGTCGGCCCAGTAGAGCTTGCGCGGGATGGGCACCTTGATGTGCACGCGCAGTCCATTGAGCCCGATCTGCTTCGCCCGCAGCACCTCGTCGCGTATGAACTGGTCGGTTGGAAACGTATAGAAACCGTCCGGGTGGTAGGCTTGATCGAGCGCGAGTTCGAGATAGACCGGCTCGCCATTGAGCGCGATGTACGGATAGTCCGTGCCGGGGAGATTCACGACCGAGATCGAGCGCATGCCGAAGTAGGTGTCCACTTGGTCGGCATCGATGCCTTGCCCACCTACCGTAGCCTCGACTTCGTACAGAAAAGGATCGTCCAGCGACCAGAGTTGCGGATCGGCAATAGGGACTTCGAAGGTTACCTTCTCGGCACCTTTGGTAATGCGTTGCGAGACCGCATCCACGTTGCCCGTTTCGAAATGGAGCCGAAGGTTGAGGTTCGCCGGCGCCGGTTCGTGCAGATAAGCCGTCACCGACACGGCGTCGTTTTCGATATCCGGCGAGTAATGGATGGCCTTGAGCGGCGCGTCGCCGCGCGCCTCCAGATACGGCGTCTGCCAGATGCCTTTGGCCTCGCCGTAGCCTTGCTTGCCTTCGAGTTTATATGAATGCGGCGTGTCATCCACGCGAATCACCAGCCGCTGCGCCTGGCCGGGTTTCAGATGCTGCGTCAACTCGAACTCGAACGGCGTGTAACCGCCCTGATGCTCCCCGAGCTTGTGCCCGTCGAACCACACCGACGTGCGCCAGTCGGAAGCGCCGATCACGAGAAACACGCGCTGGCCTTTCCAGTCGGCAGGCGCCTTGATAGCGCGTTCGTACCAGGCGATGTCCGCCGTGTCTTCAACGCCGGACAGCGGCGATCCCCACGGGAATGGCACGACGATCTCCTGACTTTGCTGCAATCCTTTCTGAAACCACTTTTGCTTCACGCCGACGTTCTGAGCGTCGAAGCGGAATCGCCACTCGCCGTTGAGGTTAACCCAATTTTCGCGCTCGAAATCCGGGCGCGGGTGCTCGGGAAGGGGAATGTTGGTATCGGTAAAGCCCTGCGCGTTGGCCGGAAAGATCGTGAACCAAAGTGCGACGGTGATGGCGATCGAGATGAGCTTCATGGCGATTCAATTCTAGTTAGATTGATCGAGGATTGAGGTAAACGCGAATGAACGAAACGGTTGACAGCGCCGTCGCAGATTCAGGACGTACCATCGCAAAGCTTGGTTCCCGTCCTTGCAACAGCGCAGTTTTTGCTGCCTATGAAAGCTACTCGGCCGCAAAGTAATCGGAGTCGAGCCTCTTGATTTGATAGCTGTCAACAAGCGCTACACCAATACCATGATCGATCATCAGTTCCGCGAGCTGGGTGCCATCGACTAGAACAATCGTGCTCTGGATAGACGCGGCGTACGCCCTGGCGTCCTTAGTGAAATCGGAGGTCGTGATGAGAACGCCTTTTCGTGCTCGCTGCCCTTGGAGTGCGCCTGCGAAGCGTTGAATCTCTGGCCGCCCGACGGCTCCTTGCCATCGCTTGGCTTGGATATAGATCGTTTCGAGGCCGAGCCGATCTTCCTTAATAATCCCGTCTATTCCTTCGTCGCCGCTTCGGCCAATCGCGTGGCCCGCATCGCGTTGTGATCCTCCGTAACCGATTGCCACAAGTAAATCGACGACTAACTGCTCGAACGACGCTGGCGGCATCTTTGCCACGTGACCGAGGATTTCCTCCGCCAGCGCGGAGCGAAGACGGCTATAACCGTACTCGATGTATTCCTCTGGCGTGCGTTCAACGAGCTCGGCCGATACCGCGGCTTCCGCTGAATCATCGGCGGCCGGCTTGCGGTTGCGGAACGCCAAATACTCTGGATAGCGCGCCAAATAAGCCATATTTACTGTCGAAGGATTCGCGTGTAGTAGCTCGCGTCCCCGGTCAGTAATTCGATACACGCCACGCTTGGGAGAATCGAGTAAACCGGCGCGCTTTAAATGGAGTTTGCTCCAGGCGATACGGTTCGTAAATAAAGGGCCACGCCCGCTCGGCATCGGTTCAGCGATATCGGCGTCAGAAAGGCCAAGATCGGCTTGCAGCGCCTCAATCGTCTCCTGAGTGGATCGCTCCGCGCCGTCGGCTAACGATCGCAGAAGTGGGAACATGAGCGATTGAAAATTAGGAAGAGGCATAGACTATGTTGCCAGCGTCATGCCGGCGCTTTCCGGCCAGCTAACGTGTACAGGCACGCGCTTGACACCTGTCGCGACATCGCATGCGGAAATGGCGGACGCGATCATCATCCATGCACCTGATCCGCCGTCGCCAACGGCCGCATCGGATCCATGCTCGCGCCGATCCATTGGCGCCAGTCCTTCATCATGCCGTGCAACTCGGTAACCCTCTCCGGCATTTCCTGCGCAAGATTTTTCGTTTCGCCGATGTCTTCGGCGAGGTTGTAAAGCTCCATCTCGCCGGTGTCGAGGAACTCGATCAGCTTCCAGTTATCGTGGCGCATGGCGGCAGCGGAACGGCCGCCGAGAAAGTGCGGTTCGGCGAGCGGGTAGTGCCAGTAGAGTGTGTCGCGCTCGAGTTGATCACGCCCGGCGAAGAGCGGCGTGAGGCTGGCACCATCGAAGGGCTGCCCGTCACCCGCGCGTGCGCCGCCCAGTTCCATGAAGGTCGGATACCAGTCGTGCGTGACGACCGGCGCGTGGCTGACCGTTCCCGCGCGAATACTGGCGGGATAGCGCATCACCAGCGGCACACGGATGCCGCCTTCGTACAACCACGATTTGCCCAACCGCAGCGGCGCGTTCGTCGTGACGTTGGTCTCGCCGCCGTTATCGGAGGTGAAAATAACAAGGGTGTCGTTGTCCAGACCGAGTTTCTGGAGGGTTTGCAGGATCGGTCCAACGCCGTCGTCGATGCTCTCCAGCATCGCCGCGAGCACTGGATTCTTTCCTTTCTGCTTGCCGGCGCCCGGTTTGCGCTCGTATTTGGCGACCACATCCGGTTTCGCCGCCAGGTTCGTGTGCGGCGCGTAATGGGATAGATATAAAAAGAACGGTTCGTACTGATGACGGCGGATGAATTCGACCGCTTCCAGGTTGAGCCGGTCGGTCAGGTATTCGTTGGGCTCGCGCGCCTTGACTTCCGGCATGAAGAAGTACGGCGGGAAGTAATCGCCCAGCTTGATGTGCTCTGTCTCCGAAAGAATAACTTCATCCCAGTTGTGGACCCGCGGCGCGCCGCGACGCTTCGAGTAATCTCCCGTCAGGTGCCACTTACCCACCAGTCCGGTCACGTAGCCGGCCGATTTCAGGCGCTCGTTGAGCGTGATATACGAGGGAGAGAGAAACTTGACGTCGTCGCCTTCCAGATAATTCGTGATGCCCGAGCGCGCCGGGTGCTGGCCCGTCATCAAGGCGGCGCGTGTCGGCGAGCAGACGGTGGCCGAGGCATAGGCGTCCGTAAAGCGCAGCCCCTCGCGGGCCAGGTGGTCCAGGTTGGGTGTCTCGTTGAAGCGGTTGCCGTAACTGCCGAGGGCGCCGTAGCCGAGGTCGTCGGCGAGGATGAGGATGATGTTCGGTTGTTTGGCGGCCGCTTTGCGCGCTGCGCCGAAGGTCAATGGCGACGCCAGCGACAGCAATGCGGCGCTGAGGAATGTTTTGATTGCCTCCCGGCGTTTCATGAATCCTCCCCTCGTTTAGACGAACACGCTTTGCGCGTTTTTTGTGGAGGTGTAACAACAGTGGCGGCGCGATGCCTCAGCTGCGGCGGCTGGTCATTCAGCCATACTTCTAAAAACCTATCCCAACGCTCCTCTTGTCATTCAGACCTTTCACTGCGTTCAAGCTAAACTCCGCGGAGAAATCTCGACGCGTGCTTGAGACGAAGAAGGTTCTTCAGTCACGGAGCCCGTCCTGAGCACCGCCGAAGGGCTCCTTCAGCATGACAGTAATAGCGCATACCTTCTGGATCCAAACAACGCCCCGCCCAATGGATTCTCTTATATTAGGCTCATGCATCCGAATCAAGCCACTGCCGCGGATTTTTCCTCCTCGATTAGCGTACCACGATATAGGGCGTGCATGCGCCCGCCACGATAAATTATCTCCGCGCAGCGGTCATCGCCAAGGTGCGCATCGGCTCCATGCTGGCGTGGGTGCTTACGCGCCAGGCGCCGAGCATGTCGCGCAATTCGGCTACCCTGCGCGGCATCGCGGCCGCCAGATTTTTTGATTCGCCGATGTCGTGACGAAGGTCGTACAGTTCCACCTCGCCGGTGTCGAAGAATTCAATCAGCTTGTAGTCCGCATAACGAATCGCGCCCGAGGAACGCCCGCCGAGCGCATGCGGCTTGGCGCGCGGATAATGCCAATACAGCGTGTTGCGCGATAGCTCATACGGGCCGCTGAATAGCGGCGTCAGGCTGATGCCATCGACGGGCTGCCGGGCAGGTGAGCGGACGTCCGCCAGTTCCATGAATGTCGGATAGAAATCATGGGTTACAACCGGCGTATGACTCACGGCGCCGGCGCGCATGCCGGCCGGATAACGCATCACCAGCGGCACACGGATGCCGCCTTCATAAAGCGTTGACTTCACCGTTCGCAATGGTGCGGTAGGCATCTCGCCGCCGTTATCCGAGGTAAACACGATCAGGGTATTATCATCCAGCCCGAGATCCTTGAGCGTGTGCAGAATCTGCCCCACGCCGTCGTCGATGCTCTCGAGCATGGCGGCCAGGAGCGGATCGTTGCCGTTGCTGCCCGCGCCCGGCTTGGCCGCGTATTTGGCGATCACGTCGCCCTTCGCCGCCAGGGTCTTGTGCACCGCGTAGTGCGAGAGATAGAGAAAAAACGGTTCGTCGCGGTGGCGGCGGATGAAATCCACCGCCTCGGCGTTGAGCCGATCGGTGAGATATTCGTTCGGTTCGCGCGGCTCGACCCTGGGCATGAAAGAATAGGGCGCAAAATAAGCTCCAGACGCGATGTAGCGCGTTTCCGAAAGCAGGACCTCGTCCCAGCCGTGGCGGTGCGGCGCGCCTAGATTTTTATCGTAGTCACCGGTGAGATGCCACTTGCCGATCAGGCCCGTCGCGTAACCGGCCGACTTCAGGCGTTCGTTGATCGTGACATAAGATGGAGACAGGTAATGCTCGTCGTCTCTGGCCAGATAATCCGTGATCCCCTGACGCGCCGGATGCTGACCCGTCATCAGCGCGGCGCGTGTGGGCGAGCAGACCGCGGCCGAGGCATAAGCGTTGCTGAAACGTAATCCCTCGCGCGCGATGCGGTCCAGATTGGGCGTCTCGTTAAAGCGGTTACCGTCACAGCCGAGTTGCCCGTAGCCTAAGTCATCCGCGAGAATGAGGATGATGTTTGGCCGTTTGGCCTGACTCGTCGCGCCTTTGTGAATGGCGCCGAGCGCAAGTTGCGACGGCAGCAGTGACGGCAGCGCCATGGCGGCCAATAATGTCTTGAGCGCTTCGCGGCGTTTCATGTTTCCCTCCCCACATCAATCCCAGATCGCTTTAAGTGCCCCTGGATGAGCATTCATAAGAACCGGACACAGGGCGTCGATTTGAATCCCGACGCTCCTTTTTATTTCACGGAGAACCTGTAGACCGTCGTCTGTTTGTACTCCTCTCCCGGCGCCAGAACCGTCGACGGAAAGTCAGGCTTGTTCGGCGAGTCCGGGAAATGTTGCGCCTCCAGACAAAAGCCATAGCGATGGCGATAAACCTTGCCGCCTTTGCCGGTGATTGAGCCATCCAGGAAATTGCCCGAATAAAACTGTATGCCGGGCTCGGTTGTGAACACTTCCATGACTCGCCCGGAACCGGGCTCGAACACCCGCGCGGCCAGGCTGAGTTTTCCGCCGCTGTTGTTGAGCACCCAGTTGTGGTCGTAGCCCAGGCCGAATTCAAGCTGCCGGTTTTTTTGATCTATCCTGGCGCCGATGGGTGTGGATGTGGTGAAGTCCATGGGCGTGCCCTCGACACTGCGCAGTTCGCCAGTGGGGATGAGCCCTTCGTCCACCGGCGTAAACCGGTTGGCGTCCAGCATCAGTTCATGACCCAGGATATCGCCCTGCCCCGCGCCCGCGAGATTGAAGTAGGAATGCTGCGTTAGATTGACGATGGTCGGCTTATCGGTGGTCCCGGAATAATCGATCCTCAGCGCGTTGTCGTCGGTAAGCGTATAAACCACCGTGGCGTGAAGATTGCCCGGATAGCCTTCCTCGCCGTCGGGGCTAAGATAACTGAGCTGGAGGGCGACGCCATCCCCGCGACTTATCTCTTGCGCCTTCCAGACGACCTTGTCGAAACCCTTGATCCCGCCGTGCAGGTGATTTTCGCCGTTGTTTGTCGCCAGTCGGTAGGTTCGACCATCCAGGGTGAAGCGGCCATTCGCGATCCGGTTTCCATACCGGCCGACCAGGGCGCCGAAATAGGGATTGTCACGCAGATAGCCCGCCAGATGGTCGTAGCCCAGCACCACATCACCCAGCTTTCCGTCCCGGCCCGGCACCTTCAGCGACACCACGATGCCGCCGTAGGTCATGATCCTGGCCTCCGCGCCTTGCCTGTTGGTCAGCGTGTAGAGCTCGACCGGCGCGCCATCCGCCGTCTTGCCGAATGCCTGCTTTTTGATGTTGGCTTCTGTCGTAATGGTGCCCCCCCACGATGATCCAGCTAACATAACCAATGCCACGGCGACCATAGATCGTTTTAACAGTCCCACTCCGAGTTCCTCCGATTTTTTTTATCCGATGCAAGAACAATCTTGCGTGACTCCCCTAGGTGCCGGCCAGCATCATGTCAGTGGCGGGCTTGCCCATGGACGGAACAATGCGCAGTCCATCGAATCGGGCGGAGGCGCCCTGCGCGCCGCCTGAAGTCAGCGCTACGCGCACGGCATGGTCCCAGGGCGGAAGATCGATGCCTTTCTTGTTGCCGACCGCCCGCCAATCCTGCCCGTTCTGACCCACGGCGAACTGGAATCGATAGCCTCCCGTCGCGATCATGCGCAGATGAACCAGCGGCGCATTGGGTGCAGCGGCTGTCGCAACGATCTTGTGACTGTTCTGCTCGCGCCGCCAGACGATGACTTTTCCGCCACCGACTGCAATCCCGAGCGCGTTCTGGCTGTCACCGAACGCCGCCAGCCCCGCCAGCGCGCCCGGTCTCATGTCGCGAGTATCCGCGGCCGTGGTCACCACATAGTCTCCGGCTGTCGTCGGCCGCGCCATGACCGCGCCAACTACGTCATGCGCGCGAGCGCGTGCCGGGGAAAGCGCGAGCCAGCCGTTACGGGTCACATCGAGACGCGCCGACGGCTGGTTCGCCTGCGGCCACTGCCAGCCGGGCGTCAGGCCAGAGGACGTAAAATCATCGACGAATGAGAATTCGGCGTTAAGCGGCTCGATACCATGCGGAGACAGCGCCTGACCGCTCGGCGCGTTGCCGGCGTTGATTGTCGGCCACTGGTTGGCGCCCCATTTCACTTCATCGAGCAGCGCCTGCCGCCCGACGTACACCGCGTCTCGTTGAAAGGCGTGATACAAGAGATAAGTGAGTCCTTGCGCATCGCGGACCACGCTGCCGTGGCCCGGGCATTTCCACGTCTCGTTACCTTTGAGTATCGGATTCGCCGGATTCTTTTCCCAGGGGCCGAGCAGGTAGGGCGAGCGCGCCACGCCCAAGGCATAGTTGCACTGCAAGCTGCAGCAGTCATCGCCGGAATAAAACATGTAGAACCACCCGCCGCGCCGCACAATGAACGGCGCTTCGACGACCTTGGCTTCCCAGGCGGCGTCGTTGCGGATCAGCTCCGTCCGCTCGCCGATGAGCCTCAAGCCATCTTTCGACAATTTCTGGGCCAGGATGGGCGTCGGCAGGTTGCGGGTGTTGCCGCCCCGTTTCCATACCAGATAAGGCTGTCCGTGCTCATCTCTGATCGCCATGGGGTCGATCGAACCGAGTTTCTGGCAAACCAGCGGGCCGTGATCCTGATAGGGTCCGGTTGGTTGGCGGGAGGTGGCGACCGCTACGCAACGGCCCCCGCCGATCTTGCGGGCGACGTAGTAAACAAAGTACTGGCCGCGATGGTGGGTGATTTCGGGCGCCCAATAGTTGCCGTCGGACCAAGCAGGGCGCTGCTGGAAGACAGACCCGGCGACGCTCCAGTTGACCAGATCGCGCGAATGCAGGATGGGAAACTGTGGCGCCCAGCCCGAGGAGGTCGCGGTGGCCCAGTAATCTTTTCCAACGCGCACCACCGACGGATCTGGATAGTTGCCCGCCAGCACCGGGTTCGTATAGCTGACGCCGGTTGCCGGCGGAGCGGAGCGATCGCTGTCCGCGGATGTGGCTTCAGTGTGATTGACGCTGCTCACTGCCGGAGCGGTGTAGGTGCCGGCGAGCGCAACGCCTGCGTCGTTAACGTTTTTTTGCGCCACCGCGGTTGCCACAAAGGTGGTTAGCATCAACGTGGCGAACATCCCGCGAAGGGGTTGCGCTACAAACTCCCTGAGTCCAAATGTTGTGGTAGAGCACGCCATTGCGATCCCCTTTCTAATAATCCATTTAGCGACGGCTGTTGCCTTTCTATAGCTGAAAGTTGGCAATTTGCAACTGACTGTTCGTCGGTGCCCTTCGCCCTTCCGTCGCCATCAAGTCAAAAGTTGCCTCACTGATCGTCGACCGTTGCGACGCCGCATCGGTATGCGCAGAGCGCGTTACGGCGTCGTCATTTGGAGACGTGCGGGGAACCTAACAGGCGTTAGCGCCCGTTATCTATAGCGGGGAGATAAGTGGCGCTTTTGGGGAAGATAAGCGGCGAAACCGCAGTGCAGCAGGCCCCAGAACAGAGCTGATGTGCCTGTCTCGAACGCTTGCGACCCTTCGCCGCGGGGCGCAGTGCAACACCGGCTGCCGGCACTACAGGCGGCATCGGGGAACAATGGGCAACTAACGCCTAGCAGGCTTGACTTAATCGAAGCGTTCCCTGGGTTTATTCTGCCCGCCTCAACTCTTTTGCGCCGTCACCGGCTTCCGAAACGTAGATGCTCGGCTCGACGTTGGTCACTTTCCGGTATTCCCGCGGGACCATCTCCTGGAACTGCGCGAGCGCATCGTCAGACACCAGATTCACCGTGCAGCCGCCGAATCCGCCGCCGGTCATACGCGCGCCAAACACGCCATTGACGGATTTCGCGATCTCGACCAGAAGATCCAATTCGGCGCAACTGACCTCGTAGTCGTCGCGCAACGAGTCGTGCGACCGGTACATCAGCTGCCCCATGGCCTCCAAATCGGCCGCGCCCAAGGCGCTGGCCGCAGCCAGCGTGCGGGCATTTTCCGTAATGACGTGCCGGCAGCGCCGCCGGATCGGCTCCGGAAGACCGTGTTCAAAGCGCTCGAAATCAGCCACGCTGACGTCGCGCAGCGCGCGAACGCCGGGTAACTGCTGGCGCAACAATTCGACGCCGCGTTCGCACTCGGCCCGTCGGGCGTTGTATTCCGAGGACGCCAGCGTGTGTTTGACGTGGGTGTCGCAGATTACGACGCGTGCGCGAGGCGTGGCCAGCGGGATGTACCGCGTGTCCAGCGTGCGGCAGTCGATCAAAAGCGCGTGGCCGGCGCGCGCCAGCGCCGCCACAAACTGGTCCATGATGCCGCACTTGATCCCGACGTAATCATGCTCGGCCCGCTGCCCGGCGAACGCCAGTTGAACCCGCTCGACCTGCGCCGCGGAGATGCTGGTCAGCGCCAGGCCCACGGAGATCTCCAGCGCCGCCGACGAAGACAGCCCTGCGCCGACGGGAACATCCGAGGCTATCGCCAGATCGGCGCCGTGCAGTCGCACGCCCGTGGATTCCAGCGCGTGAGCGACACCCTCCAGATAATCCAGCCATGACCCGCGCTGTTTTGGCCCCGGGTGATCCAGATCGAATTCCAGCGCCGAATCCTGGTCAAGCGAAAACGCGCGCACGCGGCGATCGTCTCGCGCGCACGCGGCGGCCACCGTTTCGCGATCGATGGCCATCGGCAGCACGAAGCCGTCGTTGTAATCCGTGTGCTCGCCGATCAGATTCACGCGACCCGGCGCGTGAAACAAGCGCGGTTCCGCGTCATAGCACGCGCGAAAGGCACGCCGCAGCGGCTCTGCATCAATCATCGCGCCCCTTCCGCCAGACCGCGGGGGTGATATGACCACGCAGCTCCGCCGCCTTTTCTTCCGCCAGGGTGTCGTTGATGAACAGGCCAGCGCCCGTCTCGCTGCCGGCTAAGTATTTGAGCTTGGTGGCGGTACGCAACGGCGGGTAGAACTCGATGTGAAAATGGTAATAATCGTACTGACCGCCGTCGACCGGCCGTTGATGGAGCACCATCATGTACGGAAACGACAGCTCGAACAGCTTGTCGAAGGCCACCAGCACCATCTTGAGCATGGCGGCCAGATCGCGCTGCTCGACCGGCGTCATATCCGGCAGGGCTTGCAGATGGCGCGACGAATAGATGTGTACCTCGTAAGGCCAGCGGGCGAAGAACGGGATGACGGCGACAAACGATGGATTCTCGGCGATGATCCGGCGCCCATCTTCACGCTCCTGGGCCACGATATCGCAGATCAGGCAACCACCGGTGCGCGCTCGGTGGGCTCGCGACTGCGTCAGCTCCCGCGCGATGTGCGGCGGGATGAACGGATAGCCGTAGATTTGGCCGTGCGGGTGATGCAAGGTGACGCCGATGGCCTCACCTTTGTTCTCGAACTCGAACACATAGTCCACATAGTCGAGCGCGCCGAGTTCTAGGAAACGATCCGTCCACACCCGCACCAGCTTGTAAATCTGCTCCACGGGCTCTTCGGCCAGGGTCGTCGTGTGTTTCGGCGAATAAAGCACCACCTCGCACACCCCTTGTGCCGGGCGCACGGGACAAAGTTCGGTGCCCTCCACGGCCGGCGCGGGCGGCTTCGCGCGCAACGACGGAAACTGGTTCTCGAAGACCACCATGTCATAGGTGCTCTCTGGCACCTCGGTCGGAAACCCGCCGTCCTTGGTCGGGCACAAAGGGCAGAAATCCGCAGGCGGCAGAAAGGTGCGTGCCTGCCGATGCGTGGCGGTCGCCACCCAGTCGCCGAGCAGCGGATTCCAGCGCAGCTCAGACATCTCGCTGGTCCTTGACCGGCGGCATTGGACCGGGCTCAGGTTCGGAATGCCTCGCCTCGGCATCTTCGGGCGGCGACGATCCGGTTTCGTCCTCAAACGTATAAAAAATCATGTAGCGCCCGTCCTTGAGCGCGATGCGCCTTTTCCGCATGGGTATCGGGTCGCTTTCCGTCATTGGCGCCACTCCGCGCGGTGCGCTATTTAATCAATCCTGCTCCAGCCCGGCGCGATGCTCGCGCGGCTCCATGGCGCGCCCTTCAGCTGATTCTTCCGCCAGGTGCACGCTGGCATCGCCGTGCCATCCGAAATAAAGCATGACCAGACCGAACACGAGCATGGCAGCACCCCACCACAGATTGATGTTGATCGACAGCGATTTTTCATACGCGTGCGCGTCGCCGACGGTAATCAGACCGTATGCGGCGAGCAGCAGGCCGATGATCGCGAACATCGCGCCGATGGGTATTCTGATATCCAGAGCCATTTCGCCCTCCGTTGATCTAGAAGAAGATGAAATTGAGCACCAGGGTGCACGCCAGCACCACAACAGCCAGCAAGGCCGGCCGCTGGTACCAGGCCTGTCGCGCATCTTGCGGCTTTGGGGTAAGTGAATAGACCAGACCTTTCAGCTCGTCGGCCGGCCGCGGGCGCGTGAGCAGACTTACCACGATGGTAACCACAAAGCAGGTGGTCCACGCCGCGATCGCGGTCCAGAACGTCTGCGCCAGTTCGCTGGGATACGTGGTCATGACGCCCAAGTAGCCGCCCTTGATGCCGACCACCGCGCCGTCCGCCAGCGACAGGCCGTGATGAATGGCGGCCGCCAGCGTGCCGGAAACGAGGCCGATGAACGCGCCGTGCCCGGTCGTACGCTTCCAGAACATGCCCAGTGCGAAGGTGGCGAACAGCGGCGCGTTGACGAAGGCGAACACGAGCTGCAGCAAATCCATGATGTTATTGAAGGCCGCCGCGACGTAGGCGGCCGCGATCGACAGCCCGATGCCGAATACGGTCGCGATGCGGCCCATCCACAGATAATGCGCGTCGCTGGCGCCCTTGCGGATGTAACTCTGATAGATGTCGTACGTCCACACGGTGTTGAACGCGGTCACATTGCCGGCCATGCCGGACATGAACGAGGCGAGCAGCGCGGTGAGGCCCAGCCCCAGCAATCCGGCCGGAAAGTAGTGCACGAGCATCATGGGCGTAGCAAGATCGTAATCGAGCACCACCCGTCCGCGCCCGTCGACCAGCGGTTCGCCAGTCGCCCGGTCGATCTTGGGCGGGATGATGCCGCGACCGACCGTAGTGGTCGAGGCGGCATCGGTGGCCGCAGCGCGCTCGCCGCCCGTGGCGATCCGATCGATGGCGGCGGGATTCGAATCCTGCGCCACCGAGCCGGTGCCGACCGCCAGCGCGATCATGCCGGGCAGGATCACCAGAAACGGAAACAGCATCTTCGGGAAGGCGGCGATGATCGGCGTACGCTGTGCGGCCGACATCGATTTGGCCGCCATCGCGCGCTGCACCACCAAAAAATCCGTACACCAGTAACCGAAGGACAGCACGAAGCCGAGCCCCATCATCAATCCGAACACTTCCACGCCGATGGGATTCTGCGAAGGATCGCCCATGAAGGCCCACGATTGCGTGTAGGCGGTTTCCGGATAGCCGCCGGCGGTCGAGACGCTGGTCAGCTTAGCCACCAGTCCGTCCCAGCCGCCCACGTCGCGCAGCCCCAGGAACACCAGCGGCACGAAGCCGCATACGATCAGGAAGAACTGCAGCACCTCGTTGTAGATCGCGCTGGTCAGACCGCCAAGGAAGATATAAGCGAGCACGATGGTGGCCGCGATGATCATGCTGGTGTCGAAATCCCAGCCGAGCAATAAATTGAACAGCTTGCCCATCGCGTACATCGACACGCCGGAGGAGAAGATCGTCATCGCCGCGAACGAGATCGCGTTCAGTGCCCGCGTCTTCTCGTCGAAGCGCAATCGCAGGTATTCGGGCACCGAGCGCGCGCGCGAGCCGTAATAAAAGCGCATCATGAACAGGCCGACGAAAACCATGGCCGGGATGGCGCCGATCCAGTAGAAATGGCTGGTCGCGATGCCGTATTTCGCGCCCGACGCACCCATGCCGATAACCTCTTGAGCACCGAGATTGGCGGAGATAAACGCCAGACCAGTGATCCAGGCGGGCATCGAGCGGCCGGAGAGAAAGAAGTCCGTGCTCGTCTTCATGAAATTCCTCAGCGCGAAGCCGATGCC
>JBOIDC010000007.1:0-69849 GCA_050740315.1 Gammaproteobacteria bacterium | reverse complement strand
CCGTCAGGGCCGCCTGGTTACCATCAAAGGCGTCTTGAGCGAGACGCAGGATGGCGCCATCGGCGAAGCGGACTACACCTATCCCGTGGTGCGGGCCGAGCAGATCTATTTATGGCCGGAGGAGGCGGCCAGGCGCGATTCCGGCATCAACTTTGGCGTGGGCATCGGCATTCTTTTTTAGCGCACCTCATCCGGCAAGACATCGAGCCGGCCGCCCTGATCGCAACCAGTCGCACGCGTACCTCTGCGCGGACCTCTTTGTGGGCCTGTGCCGGCGTTACCCAACGTTCGAAGGTAAACGATAGGCAAGCCCGGAAGCGCGCGCTAGAATGACGCGGTGACAGGTTTCGACTATAACGACAAATAGCTGCGCCATTGTGTCGGCGGGCTCCGCGGGAGAAATCCTCAAGATGATCGAATTTGAACGTCTGGCCGAGACCGCCGGACGCCTCGTTGAGCAACTGCGCGAGGGTGGACTGGAAAGACTGGACGAGACATTGACCGCATCGAGAACCACGTCCGGCACGTATCGCTACACATACGACCGGTATCTGCAGTATTTCAGGGAAAAGCGCGGCCAGCGGCTCACCGAGCAGGATCTCTACGTCGGTTTCGCGTTTGCATATAGCTGGATGGCGAGCATCAAGCAGCTCGACCCGGCGCTGTCCACGGTCAACGCCGCGGTCGCGGCGCTGAACCAGTTGCATGGCATGCAGCCTGCGGAGCTCGATGTTCAGGCTCACGCTTCGGCCGATGTCCGCCAGGAACACATCGAACGACTCGTGGCCAAAGCCGAGCCGCTGCGTTACTTTCTGGGCTCGGTGATCGGCACCTCCAAGCTGCTGCACTTCGTCAATCCCGAGGTGTTCCCGATCTGGGACGCGGTCATCCACCGTTATTCCAGACTGCCGAAGACCAGCGCTGCGGACAGCCTGAAGGTTTACGCTCAGTACACCTACGCGGTGCACCAGCTGGCTGGTCATCCGGATTTCGAGACGAAGATTCATCAGCCCCTGGTTGAGGCCATGGAGACGGCGCACCGCGCAATCAGCGACAAATATCGCGCGCCTGAGCCCATGGGCAAGGTACGCGCGACGGAGTTCATCATGTTCTTCGGCGGCAAGTCCGAACAGGCTCATACGTAGGCTCGTGGCGGAAACCTCTCACACGCGCAGTCTGGCGCTGTTTTGCGATTTCGAGAATATCGCGCTGGGCGTACGCGATTCGAACTACGCGCAGTTCGATATCAGCAAGGTGCTGGAGCGGCTGCTGCTCAAGGGCAACATTGTCGTGAAGAAAGCCTATTGCGACTGGGACCGGTACAAGGGCTTCAAGGAGGCGATGCACGAGGCCTCTTTCGAACTGATCGAAATTCCGCATGTCCGTCAGACCGGGAAGAATTCAGCAGACATCCGCATGGTGGTCGACGCGCTGGACCTCTGTTATACCAAGGCGCACGTGGATACCTTCGTCGTGATCAGCGGTGACTCCGATTTCTCGCCGCTGGTCAGCAAGCTGCGCGAAAACGACAAGGTGGTCATCGGCGTGGGGGTGAAGAATTCGACTTCCGATCTGTTGATCGCGAACTGCGACGAATTCATTTTCTACGACGATCTGGTGCGCAAGAAGGAAGCCAGAAAGCGCGCGCGCAAGAAAGGCGCCGACAAGACCGCCGCAACTGGCACCGGGACGGCCGAGATCGCTGCCGCCGGCGGCGACGAGCAGAAAAAGGCCGAGGAACGCAGAAAGCAGGAGGCGCTGGACCTGGTGATGGAAACCGTAGAGGCGCTGTTCGGCGAGCGCGAGGAAGAGGACAAGGTATGGGGCTCGATGGTCAAACAGGCGCTCAAGCGGCGCAAGCCCGGCTTCAATGAGTCGTATTATGGTTTCCGCACCTTCAGTAAGCTCCTGGAAGAAGCACAGGCGCGCAACCTGCTCGACTTCGAGCACGACGAAAAATCCGGCGGGTATATCATCAAGGGCTACGCGCACGAGGAATGAATCGATTGCCCATCGGGCGGCGCGCTTGACGCCGGTTGATTATCCATGAATCCAACACCAACCGACCTGCGGAAACGTCTCGTCGCAGGTTCGAATCGTCTGGCGAAAATGCATGAACCGGTCGGCGATCGCGATCGGCCGGCCATTGCCGCGGCAGTACTGGTCCCGCTTGTGCAGACCGCAGACGGCTGGCAACTGCTGTTCATCCGGCGTGCGGTGAACCCCGACGATGCGCACAGTGGGCAGGTCGCGTTTCCCGGCGGGCGTCGTGAATCCGCGGATGCCGATCTAGAGGCCACTGCGTTGCGTGAGGCGCACGAAGAAATCGGTCTGGCAGATCAGCATGTGACGCTGATCGGACGGTTGCCCGAGCTGATCAGCACTACCCGGTATCACATCACGCCCTTCGTCGGGCTGATGCGGTGGCCATACCCGCTTCGGCTGGCGCGCAACGAGGTCGCGCGCGCTTTCACCATGCCGCTGAGCTGGCTTGCGGACGAGCGCAATCGCGAGGTTTACCACTACGCCACACCGTCGGGTGTCATCCCCGTGATCCGGTTTCGTGCGTATGACGGCGAGCTGCTGTGGGGCGCGACGGCGCGGATCACCGTAAGTCTGCTGCGCGCGCTGGATTACAGCGATCGCCGCTAAACGCCGGTATTTAAAGAGTGCTATCGGTTTGAATAGAAGTCAGGAGATCACTGCGCCTCGCTCGCAGTGACAGGTTGAACGGGCTGATTCACCCAAAGGCGACGCGGAACGTTACTTCTTCAAACTCACCACCACCCGCCCGCGCGTCTGACCCGCGAGCATCCGCTCGAATACACTCGGTAATTGTTCCAGGGTCACCGTCTCGGTGACGATACTGTCGAGATGCCGGGGACGCAGATCGCGCCCAAGGCGCTCCCATAACGGCTGCCGCCATACTTGCGGACAATTAGCCGATGTCACCCCCAGCAGGCCCACGCCGCGCAGGATGAACGGCATCACGGTCATTTCCAGCTTGACACCCGCCGCCAGGCCGATGCTGACGACGTTACCCCAGGGCCGCACGGCCCGAATCAGCGCCGCGAGAATATCGCCGCCGACGTTATCGATCACCCCGCCCCACCGGGTTTTTCCGAGTGGCCCCACGTCCAGTTTCAACTCGTGACGATCCATGACCCGGCTGGCGCCCAGCGATTTCAAGTATGCCGCCGCGTCGGGTTTGCCGCTCAACGCAACGACATCAAAGCCCAGACCGCTCAGCATGTCGATCGCGAAACTGCCCACCCCGCCGGTCGCGCCCGTCACCAGAATGGGGCCCAGTCCCGGTGTCTGATGGTTCTCCTCCAGGCGCTTGATCGCCAGCGCGGCGGTAAAACCGGCGGTGCCGAGCGCCATCGCCTGAAAAAGATCCAGCCCTGCGGGTATGCGGATTACCGAGTCGGCCGGTACGCGCACGTACTCCGCATAGCCACCATCGTGTACCTCACTCAGACCGCAGCCCGTGACCAGCACCTGGTCGCCGGGCTGGAAGCGGCTGTCGTCGCTGCCCGACACGACGCCGGACACGTCGATGCCGCCCACCAGCGGCGAGCGGCGCAGGATCTTGCCTTTGCCGGTACCCGCCAGCGCGTCTTTGTAATTGACGCTGGAATAATGCGCCTGGATGACGACCTCGCCGGCCGATAATTCATCGAGAGTGAGCGTCTCTACGCCGGCGCGCGTGTTGCCGCCCTCGTCGTGAATGCGAAAGGCTTGAAAATTTTGCATAGGATTAAGGTTGGCTCAATTCATCGAGGACGGCGCGCGCCGCACGCAACGCACTTTCCACGTCCTCGCGCAGACAGCAGAAGTGGCCCATCTTGCGTCCGGGCCGCGCCTCGCGCTTACCGTAAAGGTGCAGCTTGGTGCCCGCGTGTCCGAATATGTGCGACCAGTCCGGTGGGCCGTTTTCCCATAAATCGCCCAGCAGGTTGACCATCACCACCGGCGATAACAGCCGCGTCTCCCCAAACGGCAAATCACAGGCCATCCGCACCTGCTGCTCGAATTGCGAAGTGACGCAGGCATCGACGGTGTAATGTCCGCTGTTATGCGGGCGTGGCGCGATCTCGTTGACCAGTAGCACCTTGTCATTGGTTACGAAAAACTCCACCGCCAAAACGCCGCAGTAATCCAGCGCATCGGCCAGCCTGATCGCCATGTTTCGCGCCTGCGCAGCCAAGCCTGCATCGATACGCGCGGGGACAATGCTCATGCTTAAGATTCCGCCCCGGTGCACGTTCTCCGCAGCCGGAAAACATATCGTTTCGCCACGACTCGAGCGCGCCAGCACGACAGACAGCTCCAGCTTTAGCGCCACCCGCCGCTCCAGCACGCATGGCACATTGTCCAGATGACCAAAAGCGTCGCGCAGCGCGTCGAGATCTTCAACATCAGCCTGACCCTTGCCGTCATAGCCAAACGCCGCGCGTTTGAGAATGAGCGGTGGCGTCAGTGCGGCGAATGCCGGCTTCAGGTCGTCCTCGGAGCGGATGATCTTGAAATCCGCTGTGGCGAGCCCGATTTCGCCTATAAAGGTCTTTTCGCAGATACGATCCTGCGTGGCGGCCAGCGCATCCGACGATGGCCGCACCGGCAAGCTGGCTTCCAGCCTGCGCAGGGATTGGGCCGGTACGTTTTCGAATTCGGTCGTGACCGCGGCACACTCCCGCGCCAGCCGTTGCAGCGCGCGCTGGTCGGTATACGCGGCCCGCAAGTGCTCATCGGCCATGCGCCCGGCGGGGCTGTCGGGGTCAGGATCCAGCACGAGAACCTTATAGCCCATGGTGCGCGCCGCAACAGTGAACATGCGCCCCAGCTGGCCGCCGCCGATCATGCCCAGCGTGGCGCCGGGGAGAATCATGCCTCCGGCAAGCTCATGTGCGTGACCGCAGCGTGCTGTTCCTTGCGGAACGCGGCCAGCTTAGCGGCCAGCTTCGAATCGTAATTGGCCAGCATGGCAACCGCGAACAGCCCGGCATTGGCGGCGCCCGCTTCGCCGATCGCGAAGGTCGCGACCGGTACGCCTCTGGGCATCTGCACGATGGACAGCAGCGAATCCTGGCCATTGAGATGCTTCGAGGGAATCGGCACGCCCAGCACCGGCACGGTGGTGATGGCCGCCAGCATGCCGGGCAGATGCGCCGCGCCGCCCGCCCCGGCGATAATGCATTTCAGACCGCGTGCGACGGCCGAGTCGGCGTACTCATACATCAGGTCGGGCGTGCGATGCGCCGATACGACCTTGGCCTCGCAGCCTACGCCAAAGTCCTTCAGGCGCGCGATGGCGTGCTGCATCACCGGCCAGTCGCTGTCGCTGCCCATCACCACGCCGACCTGTATTTTATCCATCGCGCCAATCGCTTTGTGGGAAAGCGCTATTTTGGCCAAGTTGTCGCGACAAGGCCAGTCAAAATACCATGCCGCCCGCGCATCTATTACGATGCCCGGGAACCCATTAAACTTCGTCCGTAATCCGCAACCCGTTTGAACACTTTGTACGAAAGCTTATTCGAATCGAACATTCCCAGCCTGCGGCTGCGGCATCGCGGCAAGGTGCGCGACATCTACGATATCGACGCACGGCACATGCTGATCGTGACCAGCGACCGACTGTCTGCCTTCGACGTGGTGCTACCCACGCCGATTCCCGGTAAGGGCGAGATACTGACGGCAATCTCTAATTTCTGGTTCCGGCGTCTGCGCGGTGTCATTCCCAATCATCTGGCGGCGCTGCCGCTGCAGGACGTGCTTCCCGCCGTCGAAGATCGCCGTGCGCTGGAAAGTCGCAGCGTGGTCGTGCGCAAGCTGCGCGCGCTGCCGGTGGAAGCCGTGGTGCGCGGCTATCTGATCGGCTCGGGCTGGAAAGATTATCAGCGCGAGGGCACGATCGGCGGCATCCGATTAGCGCCCGGCCTGCGCCTCGCCGAGCGGCTGCCCGAGCCGATTTTCACGCCCTCCACAAAGGCCGGCGCGGGCGAGCACGACGTCAACATTGGTTTCGAACAAGTGGCCGAACTTGTCGGCCGCGAACTGGCGATAAGAGTGCGTGAGACGAGCCTGGAACTGTACCGGCAGGCCGCCGCCTTCGCGCGCGATCGTGGCATTATCATCGCCGATACCAAATTCGAGTTCGGCCTGGGCGCGGATGGCGCGCTGGTGCTGATCGACGAGGCACTGACGCCGGACTCGTCGCGCTTCTGGCCGGCGGACACCTACCGGCCGGGCAGCAGCCCGCCCAGTTTCGACAAACAGTTCGTGCGCGATTATCTGGAGACGCTCGACTGGGACAAGACAGCGCCGGGCCCTGCGCTGCCGCGGAGAATCGTAGACAAGACCGCGGAAAAATACCGCACGGCAAAACGGTTGCTGATGGGCGAATAAACCCTTGCGTGGCGTGTTCGTAACCGGCACTGACACCGGTGTGGGCAAGACCTATGTCGGCGCTGCCGTTATCCGCGGCTTGCGCGCGCGTGGCGTTCGTGTCCTGGCCCGCAAACCGGTCGAGTCCGGCTGCGACGTGCACGGCGGGCAATTAATGCCTGCCGACGCTGCTATCCTCCACACCGCCGCGGGCCGAATCGGGAATCTGATGGACGTGTGCCCTTTTCGGTTTCGACATGCGCTATCTCCCGCGCGGGCAGCGCACCTGGAAAGCAGGCATCTGATCATCGCCGAGCTCGAACAGGCTTGCGTTAAAGGCGTCAGCGATGACAGTTTTGCGTGGATAGAGGGCGCCGGTGGCTTTTATTCGCCCCTGGCAGCCGACGGTTTAAACGCGGACCTCGCCGCGCGGCTGCGCCTTCCCGTATTGCTCGTCGCCGCCGATCGGCTTGGTTGCCTCAACCACGTGCTGCTGACCACCGAGGCCATCCGGGCGCGTGGTTTGAGCCTGCTCGCGGTCGTATTGAACCAGATCGGACGTGCCGCAACGCCGGCGATGAACAACGCAGACGATCTCAAACAACGGCTAACCGTTCCGCTCTTCAAATTCGGCCATTGCTCGAACGGTGCCAACCTGTGCACGCGGATAATGCAACTAATTGATTGAATGGGGATGGCGGCCGGAATCGAACCCGCGACCGGCTGATTACACAGTTGCGCCAGACGGGAAGCAGACCGCCTTAATTGATTTCGCTATGACGGCGACGCGGTCGCGGTGACGGTCTCCAGATGAGGTAAGCCAGCACAGGAACGATTATTGCGAATCCGAGGTCCATGACATATTCCTTTAGTCTTAGCGGAGATCAGGATCTTGCCACAGCCGGGCCGGCGCGGTTGTGCGCTATCTCACGAAAAGTAGCGCGCGTGGATGCGTGAAGAGTTTACTTACGCCTGACAGGCAATTTACGATTAGCAACCGCCTGCGTCAGTTGCCCAGCGGCGCTGACTCATGTGCCGTTATACATTCGGGCGGCGCCACATTCGGTATTTGTATGAATTCAAGGGTCATCGCGTGATAGTCGACAGCACGCCAACGAATTAAAGTAGGTACAAATGGGCATCAGCTTGAGCCAGGATGAGTTGCTCGACATCTACAAGGTTGTCATGGAGGAATACCGTTATCAGGTCAGCTATAACTGGGATCGGCTACGCTTCTGTCTGACGCTGAGCCTGGGGCTGACGAGCATTGCCTTTGCGATGCTGTATGCAGGTAACGACGCGCTCCTCGCGCTGGCGGCACTGTTTGGATTCAGCGTCGGTGGCTCTATCGCCTGGCTGGGCATCCGGGCACTAAAAGTAGGGATGAAAAACTATCGCAAGATCAGGAAGACCAAAAAGCTCATGGAAAAGGTACTCAAACTGCACCACCTGCAGTACGAGAACAACACTGTCAGCTTCGCCATGGCACCGACCGAAGACTTGCAGGCGCGCGCCAGCCCCAAGCCGTATTACCATCGGTTCTTCCGCAAGCGCTCGATCAATCAGCATTTTGTGCAGATTCTAAGGCTGCTCGTCGCCGTCAGCGCCATCGGCGCCCTGACCTCTGCTTACAGGCTTTCCTTTTAATTGCGGTCCTAAGGCCGGTAAACGGGCGGCATGACAAGATCACGCTCAGTCAATGGGGCGCACAGCAGCAGGCGCTACTTATCAAGCTTCTTGAGGCTGTCATCAAGGCTGGAGATGCGAGCTTCCAGTATTTTCAGGCGGCGCATGAAGTGCGGAAAGCGCGCAATGTGCGCAAGCTCCCGCCATGCGGTGCGTATCCGGCGGGCAGGGTAGCCCCATACCGTCTCGCCCGGCGGCACGTTCTTGCTGACGCCGCTGGCCGCCGCGACCGTCGCCCCCGCGCCGATTTCGATATGATCCGCCACGCCTACCTGGCCTGCCAGCACCGCCCTGTCGCCGATCTTCACGGTACCTGAAAGCCCGACCTGTGAGACGATGATCGCATCCTCGCCGATGTCGTTGTTGTGGCCGATCTGCACCAGGTTGTCGATTTTCGTGCCCCGGCGAATCCGGGTTGCCCCAAAAGTCGCGCGGTCGATACAGACGTTGCAGCCGATCTCGACGTCATCGTCGATCTGAACCGAACCCAGCGATGGCACTTTCGTGTGCCGGTTATCCATCCAGAGGTATCCGAAGCCGTCGCCGCCGATGACCGCGCCGGCATGGACGGTGACTCGATCAGCGAGCTTCACGCCGTGCAACAGAGAGACGTTCGGGCCGATCCAGCAGTTTTCTCCCAAGGTCACGCCGCGCCCGACATGCACACAAGATTCGATGACGGTACCCGCGCCCACATGCGCCTCCTCGCGGATTACGGCGTGCTCACAGACAGTGACGCCCTCGCCCAGGCGCGCGCTCGGGGCCACCGTCGCGCTGGGATGTACTCCCGGCGCGTAGCGGGGGCCGGGATGGAAAAGGCTCAACAGGCGGATGAACGTTTCCCGCGGCCGTGCAACCAACCACAGGGTCTGGTCGGGCATTTGCGGAAAATCTTCCGTCACCAGATAGGCCGACGCGCGACCGGCCTCGACCTGTTGCCGATAGCGCGCCGCTTCCGCGAAAGCGATCTCGCCCGCACTGGCCGTCTCCAGACTCGCGCAGCCGTCGATGCCGACATCTAAATCACCGATAATTTTTCCACCGAAGCGGTCACGCAGCTCCCGCAAACTCAGCTTCATTCCAGACCTCTCGCCATAGCGGGCCTTGGCGTCGCCCTGATAGGGGTGACAATACCGGGAATTGAGCGGTCAATTCAAATCTGGCGGGATTGCCGAACACATCTAGGTGTGTTCGCTCATTATGGCGTTCTTAACTAAACACGGTACGCCGCGCCGGGACGGCGCAGAATCAGCTGAGGCTGGGGTATTGCGGCAGTACGCCTGCGCGACGGCGCGGCAACTTGCTGTGCAATAACATGCCGGCGCCCGCCCTGGTCACTCGCGCCACCACCGCCGGTAACCGGTGAAGTTTGATGGTCGCGCCGGTTGCCAGCACAAATACCAGTTGCACCTTGCGGCCTCTGCGCAACGCGAAGGGCTCCATTTCGATGAAGATGCCGCCCGCGCTCAGATCACTGGCTTTGCAGCGCCGAAATCGCTGCCCCGTGACGCACAGATACACCAGAGCAGCCACCTGTTTACGTTCACTTTGACGGCGTTCGATCACGCCCTGTCTCCCGCCACGCAAGTTTCTGTGGGTCTATCATACAGGCCAGTCCGGCGCCGTACGGGGAACATGCGCACAAAACCGACTATCCAAGTTTCCAGGTTGCTTGCCCCTCTGCCGATGAGTAAAGCGATGATGTGTAAAACGTCTGCCTTGTTTAGACACTCGTGCGTTTACCCGTTAATCCTCGCGAGTTTGTGTAGCATTTCATAGGCGTCCATGCGTCGCAAGGTGGCAAGCTTGCAACGGAGAACCTTCGGCGCCAGCGGGTGCTGGAGCTGCAGCAGGACCGATACCAGCGAAAGCTGGAGGCGCTGGAAAACCTTTCAGCATCGGAGCGACGCCGGCTCGACCGGCAACTGCAACGTCAGCACCTCAGACAACGGCAACTGGATCAACGCGAACTTTTCCAGTCGCGTTTCTCGCCACGTCTGCCGGCACGTTCCGTGGCGCCGCCGGCCTACCAGAGCCCGCGATCGCTGCAACCGCAGCGCAGCCAGGAGCTTCAGTTCAAGATTGAGAGGGAAAGCTGGCACTATCCGGCTCGGTCTCGCTAGCGCGGCGTCCGCCCGTTATCAGCCACAGGATGGTCCCGGCCGGGCAGGTTCTCCGCAGTGCGTTCCTTTCATCGGTCGCTTGTCGGCGCTCATCGTAGCCATTGTGCACAATACAAAATGCCCATGACATAGTCCGAAGCGTGGGATGGACTACGCGACGGGTACGACAATGACATTCAATCTCTTGCTGGCATCAGGCGTCATCATCGCGAGCGTTGGATTGCTCCTGTGGCCGCATTGATGCGCTAACAAAATCGACAATCGAAGGAGATGGACGCCTCCTGCCATCTCCCTACAGCTTCCCCGCCCTTGTGGCGGGGTTTTTATTTGTAACCTGCCCCTGATTCTCTGTATACACGTGTATTCAATGATTCTGGTGATGCCATGACCCTCGCCGTGGTTATTTCCGCATGAGCTGCCCGATATCGGCCATTGGGGCTGGAGCATTAGCCGCGAGCCGGTTAGAATTCCGCCACATGTGACTGAGCGTCCTGACGCTGCGAACCAGGCCGCATCCATTATTGGTATCGAAACCGCGCAACAGGTGGCGTAGTAGATTCACAGTTTACTGCCACGGACGGGGCGGGCCAGAAAGGCTCCGGGATCACGCCGGAATGCCTCGGGGAAAGTCACTGAAGGGGCCGTAGCTCAGCTGGGAGAGCGTCGCGTTCGCAATGCGAAGGTCAGGGGTTCGATCCCCCTCGGCTCCACCAAATTTTCCACCATTTTGCCCCGGTAGCTCAGGGGATAGAGCAGCCGCCTCCTAAGCGGCAGGTCGCAGGTTCGATTCCTGCCCGGGGCGCCAGAGTTCCAGGCGGTCTAGACCTGTCGAAGCGAGGGATCGAAGCGTTTGGCCAGCGAGTTCGTTTCGATTGCATCGTGCAGGGTAAAAACAAACAACGCCATGGCTGCTCTGATGATCGGCAACTGCTGCGTCCTACCAGCATATAGTTTTCGGTCTTAACGTCTAACGATTTGATGCAAAACTGCCGTGGCGGACAACATCTGCTGCACCAATCGGTATCTGCATGGCGTTGTTTATTCACCGTCCGGCCTTGGCAGGCCGCGCAGACGTCGATGGCAACCGCATCGCATTATTGTCTTAACTGGCAAGCAAGAAATCTGTAACAGCAGAATTGCCGTTCACCTGTGGCGCGGTCGGATGCGATTCGTTCGACCATTGATGCGGCTGTGCGACCCCCGTCAACGCACGTCATCGGCAAATCTTTGTTGCTTGCAAAAACAATTACTTGTGCGCATGTTGAATATCGGCGTGGCCGGTGTCGCAAAGCCGCTGATAGCCGCTACACGCAACTCGAGGTTGCCGCGGGGCCGCTCCCTGACGCTGCCAGTGGCATCGAAGGAGTTAGAAACATGACTCAACGTCAGCACAAAATGCCGTTTGGCGCGGAGCTTGTCGAGCCGGGGCGCGCACGATTTCGTTTATGGGCGCCCAGTGCACGCGAGGTCGAGTTGTGTCTGGGCGTCGATGAAAGCGAAAAACGCGCCGCCATGGTCGCCGAGACGCACGGATGGTTCAGTCTGGAAACAGACTACCCCGCGCCCGGCCGGTATCGGTTTCGCATTGACGGCGATCTGCGCGTCCCCGATCCCGCCTCGCGCTATCAGCCCGACGATGCTGACGGCGCCAGTCAAATCATCGATCCGGGCACATTCGACTGGCAGGACGCCGACTGGCACGGACGGCCGTGGGAAGAGGCGGTGATCTACGAACTGCACGTAGGCAGCTTCACGCCCGAGGGCACCTTTCAGGCCATCAAGCCGCGGCTCGGCCATTTGGTGGAGCTGGGCGTGACGGCGATCGAGCTGATGCCCGTGGCGGATTTTACCGGTGCGCGCAACTGGGGCTATGACGGGGTGCTGCCGTTCGCACCCGACAGCCGCTATGGCGCGCCGGATGATCTTAAAGACCTGGTGCAGACCGCACATGCGAAAGGACTCATGGTGTTTCTGGACGTGGTTTACAACCACTTCGGGCCGGACGGCAACTACCTGCACGCTTACGCTAAGGATTTCTTCACCGAGCGTCACAAGACGCCCTGGGGCGCCGCGATCAATTTCGACGGCGAACAAAGCCGTGAGGTGCGCGATTTCTTCATTCACAACGCGCTTTACTGGCTGGAGGAATACCACATCGACGGACTGCGGCTGGATGCGGTGCATGCGATCGCCGATGATTCCGAACCGCATATCCTGCTGGAGCTGGCCAAAACCGCACAGGCGGGACCGGGCAGGCAACGCCAGATCCATCTGATGCTGGAAAACGACGATAATGCGGCCCGCTTCCTGGAACGCGATGAGACGGGCCAGCCGCGCGCTTACATCGCCCAGTGGAACGACGACATGCACCACGTCCTGCACGCGTTATCCACCGGCGAACACGCTGGCTACTACGCGGATTACACGGATCGCCCCATAGAACACCTCGCCCGCGGATTAACACAAGGCTTCGTGTATCAGGGCGAGCCCTCGGCGTATCGCGATGGCGAAACGCGCGGCGAGCCCAGCGGCCACCTGCCGCCGACCGCATTCGTCAATTTTCTGCAAAACCACGATCAGGTCGGCAATCGGGCGCTGGGCGAGCGCATCAGCGCGCTCGCCAGCCCCGATGCGCTGCGCGCGGTCACGGCGATACTGCTGCTTTCACCGATGCCGCCCCTGTTGTTCATGGGCCAGGAGTGGGCCTGCGCGCAGCCATTCCCGTTTTTTTGTGATTTTAAGGGCGAACTGGCCCAAAAGGTCAGGGAAGGGCGCCGCCAGGAATTCGCGCGTTTCCCGGAGTTCAAGAAGCCGGCCCTGCGCAAGCGCATCCCGGATCCCGGCGCGAAAGCCACGTTCGAGAGCGCCATCCTGGATTGGGATCAGCTGAGACACGAACCACATGACCAGTGGCTCAGGTTTCACCGTCATCTGCTCGAAGTGCGCGCGCGGGAAATCACGCCATATCTGCGCGGCGCCCGCCGCGCGGACACCGAACCGCACATCTATCCGCCCAGCGCGCTGCGGGTGGACTGGCGTCTTGGCGAAGGTGCACGGCTCAGTATCGTCGCGAATCTGGGCGAGGTCGTGATTCAGGGCATCGATCAGCCGGATGGCGATACCTTGTTCCTGAGCGAAGGCGTGCCACTCTCCGAGCTTGCCGCCGGACTGATGCCGCCATGGTCGGTGGCCTGCTTTCTGGAGAAGTAATGCATAGCCCAGACGAACTCGCGCAGCTGGCGGCGCGCTGCGGCATTCAGCCCGGCTATCACGACGTGTGGGGCAAGTGGCGCGAGATTTCCGCCGACACGCTGCGAACGCTGCTCGCGACGATGGGCATTCCGGTCCAGGATCGCTATGAGCGCGAATCGGCGCTGGCCGAGCTCGAAGCGCGTGCGTGGCGGCGCCGGCTGCCGCCGGTTCAGGTCATTCACGGCGGCGAAAACGCATTGAGAATCACCGTGAATCTGCCGGCAGATGAAATGACCAGGCTGGACTGGTGTCTGGCGCAAGAAAACGGCCAGACACATCGGGGCACGATCGAACCACAGACCCTGGCGGTCATCGAGCGCCACATGATCGATGGCAGCGAGCATCGGCGCTGCGGCTTCGAGTTGCCGTTCCAGCCCGAGCCGGGCTATCACCGCTTCACGCTCACTGCCAAAAACCCGGGTGACGCGGATACGAGCATGACGCTGATTGTGGCCCCGCCCCGCTGCCACGAGCCCCCTGCCCTGCAAAACGGCGCGCGCGCGTGGGGGTTGTCGGCACAGCTTTACGCGCTCAGGTCGCGCCGCAACTGGGGCATTGGCGACTTCACCGACCTGATGGACTTCATCGACCACGCCGCGCGCCTGGGCGCCGATGCCGTGGGCCTGAATCCGCTGCACGTACTGTTTCCCGACAAGCCGGCGCACCGCAGTCCGTACAGCCCGTCAAGTCGGCTGTTTTTCAATAGCTTGTATCTCGATCTTGATAAGATTATTGAGCTGGATGGCAGCGACGCGGTGCGCCAGTCCGTGCGCGATCGCGATTTCCAGGGCCGCCTGCGGGCGCTGCGCGAACGCGAACTGGTCGATTACCCAGGCGTGGCCGCGGTCAAGTTTCCCGTGCTCGAAAAATTGTTTGAAAATTTCCGGAAGCGGGAACTCGACGCCGGCACCCGGCGCACCGCGGCGTTTCGCGCGTTTACGCAGCAAGGCGGCGGGCCGCTTTACTGTCATGCGCTGTTCGAGGCCTTGCAGGCGCATTTCAGCGCGCAGCAGCCGCCGTTGCGGGGCTGGTCATCCTGGCCCGCGGAATTCCGTAATCCCGCTTCGGAAGCGGTCGCGGCGTTTGCCGCCGCGCACCGCGACCGCGTGGATTTTTATCTGTATCTCCAGTGGCAGATCGCCGAGCAACTGACAGCGGTCGGCAAGTATGCGCGCGAGGCAGGTCTGAGAGTCGGCCTGTATCTGGATCTGGCGGTCGGGGTCGATCGGCAAGGCGCGGAGGCATGGGCGCATCAGCGGGTATACGCGGCCGGCGCGAGTATCGGCGCGCCGCCCGATCTGTATAACCTCAAGGGGCAGGATTGGGGCTTGCCGCCGCTGATCCCGGTGGAGCTTGCCGAAAGCGGCTATGCGCTGTTCATCGCCACCTTGCGAAACAACATGCGCTATGCACATGCGCTGCGCATCGATCACGTCATGGGCCTGATGCGGCTGTACTGGGTGCCGGCCGGCAAGACGGCCGCCAGCGGCGCGTTCGTTCATTACCCGCTCAAAGACCTGCTCGGTATTCTGGCGCTGGAGAGTCAGCGCAGTCAGTGTTTCGTTATCGGCGAGGATCTGGGCACCGTGCCGAACGAAGTCCGCCGGGCACTGGGGCCGCTGGGCGTGCTGTCTTACCGGGTCATGTATTTCGAGAAACACGACGACGGCCGCTTCAAGGCGCCCCCAGAATATCCGGCGCAGGCGCTGGCGGCGGTCAGCACGCACGACCTCCCTACCCTGGCCGGTTTTTGGGAGGGCGTCGATCTCGCCGTGCGCCGCGAGCTGGATCTGTTCCCATCCGACGATCTGTGCGAACAACAGATTCGCGAGCGCGCCGCCGACCGCGCGCAGCTGCTGGCGGCGCTTGAGCGGGACGGGTTGCTGCCGGGCGGGATGACAACGCAGCCCGCGGACACCCCACATATGAGCGACGAGCTGGCGGCCGCGATTCATCGCTTCGTGGCGCGCACGCCGTCGCAGCTTGTGCTGGTGCAACTGGAAGACGCGCTTGGCCAGCGCGGGGCGGTAAATCTGCCCGCCACTGCCGACGAGCATCCCAACTGGCAGCGCAAACTCTCCGTGCCGCTGGAGGACTTCCACGATCATCGGCTGTTGCGCAAAATCGCCGCGGCCGTTAACGCGGAGCGCGGCAGGGCCAATGCGCAGACCGACGCGTGAGCGAGCAGCCATCAAGCCAGTTCATGAAGGTCCCGCGCTGTACCTATCGCCTGCAGTTCAACCGCAAGTTCACCTTCCGACAGGCCGCGCAAATTGCGCCTTATCTGCACAAGCTTGGCGTAAGCCACTGTTATGCATCGCCTTATTTGAAGGCGCGGCCGGGCAGCATGCACGGCTACGACATCATCGACCATAACGCGCTGAATCCTGAAATCGGCAGCGAAGAGGATTACCGCCATTACGCGGATACGCTAAAACGCCTGGGCATGGGCCAGTTGCTCGACATCGTGCCCAACCATATGGGCATCATGGGCAGCGACAACACCTGGTGGCTGGACGTGCTGGAGCACGGGCCGGCCTCGGCGTATGCGGATTTTTTCGACATCGACTGGTCACCGCTCAAGCGCGCGCTGCAGGGCAAGGTGTTGCTGCCGGTGCTGGGCGACCATTACGGGGCGGTGCTGGAGCGCGGCGAGCTCAAGCTCGCGTTCGACGCCGAACAGGGGGTTCTTGTGGTGCGTTATTTCAATCATTTGCTGCCACTCGATCCGCGCGAATACCCACGGATTCTGGGGCTGGGGCTGTCGGCGCTGACCGATGACGAAGCGAACGATCCGCTGCACGTCGCGGAGCTGCAAAGCCTTGTTACCGCGTTCGAGCATCTGCCGGAACGGACTGAGACTTCGCCAGAAAAAATCGAGGAACGCCAGCGGGACGCGCGCATTCTCAAATCACGACTGGCGGAGCTGGGCGCCCGCTGGCCGCGCCTGATTGAGTTCATCGACGGTAATGTCCGCGCGTTCAATGGTGAAGACAGCGACGCGCAGCCAGGGCTGGCGCGCTTCGAGCTGCTGCATCAGTTGCTGGACGCCCAGGCCTACCGCGTGGCGTACTGGCGCGTGGCCGCCGATGAGATCAACTACCGTCGGTTTTTCGATATCAACGACTTAGCCGCGCTGCGCATGGAGGATCCACGCGTGTTCGACGCGACCCACGTCCGCGTGCTGGACATGCTAGCGCGCGGCGAGCTGGACGGTCTGCGCATTGATCATCCGGATGGCTTGCATGATCCGGTCGAATACTATCGCCGTCTACAAAACGCCGCCCCGCTTACGCCAGACACGGACGGATCGGAGACAAGGCCAGCACGCGTTTATATCGTGGTCGAAAAGATCCTCGCCGCGCACGAACATCTGCCGCCCGAGTGGCCGGTGGCCGGCACCAGCGGTTACGACTTCGCCAACCTGGTCAACGGCCTGTTCATCGATCCGGCCGGAGAGAAGCCGCTGGGTCGTACCTATTCGCGCTTCGTCGGGCAACCGATGACGTTCGACGATCTGCTGTATGACTGCAAACGCCGCATCATCCGCCGCTTGCTGTCCAGCGAACTGCACGTGCTGGCCAATCGCCTGAGCCGGATTTGCGAGGCCGATCCGCGCACGCGCGATTACACGCAGAGCGGCCTGCGTGACGCGTTACAGGAGATCGTGGCCTGCTTTCCGGTCTATCGCACTTACATTACCGCAGAGAACTTGAGCGCCCAGGATCGGCAATACGTGGACTGGGCCGTGGCGCAGGCGAAGAAGCGCAGTCAGGCCGCGGAGACCACGGTGTTCGATTTTATCCGTGCGGTGTTGCTCAAGGAACTCCCCGAGGATCATGCCGCCCGCCGCGAATCGCTGGCCGCGTTCGCCATGCAGTTCCAGCAATACACCGCGCCGGTGATGGCCAAGGGGCTCGAAGATACGGCCATGTACAACTACAATCGGCTGATCTCGCTGAATGAAGTCGGCGGCGACCCCGCGCGCTTCGGCATCTCGGTCAGCGCCTTTCATCATCATGGGCGCGAGCGCGCCAAAACCTGGCCGCACGCGATGCTCGGCACCACCACGCATGACACCAAGCGCAGCGAAGATGTGCGTGCACGTATCAATGTATTGTCCGAACTGGCGCGCGACTGGGATGCGCGAGTTTTCCGCTGGACGCGCATGAATCGCAGCCGCAAACACCCGCTCGACGAGCAGCTCGCGCCGGATCGCAACGACGAATACCTGCTGTACCAGACCTTGATCGGGAGCTGGCCACTGGGCGCCCACGATGAACAAGGCCACGCCGCCTACGTACAGCGCGTCAAGGATTACATGCTCAAAGCCGCGCGCGAGGCCAAGCGGCGCACCTCATGGGTCAATCCCGTTGACGCCTACGAGCAGGCGCTGAGCCAGTTTGTCGAAGCGATACTGGACCAGCGCAGCACCAATCTGTTCCTGGATGACTTCGTTGCGTTCCAGCAGCGCGTCGCGCGGCTAGGCGTGTACAACAGCCTCGCGCAAGCGCTGATAAAGTTCACCATGCCCGGCGTGCCGGACACTTATCAGGGCAACGAGCTGTGGGACTTCAGCCTGGTCGACCCGGACAACCGGCGGCCGGTCGACTACGCCTTGCGCGAACGCATGCTGGACGATCTCGTCCAGGACGCACCGGCGGATGCGCTCGCTGCGTTCGCGCGGCGGCTGCTGGAAGCGCCCGAGGACGGCCGCATCAAGCTGTATCTCACGTGGAAGCTCTTGGACCTGCGGCGCGAACACGCGGACCTTTTTCTGCATGGCGACTATCAGGCGCTGGAGACAAAGGGGCCCGCGGCCGAGCACGTATGTGCGTATGCGCGCGCGACCCAGGCGCAACAGATGATCGTCGTCGCGCCGCGGCTGCTGGACAAGATCACGGATGGCGGCGCGTCGCTGCCGGTGGGCGAGGCGTGGACGGACACCTGGTTGCAGGCGCCGCTCACAAACGGGAGCGGGGCTTATGCCGACGTACTGAGCGGCGCAATGGTAGCCGTCGAATCCCAGGCGGATGTGCCGTGTTTCGCAGTGAACAAGATATTCGCGCACCTGCCGGTGGCCGTGCTGATGCGCAGCGGTTAGCGCGCCGCTGTTAACACGCACGTTGCATCAACGCGGCCCGATACGTTAAACCTTACACCCGACAACGAGTTCTTCAATTACACGTACATGCGGAGCATTGATGCCAACTTCCATCGATAAACCCGGATTGCTGACCGAACACGACGTCTACCTGTTCAAGGAAGGCAGCCACACGCAGCTTTACGACAAACTTGGCGCACATCTGGTTGTTCTGAACGGTGAGCCGGGTGTGCAGTTTTCCGTATGGGCGCCCAACGCCAGCCGGGTATCGGTGATGGGCGGCTTCAACGGCTGGAATCCGGATACTCATTTACTCAGCCAGCGCTGGGACGGTTCCGGCATATGGGAAGGTTTCATCGCGGGACTCGCGCACGGGGAAACCTACAAGTATCACATCGAATCTCAATACAATGGCTACCGCGCGGACAAGGGCGATCCGTTCGCATTCCGCTGGGAGACGCCACCGAATACCGGCTCGATGGTATGGGATCTGGACTACGAGTGGCGCGACCAGGACTGGATGCGCGAGCGGCACAAGGCCAACGGCGCGCAGTCGCCGATGTCCATCTACGAGGTGCATCTCGGCTCCTGGCGGCGCGTGCCGGAAGACAATAACCGTTCGCTGTCGTACATCGAGCTCGCCCAGCAGCTGACCGATTACGTGCTGGAAATGGGCTACACGCACGTCGAATTCATGCCGGTGATGGAGCATCCGTTCTATGGCTCCTGGGGTTATCAGACCACCGGCTTTTTCGCGCCCACCGCACGGTACGGCACGCCGCAGGACTTCATGTACCTGATCGACACGCTGCACCAGCAGGGTGTGGGCGTGATCCTGGACTGGGTGCCGTCGCATTTTCCCGGCGATCTGCACGGCCTGGCCTATTTCGACGGCACTCACCTGTTCGAGCACACCGACCCCAAGCAGGGCTTTCATCCGGAATGGAAGAGCTACATCTTCAATTACGGCCGCCACGAGGTACGCTCGTTTCTGCTTTCCAGCGCCCTGTTCTGGCTGGACAAATATCACGTCGACGGGCTGCGGGTGGACGCCGTGGCGTCGATGCTCTATCTGGACTACGCGCGCCAGGACGGCGAATGGATTCCGAACCCGCACGGCGGACGCGAGAACCTGGAGGCGATTTCGTTTCTACGCAAGCTCAACGAGGAAACCTACGGCCAGCACGCGGATACGCAGACCATCGCCGAAGAATCCACAGCGTGGCCCATGGTGTCGCGGCCCACGTACGCCGGCGGTCTGGGGTTCGGCTTCAAGTGGAACATGGGCTGGATGCACGACACCTTAGACTACTTCGCGCACGAGCCCGTGCATCGCCGCTATCACCAGGATCAGCTCGCCTTCAGCATCTGGTACGCCTTCACGGAAAACTTCGTGCTGCCGCTGTCGCACGACGAGGTCGTGTACGGCAAGGGTTCGCTATTGCGCAAGATGCCCGGCGACGACTGGCAGCGCTTCGCCAATCTGCGTCTGCTGCTGGGCTATATGTACGCGCATCCCGGCAAGAAGCTGCAATTCATGGGCGGCGAGTTCGGCCAGTGGAACGAGTGGTCGCACGATCACAGCCTGGACTGGCATCTGCTTGGCTACGACTGGCACAAAGGCGTGCAGCAATGGGTCAAGGACTTGAACCGCGTGTATCGCGAGCAGCCGGCTTTGCACGAAAACGATTTCGCGCAGGACGGCTTCGAGTGGGTGGACTTCAGCGACCGCGAGCACAGCGTGGTGAGTTTCCTGCGCAAGGGCGCCGATCCGAATGACGTGCTGCTGGCGGTATGCAACCTCACGCCAGTGCCGCGTGACAATTACGGGCTGGGCGTGCCGCAGGGCGGCTTCTGGCAGGTGCTGCTCGACAGCGACGCCAGCCGTTACGGCGGCAGCGGTTACAGCCATATCGAACGGATCGAGGCCGCGCCGCTGCCGGCGCATGGGCGGCTTCACTCGCTGTATCTGAATTTGCCGCCGCTGGCGGTGATGCTGCTGAAACCCGCTTCGCCGTCATGAGCGCGTCCGACATGCGCGAAGGCCGCCGCAGAGTGGTCATCGAAGGTGTCAAGCCGCAGCTCGACTGTGGGCGATTCGCGGTCAAGCGCATCATCGGCGATCGCATGGAAGTCGAGGCCGACATCTTCGCCGACGGTCACGACGAAATCTCGGCGTGGCTTTTGTATCGGCACGAGCGCGAACGCGGCTGGCATAAAATGGCCATGCAGGCGCTGGTCAACGACCGCTGGCGCGCAGTGTTCGAACTGAATCAGCTTGGCCGTTACCGCTACACCCTGCAGGCCTGGGTGCATGCGTTCGCCACTTGGCGGCGCGATCTCAAGAAAAGGGTAGCGGCGGGACAGGACGTGGCGCTGCAGTTTTTGATCGGCGCCAACCTGCTGGAAGACGCCTCGCCGAATCTCAAGAGCGCCGATGCGCGCCGGCTGAAACAATCCATAGAGGCCTTGCGCGGCGAGGGTGTCATTGATGCCAAGCTGCAGGTGGCGCTGGACGAGGAACTGGCGGCGCTGATGGCGCGCACCCCGCACAAGGACCGCATCACGAAATTCGATAAGGAACTGGCGGTGGTGGTCGATCGCGAACGCGCGCGCTTTTCCGCCTGGTACGAGATGTTTCCGCGTTCCTGCCCGGGCGGCCGCTTCAAGGACGCCGAATCACGCTTGCCGTACGTCGCGGAAATGGGCTTCGATATTCTGTATCTGCCGCCCGTCCATCCGATCGGCAAAACGCATCGCAAGGGCAGGAACAACCGCTCCAGTGCCGCCCCCGACGAGCTGGGGAGCCCGTGGGCGATCGGCGCCGAAGACGGTGGGCACAAGGCGGTGGCGGCTGAGCTCGGCACCCTGGCCGATTTCCGCGCGTTTCTCGCCAGGGCGAAGGAGCATAATCTGGAAATCGCGCTGGACATCGCGTTTCAGTGCTCGCCCGATCACCCGTACGTCAAGGCGCACCCGCAGTGGTTTCGCTGGCGCCCGGACAACACCATACAGTACGCCGAAAATCCGCCCAAGAAATACGAGGACATCTATCCGCTGGATTTCGACACGGCCGACTGGCAGGCGCTGTGGCAGGAGCTCAAAAGCGTATTCCTATTCTGGATCGGGCAAGGCGTGCGCGTGTTCCGCGTCGACAATCCGCATACCAAGCCGTTTCGCTTCTGGGAGTGGCTGATCGGCGAGGTCAAGCAGCAGTATCCGGACGTGCTGTTTCTGGCCGAGGCCTTCACCCGGCCCAAAGTCATGTATCAGCTCGCCAAGCTGGGCTTCAGTCAGTCGTACACTTATTTCACCTGGCGCAACGCGCGCTGGGACTTGACCGAGTACTTCACCGAGCTGACCCAGACCGAGGCGCGCGAGTTCTTCCGCCCCAACCCGTGGCCCAACACGCCCGATATCCTGCACGAGTATCTGCAAACCGGCGGCCGGCCCGCGTTCACCACCCGCTATGTGCTGGCCGCGACCCTGGGCGCCAATTACGGTATTTACGGGCCTGCCTTCGAACTTTGCGAACACGTGGCGCGCGAATCCGGCAGCGAGGAATATCTGGATTCGGAGAAGTACCAGACCCGCGACTGGGACCTGGATCGCGCCGACAGCCTCAAGCCGCTGATCACCAGAGTCAACCGCATCCGCCGCGAGAATCCCGCCCTGCAATCGGACTGGCGGCTCAAGTTTCACAGCACCGGCAACGAGCAGTTGATCGCGTACAGCAAAACCACCGAGGCGATGGATAATATCATCGTCGTCGTGGTGAACCTGGATCCTTTCAATGGGCAATCCGGGTGGCTGCACCTGGCCCCGGACGACATCGGCATCCCGGCGCCCGAACCTTTCGAGATGCGCGACCTGTTGACCGGCGCGCGCTACACCTGGCAGGGTTCCGATCACTATGTCGCGCTGAATCCGCACAGCCAGCCGGCGCACATTTTCCGCGTATCACTGAATAGAACATGAACGAGCCGCAGCAACTCCCCTCGCCCACCGCCGCCGAACCCGACATCGCGCCGGCCGCGGATCCTTTGTGGTACAAGGACGCGATCATCTACGAGCTGCACGTCAAGGCGTTCTACGACAGCAACGGTGACGGCATCGGCGATTTTCGCGGCCTGACCGAAAAACTCGATTATCTGCAGGAACTGGGCGTCAACACCTTGTGGCTGCTGCCGTTCTACCCGTCACCGCTGCGCGACGACGGCTACGACATCTCCGATTACCGTTCGGTGCATCCCGACTACGGCACGCGCAAGGATTTCCGCACCTTCGTGCGCGAAGCACACCGGCGCGGCTTGCGGGTCATCACCGAACTGGTCATCAACCACACCTCGGACCAACATCCCTGGTTCCAGGCGGCGCGCGCGGCGCGCGCAGGCTCATCGAAGCGCGATTTCTACGTGTGGAGCGATACCGACCGCAAATTCCCCGAGACCCGCATCATCTTCACCGACACCGAGGCGTCCAACTGGGCCTGGGATCCGGTCGCGCGCGCGTACTACTGGCATCGGTTTTTTTCGCACCAGCCGGATCTGAATCACAACAACCCGAAGGTGGTCGAGGCGGTCATTCGCGTGATGAAATTCTGGCTGGACATGGGCGTGGACGGGCTGCGCCTGGACGCGATCCCCTATCTGTGTGTGCGCGAGGGCACCAGCAACGAGAACCTGGCCGAAAGCCACGCGGTCATCAAGCGCATGCGCGCGGTGGTCGACCAGCATTACCAGTACCGCATGTTTCTGGCCGAGGCCAATCAATGGCCGGAGGATGCGCAGGAGTATTTCGGCAACGGCGACGAATGCCATGTCGCTTATCATTTCCCGCTGATGCCGCGCATGTACATGGCGATCGCGCAGGAGGACCGGCATCCCATCGTCGAGATCATGGAGCAGACGCCGGAGATCCCGGAGACCTGCCAGTGGGCGATATTCCTGCGCAATCACGACGAGCTGACCCTGGAGATGGTCACCGATCGCGAGCGCGACTACATGTATCAGATGTACGCCGCGGACCGGCGCATGCGGCTGAACTTAGGGATTCGCCGCCGGCTCGCGCCGCTACTGGACAACGGTCGCGGCAAGATCGAGCTGATGAATTCTCTGTTGATGTCGATGCCGGGTACGCCGGTTGTGTATTACGGCGACGAGATCGGCATGGGCGACAACATTTATCTCGGCGACCGCAACGGCGTGCGCACACCCATGCAGTGGAGCCCCGACCGCAACGCCGGCTTCTCGCGCGCGGATCCCGAGCGGCTTTATCTGCCACCGTTGATGGATTCGCTGTACGGGCACGAAGCGGTCAACGCCGAGGCGCAGGCGCGCAGCGCGTCCTCCCTGCTCAACTGGATGAAACGGCTGATCGCGGTGCGCAAGGCGCACCAGGCTTTCGGCCGCGGCACCTTGACGTTCCTGCATCCCGGCAATCGCAAGATCCTCGCCTACCTGCGCGAATATCAGGGCGAGGCCATTTTGTGCGTGGCGAATCTCGCGCGCTCCGCACAGCCCGTGGAACTGGATCTCTCGCGCTTCAGCGGGCAGGTGCCGGTAGAGATGATGGGTCGCACCGCGTTTCCACCCGTCGGCCAACTCCCCTATTTCCTGACTTTGCCCGGCCACGGATTCTACTGGTTCCTGCTGACCAGCGACGCGCAAGTGCCAAGCTGGCACGAAGATCATCGCCCCCCCCGGGAGTTGCCCATGGCAGTGCTGTATGGCGGCCTGCAAGGCCTGTTTCCGGATAGGATCGAGTTTTCACGCAAGGCGCTGGCCGAGCGCGCGCGTGACCAGCTGCTGCGCAAGGCGCTGCCGGCCTTCGTCGCCGACCAGCGCTGGTTCGCGGCCAAGGGCGATCCGATCGAACGCATCGAATTCGTCGACCAGACCATCTTGAACGAGCCGAACTGCCTGCTGGCGTTGTTCCGGATCACGACCGCCAGCGGCGTCTCGCACAATTATTTTATTCCCCTGTCGCTGATCTGGGAGCAGGACGACGGACGCGTCAACGGCCTGCTTCCGTATACAATCACACGCGTGCGCCAGCAGGCGCGCACCGGCATTATCGTCGATGCGTTCGCCGACGGCGCGGTCAGCAAGGCACTGGTGGAGGCGATCGGTGCAGGGCGCGAGATCCGGCTGGACAACGGCGTCATGCGGTGCGCGCCGACGCTCATGTTCGGCCAAATCGCCGGCGAATCGATCGCGCAAAGCGCGGCCTCCTCGCCCGGTGCGGAAGGCAGTAACACCACCGTGGTGATCGGCGAACGGATGTTCCTGAAGGGCTATCGCCGCCTGCAGCCCGGGCTCAATCCGGAACTCGAAATCGGGCGCTTTTTGACCGAGCGCTCGCGCTTCGCCAACGCCGTGCCGGTGGCGGGCGGCATCGAATACCAGCCCGACCAGGGCGAAGGCATGACCTTGGCGATCCTGCAAAGTCACGTGGCGAATCAGGGCAGCGGCTGGGCGTACACGCTGGATTACCTGCGGCGGTTCTTGGAGGACGTCGGCACCAGCGCGGTCGATGTTTCACGCGCCGCGCACGACTCGTATCTCGAGCTGATGCGCATCCTGGGGCAGCGTACCGGCGAACTGCACGTCGCGCTGGCCGCGACGACCGGCGATGCCGATTTCGATCCCGAGCCGATCGCGCGCGAAGACATCGAAACCTGGGTGGCGCAGATCGCCGACGAGGCCAACCAGACGCTGGAGCTGCTGGCGCAAAGCGACAATCGTGACGACCCCGGCGTGCGCATGCTGCTCGATGCGCGCCAGGCGCTGGTCGAGCGCATCCGCGCGTGCGCGAGGACCGACATCAACGGGCTCAAGACGCGCTATCACGGCGATTATCATCTGGGCCAGGTGCTGCTGGCGCATAACGATTTCGTGATTATTGACTTCGAGGGCGAGCCCGCGCGCACCCTGGCGGAGCGTCGGATCAAACACACGCCGCTTAAAGATGTCGCCGGCATGCTGCGCTCGTTCAACTACGCCGCCTACGCCGCGCTGTTCGGTGCGACCGAGGAACAGCCGCCTGATTTCACGCAACTGGAACCGCGCGCGCAGGAATGGGAAGGCCTGACTGCCCAGGCGTTTGTTGCCGGTTACGAAGACGCCGCGCGCGACTGCCCGGCATATCCGCGCGACCCCGACGATGCACGCCGCCTGATCGAGCTTTTCACGCTGGAGAAAGCGTTATACGAAGTGCGTTACGAACTCGCCAACCGGCCCAAATGGCTGGCGATTCCGGTGAAAGGGCTGCTGGCGATGCTGACCGCAAGTGACTGAAAGATTAGCTATTAAACGACGCACATTTGATGGCAGTTCCCACGGTCTAAACAAGAATAATCACAAGACACTGGCGTGATGTTTTGATGCTTATATACGTTGTGTTAAGATGCATTGACATGCGTACCACCCTGACCATTGACGACCAGCTGGCCAAGACTCTGAAAGCGCTTGCTCATCGATCTGGTAAGCCATTCAGACGGGTCATTAACGAAACTTTGCAAGCCGGCTTGACGGCGAGCAACGTCATGCCCAAGCCGCGCCCCTACACTCTCCAACCGCGTCACATGGGTTCAGTGGCAAATAATTTAAATCTGGACAAGGCCTTAGCGCTCTCCGATTATCTAGAAGATGAGGAGCTTATGCGCAAGTTGCAGTTAAAGAAGTGATATTGATTGATGCGAACCTGCTGATCTACGCGGTGAACTCCGATTCATCCCATCATCCTGCGGCGCGGCGATGGCTGGAACAGGTATTGTCCGAATCGACCGAAGTAGGGCTTGCGTGGATTGTCATCCTGGCTTTTATACGCATCACCACGCGGCCCGGCATTCTGCAAAGCCCTTTAGAACCAGATGTGGCCTGCGGCTTCATCGCAGATTGGCTTGAGCAGCCATTCGTCAACACAATCGCCCCGGGGCCTAACCATTGGCCGCTGTTACGGAATTTGCTGACTGCAACAGGCACCGCCGGCAATCTGACTTCGGATGCGCATCTCGCCGCTTTAGCGTTGGAACACCGTGGTGCGATCTATTCTGCGGATTACGACTTCCAACGATTTCCCGGCCTCACCCACGTTAATCCGCTGGTTGGCTAAGACGCTCGTCGTCACCGATGTTCAGAAAAAGGCTGACGCCAGATCAGCCATGACTCGCCGGCCATTGGTTCTACTGCCTCAGCCGGGTAAAGATTTGACTCCTCTGCGTACCTTGCGTGGAGATACTTCGTCGGAACGCCGCGCACACTCGCTATGATTAACAGTTTCCGGGTCTGTTAGCACACATCACGTTGAGCAAAGCCGTAAAACGCGAATCGAGAATGGATGAGCCCTGGTAGCGTGGACCCACCTTGTAAGGATAGTGAAGGTCAGCACTAAGTGGGATCAAGCGTGAACTGGTAAAATGAGCGCGCCGGGTGCCCACATTCTGCGGCGTAAACGCGGTCTGTGCCTTGACTCGATTCGATCCCTCGGATTTTTCACGTGGCCGTTGATGCTCAGTTTCCGGCACGAATAGACGATTTCCCGTGTCGGGCTTTACTCTGACACTTGGGCGTCTCGGGTTGGTTACCGCCGCGCCCTCGGCTTTACCGCTCGCCGATTTCTTCGACTTGTTGAACCTCTTGCCATTCAGAATTTGGTCTATCGGAACGGACGGCGTTCTAGGTTTTGCGTTCTTCAGGCGCTCGGGAGTCCAGTATCCGTCAGAAGAAGCCTTATCCAAAGTGGCCGCACTGACAGTCCTAATTTGCTCATGGCTACGCGGCGGTGGACTGTCTTTCGCGTAAGCTGACGATTGAAACGCAATCAGCAACAGACCAGTCCAAAGTACAAATGTTTTCATCCCGTCTACTCCCCGTCTTTTTTTATGAACATGTTGTGCACGGCGGACGCCGCTGCGCAAGCGCAGATGGTTTCAGGCCGAATAATTTCCACCTGCCATACGGCGTAAGCATTCACTACATCTCGGGCTTTGGGCGCGTGAGAGTGGCGTCGGAACCTTTTGTGACGTTTACATAAAGTTCCTGCAAGACTTGCATGCTGATAATGCCGGATTCTGCTTCCCACAGGTTTTCGACCACCACAACCGCACACGAATCAGGTCGTTGTCCGGCTCAGCGTGATGTTCTGCTTCATCGCACTTGGCACGTTAGGGAATACAGTGCAACCCGTAAGTCTTGAAGTCGCTGTCGATCGCGACCGCCGTAGTCAGCTTCAGGCGCTGCATCAGTGCGAACGACGTCCAATCGGTGAAACTGAAACTTTTGTCACGATACTGGCAGAAGATGCGCCACGCTTCTTCTTTGTCTTTGCGAGTGAGATCGTGCAGCACCGCAATGTAGCCGCTCATTAGATTTTTTCCGAACGCGGTTGCCGCCTCCCAGCCGAGACGATAACGAAGCAGCGTAAGCGTTTCGTCCACAATGTAATCGCTAACGACCAGACGACCATGGTGGGCATCTAGGCACGCTCGGGCGTCGACATGATCGGGATCTCTTCGATCGATCAACGCGTACCATGCGCCGGTATCCACCAGGACCTTGTTCACCGATCGCGCTTGCCATACAGAAACCGGTTGTGCTCCCTGCCGACGGGCTCGCCTGTACCTTCGGCGATTCCTGCCAGCCTATCCAGCGGATTTGCCGGATCGTCGTCTGACGTAAGACCCTTGCGGACAAGCTCTCGAATGATCGCGGACAAGCTCACGCATCGTTTTCGCGATTCCCGCAACAAAGCCTGATATTGCTCGTCTTCCAACGAAATCTGGGTGCGATGCATGCCCTTTAATCTCACAGCCTGCTAAAACATAATCTTTTTACATTATAATTTTAATGATGTAAATGTAATCTCCCATAGTGGCGATCTCAAACCCGCCGCAGCACCAGCAGCGGCGACTGGTTCAATACCCGCCGTGTGGCCAGCAGCCCGGCGGCGGTAATGCCCGCGCCGCCGGCGACGACACCGCACGCCCACAACCACACATTGATTCGGTACGGCAGATCGAACACCTGTGTGGCGAGAAAGTAACCCGCAAGCGTGGCGGCCACCGCTGCCAGCACGCCGGCGACCAGACCTACCGCGCCGAACTCAGCGATCAAGCTCAGTCGCACCTGCCTGCGGCTCGCGCCCAGCGCGCGCAACAGCGCGGTTTCGCGGCGGCGCTCCTGGTGACTGGTCTGAATGGCGGCGTACATCACCAGTACACCGGCGGCCAAGGTGAACAGGAATACGTATTCGACCGCCAGCGCGGCGCGATCCATGATGGCGCGCACCTGCTCAAGAATGGCCTCGACGTTCAATACCGTGACGCCTGGAAACTGCCGCGCCAGCGTTGCAATTAACCGGTCCTTCGCGGGCGGCAGGTAGAACGCGGTGATCCAGCTCGCGGGCTGATCGTCAAGCGCAGCGGGTGTGGCGATGACAAAGAAATTCACGTTGAACGAATCCCACTTGACCGATCGCAGGTTCGTCACCGGCGCCTCCAGCGTCTGGCCTGCGATGCTATAGCGAAGGCGATCGCCGAGCTTTATCCCCAACGTTTCCGCGATACCGGTCTCCACCGAAAAGCCTTTCGTATCCACGCCCGCCGAGCCCCACCACTGCCCCGCCATGATCTTGTTGTCGGCCTGCAGGCTGTCGCCCCAGGACAGATTGAATTCGCGATTGATGAGCTGCTTGGCGCGCGGCTCTTCATAATCGGCAGCGCCGACTTCCCGGTCGTCAATGGCGACCAGCCGGCCGCGCACCATCGGATAAAACGACGGTTTCGATAAATCGTTAGCGCGAAACAGATTCGCGATGGCGGCCACTTCCGGTTTCTGGATGTTGATCATGAAATAGTTGGGCGCATCGGCGGGCAAGCTGCCGCGCCAGATGTTCAACAGATCCACGCGCGCGATCGCCAGCACCAGCAACGCGGCGAGCCCCAGCGCGAAGGCGGCGATCTGCAAGGTACTGCTGGCCGGCCGGCGGCCCAGACGCGCGAGCCCGTTGCGCCAGATCGCGCCGGCTCGCGGCTGAACCCGCCGCAGACAGAGGATCAGCGCGAACGCAGCGAGCCACAGCGCCGCCACGGTGACGATCGCGCCCAGCAGCAACTTGGCCGTCAGCACCGCATCGCCCGCCTGCAGAGCGAAAAGCAGACACACTGCCGCGAGCGCGAACGCGCCGGTCATCCACGTCGCCGGCGTGGGATTGCCCAGCTCGCGGCGCAACACGCGCAGCGGCGGAACCTGCTTCAGCCGCAACAGCGGCGGCAATGCAAAGCCATACAAGGCGAGCAGGCCGGTGACAAGCCCGGTCAGCACCGGACTGAAACCCGGTGGCGGCACGTGCTGTGCAAGCCAGCCTTCCAGCAGCGCCGCCAGCACGGTCTGCGCGACGTAACCAAGCAGGCATCCGGCCAGGCTTGCAGCCAGTCCCAGCATCAACAGGCGCCAGACGTAGATCTGCAGCACCAGGGCCTGGCTCGCGCCAAGACAGCGCATGATTGCGCTGACGTCGGCCTGATTTTGAGCATAATGCCGCGCCGCGAGCGCGATGGCCGCGCCGGCCACCAGCACCGCGACTAATGCCGCCAGACCGAGATACTGCTGCGCGCGATCCAGCGCCGCGCGCGTCTCGGGCCGTCCGTCGCGCGCGCCCTGGATCTCCTCGCCGGGCTGGGCGCGCGGCTCCAGCCATTGACGGTAAGCCGCGATCCCCTCGGCCGGTCCGGCCAGCAGCACGTGGTACGACACCCGGCTGTTGGCGCTGATCAGACCGGTAGACTCAAGATCTTCGAGATTGATCATCACGCGCGACGACAGCTGGAACAGCTCACCGCCGCGATCCGGCTCGTAGTCGATGACCGCGGATATCTCGAATCGGCGATCGCCGAGATTGATGCTTTCGCCGGTGGCCAGCCCCAGATTCAGCATCAGCCGTGGATCGGCCCACGCCCCGCCCCTGTCCGGGATGCGCTGTGTGGCGTGCGCCGGTCGATCGAGCGCCGGCGCGATGCGCATCTGTCCGCGCAGCGGATAATTCTCATCCACCGCCTTGACCTGCACCAGCTGCGTGTCATCGCCGCTCAACACCACGCTGGGGAACGTCACTGTGTTGGCGATCCGCAAGCCGCGCGCCCGCGCCTCGGTGAGCAGGCGTTCGCGCGGCGGCGCGGAGGTTTCGATCACCAGATCGGCGGCCAGTAATTCGGACGCCTGCAAGCTCATCGCGCGCTGGATGCGGTCGGTGAAAAAAGCCACGGCGGTGACCGCGCCGACCGCCACCACCAGCGACAATACGAGGATGCGCAGTTCGCCTGCGCGCCAGTCGCGCGCGAGCGAACGCAGCGCCAGACGCGACGCGTTAACGGCCATCATCATTGGACTGCAGGCGGCCGCCGGCCAGGCGCTGGCGCCGGTCGCACCAGGCCGTGAGCTCGGTATCGTGCGTCACCATCACCAGTGCCGCGCCGTGCTCGTCGCGCAGCGAAAACAAAAGCTCGATGACCTTGCGACCCGTGGCCTGATCGAGGTTGCCGGTGGGTTCGTCCGCGAACAACACCTGCGGCTGCGGCGCGAACGCGCGCGCGATCGCGACTCTTTGTTGTTCCCCGCCGGACAACTGATGCGGATAATGTCGCGCGCGCTCGGTCAGGCCGACCCGCGCCAGGCTGTCGCGCGCGGTTGCTTGCGGATGCCGGGTAGCGCCGTTCAACTCCAGCGGCAGCATCACGTTCTCCAGCGCGGTCAGGCCGGGCAATAGCTGAAACGACTGGAACACGAACCCGACCCGCCCTGCTCGTAACGCCGCGCGGCCATCTTCATCGAAGGCGCTCAAGTCCTGGCCGAACAGCCGCACGCACCCGGCGCTGGCGGTATCCAGCCCGGCCAATAAACCGAGCAAGGTGGACTTGCCGGTACCGGACGCGCCGACGATCGCCAGCGCCTCGCCCGCATGTACGGCAAGGTCGACCTCCCGCAGAATCACCAGCTCGCCCTCGGGGCCGCTGACCTGCTTGCTCAACCGGTGCGTCTCGATGACGGGTGCTTCTGCGGGGGGAATGTTCACAGGCTGCTGATGTCCGAGTTTGTTTTGAGAACAAGTATCGACCCGCGTTATGACAAAACATTCGCTGAAGCCGACCCTGGCTATACTGCTATGCCTGTGTCTGTGGCAATCCGCCGTCGCGGCCGCGCCTTCCACCATCCTGGTGATGGGCGACAGCCTGAGCGCGGCCTACGGCATCGGCACCGGGCAAGGCTGGGTCAGCCTGCTGGAACAGAGGCTCAAGGCGCGCGGCCGTGACTTCCGCGTGGTCAACGCCAGCATCTCCGGCGAGACCAGCGGCGGCGGTCTCACGCGGCTGCCGGGCGCGCTGGACGCGTATCACCCGGAGCTTGTCATCCTGGAACTCGGCGCGAACGACGGCCTGCGCGGTCTCGACCCCGGGCTGCTAAGACACAACCTCACGCGCATGATCGAGCTCATCCGGCGGCACGATGCAAAAGTGCTGCTGACGGCGGTTAAAATTCCCGCCAACTACGGCGAGGACTATCGGAGCCGCTACCATAACGTGTACAAAACCGTCGCGACGCGCACCGGCGTGCCGCTGGTGCCGTTCCTGCTCGCGGGCGTGGCTCAGAATCCCGCGCTGATTCAGGAAGATGGCCTGCATCCCACCGCGCAGGCACAGCCCAGAATACTCGACAACGTGTGGTCGAAGCTGGCGCCGTTACTCGACGAAATACCCGCTGAATAGCCCTGCAGAGGCAACGTTATCACCGCCGGCTAATGTCTCGATGATGTCGCATCACGGTCAGGGGATCGCATCCGCGTGGTGTTCCGATCCTGCCCATCGCGCCAGCACCCCGTCCAGTTCGGGCAGCGACCGGATCACCGCGTCCGGGTGCTTCCCGCCGGGCCAGGGCATCAGCGCGGGGTTGTACCAGACGGTGCGCAGACCCGCGCGCGCCGCGCCAAGCATGTCTTTATCGGGATCGTCGCCCACGTGCACGGCGGCGGCCGGTTCGGCCCGCGCTTGCGCCAGCGCCCGGTGGAAGACGCGCGCGTCCGGCTTGGCCGCGCCGACATCCGCGGAATACACGATAAAGTCGAACAGGCCATCGACGCCGATATATTCCAGTTGCGCGTTGCCGTTGGTGATGGCGCCCACCGTGTAGCGCTGTCTCAGCCGCCTGAGCAAGGGCTCGGCAGCGTCGAACAGGGTCACCTGGTTGCGATGATGGCGAAAATACGCCACGGCCTGCTCCACCATATCAGGTTCGTAATCCGCCTCGTCGGCCAGTCGCGCGATCCAGTGACGGCGCAAGGCGGTCATGTCGTGGCGCAGATCCGCGCGCGACTTGAGCAGCGCCGCGCGCTGCTGGCGCATGTCTTCTATCGTGTATGCCGCACAGATGCGCGGGTAATGCTCGCCCAACCAGTCGTACAGCGCCTGCTCGGCGCGCAGGATGACCGGCCCGCACGCCCACAGCGTGTCGTCGAGATCGAAGGTGACGCAGCGGATCATCGCGCCGCGCCGTGCACGGTGATGGTAAGCCGGCGGCGGTGGCTGCTCGTGCGATGCTCCCACAGATAAATGCCCTGCCATGTGCCCAGGGCCAGCCGCCCGTTGGTCACGGGCACGTCCAGACTGCTTTGCGTGAGAATGCTGCGCACATGCGCCGGCATGTCGTCGGGACCTTCCGCGTCGTGCTCGAACATGGCATCGCCGTCGGGCGCCAGACGCGCCATAAAGGTCTCCAGATCGCGGCGCACGCCCGGATCGGCGTTTTCGCACAGGATCAGCGAGGCGCTGGTGTGGTGGCAGAACACATGGCACAGGCCGATGGCCACGCCGCTGTGCGCGACGACTCTTGCGACGTCGTCGTCGATGCGATACGTGCCGCGACCGCTGGTCGCTATGGAGATGGTCTCTTGTTCGTACATCGTCACTATCCTACGAATGCCCGCTTGCCACTGCATGTTGGCGCCGGCAGCGCACCGGCAAGCGTATGGCGAATTTTCAAGAGAGTATATTCGATAGGTCATTGAAGTTGCGCGATGACGGTCAGACCGCGGACTTTTGACATCGTGCGGCGCGCGCGCAAAGCTTGGTAGAATAGATTCAACTGTTTACCAATTCGCGGCAATTCGTTTATGTCACAACTCACATCGATCAAGCCACGCCGGCAATCGACCGCCGTGCGAGTCGGCGCCGTCACCATCGGCGGCGGCGCCCCCGTGGTCGTGCAGTCGATGACCAACACCGACACGGCGGACACGGTGCGCACCGCGATCCAGGTCGCCGAACTGGCCAAAGCCGGCTCGGAACTGGTGCGCATCACGGTCAATAACGAAGAGGCCGCGCGCGCGGTCCCGCACATCCAGGAGCGCCTGGACAGCATGGGCGTGCACGTGCCGCTGGTCGGCGACTTCCATTTTATCGGCAACCGGCTGCTGACGCGTCATCCGGCCTGCGCGGAGACGCTGGCCAAATACCGCATCAACCCCGGCAACGTGGGCCGCAAGGACCTGCACGACAAGAATTTCGCGCAGATGATCGAGATCGCCTGTAAATACGATAAACCGGTGCGCATCGGCGTGAACTGGGGCAGCCTGGATCAGGATCTGCTGACCGCGCTGATGGACCAGAATGCAAAGCTGCCAGAACCGCGCGAGCCGGAACACGTGATGCACGACGCGCTGATCGCTTCGGCGTTGACCAGCGCGCGGCGCGCCGAGGAATTGGGGCTTGCGCACGACCGCATTGTCTTGTCCTGCAAGATGAGCGGCGTGCAGGATCTCATCGCGGTGTATCGCGATCTCGCCGCCCAATGCGATTACCCGCTGCATCTGGGGCTCACCGAGGCCGGCATGGGCAGCAAGGGCATCGTCGCCTCCACCGCCGCGCTGGCGGTGCTGTTGCAACAGGGCATCGGCGACACCATCCGCATTTCCTTAACACCGGAACCGGGCGGCGACCGTACGCGCGAAGTCATGGTCGCCCAGGAGATCCTGCAGACCATGGGGCTGCGTTCGTTCACGCCCATGGTGGTGTCGTGTCCCGGCTGCGGGCGCACCACATCGGACTATTTCCAGCGGCTGGCGGGCGATATCCAAGCTTACCTGCGCGAGCAGATGCCCCAGTGGCGCGCGCGGTACGAGGGCGTGGAAGACATGACCGTGGCGGTCATGGGCTGCGTGGTCAACGGGCCGGGCGAGAGCAAGCACGCCAACATCGGCATCAGTTTACCCGGCACCGGGGAATCGCCCATCGCGCCGGTCTACATCGATGGCAAGCGCTCTTTGATCCTGAAGGGCGACGGCATCGCGCAGCAGTTCCAGCAGCTGGTCGAGGATTACGTCCAGAGCCACTACGGCACCCGGATGGCGGCGGCTAAAGCACCCGCCTGATGTCCGGAAGCTCTTAATAAATCCATCCTGGAATTTTTTAGAGCAATTTCCAGGCGGATTCGCTTGCGGATCCTGCCTCGCGTGTTGCCAATCGCGACCTGAACCGCTTCTTGCGGCAGCTAGTGATACATATCCTCTTCGCTGACCTTGCCTCGAAAGACATAATACGCGTGCGCGGTGTACAGCAGGATGATGGGCACGATGATGGACACGCCCACCAGCACGAACACCTGTGACTCCGGCGGCGAGGCGACCTGCCAGATGGTCAGGCTGCGCGGCACGATATAAGGCCACAGACTGACCACCAGCCCGGACAGGGTGAGCAGATACAGCGCGACGCACAGCAGAAAAGGCGTGTACTCGCGGCCCTTGCGCAAGGCGCGAAAAAGCCCGAAGGCGACCGCGCCGGTCAGTACCGGCACCGGCGACAGCAACAACAGGTTCGGCCAGGTGAACCAGCGTGCCGCGATCGCCGCATTGGCCAGCGGCGTCCACACGCTCACCAATGCGATAAACGCGAGCATCACGAACAGCAAGCGCAGCGCCGCCTGTCGCGCCCACGTCTGCAAATGGCCTTCGGTCTTGATCAGCAGCCAGCAGGCGCCGAGCAAGGCGTACCCGCACACCACCGCCACACCCGTCGCGAGCGAAAACGGCGTCAGCCAGTCCAGCGAACCGCCGGTGTACTCGCCGCCCTGCACATCGAAACCCAGCACGTAAGCGCCCAATACGACGCCCTGGCAGAACGCCGCGGTAATGGAGCCGCCGATAAACGATAGATCCCAGATCCGGCGCCAGATATCGCCCCGCTCCGCCTTGAAGCGGAATTCGAACGCCACGCCGCGGAACACCAGCGCGATCAGCATCACGATCAGCGGTATATAAAGAATCGACAGCAGCAGGGCGAAGGCGGCGGGAAACGCCGCGAATAAGCTCACGCCGCCCAGCACCAGCCAGGTCTGATTGCCGTCCCACACCGGCGCCACGCTGCCCATCATCAGGTCGCGTTCGGCATCGCCCTTGACGAATGGAAACAGAATGCCGGTGCCCAGCGAGAACCCGTCCAGCAGCACGTACAAGGTCACGCCAAACGCGATGATCGCAGCCCAGATCAGTGGCAGGTCCATGAGCAGGCCGTCCGCTTGATGTGTTGCGAGTTCATTGCAGTGCGCCGCAGTCGTCAGCCGTAGATCGCCGGACTGCGGGAATCGGCCCGTTCCTCCCCCATGCGCGGGATCTCGCCCTTGGGGCCTTTGCGGATCATGAATAACAGGAACCACATGAACGCGCCGAACAGCGCCGTGTAGACCACCACGAACAGGCTCAGCGACAGGGCGACTTCGGCGCCGGTCAGCGAAGGTGAGCCCGAATCAGCCGTGCGTAACAGACCATGCACCGTCCACGGCTGACGACCGACCTCGGTCGTCACCCAGCCGGCAATCACCGCGATGAACCCGATAGGGCTGGCCCAGGTCATGGCGCGCAGGTACCACGGGCTGAACTCGCCATTGTGCTTGAGAATCCGCCACGCGCCGTACCAGGCGAGCCCCAGCATCAACGTCCCCAGTGCCAGCATCAGCCGAAACGAGAAAAACACAAGGGGCACGTATGGCCTTCCGTCCGCCGGCACGGAGGTCAGGCCCGCCACCTCGCCGTTGAGGCTATGTGTGAGGATCAGGCTGCCCGCGTACGGAATGCCAAGCTCCAAGTGATTCTCGGCCGCCTCCTGGTCCGGCCACGCGAACACGAGGAACGGCACGGCTTTGCCGGTCTCCCAGTGCCCCTCCATCGCCGCGACCTTGACCGGCTGATGCTCCAGGGTGTTGAGACCATGCAGATCACCGATCAGAATCTGCGTGGGCGCCAGCAGCGCGGCGGTCAGCACGGCCGCCTTGAACGTGCGCCGGGCGAATTCCTGATCGCGGCCGCGCTGCAGATACCACGCCGCGATGCCCGCCACCACGAACGTCGTCGTGAGATACGAGGCGTTGAGCATGTGCGCCAGACGATACGGAAACGAGGGGTTGAATACGGCATCCCACCACGAGGCAATAAAAAACTGGCCATCCTCGAAGCGGAATCCATCCGGCGTGTGCATCCAGGAATTGGCGGACAGTATCCAGAACGCGGACAGAAACGTCCCCAGCCCCACCATCACGGTGGCGAAGTAGTGCAGCCTGGGCCCGACGCGATTCCAGCCGAACAGCATGATGCCGAGAAAACCGGCTTCCAGGAAAAACGCGGTGAGCACCTCGTAGCTCATGATCGGCCCGAGCACATTGCCGGTGATGCGCGAGAATTCGCCGAAGTTGGTGCCGATCTCGTACGACAGCACCACCCCGGACACCACGCCCGTGCCGAATGACAGCGCGAAAAGCTTCGACCAGAACTTGGCGCTGTCGAGAAAAAAAAGATCGCGGGTGCGCAGCCACTGCCCTTCCACATAGATCAAAAACAGCGCCAGACCCATCGTGAACGTGGGAAACAGAATGTGGAAGCCGATCGTGAAGGCGAATTGCAGGCGCGACAGGAAAAGCGGATCGAAATCCATCGTGATGCCCGTTGTTGACGTGCTCGAGGAGCCTATTTGTACTGCATCAGCACAATGCCGATGACCATCAACACGGCGCCCGCGATCCGCCATGGATGCAGCGGAATCTGCGGCACGCCCAGCAGCCCGAACGTATCCAGCAGCATGGCGCCGACCAGTTGCCCGATGATGACCGCCGCGAAGGCGACGGCCGTGCCGATCTTGGGCAACGCAACGATGGCCGCCGTCACCCATATGGCCCCGAGGATGCCGCCGGTCCACGCCCACCACGGCGCGGTACCGATAGTGGACAGATTTCCGCGCCCGAATATCCCTGACAGCGCCAGCGCAGCCAGCATGAGACCGCCGATCATGAAATTTATCAGTGCGCTCAAGATCGGCGACTGCGCGGCCTCGCTCATGCGCGCGTTGGTCGCCGCCTGCACCGCCAGCCCGACGCCCGACGCGCCTATCAAAACAATGATCAGGTATTGCACGTTCTACTCTTCACTGACACGGTGGCCGGGACAAATGTTCGCAAAGTAATGAGACAGCGCCACAGAGTCAAATGCCGCGCTGGACAAATACGCGCGATCTGTCTAAAAGTACGAGAGAGTGTGTTCAATCGTGAGGCTGCATGCCGACAGCCAGAGATCCGGAACGCGCCGCGCACCCCATACAGGTGGCGGCGCGGCGTACGGGCTTGAGCACTTACGTGCTGCGCGCCTGGGAGCATCGTTATAACGCGGTCTCGCCACAGCGGTCGTCAACCGGCCGGCGTCTGTATTCCGACGCGGATATCGAACGTTTGAAACTGCTGCAGTCCGCGACGCGCGGCGGGCGGCGCATCGGTGACGTCGCGGGTCTGGCGCGCGAAGACCTGATCGCGATGTGCCTTGCCGACGGCTTTTTCAAGACGCCGGCGTCATCCCTGCCCACGCTGGACACCGACAAACAGCAGGTCGATCATCATTTCGGCGCCTGCATGGACGCGATTCGCCAGATGAATTCCGCCGGGCTGGAATCTGCGCTTTACAACGCCTCGGTGGTGGTCAGCGTGCCGGTGCTTCTGGAAGACATACTGTGCCCGCTGCTGCACGCCATTGGCAACGAGTGCCGGCAAGGCGCGATGCGGATCAGCGAGGAGCACATGGCCACCGCCATCATCCGCTCGTTCCTCGGCACCTTGAAACTCAACGGCCACGCGAACCGCACCGATCTTACCCTGGTGGCGACCACGCCGGCCGGTCAGCGGCACGAGCTGGGCGCCCTGATGGCCGCCGTCACCGCTGCCAGCGAGGGCTGGAACGCCATCTATCTGGGCGCGGATATGCCCGCCGACGAAATCGCCGCCGCGGCGAAGCGCACCGGCGCGAAGGCCGTGGCGGTCAGCATCATTTATCCGGACAACGACGCGCGGCTGGTTTTCGAGCTGCGTCGCCTGCGGCGCCAACTCGGCTTCGAAACAGCGCTACTGCTGGGCGGCGGCGCCGCGGGTATTTACCGAACGCTGTTCGAGGACATCGGCGCATTGGGGCTGGACAATCTTGCCGCGTTGCGCGACGCGCTGGTCAAGCTGGCCGCGCGAGCCTAGACATCAGCCATTCGTGACATTGCCCGCACGGTAGACCGGCATCGCGCCTGCTATCATGCTCCGCACGGCTACGCTCACTCGTGCGCGACTGCCCCCCGCACCGGGTTCGCTGCCCAAAGTTGTGTCATTATGCACATTCCGACACGGACACTAGCGTGCCGATAATGGCGCGCCGGAAATCTGCTCTGGCTCAAGGCCGGGGCAGGCCCATGTCCATGTATTTTTCCGAACGTCAAACAGATCTGCCGTTACCCCATGTACCCGACCCAGTTTTCAACATTTCCGCCCGTGGTGAAGTTTCTGCTGATCGCCAACGGCATAATGTTCATTGCCCAGCAGTACATGTTCGATTACCTGCTCACCTGGTTCGCGCTGTGGCCTATGGGCACGCCGGATTTTACTTTCACACCGGATGGCGTCACGCGCATTCCGGGCTTTCTGCCTTGGCAACTGGTCAGCTATGCGTTCTTGCACGGCGGCATGGTGCATCTGATTTTCAACATGTTCGCGTTATGGATGTTCGGCATGCAGGTGGAAAACGCGTGGGGCTCCCGCACGTTCGCCATTTATTATTTGGTCTGCGTGATCGGCGCGGCGTTGACGCAGCTGGTGGTCGCTTCCAGCGCCGCCGCCACCGGCGAGGTCTATCCGACTCTGGGCGCCTCGGGGGGTGTGTTCGGCATTCTGCTGGCGTTCGGCATGATGTTCCCCGAACAGCGCCTGATCCTGCTGTTCCCGCCGATTCCGATCAAGGCCAAATGGCTTGTGATCGGCTACGGCGCGATTGAGCTATGGGCCGGCGTAACGGGCACGGCGGCCGGGGTTGCGCACTTCGCGCATCTGGGCGGCATGCTGTTCGGCTTTATCCTGATTCAGTACTGGCGCGGCAAACTGCCCGTGCAGCCCAAACACCAGATGCGCTGGTGAAGGTCAGGCGTTGACCTGAATATGAATTGACGCTGGCCGCGCGCACGGCCTAGAATCGCGCTTTCACGAAATGGGCGATTAGCTCAGCGGGAGAGCACTGCCTTCACACGGCAGGGGTCGGTGGTTCGATCCCACCATCGCCCACCAAATCATTCATGCGGCGCAACGCGCGAGCTCTGGCGTACGCCCGCGATAAGCTCACGACAACAGCAGTTCGGCCCGCCGCGGGTATGCCTGCATGCTTGCCATAGACCTGGCGGATGTAGGTGATCGCGGTGCGTTGGCTCGCGCCCAGTCGCGCGGCGATGGTGCGGCGCGACTGTCCCGCCGCCAGCAACAGGCAAACCTGCATCTGCCGACCCGACAGAGGCAGTCGTTCCATGTGGCGCAGAATTTTGAGCGGCAGCGGCTCCTGGCGCCGGATGTCGATGCCGATCAGCGGCGCGGGTGCGGCCATATAATTGTTGAGCCAGGTTTGTACCCGACAAAGCCGCGCGTATCTGGGTCTTCGCCCGTGCAGCTTTCCCCAGCAAGCCAGACAGACCGACCTCGTTCGGGTAGGGATAGGGTAGCCTCGTCTATGACCGGATAGAACACGTTGTCCGCGCTGCCAATCTGGTGCCCCTCGTTTTGTGAGCCAATGCGCGATATGCGCGTTGTCGCAGCGACATACTTCCTACCAAACCACGCGTTGAAGGTGGTCGTTGATGTCGCGTTCACACAGGAGGCAGCAAATGAGAACCAAAGAGGAATGGGAAAAGTGGTATGTCCAGAGCAACCCATGGGGCACCATCGGCAGTGACAAAGACATTGTCCGCACCGACTTGCTACTTGGTCGCCTGCGGTATGCCCGATTCGTCAATATACTTGACCTCGGCTGCGGCGAAGGTCAGCAGACAAATGCATTTTCCAAATTCGCCGAGAACACCATCGGGATCGACATCGCGGGCAATGCCATCGAACGTGCGCAATCCCAGTTTCCGCACATCCGCTTTCAGCAGGGCGAGCTTCTGGATGTCATCAAAGACCCTCAGATCGCGCAAACTCCATTTGACTTTATTTCGTTATCCGAAGTCCTGTACTACTTCCAGACCGACGAAGAGCGACACGCCGCGCTGTCCGGGGTAGCTCGCATCGGCGCGCCTGCCTGTCTCTACTATTTCTCGGTCATCGTAACGGGCGCGTCCAAGTATCGGCGATACTTCACGCACGACGAGTTCGTCGAGATGCTGTCTGAGCACTTTCAGGTGATCGATTGTTTCGCTTCAGTGGCGGATCTTTCCAGGCTCCTGCGAATCCTCCGGCCTCTCATCCCATCCAGGCGCATGAGACTGGAACTGCTCAGAGCATGGACCGTCACCCGCAAACCGGATGCGTGCCGCCACGCCGGCTATTTTGCAGTCAAGCGTGCCACGCAGCAGCGCGTCGAAAGTCAATCTGCACTGAGCGCCGAGCGCGACGTCCACGGATTGCGGGGCGTGGGCGCAGGGTGACCCGCGTTGACAGTCGTTGGACGGTGATCGGTTAAACGCGAGTTAACGCGGCGCCCACCGGCCGCGCATTAGCGGCAGCCGGTGCCGACGCTGTGCGTGATGAACCGGCGCTTTCTGCAACGCTTGAATCGGCCTGTAGCATACCGTTCGTCGGCATTCATTTAATTTTGCCAGTCGCCAAACGTCATTAGGTTGCTGACTCAGTAATCACGCGGCCGCCAGCCTGCGCCAGCCAACCGCATCACTCATGTGGGAGGTGATATGCAGATCGAACGATACGAACCGTTCGTGCCAACCGGCCTTGAAGTGTTCGAAGAACGTTTGGCGGTACGGCGCATCGACCGTTACCGGGCCGAGGCGCTGGCCTTCTGCGCGCCCGGCAGGAAGTGGCTGGCGCTCCAGCGAGATGCTGACGATCCCTTGTCGATCAGGATTATCGGTTGCCGAACGCGATGGCTTTGCAACATCGATCGTCCCCTGGGCTACGTCGAGCCGCGCATTGCAAGCCGATTGATCTGTGGCGGATGGTGGGGCACGATCTTTCCTCAACTCGCCTGTACCTATGTCAGTGAGTTTGAGTTCGTCGATGTTCTGTATCGCATCCTGGGCCCCATCGGGCTGAAGACACACTATCAATCGCAGGAGGATCAGGCGCAGGAGGCCGCGCGAGCAACGCACATGATCGCGCGTGGCCAGACGCCGATTGCAGCGTGGTAGGTTCCTCCGCAAAAGGTGTGCGCGGGGCGGGCAGTCACGGTTTCTGGCGGGTTTCAGGTAAAAGACCGTGTTCCTGTTACCACGTCGCCCAACAGGCAAAGCACGGCATGGTCGCCGGTTCAATCCGAGCATCGCCCGCCGGAGTCATTCAGCCCGCGATTGTTTCGAGATGGATTACGGCGGGCCTGCGTAACAGCCCGCGAGGCGTGCGCGCTGCTGCACCAGCGCGAGCACCAGATCGATGGTCGGTGTGGCGACATCAACCAGCTTGCCAAGCTCCTGCACCGCGGTGACGAGCGCGTCGATTTCCATCGGCCGGCCGCGCTCCAGATCCTGCAACATCGACGTCTTATGGGCGCCGACCGCGGCCGCGCCGTCGATGCGCTGCTCCACATCCACGCCGAAGCGCACGCCCAGCCGCTCGCCGATGGCCTGCCCCTCCCGCATCATCGCACGGGCGATCGCGCGCGTGCCGGGATCGTTCGCCAGCTGCTCCAGGGTGCCGTGCGTCAGCGCGCTCAGGGGATTGAAACACAGGTTGCCCCACAGCTTGACCCAGATCTCGTCGCGGATTCGACGAATCGGCGCCTTGAAGCCCGCCTGAATAAGCGCCTGGCTGAGCTCCCGTACGGGCGCCGTCTTTTCGCCATTCGGCTCGCCGATGATGAAACGATCGCCATTCAGGTGCTCGATCACGCCCGGCTCGACGATCTCGCAGGCGGGATACACCACGCAGCCGATCGCGCGTTGCGGACCCCATTTGCGCCACTGCGCGCCGCCGGGATCCACGCTCTGGACGATGGTGTTCTCCCACGGCCCCTCGAGCCTGTAGAAGTACCACCACGGCACGCCGTTGACCGCGCTTACCACGGCCGTGCGCGGGCCCAGCAGCGGCAGCATGGCGTCCACTATCGCAGGTACCGAGTGCGCCTTGAGCGCGACGATCACAAAATCCTGCTCGCCGGCCTGTGCGGGATCTTCCATGACGCGGGGATGCGTGATGTGCGTTTCACCGCCGCTGCGCAAACGCAGACCGCGTTTCTGCATGGCGCGCAGGTGCGCGCCGCGCGCGATCAGGGTGACGTCCTGCCCGACCATCCAGAGGCGCGCGCCGAGCAGCCCGCCGATCGCACCGGCACCGTAGACGCAGATCTTCACGCCAGCCCCAGCTTCGAAGCCAGGCCGATGCGCTGCAACTTGCCGGTCGGGCCCTTGGGGATCTCGGTTACGACCACGATCTTGCGCGGCACCTTGTAGTCGGCCAGTCTGGCGGCTGCGAATTTGCGCAGTTCCGTGGCCGTCGCGTTCTGATGCTCGCGCAGCACCACCGCCGCGCCGACTTCCTCGCCCAGTCCTGTGTGCGGTACGGCGAACGCCACCGCCTGCAGCACCGCCGGATGATCCATCAGCACCTCGTCGATTTCGCGCGGCGATATCTTCTCACCACCACGATTGATGATCTCCTTGAGGCGGCCCGTAAGCCGCAAATAGCCGTCCTCATCCAGCACGCCTTGATCGCCGGTGCGAAACCAGCCGTTGGCAAAACTCAGCGCGTTGGCCTGAGGGTTGTTCTCGTAGCCGCACATCACGTTCGGTCCGCGGATCACCACTTCACCGGCCGTGCCCGCCGGCAGCAAACTGCCATTTTCATCCATGATGGCGATTTCCGGGCCGGCCGCGATGCCCACCGAGCCGGGCACCCGCGGCCGCGGCGGCAATGGATTGCTGGCCATCTGGTGGGCGGCTTCAGTCATGCCGTAAGACTCTATGACTGGCGCGCGGAAGGTCGCTTCGAGTTCGCGCAGCACCCGCGCCGGCAACGAGGCCGAGGACGAGCGGATGAACCGCAATGGTGCGGCCGCGATCTGCGCCCGATGGCGGCGCGCGCGCGCCAGGATCGCCTGATGCATGGTCGGTACCGCCGTGTACCAGGTGGGCTGCGCCTGTTCAAACCAGTCGAAGAATTTGAGCGCGTTGAATCCCGGCGTGCAGAACACGCTGCCACCCGCCGCCAGCGGCGCCAGCAGGGCGGCGATCAGCCCGTGAATATGGAAAAGCGGCATGATGTTGAGCCCGCGGTCCTGCGCGCTCAACGCCAGCGAAGCGCGGATGTGCGCGGCCGACGCGCACAGGTTGCGCTGTGAGAGTGGCACGAGTTTAGGCCGCGAGGTTGTCCCCGACGTATGCAGTACCAGCGCGATGTCATCGGCCTGCGCTGGCTTCGCTTTCGACGCCGGCGCAAACCCGCCCTGGATGGTGGATTCGACCGGCGCGAGTTCAAACGCGCCCGCGGGGGCGCGCCGTTGTGGGATAATTTCGAGCAGCGCGATGTTGAGTTCGCGCGCAACCTCCACCGCCGCCGAATCGCTGCCCCGCAGTGTCAGCAACGCGCGCGGTTTCAGGTCGTTCAGATAAAATTCAAACTCTTTGCGCCGGTAGGCTGGATTGAGCGGTGCGGCGGTGGCGCAGACGCTGACGGCCAGGAACGCGACCGCCATCTCCGCACCGTTCGGCAGTACCATCGCCACGCGATCGTCGCGGTCGATCCCGACACGCCGCAATGTGTGTATGGCGCGCTCGACCCGATCGCGCAACGCGCCATGTGTGAGCGCCTCGCGTGCGGGCGCCAGGATCGCCGGAGCCGAACCTGCTGCTCCGTCGAGGACTTCGTAAAGCTCAGCCGCTACCATCGCACGCGCCGCGCACTGCGGGATCGGCCCACAACCCCGCCAGCACCAGCGGCGGGCGGGGTTGGGGTTACAGGCGCGGGGCTTAATGTGGCTGCTTGACCGTCCGCAGATACGGCTTGTGCGTCTTGAAGCCCTGCGGATATTTCTTCCGGGCCTCCTCATCGGAGACGGCGGTCGGGATGATCACATCGTCGCCGTCCTGCCAGTTGACGGGCGTCGCCACCTGATGCTTGACGGTCAGCTGCAGGGAATCGATCGCGCGCAACACCTCGTCGAAGTTGCGGCCCGTGGTCATCGGATAGACGAGGATCAGCTTGAGCTTCTTGTCCGGTCCAACCACGTAAACGTTGCGCACAGTGGCGTTATCGGCCGGCGTGCGGCCCTTGGCGTCGCCATAGGCTTCGGCCGGCAGCATGTCGTACAGCTTTGCAATGCTGAGATCGGGATCGCCGATCATGGGATAGTTCGGCGCGGCGCCCTGGGTTTCCTCAATGTCCTTGGCCCACTTGCTGTGATCGCCGACCGGGTCGACGCTGAGACCGATGATCTTGACGTTGCGCTTGTCGAACTCGGGCTTGATGCGGGCCATGTAACCCAGTTCGGTGGTGCACACAGGGGTGAAATCCTTGGGATGCGAAAACAGCACGGCCCAGCTATCGCCCATCCACTGGTGAAAACTGATCGGGCCTTCGGTGGTTTCGGCCTTGAAATCGGGTGCGGTGTCTCCGAGTCGTAGCGACATTATGGCTCTCCGAAAATAGCTTAAGAAAAGTATATAAACTCAGGGCGGCGTATTTTCAAGACTGCCCTGGCGTCATGGCATCCGAGCGGGAAATTCGACGCGAACGGACGCGACGGCGCGCATCGGCGGGATTGCCAACTCGGCCATAGATAGAATTTACAATGGCACGTAAATATTACAATTGTAACGGCTCAGTGTATCCGATAAACGCCTGAGCTTGTTGTACAGCGTGTTGAGGCTGATGAAGTTCTCCTGAAAGCGATAGGGCTGCCTGGACGGGAACCTGATGAGAACGGTGGCGAACCGCAGACACCCCCGTAGTGGTACAACGCTTGCTAAGCAGAGCGGGGCCCACCCTATAATAAATAGCGTTCGGAGGTTGAAATGGTCAGTCAACATCTGATTGGCAGCGACTGGTCAACGTTGAAAGCCATTATCAAGCAGGATCTGGCGGGCGTGACGGAGGCCGATCTCGCCGCGTGCGATGGCAGGCGCGACAAGCTGGTGAAAAAACTCCAGGAGATTTACGGAATCTCCGCCGACGAGGCCGAGGGTGCCGTGAGGTACTACGAACATCGAATCGCCATGTGGTATACTCCGCCGCCGACGCAGATGGTGAACTGAGAAGCGCGGGCAGCAGCGGGATGGACCACGACTGAAGCCGCGCGGCTCTGGTAATATGGACCCGGCGACTCTACAGCGTGATGAAGTGACCATTAGCTGAATTTATTTCTATCCACGGCCGTCGATTAAGATATATACTTGCTTCATTGTGGTTTAGGAATTCTTTTTACAAAGGTTTCAGTTAGCGCATAGCGTTATTGTCAATTCTCCCATTGCGGGCTCTACGTGAGCCTGAACCGTTTGATCGCCTCCTCTTCCCCTCCCCACTTGATCGAACGGTTTTTTTTTGCGCGTAGTTCAGGGTTGGCGCATAGTACGGCCATGAAAATGCTCTCAAACGAAGTATCACCGCTGGATCAGAACATGCATTTAAGTTGCTGGTGACAATGGACGAATCATGATTATCATGTCACTTTCATTGAACCCGTAACGAATCGGAGCAGCTGTAATGGCACATACATCAGACACCGCACGCGACACACTGGAACAGGCGGTACAGCGCGCCTCGGAGGCCGGACGCCGGCTGAAGGAACTCGGCACCGCGATAGAAGAGCGCGCCTATGACACCGCGCGCCGCACGCGTCGCGCTTCGCAGGATTACACCGGGCGCCTGCGCGATATCGTGGTGGACCACCCGCTGGCGTCGATCGGCATCGCTGTGGCGGTGGGCGCATTCATATCGGTGCTGTTCGCCAGGCGATAGCGAAATACGGTCGCCCGAAGGGCGGCTAGTGCGACACCACCTGCAGCTCGTTATGCACCGCGTGCACGCCGGGGATGTACCAGACGTCCCGCGCGGCGATATGTTTTTGTTCGTCGCTGAAAACGGCGCCGCGTAAGGTCACCTCACGCTCGCGGGTCACGACGGAAATCTGTTCGGCGTCCAGCGCCGGCTCCTTGTCGAACACCAGGCGCACGGCATCCGTGATCTCCTCGTCGTATTCCGTCTGCGGCGGCCGCACATGCAGATGGTTGTCCACATCACAGCTGCCGGGCACCCACCACGCCAGCACTTCGGCAAGCCGGCGGTGCGACAGACTTCTCACCTCGCCCGTGATCCGCACCACGCAATCCTGCGTCGTCACCCTCATCCAGTCGCGCTCCTGACCCGAAGGTGCGTCCGTACCGGTGTCGATATCCATTTCCGCAAACGCAGGCTCGCCGCGCAAGGCCGCTAACGTGGCGTCGCGCAGCTGATCGCCGACCATGCGCCCGCCGCGCATCAGGCGCAGCTTATCCTCAATGGGCAGACCGCTGGCGAACTGACGGGCGATGCGCAAGGCCTTGCGCTTGACCACAATACTTCCGACCTCGCCTTCCAGACGGATAACATCGTCAACGCGTATGCGTACGGCAGAGCGATGCATATTGATGTCCGGGTCGACCTCCAGCGCGGCGCGAATCGCGCTGATTATGGATTCGTTGCTCATCCTCCCTCCTGTACGTTTAAGCGTGAGTCTAGCGGTTTCCGTGCGCGAGCGTATACGCCCGGCTGGAACGAGGTTTGCAGCATTATCGTTTTAGTTTGCGTCAAACACGACATGCAAAACGACGACCAGGGTCAACGGCCACCACCCCAGCATCAATCCAAACAGCCCGGCCACGAACAGCCGATGGCGCCGCAGCCGATCGTGATTCGCGATGATTACCGCGGCAGCGCCAAGCTTGAAGGCAAGGTCGCGCTCATCACCGGTGGCGACAGCGGCATCGGGCGCTCGATAGCGGTGCATTATGCGCGCGAAGGCGCCGACATCGCGATCATCTATCTGAACGAGCACGACGACGCGCAGGCCACGAAACGAATGATTGAGGCGGAAGGCCGCACGTGTTTGTTGCTGGCCGGCGACGTCGGCGACGAGGCATTTTGCCGCGAGGCGGTGGCGGCGACCGTGGACCGTTTCGACAAGCTGGATATCCTGGTCAACCACGCCGGCGAGCAGCACCCCACCGCCGGCATCGAGGAGATATCGGCCGCCCAGCTCGAGCGCACCTTTCGCACCAACTGCTTTTCGTTCTTCTACCTCACGCGCGCGGCCGTCGCGCATTTGCCGCGCGGCGGCGTCATTATCAACACCAGTTCGGTGACCGCGTATCGCGGCAGCAGCCATTTGATCGACTATGCGGCCAGCAATGGCGCGATCACGGCGTTCACGCGTTCGCTCGCCAAATCGCTGGTGCGGCGCGGCATCCGCGTTAACGGCGTCGCGCCCGGCCCCATCTGGACGCCGCTGATCCCCGCCAGCTTCGAAGCGCACGAAGTGGCCAGGTTCGGCACCAATACGCCCATGGGGCGCGCCGGCCAGCCTGCCGAAGTAGGGCCTTGCTACGTGTTTCTGGCGTCCGGCGACGCATCGTATATCACCGGCGAGACCCTGCATCCCTGTGGCGGCGATTTCGTCTCCAGTTAAAGGTCCGGCTCAGTAACTTTATATTGTTCATGAACTTGCGAGCATAAGCTCAAGTGACATTGTTATCCATAAATCCCGCGACCGGGGAAACGCTGGACGAAACCCCGACCTGGACCGACGCCGAGCTCGATCGCGCGCTACAGGGCAGCGCGCAGGTGTCCCGACGCTGGGCCGCCACGCCCGTAGACGAAAGGTGCGCGCTGTTGCGCGCGCTGGCGGCCCTGTTGCGCAAGCGCCGGAACAAGCTCGCCCTGCTGATCTGCCGCGAGATGGGCAAGCTGATCGGCGAGGCGCGCGCGGAGGTCGACAAGTGCGCCTGGGCCTGTGAGTACTACACCGAGCACGCGGAATCCTTTGTTGGCGACGAGCCGGTCGATACCGGGGCGCGCAAGGTTTACGTCCAGTACCAGCCGCTGGGTCCGGTGCTGGCCATCATGCCCTGGAATTTCCCGTTCTGGCAGGTGTTCCGTTTCGCGGCGCCGGCGCTGGCGGCAGGCAACACGGGACTTTTGAAGCACGCATCCAACGTGACCTTGTGCGCGCTGGCGATCGAAGAGCTGTTCGTCGATGCCGGCTTCCCGCCCGACGTGTTCCGCGCGCTGCGCGTCTCGACCGGCACGGTTGATCGGATCATCGAGGACCCGCGCGTACGCGCCGTGACCTTGACCGGCAGCGTGGCGGCCGGCCGCTCCGTGGCGAGCTGCGCCGGCCGCAGCCTCAAGAAAACGGTGCTGGAGTTGGGTGGCTCGGATGCGTTCGTGGTGCTGGCGGACGCGGACCTCGAGCAGGCCGCGAGAATCGGTGCGCAATCGCGGTTCCAGAATTGCGGACAGAGCTGTATCGCCGCCAAACGGTTCGTCGTGGAGCACGGCGTCGCGGACGAGTTCGTGGCCTTGCTCAAGCAGCACGTTGACAAGCTGACGCCGGGCGATCCGACCGCACAGGGCACGACCCTGGCGCCGATGGCGCGCGATCGCCTGCGCGACGAATTACATGCGCAGGTTCGCGATGCGCTGGACCGGGGCGCGCGCGGCGTCGCGGGCTGCGAATCTGTCGAAGGGGCGGGTAACTACTACGCCGCCTCCATCGTGGACGATGTGACACGAGACATGCGGGTTTATCGCGAAGAGGTGTTCGGCCCGGCCGCCACGATCATCCGCGCCCGCGACGAGGACGATGCGCTGCGTATCGCCAACGATTCCGCATTCGGCCTGGGCGGCGGCGTGTGGACGCGGGATCTGGAGCGCGGCGAACGCTTCGCCTGCCGCATGACCTGCGGTTGCGCGTTCGTCAACGAACTGGTCAAAAGCGATCCGCGCGTGCCGTTCGGCGGCGTCAAGGACTCGGGTTACGGCCGTGAACTGTCGTACCACGGCATCCGGGAGTTTACGAACGTCAAGACAATGTGGATCGCGTAGCGCCCGGGCCGGCTTACAAATGCCGCTGGGCGATCATTTCCTTGATCTTGCCGATCGCCTTGGCCGGATTGATGCCCTTCGGGCAGGTCGCGGTGCAGTTCATGATGGTGTGACAGCGGTACAGCCTGAACGGATCTTCCAATTCATCCAGTCGCTCGCCGGTGGCCTCGTCGCGGCTGTCGGCGATAAAGCGGTGCGCCAGCAGCAGGATGGCGGGGCCCAGATAGCGATCCTGGTTCCACCAGTAGCTGGGGCAACTGGTGGAACAGCACGCGCACAAAATGCAGCGTTCGTTATCGTCGAAGGCCTGGCGCTCGGCCGGCGATTGCAGGCGCTCCTTGTCGGGCTGCGCCGGTGTCTGTGTGCGCAACCACGGTTTCACCGAGGCGTACTGCGCGAAGAAATGCGTGAAGTCGGTCACCAGGTCTTTCATGACCTCCATGTGCGGCAGCGGATAGATCTTCACGGCATCGCCCTGGCATTCCTCGATACGCTTGGTGCAGGCGAGCGTGTTGCCGCCGTCGATGTTCATCGAGCACGATCCGCAGATCGCCTCGCGACACGAGCGCCGGAACGCCAGGGTGGGATCGATCTCGTTTTTGATCTTGAACAGCGCGTCCAGCACCATGGGGCCGCAGTCGTCCAGATCCAGCTCGAAGGTATCGGTCCTGGGATTGCCGCCGCTATCGGGATCGTAGCGGTAAACCACGAACTTCTTCACGCGCCGCGCGCCATCAGCCGCGCGATACGTCTTGCCGCTCTTGACGACCGAATTGGCCGGTAGCCGGAACTGTGCCATTAGGTTCTCCTGAAATCTCGATTCGACAGTTCCTCCCCGCCGGGGGAAGGAGAAAAATCAATACGTGCGCGCTTTCAGTGCGACGGTTTCGACCTCGTCGGTGAGCGTGTTCAGGTGCACCGGCCGATATTCCAGTTTTACCTCACCACCCTCGCCCGCCCAGGACATACTGTGCTTGAGCCAGTTTTCGTCATCGCGATCCGGGTAATCCTCGCGCGCGTGCGCACCGCGGCTTTCCGTACGCCTGGCCGCGGACTCGATCGTCACCAGCGCCTGCAGGAGAAGGTTCGAGAGTTCGAAAGTCTCTACCAGATCGGTGTTCCAGATCATCGAGCGGTCGGTCACGCCGATGTCGTTATTGAACGTCTCTACCCGCGCGCGAATCTTCGCCGTGCCCTCCTCCAGGGTCTCGGCGGTGCGAAACACCGCGGCGTAAGTCTGCATGTCCTTTTGCATCCGCAGGCGCAGCTGCGCGGTGGGCGTATCGCCCCTGGCGTGCCTGAGTTGGTCGAAACGCGCGATCGCCGGTTCCGACAGCCGCGCGGGCAACGGCCCCGGCAGGCTGCCGGGCTTGACGAGTTCCGCGCAGCGTTTGGCCGCGGCGCGGCCGAACACGATGAGATCGAGCAGGGAATTGGAGCCCAGACGGTTGGCGCCATGCACCGACACGCACGCCGCTTCGCCGATCGCCATCAGTCCCGGCACCACGGTTTCGGGGTTGCCGTCCTTGAAGGTCACCACTTCCGCGAAGCGGTTGGTCGGAATCCCGCCCATGTTGTAGTGCACGGTCGGGATCACCGGAATCGGCTCCTTCGTCACATCGACGTTGGCGAAGGTCTTGGCCGTCTCGGCAATGCCAGGCAGCCGCTCGTAGATGATCTTCGGATCCAGGTGCTCCAGGTGCAGGTGCATGTGATCCTTCTCGGGCCCAAAACCGCGGCCCTCGCGGATCTCGATGGTAATCGAGCGCGAGACCACGTCGCGCGAAGCCAGATCCTTCGCATTGGGCGCGTAGCGCGGCATGAAACGTTCGCCTTCCGAGTTCTTGAGATAACCGCCCTCCCCGCGCGCGCCTTCGGTAATCAGACAACCGGAGCCGTAGATGCCGGTCGGGTGGAACTGCACGAACTCCATGTCCTGCAGCGGCAACCCGGCACGCAGCACCATGCCGTTGCCGTCGCCCGTGCAGGTGTGGGCGGAGGTGCAGGAGAAATACGCGCGCCCGTAACCGCCGGTGGCGAGCAGCACCATGTGCGCCCGGAAGCGGTGCAGTTCGCCGGTGGACAAATCCCAGGCCAGCACGCCGCGGCACCGGCCGTCGTCATCCATGATCAGGTCGGTGGCAAAATATTCGATATAGAATTCCGCCTGCTGGCGCAGCGACTGCTGATACAGGGTATGCAGAATGGAATGACCCGTGCGGTCGGCCGCGGCGCAGGTGCGCTGCGCCGTGCCCTTGCCATAATGCGTGGTCATGCCGCCAAACGGGCGCTGGTAGATGCGGCCGTCGTCGGTGCGCGAGAACGGCACGCCATAATGCTCCATCTCGATCACCGCCTGCATGGCGTTCTTGCACATGTACTCGATGGCGTCCTGATCGCCCAGCCAGTCCGAGCCCTTGACCGTGTCGTACATATGCCAGCGCCAGTCGTCGTCACCCATGTTGCCCAGCGCGGCGGACATACCGCCCTGCGCGGCGACGGTGTGGCTGCGAGTCGGGAATACCTTGGTGATGCAGGCGGTGCTCAAACCCTCCGCGGCCATCCCTAAGGTCGCGCGCAGGCCCGCGCCGCCCGCCCCCACCACGACTACGTCGTAAGCGTGATCGACAATCTTGTAGGCGCCACTCATGACCCGGCGCCCAGCGCGATCTTCAACACCGCCACCACGCCCAGCACCGCCAGAAAGACGCAGATAAAATTCATCGCCAGGATGCCGCCGAGCTTCATCCATTCGACGTGTACGTAATCCTCGATAATCACGCGCAACCCCAGTTGCAGATGATAAAAAAGCGTTACCAGCAGCAGGATCAACAGCACGGTGACCAGGGGCGACCGCACCCACGCCACGAACGCCGCGTGATGCATATCACCGAACGTCGCGATCGAGAAGGCGAACCACAGCAGCAACGGGATCAGCGCCACCGACGTGACGCGCTGCAGCCACCAGTGCGAAAAGCCCGCTTTCGCCGCACCCAGGCCACGCGCGGCGCCCAAAGGCGTGCGCAGCGCCATCACGCGCCCCAGCCCGCGGCGATCGCCACGATCCACAACAACAGCGTGAGCGCGGCCGATGCACCCAGCGCGATCACCGCCGTGTTGTGCGTCGTGGCATACTCGAAGCCGTAGCCCATATCCCAGGCGAGATGCCGGATGCCGTTGCAGAAATGGAAAAACAGGGCGAAGGTAAACAGGAACGCCAGCAACTGCCCGTACCAGGCCGCGACAAGACCGTGTACTGACGCATAAGAATCCGGCCCCGCCGCGGCGGCCGCCAGCATCACCACGAACATCAAAGCGCCCAGCCCCAGGAAGGCGCCGGTGATGCGATGCGAGATTGACAATACGACGGTAAGCGGCAGCCGGTAGATCTGCAGATGCGGTGATAGAGGACGCGATTGTAGTGCCATGCAAACGCTCCGAAGAATTGCTTGAATTTTATTCGCTTGAATTTACGCTTGATTCAAACCCGGGCGCAGGGTCGCGCTCTGGCGATCCGCCACTGAAAGTATCGTTGATGGATCGAACACCGACTGCCCGGCAAGATGGCGAAATTACGTGAAAACGGCCTCCGGCACAATAGCAGGTCAAGGGTTTGGCGGGCGTGCGCGCTGTGTATACCGGCTTTCACGCCCGAAACCGGCGGCGCCGGTCACGCGAAAGTGTTAACCCACAACGTGCGCGAACCGCGTAACTTCTGCCGCGATTGGTCTGTGAGCGGATTTACGGCGTCGCCTTCGCCCGAGCGGCGGCGCCAGGACACGTGTCCCAATTTCCGGCGAATGAAGCAAGCAACTGGAGCTGATTAGTGAAAACTTTCGACGTGATTACGTTCATCCTGATTATCATCGGCGCGCTCAACTGGGGCCTGGTGGGCGCGTTCGAATTCAATCTGGTCGCCAGCGCGTTCGGCCCGCTGCATGTCGGTAGCCGCGTAACGTACATTCTGGTAGGCGTCAGCGCGCTCTATCACGCCATCGCGTTCAAGGCGATTCATCAGCGCTGGCGGCCGCGACCGAGCCGCACGCTTTAGTATCCGGCACGCGCGGCTCCACACCGATCGACATCAGCGCCTGCTCCGCCTTGAGCGCCCAGCCCCGGTTGGCGGCCGGGCTCGCGGGGCTTGGATGCGGGATCACGCCGATCTCGACGTCGGCGACTGCCCGGCGCGCGCGTTCGGCGGCGAAGCGGCCGATGCCGATCACGTAACGCGGCGCAAGCCACGCGATCGCGCGTACGAGCGCCCGATCGCAGACTTCGAACAGCGCGGTCTTTTCCGCGCGCGGAAGACGGTCCGGGGTGCGATTCCTGCCGCTGGCCTCAAGAAAACCGAGCGGACAATAGTTCAGCACGAAGTAGCGCGCGAAAAATGCCCCGGCCGTGCCGTAACGCTGTCGGGCCCAACCCCACAGCCGCTGCCCGCTGATCTCGCCGCGCGGACATTCGCAGCCCAGCACAGGCCGGATCGGGTGCTGCGCACGCGGTTGGCCGACCTTGCCGTCGATACCCATCCAGTCGCGCACCATGCCTGCATCGCCGAACGGTACGCCGGTCTGCATCATGCCCCATGGCCCCGGATTCATGCCGATCAGCACAGCCTCGCGTGGCCGCGCGCCGAAACGCTCCAGATAGGTCTTGTGGTTGTCCCAGGCGTATTCCAGCGGATTGTAGACGTACGCCACCGGCGGCGCGAAGCGCAGCTCGCGCAACTCGGATACCAGTTCTCTGGCGGTCTCGATCAGATCCATAAACGCAGCAAGGCAGGCGCCGGTGTCATCGCGCGCGGTCAAGCGGTGCGAACGTGGCGCAGCTCGCGATAACAGCGGCCATGTTAGCACTGGACAGATCGCATGACGTATTGCATAGTCGCCACGCAGCGACGTTTCGCCGCAATATGGAGTGCGCAGCCAGTTGGGTGTCGTCAGGCACGACCCGCTGAACGAATGGAACAGTGTTTGCTTTCAAACAAACCGTGTCGCCGTTAGAATAAAAATGATGATTGAAACCATTGGCCTCGGGCCGCTTGCCCTTAAACCGCAATGCGCGCGCTGGTCTTAACGTCCCAGCTGGGCAACGGCCACACCCGCGCGGCCGAGGCCGTCGAGGCGGCGCTGCTTCGAAAAGATCCGCAAACCTGCATCCGCAGGCTGGATCTGTGGACGCTGATGGACCCGAAAGTGGCGGACGCGCTGAAAGACGGCTATCTGCAGATCGCCACTGAACATCCCGAGCTCTACGACCAGCTCTATCACGCCCGCACCAAGCAGCAACTGCTCGGCAAAGAACCGCTGCCGCCATCGTTTGCGGAAGTGCTCGACAAGCTGGTCGTCCGCTGGTTTCCCAAACGCTGGTTCGCGCCGCGCACCAGAAACGTGGATCAGGCCCTGCTGGTGACCTTGCTGGATATGCTCACGGGGCGCTCGTCGCCCGTTCCGGACAAGCTCATACGCAGCAGCCTGCTTTTATGGATAAGGGCGCTGCTGCTGCGCCGGCTGAAGGCGGAGCTGGCACAATTCGAGCCGGACATCATCATCGCCACCCAGGTTTATCTGGCGGCGCTCATGAACGTGGTCAAGCGCCGCGGCGATTTTCGGAAAACGCCCATGCTGGGCGTGCTGACGGATTATGGCGTTCATGAGTTCTGGGTGCAGTTCGGCACCGCGGGCGCGTACTGTGTCGCCACGGAGTCAATTGCCGAGCAGCTGCGCGCGCGCGGCGTCGCGCGTGAATGCGTGCATGCCACCGGCATCCCGCTGATGCCGGACTTTAACCATCCGCCGTCCCAGGCCGACGCGCGCCAGCGGCTGGGACTCGACCCGAACACCCGCGTGGTGTTGGTCACGGGCGGCTGGTTCGGCATCGGCGTGAGCGAAGCGGTCAAAGGTTTAATGGAGTGCGCGCTGGACTGTCAGGCAATGGTCACCACCGGGCGGGTCGATAGTGATGACGTGCGCAAACTAAAACACCTGGCGAAGCGCTTCCCGCGACGGCTGCGCCTGATCGCGTGGTCCGACGAAATGCCGGTGCTGCTGCGCGCGGCCGATGTGGTGGTGGGCAAACCCGGCGGCCTGTCGGTGGCGGAGGCCTTGGCCTGCGGCCGTCCGTTCTTCGCTACGACCTCGCTGGGCGGCCAGGAAGGGTTTAATGTACGGTTTCTGGAGCAGCACGGCATTGGCCGGCAGGTGACCCTGGAACGCCTGTTCGATACCTTGTACGCGTTGCTGAGCTCGCCGCGTGAACTGGCCCGGGCGCAACACGAAGCCTGGGCGCTGGGCTGCCGGGACAGCGCCGAACGCATCGCCGCGCTGGCCGCCGCGCACGCAAAGTTCCCGCAGGGCGCAGGCACGCAGTGGGCGGCGCAAAAACCGTAATTGCCAGGCTCCCCTGGCGCGTGGTGCATGCCGGTTATCTGTTCCAGGAGCGGCTTTACCGGCGCGTGTTCGGGCTGCGCGCCGTAGGCGATCTGATCTATCTGGGGCGCACCCGTTATCGCGGTGCGGGCAAGCTCCTGGCGGACGACACGCGCATCGATCCCGGCGATCCGCTTGGCGTGATTCATTTCGACAATCTGCGCCTGGCGGCCATAGAGCGCCAGCCCGGCAATCCAAGACATCGGGAGTTCGTGTTCCTGCGTCTGCTGCGGAGTTCGCTGGCCGCGCTGGCGCAGCGCTTGAGAGTCGATCCGGAACTCGATGACCTGGCCGGCTTCAGGGGCGTCACCTGGATGCCGGCGCGCGGGCGTCATCTGGGCTTCGAGACCGAGCCGATGCCGGCCGGCATGCGGACACGCTGGCTGAAACTGCATTTCCGCCTTATGCTATACGCGTTCTATCCCGAGAAGACGCGCCAGGCGGTTGATTTCAAACCGCACGTCTACTGGCTCACACGCAAACAGCTTTTGCAACGTTTCGCGCCGACGGCAACGTCGATGAATGATGCAGAGGCCGGCGCCCGCTAACATCATCCGGCGCCTGTCGACGCATACGCCGCGGGCGTATCTTACGTTCGACGACGGTCCGCACCCGCAATACACGCCGCGCGTCCTCGACGTGCTGGCCGCGGCCGGCGCGCGCGCCACGTTTTTCATGGTCGGTACGGCCGCCCGGCGACACGCGGCATTGACCCGGCGCGTGCGGGCCGCCGGGCACGAAATCGGCAATCACACCTGGAGTCATCCCCGTCCCGGCCTGCTGCGGACAGCCGACGGGCGCAACGAGGTTGAGGCGGGCGCCCAGGCGCTGGCGGATATCACGGGCGAACGCCCGCTATACTTCCGGCCGCCCTACGGACGCCTGCGGCGCGGCATGACCGAGGCCGCGGCAACGCAGGGCGAGACCGTGGTGTTGTGGAGCTTGAGCGGCAAGGATTGGGGACCACTGGGTCGTGCGCGCTGGATCGCCACACGGCTGGCGCGCGCGGGGTCCGGCGACATCGTTTTGTTACACGACGCGCCCTGGCGCTATAACCGCCCGTGGGAGATGCTCAAGGTGCTGTCCGGATTCCTCTCGCGCCTGAAACACGACGGACTGACGCTGGGATCACTGGAAGATGGCCTGTCGAATGTATCGACCATCACGCACCGCGTCCTGGGCCAGCGCTGAAGCGGTGTTTCAGCGAGGCCGCGGGTCCGACGACGACTGCGCCCAGTAAGGGGTAAGCCCGAACTGCCGGTGCAGCTTTTCACCCCAGTTTCGGTCCGTCATATCGGGCCATTGAGCGCGCCCGAAGCCGCCGGTGCCCCGCAACTCGGCGCCCGTCATGTCAAGCAGCAGGCCGTCCGGCGCGGCTTCCAGCGCCGGCGCGGGCACCGGATACAGGTTCTTATCGTCCCGCCCGGCGCGCGACAAAATCAGGTAACTCACGCGGCCGCCCCGCCGGTCGATGACGGTTACGGCGTCAATCACCTTGCCCAGGCGTTCGCCTGTATGGCCCGCGACTGTCAGGCCGATCAGCGCGGCGCTGTCGCCCAGTCGCGGCGCGGCCGGCGCGGCGTCTTCCGGCAATCTGATTGTCGCCTCCGCGCCGGGCGCGGATTGCGCGTAACTTCCCGGCAACGCGAGCAATAAGCAGATTGCGGCTGCGCGCCTCAACGGATTGAGCGACCACAGCCTTGCGCACGAGGCAGGCACGCCCGAAACAAGACGTTTCCTCTCGATCGTTCCCATATCCCCTCCTGGTACTGTCTTTGCTATAACTCGCAAAGACTATACAACCATTCCAGCTGGCAATGTTTGATTGCGATCGCGCAATGGGCGTTCAATTGCGCGGGCCGGCTCATCGTTGAGATGCCACGCATCGCAACACGCGATGGTGCGGCGATAAGGGCGCGCTCGCCGGTCGTCTGACCGACCCGGATATGCCGGCGCAAGCCCGCCTGAACCCGGTCACCGCGAATATCCGGTAATATCCACGCAACAGGCTTAAGCCGCGTTGTCTCCTTAAGGGAATGGCGGTGCCGCCCTTCGGCGGCCGCGGGCCGTTGAAAAGGAAAGTACCATCTCCGTTTAGAAGGCACGTTTTTCGCCTTCCGTGCTCTGAAAAGTCCGGACCTTGGAACCGAACGGCTGATTGCGCGGCGCGAAGCGACAATGCAGTAGATGAAGTAACTGCGCTGGCAATGATCTAGCGAATATCGTGCAACACGGATTGTAATGCCATCGAATGAAGTATCCGCATTTCTCGATCACGACCAAAGTCGCTTTCGGCTTAGGGATCATTCTGCTCATCGGCATGTTGTCGATGCTGTTTATCTACCGTGGCCTCAACGCGGTGGGGCAATATGTGCACAACCTCGCGGAGGTGGAGGAGCCCTCCAGTCTGGCCGCCTACGAAATGGAGATCAACGTCAACGGCATGGGGCTTGCCGTGTTGAAATATATGGACGACGCCGATCCATTCTATCGCGCCTGGGTGTCGGACGACGACAGAGATTTCAAGGCGTTTCTCCGCGAGTATCTCAGACTGGCCAACACATCTCGGGAACGGCAGTTGGGCAATCAGGTCCGCCCGCTGTTCAACGAGTTCGAGAAACTGGCGCGTAGCCTAATGGAAGGTAAGGATCAACAGGCAGCGCTGTTTCAGGCCGTTTTAGACAACCTCGAGAAGAAGGACCGCATCATCGATGACCATATACAATCCCCCATCGACAGACAAAACTCAGACGCACTCGCCAAGATTGAAGCGTCCATGGACATGGAGACCGCGATTGCCGAAATAGGCTTATGGACGACCGTCTATCAGGACGATTCGAGCCCGCGACACCGCCGACTGGTCTTTGCGAAGAAGAAGGAGTTCAGACGGGCGCTGGCGCAGTTCAAGGACCTTGATCTATCCTCGGCGGAAGCAGATGACGTGAGGGCGTTGCAGGCGATCGCCGATCAAACGCGCGCATCGATTCTTGACATCCTGGCGCTTGAGGACAGGCTTGACGAAGAAGCCGCGGCTTCGTCGACCTGCGCTTCGAGATGGACAACCTGCTGGATGACGAGATCCAGATCCTCGCGCTGGACGACCTGACCATCCCGCGACAAGAGGCCGAAGCGGCCGCCGAAGCGGCGCTGCGCACCACCGGTTACCTGATCCCGGCGTACATTCTTAGCGCGATCGCGGCCGGACTGCTGCTGATTCGCCTGATCCACCGGCCGTTAAAGCGGCTGGTAGACGGCACCAACGCGATCGGCGGCGGCGATCTCGATTATCGCATCGACCTGCGCGGCGGCGATGAATTCACCGATGTCGCGCGCCACTTCAACCGGATGGTCGACCAGCTGCAGGCGACCACGGTTTCCAAGGGCCTGCTCGAGATCAGCGAGGAGAAGCTGCGCGCCACAGTCGCTGATTTGCGGCGGGAGATGACCGAACGCGAACACGCCGAGCAGGAGCGCGCCAGGCTGCAGACCAAGCTGCGCCGCAGCGAGACCATGTCGGCCATGGGCGCGCTGGTCGCCGGCGTGGCGCATGAGGTGCGCAATCCGCTGTTCGGCATCTCGTCCACGCTGGACGCCATGCGCGCGCGTTTCAAAGACCACGAAGACGCGCAGCGTTATCTTAGCGTGCTGCGCGAAGAGGCGGAGCGCCTCGGCCGTCTGATGAGCGAGCTGCTCGACTACGGCAAGCTGCCCGACCTGGAACTGGCCCCGGGCGCAATCGAAGACGCCATATCGCTGGCGGTGCAGGCCTGCGCGCCGCTCGCTCAACAGGCAAACGTCGAGATCGTGAGCCGCGTCGCAGACGGTTTGCCGAAGCTGCGCCTGGACAAGGCGCGCCTGTCTCAGGTCTTTCAGAACCTGCTGCAGAACGCCATTCAGCACTCGCCGCCACAGCGCGTGGTCTCCATCGAGGCCATGGCCGAAAAGGAAATGGGCGCCCCGTGGATTCGCTGCACCGTCGAGGATTCCGGCAAGGGGCTGTCGGAGGGCGACATCGCGCGCCTGTTCGAGCCGTTTTTCACCCGCCGCAGCGGCGGTACTGGCTTGGGGCTGGCGATCGTGCGGCGTATCGTAGAGGAACACGGCGGCGCGGTCAGCGCCGCGAACCGGCCGGAGGGCGGCGCGGTGATGACCGTGCGGCTGCCTGCCGCATAACACTCAGCAATGGCGACATCATGGCCAAGAGCAAAATCCTGATCGTAGACGACGAAGCACCGATCCGCTTTGCGTTGCGCGATTTTCTGGAGCAGCATCGCTACGCGGTCTGCGAGGCCAAGGACGGCCGGGAGGCGGAGACGGTATTCCGCGCGGCGCGTCCGGACGCCGTCATCGTCGATTACCGACTGCCGGACATGAACGCGCTGGAGCTGATGCCGCGCCTCAAGGACGTCGACGCCGGCGTGCCGCTGGTAGTGCTGACCGGCCACGGCTCCATCGATCTGGCCGTGCAGGCCATCAAGCAAGGCGCCGAGCAGTTTCTCACCAAACCCATCGAGCTGCCGGCGCTGGGCGTGATCCTCGAACGCCTGCTGGAAAACAGGCGCAACCGCCAGAAACAGCTGGCGGGTGAGACCCGCCAGGCGCGCGAGTCCGTCGATCCGTTCATCGGCGATAGCCCGGCAATCCGCGAACTTAAGGAGCAGGCGCTGAAAATTGCGGCCGCGGAGCGCCCGATTCTCCTGCACGGCGAAACCGGCACCGGCAAAGGCGTGCTGGCGAAATGGCTGCACACGAACGGCCCGCGCGCGGACGAGACGTTCGTGGATCTGAACTGTGCCGGCCTGTCGCATGAGTTTCTGGAAACGGAGTTGTTCGGCCACAAGAAGGGCGCGTTCACCGGCGCGGTGGCGGACAAGACCGGTATGCTGGAAGTCGCGCAGCGCGGCACGGTGTTTCTCGACGAGATCGGCGACATGGGCGCGCAGGTGCAGCCCAAGCTCCTGAAAGTGCTGGAGGAAAAACGCTTCCGCCGCTTGGGCGAAGTGGAGGACCGGCATGTCGATATCAGTCTGATCGCCGCGACGCATCAGGACCTCCAGCATCTGGTGCGGGAGCAGCGGTTTCGCAGCGACCTGTATTTCCGCATCAGCACCATTCCGCTGACGGTGCCCGCGCTGCGACAACGTCGCGAAGATATCTCCATCATCGCGGACGCCCTGCTGGCGAGGCTGGCGGCCGAGCTGGGTCGCAACAATCTGAGACTGTCGCCCGACGCCGAGCAGACGTTGCAGGCGTACCCCTGGCCCGGCAACATTCGGGAGTTGCGCAACGTGCTGGAACGCGCGACATTGCTTAGCAACAGCGATACGCTGAAGCGCCGCGACCTGCGCTTCGAGGAGACGGCGTGGAGTGACGCGAACATGCCCGACCTAGACCTGACCTTGCTGGAGGTGGAGCGGCTGCATATCGAGCGCGTGCTCGGCGCGGAGCAAGGCCATGTGGATCGCGCCGCCGCGCGGCTGGGTATACCGCGCAGCTCGCTTTACCAGAAAATCAAACGTTACGGTATCGCGGCGTCCAAGCCCTAGATCAACCAGGGCAGATCAACAAACACAAGACTATGCCAACAAACATATTGGTCGTTGACGACGAGCGCGCGATCCTATTCGCTATGCGGGAATACTTAGCCGCCTACGGCTTCGATGTTGATTGCGCGCCTGATAGACAGGAAGCCGAAGCCTTGTTGACCGACCACACTTACGCGGTGCTGATAACGGACCTGCGCCTAGCCGGCGTCGGCGATACCGACGGCCTGGACATCGCGGCGTACGCGCTCAAACGCAATCCGGCGATCCGCAGCATCCTGCTGACCGCCTACGGCACGCCGGAAATCGAACGCGCCGCCCGTGCGCTCGGGATCGATGTGTGTCTGTCCAAGCCAAGGCCGCTGGACGAGATTGTCGAGACCGTATCGAAGCTGCTGGAAGACACGGCTTAAACACATTCGCCGCTGACTTGATCCGCGCCGGCCGCCGGCGCGGACATGCGTAGCTCAATCACCGCCTCATCGCGGATATTGACGTGGCGCCCCCTCCGGCGTCCCATGCCGTCCAGATTTCATACATCCGCGTCTGGAATCCAGACAGATACCCGCATCAACTCCTTTGGCGCTCATCCCGATTGTTACAATTCCGTGTATAAGTGTTACAGGATCATTAACTTGCTGATATCGAGCGAAAATTTTTCGGCTTTGGCACAAGCCTTGTAAACAGCGGACGGTATGAAGCCGAGATTGCTCATAGTCGATGACGAGAAGGCCATCCTGTTCGCGATGGGCGATTACTTCGAGGTGCGCGGCTATGAAGTGGACTGCGCCCGCGACCGGACCGAGGCCGAGCGGCTGCTGGCCGAGCGCGGCTATGCTGCGCTGATCACCGACCTGCGCCTGACCGGCAGCGATGATGTCGACGGCCTCCATATCGCCGCTTATGCCCTGGAGCGCCAGCCGTCGCTGTGCATCATCCTGCTGACCGCGTACGGCACCCCGGAGATTAGAAAGTCCGCGCACGCGCAGGGTGTCATCGCCTGCCTGTCGAAACCCAGCCCGCTGGACCAGATCGCCGACACCGTCTCCAAATTACTGGGCAGAGCGGCATAAGCGTGCCGCGGGCGCGGTGCCACAAATTCGGTTGATCAGAGATACGCACACAATGTTCGCCAACCATCACGAATCGATTACCGCCGGGCGGCGGGCAAGCTGGCATCACCAGAACGCGGGCTTTGCATCGTTGGCGAGCAGCGGCCCCGGCGCGCCGGGTGAACACCGTCACGCAGCCCAGCCCGCACCTGCGGACGGCGCTCCGATGATACCGAACCTGCCCCCAGGGCCGATGGAACTACAAGCCGACGGCGCGCCGCGGCGCATCGCCCTGTATTCCCACGACACCATGGGACTGGGTCACATGCGCCGCAATCTGCTGATCGCCCAAGCGCTGTCGCGGCCACCGCTGCAGGCCACCGTGCTGATGATCGCCGGCGCACGCCGCGCGACCGCGTTTGCGCTGCCGCCCAGTGTGGATTGTCTGTGTCTGCCCGCCCTGCACAAGGGCCTGGACGGGCAATACAGCTCGCGGCGGCTGAACATGTCGCTCGAAAAACTCATCAACCTGCGTGCGAATACGATCAAAGTGGCGCTGGAAGCGTTCGAGCCCGACGTGCTGATCGTCGACAACGTGCCGCGCGGCGTGCGGCGCGAGCTCGACCCGACGCTTGAATATCTGCGCGCGCGGGGACGTACGCACTGCGTTCTCGGTCTGCGCGACGTGCTGGACGACCCGGCGGTGGTACGCCGTGAATGGACTGAGGCGGCCAACGAAGGCGCAATCCACGAATACTACGACTCGGTGTGGATCTACGGCGATCCGGCGGTGTACGACATGGTGAACAAGTACGGTTTTTCCGCGGATCTGGCCGCGAAAGTTCATTACACGGGCTATTTCGATCAGCGGGCGCGGCTGGAATTCGCGGCCGCCGAGGACATCGGCCCGGCCAGCGATATAAAGCTGCCGAAAGGCCCGATCATCCTGTGCACCCTTGGCGGCGGTCAGGATGGCGCGCAGCTGGCCGAGGCCTTCGCGCAGACGCAATTTCCGACGGGCGCGACTGGCGTGTTGCTCACCGGTCCCTCCTTGCCCGAAGACGTCCAGCAGCGCCTGCACCGGCGCGCCGCGCGCAATCCGCGCCTGCGCGTACTCGAATTTTTCCCCGAACCGACCCCGCTGCTGCGCCGCGCCGAGCGCGTGATCGCGATGGGCGGCTACAACACAGTCAACGAGATTATTTCGTTCGAGAAGCGCGCGCTCATCGTGCCGCGTTCGCGGCCACGGCTGGAGCAGCAGATTCGCGCGGAGCGCCTGCGGGACCTCGGGCTGATCGACATGCTGTGCGCCGACCAGGTGACGCCGGCCGCCCTGAGCGCGTGGCTGACCCGCGACATGGCGCCGCAGCCGCACCTCGCCGGACGGATCAATCTGATGGGCTTGACGAAGCTGCCTCAGCTGCTGAAAGAGGTATTCACCACGTTCACTTGCCCGGGCCCGACAGGCCCGGCGCCCTACGTGGATGCTTGCTAACGACGACCACGCATCGCGATTTTTGGACAATACCTGCCATGCAACAGACCTCACACGACAACCTCGTAACGCCAAACCCGTCGCTGCGCGCGCCATCGAACATGAACAGTTTTTCGCCCGGTGCCGGGAGGCCGGCATGAGCGCCGTCGAATCGTTACGCGTCGGCTACGTGCTGAAACGTTACCCGCGCTACTCAGAGACCTTCATCGTCAACGAGATCCTGGCGCACGAGGCCGCCGGTCTGGACGTGGAAATCTTCGCGCTGCGGCAATCCTGTGATACGCATTTTCAGGACATCATTTCGCGCGTGCGCGCGCCGGTCACGTATTTACCAGCGGAGGGTCTGAAGGCCATTCAGTTCTGGGAGACGCTGGAACAAACCAGCGAGCATCTGCCCGGCCTGTGGCGCGATCTTGAAATCGCCCGCGGCGAGGACATCCGCGAAATCTATCAGGCGGTGCTGCTGGCGCGAGAAATCCGTCTCAAGAACATCCAGCATCTGCACGCCCACTTCGCCACCTCTGCGACCGGCGTGGCGCGGCTAGCGGCGCGCTTCGCCGACGTGCCGTACACGTTCACCACGCACGCCAAGGACATCTTTCACGAGAGCGTGGATCCCGCCGATCTGCGGCGCAAGTTCAACGATGCGCGCGCGGTGATCACGGTCAGCGACTACAATCAGGATTTTCTACGCCGCGCCTTCGGGCCCGCGGTGGCGCGTCTGTACCGCATATACAACGGGCTCGACCTCAATCAATTCCCCTATGCTGCGCCAAACGAACGCGCGCCGCGCATCGTGGCCGTCGGCCGCCTGATTGAGAAAAAAGGCTTCCACGATCTGATCGACGCCTGCGCGATACTTGACCGCAACGGCCGGAATTTCGAGTGCGAGATCATCGGCACCGGCGAGCTCGAAGGGTCATTGCGGGCCCGGATCGAACAGCTGGACCTGCATCAGCGCGTTCGACTGCTGGGCCCGCGCCCGCAACGCGAGGTGATCGCGCACGTGCAGGCCGCGGCCGCATTCGCCGCGCCTTGCGTGGTGGGGTCGGACAACAATCAGGACGGCCTGCCGACCGTATTGCTGGAGGCGATGGCACTGGGCACGCCGTGCGTCGCCACCGCCGTGACCGGCATTCCCGAGGCGGTGCGCGACGGCGTAACAGGATTGATCGTCCCGCAGCACGATCCGGCGACGCTGGCGGTGGCGCTGGAACGGCTGCTGACCGACGCGGCGTTGCGCGAGCGGCTCGCCCGTGGCGCGCGGCGCCACATCGAGCAGGCGTTCGATATTCATGGCAACACCGCGCAGCAGCGCGAGATCTTTCACGCCGCCGCGCGCCCGGGCGCGGAGCGCGTCCGCGCGGCGGTCTGATGCGCGTCGCGTACGTTTGCGCCGATCCCGGCGTACCGGTGTTCGGCCGCAAGGGCAGCTCGATTCACGTGCAGGAAATCCTGCGCGGACTGATCAAACACGGCGCTCGCATCGATCTGTTTGCGACACGTACCGGCGGCGATCCCGGTCCGGACCTGCGGGCGGTGACGGTTCACCCCTTGCCCGCCCTGCCCAAGGGCGAAACCGCCGCGCGCGAGCAGGCGGCGCTCGCCAACAACTACGATCTGCTAAATGCGCTGGCGCGCGCGGGTGCTTTCGATCTCGTCTACGAGCGCTATTCGTTGTGGAGCTTCGCCGGCATGGACTACGCGCGCGCGCGCCGCATCCCGGGCCTGCTGGAAGTGAACACGCCGCTGATCGAGGAACAGGCGCGCTACCGGGGCCTGGTCGATCGCGCCGGCGCCGAGTGGGTCGCCGAGCGGGTGTTCGGCGCCGCCAGCGCCCTGCTTGGCGTTTCCGCTAGTGTCGTCGGTTACCTGCGGCCGTACGCCAGCGACCGTGTGCATCTGGTGCCCAACGGGGTGAATCCCGAGCGTTTTCCGCCCGATTCAGTATCGCCCGGCGCTGCTCACGACGGTAAATTCACCATCGGCTTCGTCGGCACGTTGAAGCCCTGGCACGGTTTGCCGGTGCTGGTCGACGCCTTCGCGGCTTTGCACGAAAAAGATCCCAAGACGCGCCTGCTGATCGTCGGTGACGGAGATGAGCGGGCGGGTCTTGAAGAGGCGTTGCAGGCGCGCGGCGTGCTCGAACACACGCGTTTTACGGGCGCGGTCCCGCCGCACGAGATACCCGCGCTGCTGGCCATCATGGACGTCGCGGTGGCGCCCTACCCGCGGCTGGAGAACTTCTATTTCTCGCCGCTCAAGGTCTACGAGTACATGGCCGCCTGCGTGCCGGTGGTTGCAAGCCGCATCGGGCAACTGGACGGCCTCATTACACACGACGTCAATGGTCTGTTGTGCGCGCCGGGCGACGCCGAAGACCTGGCGAACGCGCTGGATCGTTTGCGGCAGGCGCCTGGATTGCGCATACGGCTGGCGGCGGCGGCGCGCGCGGATATACTCGAAAAACACACCTGGGACGGCGTGGCGCGGCGCATTCTCGAACTGGCCGAACTGGGCTCGCCGCGTGCCGGCGGTCACGCGGCGAAGGCGGTCCTCTGACATGGCGCGTCCGCAGACCCTCAAGGACAGCATGCCCAGCCTGGGCCGCATCGTGCGCCAGTTCATGCCGTATATCCGCAAACAGCGCCTCCTGATCGCGGGCGGCATGCTGGCGTTGGTCGCGGAGGTTTTCTTCCGCCTGCTGGAACCGTGGCCGCTTAAATTCATCTTCGACTACGTGATCCTGTCCGAAGGCGCCGCGAACACCGCGGGCGCTTCGGGCTATCCCGCCATCGATGCCCTTGCGCCGATGACCTTGCTCACCTACTGCGTGTTGGCGGTAGTGCTGTTCGCCGGCCTGCGCGCATTAACAGCCTATGCGAGCACGATAGGTTTTGCGGTCACCGGTAATCGCGTGCTGACGGAAGTCCGCAACGTCGTGTACCGCCACCTGCAGTATCTGTCGCTCTCCTTTCACACCAGGGCGCGGGCCGGTGACTTGACGGTGCGGGTAATCAGCGATGTCGGCATGCTCAAGGAGGTCGTCGTCACTGCCGCCCTGCCGCTGGTGGGCAATACGCTGATCCTCATCGGCATGGTCGGCGTGATGCTATGGCTGCACTGGCAGCTCACCTTGCTGGCGCTGGTGATCATCCCGCTGTTCTGGTGGCGCACCACCACGTTAAGCCGTCGCATCAAAGACGCGTCGCGCAAGCAGCGCCAGCGCGAAGGGGCGATGGCTGCGACCGCCGCGGAATCCATCGGTGCGATCAAGGTCATCAAGGCCTTGTCGCTGGAACGCTTCTTTGCGGATGCCTTCTCCAGCCAGAATCAGAAGGATTTCAAGGAGGCGGTCAAGGGCAAGCGCCTGATGGCGAGCCTCGAACGCAGCGTGGACGTGTTCATCGCCATAGGGACCGCGCTGGTGTTGTGGTACGGCGTGCGCCTGGTGCTGCGCGGCGCGCTCACGCCGGGCGATCTGCTGGTATTTCTCACCTACCTCAAGAGCGCGTTCAAGCCAGTCAAGGACTTCGCCAAGTACACGGGCCGCCTGTCCAAAGCCGCCGCTTCCGGCGAACGCATTCTCGATCTGCTCAACCGCGTGCCCGAAGTCCGCGACAGGCCGGATGCCGAACCGGCACCGCGCTTCCATGGCGCGGTGTGTTTCGAGCACGTCAGCTTCGAATACGAGCCCGGACAACCGATGTTGAAGGACATCGATTTCGAGGTGTCTCCCGGGCAACGGGTCGTGCTGGTCGGGCCTTCCGGCAACGGCAAGTCCACCTTGATGAACCTTTTGCTGCGTCTTTACGACCCCAGCCAGGGACGCATCACCATCGACGGTCACGACATCCGCGCCTGCACCCTGGAATCACTGCGCGCACAGTTGGGCGTGGTCTTGCAGGATAGCCTGCTGTTCGCCGCGAGCGTGCGTGACAACATCGCGTACGGCGCGCCGGGCGCCACCAACGCGCAGATCGAGGCGGTCGCGCGGCTGGCCAACGCGCATGAGTTCATCGTCGCGCTGCCACAGGGCTACGACACCATCTTGAGCGAGCGCGGCGCGACGTTGTCCGGCGGTCAGCGCCAGCGCCTCGCCATCGCGCGCGCGGCCATCCGCCAGGCGCCCATCCTGATCCTGGACGAGCCGACGGTGGGGCTGGACGAACAGAACGAACGCGCGGTGATCGAGGCTTTGCGGCGGCTTGCGGCGCATCGCACCACGTTCCTCGTTACGCACGATCTGAAGCTGGCCGCGCGTTCGGACCTGATCCTCTACATCGAAGACGGGCGCGTGGCCGAGCGCGGCACGCACGATCAGCTGCTGCAGGTCAACGGCTGTTACGCCGCGCTTTATCGCTTACAGGCGCAAGCCGAACGCGCACCGGGGATGCTGCATGCTGTCGCGCCCTGACGCCGCGCTGGTCAAGCGCGATCCGGCCATTCCGGGTCTGCCCCTGTTGCTGGACTCCGACCGGCTGGTCGCAAAACTGCGCGCCCACCTGCCCGGCGCCGCCGCGATCACCGGCGCAACCATCGATTATCTCCGTTACAAACCAGGCACCAATTGTCTGGCGGCGTATCGGCTGGACATCGATGGCGTGACCTTATCCGCGCACGCGATTGCCTATCGGCCCGATCTGCGGGACAAACTGAATAAGGCCCGCCAGCGTGTACCGCTTGTCAGCATGCTCGGGCCCGGCGGTGTCGTGCTCGATGGGCATGCCGCGTCGGTCGCGCTGTTCCCGAATGACGGCAGACTGAAATCTCTGCGGCGCCTGGGCAACTCGAATGACCGTAACAGACTGCTGCGCAAATTGATGCCCGATCGGCCCGAGTTTTGGGATGGCGCGTTGCATCTCTTGCGCTATAAGCCGAGACGGCGTTACGTGGCGAAGCTGTCCACCGAGGATGGTACGCAGGCAACGCTCAAGCTTTACACCAAACACGATTATCCGGCCGCCCGAACGAACGCGGACGCGCTCACCGCGTGGCGAGGGCTTAACGTAGCTAGGTCGTTGGGACATTCGGCCCGCCATCGACTGCTCGCGTTCGAGTGGCTGGCCGGCCGGCCGCTCAGCGAAACGTTTGTCGGCGCTCAGCCCGACGACGCCGCCGTGCTGGCGCGCGTCGGGGCGACACTTGCGGTTTTACATGCGCAGCATCCGGCGGGACTAAGCCGGTTGAGGCGCGATACAGAAACTAAATGGC